>JBBRAN010000031.1:0-3230 GCA_038206695.1 Hyphomicrobiales bacterium | reverse complement strand
ATCGAGCGTGCCGCGCCAGGCGATCAGGCCGGAGAACTGCGGCTGCACTTCCGGAAACAGATGATGCCGCACCGACGACCAGATGCCGTCGGCGCCGATCAGCGCCACCGCCAGTTCCTGCTGTCGCGCATTGCCGCGGCGTTGCACCACCGTCAGCCCCTTGGCATGCGAGGTCACGTCCTCGAACTGGCAGCCGAGCCGCAGATCGATGTCGGGGTGGTCGTTGACCGCCGCCTGCAGCGCGCTCTGCAAATCCGCGCGGTGGATCACCCAATAGGGCGCGCCGGCGCGGAACGAGGCGGCAGCCCCCAGCGGCAGCCGGGCGATCTCGCCGCCGGCCCGCGCGCTCATGATGTTGATGGCGTCAGGGGTCACCGCCCGGGCGGCGAGTCTCGGCTGCAGGCCGAGGTCGACCAGGACGCGGCTGGCATTGGGCGAAAGCTGCAGGCCGGCGCCGGCTTCCTCCAGCCGTTCGGCTTTCTCGAGAACGACGACGCGAAAGCCCTTGGCGGCGAGGGCCAGGGACGCTGTCAGTCCCCCGATCCCGGCACCAGCGACGATGATGGTGCGGGTGGCAGCCACGGACCGATCAGGCGACCTTGTCTTTCAGGACGCATTCGGGGGGGCGCGCTTCGCCCGCGCCGAGGTCGGCGGCAAAGCGATACAGCGTCGAGCAATACGGGCAGATGATCTCGTTGTCGTTGCCGAGGTCGAGAAACACATGCGGATGATCGAACGGCGGGTTGGCACCGACGCACATGAATTCCTGCGAACCGATTTCGATCACGGATACGCCGGCATCGTTATGGAAGTGCGGGACGACATGATCGGACATCAGCTTCACCTTGAATAGCAACGACGGACGGACACAATCGATAGGACGCAGCCGCTTGAAACGCAGCGCACCATAATGGCGGGTGCAGATGATTCCTAGAGTATGGAACTTGAATCTTGAGCCCGAATTCCCGGAAGTTTCCGCAGCTCATTTGCTCATGCAAATTCGACACAATCTTGTCGTCCCAGAGAAGCCCTTCTTTCGTCGGGGCCGTTGTGTCTTAAAAGCGGCATACCCATCTCAGGTGAGACGAAAACACGGGGTTTTGCGACAATGAGGCGGCTGCGGATCGGTCTGGCGGTTGCAGGTATGGCGGTGTGTGGGGCGGCGCTCGCGCAAGTGGCGCCGCATGCACGCGACGCCTATGCCGTGCTCGCGGCCCAGGACGACCCGGTTGCGCTCGCCGATCTCGGCGTCAATTCTGCTATGCGGAATAACCCGGCGCTGGTCGCCGACAATATCGAGGCCGCGCTGGCGGCCGGCGACGCCGATCTGGCAGCCAGCTTTGTCGAACTGGTCCGCGACAGGAACATCGCGCTCAGCGACGACCTATCGAAGCGCGTCGTCGATGCCGTGACCGAAGCGAACTCGACCTCGCAATTCGCGAAACGCTTTGCCACCGGCCTCGTCACCGGCACGGCCGACGACGTCGCCAGCCTGTCCGGCACGGTGGCCGGCGACCTCTTCGTGTTCGGCGACATCCGTGACGTCGTGCGCGAAGGCAAGCATCTCGCCATGGGTGAGGAGACCGACCATCTGGTGCTCGGCCTCGCCGCGGCGGGCCTTGCCGTGACCGCCGCGACCTATGTCTCGGTCGGCGGCGCAGCACCCGTGCGTGCCGGTTTGACCATGGTCAAGGATGCCCGCAAGGTCGGGCGGCTCGGCGAGGGGCTGACGCAATGGGCTGGCCGTTCGGCGCGCGAGGTGGTCGATACGCCGATGCTGCGGCAGGCCGTGATGAAGAGCTCGGTGCTGCGGCCCGGTGAGAGCGTCAGCGCCATCAAGGCTGCGTTCCGGGCCGAGAAGGTTGGCGCGCTGGTGCGGCTCGCCAAGGACGTCGGCCGTATCGGGGAAAAGGCCGGCACCCGCGGCGCGCTCGATACGCTGCGGATCGCCGAGGGCCCCAAGGATGTCGCCCGCGCAGCCAGGCTGGCGGAAACCAAGGGCGGCCAGACCCGCGCGATCTTGAAGGTGCTCGGCCGCGGCGCATTGCTGCTGGCGGCCGGCGCGTTCAATCTGTCGATGTGGGTGTTCGGCGCGCTGCTGGCGCTCTTCGGCGTGCTGTCGTCGATCAAGGCGACCACCGAGCGCGCCACCGAGTCGTGGCTGCGCCGCAAGAAAGCGCGGCGCCTGCGAAAACAGCTGGCGGCCGCAAGCGCGCCGTCTGAGCCTGCTCTGGCGGGCGCATTCGCGCACGGCTAGACTTGATAAGGCCAGACTTAATGAGGCTAGACTTAATGAGGCTAGACTTGCGGTCAATTGCCGATCGCCGATTTTATTTTCCCGGAAGATGGAACTGATCATGCCGAGTTTTCACAACGGCACTGTCGAAATTGCCTATCTCGACGAAGGCGAGGGCGATCCGATTTTTCTCGTGCACGGCTTCGCCTCCAGCAAGAACGTCAACTGGGTCTATCCGACCTGGGTTTCCGAACTGAAGAAAGCTGGCCGCCGCGTCATCGCGCTCGACAATCGCGGCCATGGCGAATCCGCGAAACTCTACGATGCCGCGCAATACGAAATCGCTGTGATGGCGGACGATGTCATCGCGCTGATGGATCATCTGGCGATCGCGCGCGCCGATGTGATGGGCTATTCGCTGGGCTCGCGGATGACGGCGGTGCTGGCGCGGAACAAGCCGCGGCGGCTGCGTTCGGCGATACTCGGCGGCATCGGGATCGGGCTGATTGAAGGCGGCGGGCCCGGCGAGAACGTGGCTGAGGCGCTTGAAGCGCCCTCGCTGGAAGACGTCACCGATCCCGTCGGGCGCACCTTTCGCGCCTTTGCCGACCAGACCCGTTCCGACCGCCGCGCGCTCGCCGCCTGCCTGCGCGGCTCGCGGCGGCTGATGACGCGGGAGGAGGCTGCCGGGATTAGCGTGCCGGTGTTGATCGCGGTCGGCAGCAACGACGAGATCGCAGGCTCGGCGGCAGCGCTCGGCCAAATCATTCCAGGCGCCGAGGTGCTCGACATCCCGAACCGCGACCACATGCGCGCGGTCGGCGACAAGGTCTACAAATCGGGCGTCGCGGATTTCCTGTCACGCCGACAATGACGGCTCGTCTCTGCCGCTGAATTGCCTGAACGCGGCGATCAGCACGACCAGTGTCGCGACCCACGCGAGACGCGCGCCGTAGCGATCATGCGGGCCTGATATCACGGCGCAGATGACGGC
>JBBRAN010000030.1:0-3363 GCA_038206695.1 Hyphomicrobiales bacterium | reverse complement strand
TTGAAGCCGTGCTGGGCGAACTCTCCGCCGAAGACGACGCGCGGGTCGCCACGTTGCGCAAATGATCTTCCGCATTCTGGAAGACCAGTACGCCCAGAAATCCAGGGAAGCGAAAGCCGCCGACCAGCGCTTCATGCAGCTGGCGCTGGCGATCGGCCGGCGCGGGCAGGGCCGCACCTGGCCCAATCCCGCCGTCGGCGCCGTCGTGGTGAAAGATGGCGTCATCGTCGGCCGCGGCTGGACCCAGCCCGGCGGCCGCCCCCATGCCGAGCCCGAGGCGCTGAAGCGCGCGGGTGAAGCGGCGCGGGGCGCCACGCTCTATGTCACGCTGGAGCCCTGTTCGCATTTCGGCAAATCGCCGCCCTGCGTCGATGCCGTGATTGCGTCGGGGATCGCCCGCGTGGTGTCGGCGATCGAGGATCCCAATCCGGAGGTGGCCGGGCAGGGCCACGCCAAACTCCGCGCCGCCGGGATCGTCGTCGATGTCGGTCTCGGTGCCGCCGAAGCCGCGCACGATCACGCCGGACACTTCAGGCGCATCTGCGACAAGCGTCCGAACGTGATCCTTAAGCTCGCGGTCTCCGCCGACGACAAGATCGCCGCCGCCGGCCACAAGCCGGTCGCGATCACGGGCGAGGCGGCGAGGACGCGCGTGCATCTGCTGCGCGCGCAGTGCGACGCCATCCTGGTCGGCATCGGCACGGTGCTGGCAGACGATCCCTTGTTGAACTGCCGCCTGCCGGGCATGGAAGCGCGCTCGCCGGTCAGGATCGTGCTGGATCGCGCCTTGCGGATATCCGGCACCAGCAAGCTCGTTCATTCCGCGCGCCAGACCCCGTTATGGGTGATGGCCTCAGACCTCGCCGAGGCCCCGGCCGCCGCCAAGCTCGGCGCGGCCGGTGCGCAGGTGATCCATGTCGCCGCCACGGCCAACCCGCCCGGGCTCGATCTCGCGGCCGTGCTGCGCGCGCTGTCGGAAAAGGGCATTTCGCGGCTGACGGTCGAAGGCGGCGCGCGGGTGGCGTCGTCCTTCGTGGCTGCTGACCTCGTTGACGAAATCTGGCTGCTGCGCGGCCCCGGTATCATCGGCGCCGACGGCATTCCCGCGCTGGACGCATTGCCGCTGTCGGCGATCACTGGGTCGCCTGCGTTCAAGGCACGTGCTAGCGAAATGCTGGATAAGGACACTCTGACCATCTACGAGCGCGCTTAATGTTCACCGGAATAGTCACCGACATCGGCGAGATCGTCGCCCTGACGCCGACCGTGCAAGGGCAGTTGCACCGGATGCGGATCGCCTGCGTCTACGATCGGAAGACCATTGCCGACGGCGCCTCGATCGCCTGCAACGGTGTCTGCCTCACCGTGGTGGGCTCCGGCGTTGACGGTGGCAAAACCTGGTTCGAGGTCGATGCCGCGGCCGAGACGCTTGGCATGACCACGGCGAAACATTGGGCCAAGGGCACAAAACTCAATCTCGAGCGGGCGCTGAAGATCGGCGACGAACTCGGCGGCCACATCGTGGCCGGCCATGCCGATGGGATCGCCACCATCGTCAAGCGCGATGATCTGCCCGATATGGCGCGGTTTGAACTCTCCACCACGCGGGAACTGGCGCGCTTCATCGCCACCAAAGGCTCGATCACGCTGGATGGTGTGTCGCTGACCGTGAATACGGTCGCCGATGTCGTGTTTTCGGTGTTGATCATTCCCCATACGCTCAGCGTCACCACGCTCGGCAGCTGGCGCGCGGGCAGCGAGGTCAATATCGAGGTCGATCTGATGGCCCGCTATGCGGCGCGGCTGTCGGAAATGAAGTGACAGGGTGTCATACGGCGCTTAAAACGCGCCCCAATCCCTCATGGTGAGGAGGCGCTTGCGCCGTCTCGAACCATGAGGCCCGGAAATTTTCTCCATCCTTCGAGACGCGGCCAAGGCCGCTCCTCAGGATGAGGACCGAGTAAGACGGAAAGTAGTTTGATGGCAGACGCACGGCGCGCACCGCTGAAAGACCAGACCGACATCAAAGGCGCGCGCGCGCTGATCGTCGAGGCGCGGTTCTATGACGACATTCAGGATGCGCTGCTGGAAGGCGCCGTCACCGAGCTGAAGGCAGCCGGCGTCACGCATGACGTCATCACCGTACCCGGCGCGCTGGAGGTCCCGGCCGCGATCGCGATTGCGATCGACGCCGCTGAGGCGAGCGGCAAGCCCTATGACGCCGCCATTGCGCTCGGTTGCGTGGTGCGGGGCGACACCATCCATTTCGAGATCGTCTCGATGGAATCTTCGCGGGCGCTGATGGATCTGGCCGTGGCCAGAAAATTCCCGCTCGGCAACGGCATCATTACCGTCAACACCGAGGCGCAGGCCTGGGCGAGGGCGCGCGCCAGCGAACTCAACAAGGGCGGCGACGCCGCGCGCGCGGCGCTCGCGATGCTGCGGATCAAGCGCCGGCTGGCAAAGGCCTGATGATGGCAGACAACAAGAAGGCGGCCAAAGGTCCCGACAAGAAAGCCAACCGCCGGGGTGCTGCGCGGCTCGCCGCGGTGCAGGCGCTCTACCAGATGGACATCGGCGGCACCGGCATTGACGACATCTTTGCAGAATTCGAAAGCCACTGGCTCGGCGGCGAGGTCGAGGGCGAAAAGTATCTCCCGGCCGAAGCCGCGTTCTTCCGCGACGTCGTCGCCGGCGTGGTGCGCGACCAGGCCAAGCTCGATCCCGTGATCGACGACGCGTTGTCCAAGGGCTGGCCGTTGAAACGCATCGACGCGATTTTGCGCGCGGTGTTGCGGGCGGGTTCGTATGAGCTGGAGCACCGCAAGGACGTGCCCGGTCGCGTCGTCGTGTCCGAATATGTCGACGTCGCGCATGCCTTCGTCGAACCGGAAGAGACCGGCATGGTCAACGCCGTGCTCGACCAGATCGCGCGGCAATTTCGCGCCGACGAGTTCGCGCGTGGCTAGCGCGAAGCCCGCGTCCGGCGAGGATTCGCTGATCGCGCGCTATTTTCGGCCGATCGCGACCGATCCGGGCGCCTTTCAGCTCGACGACGACGCCGCGGCGCTGAAGGCCCATGGCGACGACATCGTGGTGACGACGGACGCTATCGTCGAAGGCGTGCATTTCCTGCCTGACGATCCGCCAGACACAATCGCGCGCAAGGCGCTGCGGGTGAACCTCAGCGATCTAGCGGCCAAGGGCGCCGTGCCGGCTGGCTTCGTGCTGACGCTGGCGCTGCGCAACGCCGACGAGGCCTGGCTAAAACCGTTCGCGGCGGCGCTTGGCGAGGATGCCTTGCAGTTCGGTTGCCCGCTGCTGGGCGGCGATACGGTTTCGACGCCGGGGCCGCTGATGATC
>JBBRAN010000029.1:0-4643 GCA_038206695.1 Hyphomicrobiales bacterium | reverse complement strand
ATGATCGCTTCACGCACATCGGCGGAGGCGTCGGTAAAGCCGGGCAGATTGTTGTAGCGATCGAACTGGAACACGTCGTTGAGCAGGAAGGTGACGTCTTCCACGGGGGCTTTGTAGATCGGCATGGTGTTCTCCCGGCAGAGGCAACGGAGATGTTTTAGGTGAAAATCGGGTGAGGTTCTGGGGCCGAACCTTATCCGGTTCCGGCGGTCCGAGGCAGCAAATATCAGGCAAACAACGGGTCTTTGCGATACGAACTGATGTCACTGCTTGGCAGTTTCCTTGGCGAGCTGTTCTCCCATCAGGCGATGCAGCAGGTTCATTCCCTTGAGCGGGCGCACCATCACCTTGAAATGGATGATGCGGTCGTCGGCGCTGAAGGTGATGATGTCGACACCGTTGATCTTGATGCCTTCGATTTCGTTCTCGAATTCGAGCACCGCGCCGGTGTCGCTGCGCCATTCGCCGGTGTATTTGAAGCCCGGCCCGCCCAGCACCTTTTCGGCGCCCGCCAGATATTTGAAGGTGATGTCGCGGCCGCGTTGTGGTGTGTGCACCACCGGGCTTTCGAACACCGCATCGGGATGCAGCAGATCCCAGAGCGCCGCCGTGTCATGGGACTTCATGTATCCGTACCACTTGTCGAGCGCGGTCATGGTCATCATGTCTCCTGTACGGGCGACGACGGGCGAGGCGCGACACGCGGGTCGGACCATTATGCGCGTTGACGCATATGCAACTTTATGCATAATGTCAACGGTTCCCGAAACCGAAAAAGAGAGACGGCGTCTTGGCCCTCGGCGACGCAATCCTGGCCTGCCTGACCGAACATCCGATGACGGGCTATGAGCTCGCCAAGACGTTCGATTCGTCGATCGGCTTCTTCTGGAAGGCCGACCACCAGCAGATCTACCGCGAGCTGACAAAACTTCGCGACCGCGGCCACATTCAGGGCCGCGAGGTCGTTCAATCCGGCAAGCCCAACAAGCTGGTCTATACCCTCACGCCCGAAGGAAGAGCCGCGCTCAGGCACTGGGCCGCCCGGCCGAGCGTCCCGGCCTCGATCAAGGACGACCTGCTGGTGCGGCTTTACGCGCTCGACAGCGTCGACCTGGAACCGCTGCGCACCGACCTGATGGCGCGGCTGGAACACCACCGCGACCGCTGTTCCCGCTACGAACGCATCCTCAGCAAACGCTTCCCCGACGGCACCGCGTCGCTCGCCGACACCGGCAAGCTGCTCAACCTCCGTCTCGGCGTCCGTCACGAGCGCGCCGTGGTGGAATGGTGCGAGGAGGCGCTCGACGCATTGTCGGCTTTGTCGGCCGGCGCGATCAGGACCAATGTCGTGTCGATCGAGGACGGCCCGCGCGGAACCCGCGAAAACAACGGCTAAAGGCGGTCGATGACGACCCGTCAGCAACTTTACTGACCGGCAACCGCAATCCTTAACCCGTTCTTTACCGTAACGCGAAAAAGTCAGGATCTGAGGCAGACGACCTGCGCGGAATTCGATTGTCTCTCGGATGGGGACGCGCGGGGAGGCTGCAGGCGCAAGTGTCGCGCCGGAGTCGGAACCGGACCAGAGCATGAATTCGCGCGTATCGTGGAGTGTTGACGGCATCGATCCCTCGGTTCGCGAAAGGGCCGAGGCAGCCGCGCGCCGAGCCGGCATGTCGCTGAACGAGTGGCTCAACTCCACCGTCGGCGAACCCGCCATGGCCGCGTCTCGCCCGTCGCATGATCAGGGCCCGGCGATGCCGAGCCAGGAAAGCCGCGACGTCGCCGACATTCACCAGCGGCTGGATTCCATCACCCGCCAGATCGAACAGATTTCCCAACCCGCACCGCGCAGCGAACCGCCGCGCGGCGAAGCCGTGCGCGCCGAGCCGACGGTGGCCCGGCAGCTCAACGATGCCATCTCGCGCCTCGATGCGCGGCTGTCGCAGATTTCAAATGCCGGCGCAGCCCGCCAGGCCCCGCCGCAGGACCGGCAGCTGCAGGCCCAGATGGTCGAGCGCGCCGCCGCCCAGGTCTATCGTCCGTCGCCGCCGCTCAGCCCGGTCTCGTTCGACGCTGCGATCGCCGAAATCGCGGCGCGGCAGAGCGAACTCGATGGCCCGCCGCGGCAGATGCCGCCGCGCAGCGCGCCGCCGATCGCACCGATGGCGCCATCCGCGGCCGCGGGTCCGGATTTCTCCTCGCTCGAACGTCATCTGCTCAACATCACGAGCCAGCTCGAGTCGCTGCGCCCCTCCGAGAACATCGAGGCGTCGATCGCGGCCTTCCGCGGCGAACTCGCCGAAATCCGCCGCGCCATCACCGAGGCGATGCCGCGCCGGGCGATCGAATCGATCGAGAACGAAATCCGTTCGCTGTCCCACCGCATCGACGACAGCCGCCAGAGCGGCACCGACGGCCAGATGCTGACCGGCATCGAGCGCGCGCTCGGCGAAATCCACGGCGTGCTGCGCAAGCTGACGCCGGCCGAGCAGCTCACCGGCTACGACGAGGCGATCCGCAATCTCGGCGCCAAGCTCGACCTGATCCTGCGCGCGAACGACGATCCGTCGACCGTTCGCCAGCTCGAAGACGCGATCGGCGCGCTGCGCGCGATCGTTTCCAATGTCGCCTCCAACGACGCGCTGGCGCGGCTTTCCGACGACGTGCATTCGCTGTCGGCCAAGGTCGACCAGGTCGCCCGCGCCGATGGCAAAGGCGATTCCTTTGCCATTCTGGAGCAGCGCCTTGCCTCGCTGACCTCGTCGCTGGAAAGCCGCGAACGCCCCGCGGCCAGCGATCATTCGGAATATGTCGAAAGCGCCCTGCGCTCGCTGAGCGAACGCCTCGACCGCATGCCTGTCGGCAACGACAACGCGTCGGCGTTTACCCATCTCGAACAGCGCGTGTCCTATCTGCTGGAACGGCTGGAAGCTTCCACCGACCGCAGCGCTGGTCCCTCGGTCGATCTCGGGCGGGTCGAGGAAGGGCTGCTGGACATTCAGCGCTCGCTCGAACGGCAGCACGCCAACCTGGTCTCGCTCGCCGACGGCAGCCGCAGCAGCGGCGGACAGCCAACGGATCCCGGCATCGTCGACGCCGTCAAACGCGAATTGTCCGATATCCGCCACAGCCAGTCGGAAACCGACCGCCGCACGCAAGACTCGCTGGAGACCGTTCACAACACACTCGGCCACGTCGTCGACCGCCTCGCAATGATCGAAGGCGATCTGCGCGCGGTTCGTGCCGCGCCGGTCGCCGCCGAGCCGATGGCGTCGCCCGCCCGCGCGACCTTCGAGATGCGCGAAGAAGCCCCGCGCGCGGCGATGCCGTCCAAAGCTTTCGCGCATGAGGGTTTCGCGCACGAGGCTTTCGCGCCTGAGACCTATGCGCCGCCGCCGAGACCGGAACTGCCGAATCCGGCTGCGATGCAGGAGCATTTTGCCGCCGCGCCGCGCGATTTCCATGCCGCGCAGCCGTCATCGCCGCCGATGCCGCCGCGCGCGATCAGCGAAATCCTGGAGCCGCACGCCGCGGCTCCGCGGGCTGCGATTGCGCCCGATCTGCCGCCGGATCATCCGCTCGAGCCGGGCACACGGCCGACCGCGCGCGTGTCTTCGCCGTCGGAGCGGATCGCGGCTTCCGAAAGCGTCATCAACGAGATCGCGGCCGGACCGAAAGAACCCGTCAGTTCGTCGAGCTTCATCGCCGCTGCCCGCCGCGCTGCGCAGGCCGCCGCAGCAGCCCCCGCCAACGACAAGGCCACCCGTGCGGCCGCGAAGGCCGCCGCCAAGGACAAGGGCGTCGACAAGATCAAGATCGGCGCCAAGCTAGCCCCGGCTGGCGACAAGACGCCGTCCAACATGACGTCCCGGATCCGCTCGCTGCTGGTCGGTGCCAGCGTGGTCGTGATCGTGGTCGGCACCTTCAAGATGGCGATGACGCTGCTCGACACTGGCAGCCCGCCGCCGATGCCGGCAATGGAAAATTCCGCCGATCCCGTCGCGCCGCCGCCGGCGCCGTCGGAGAACAGCGCCAAGCCGGCATCGCCGGCGGCCGCGCCCTCGATGATCTCGCCGGTCCCGGTCGACCGTCAATCCAACAACACGCCGGCGCCGAACACGCTGGACAGCGCCCGCGTTGCGATCCCGCCGCAGGCGCTGGCCTCGCCAGCCCCGGCCAGCGACGTCACCGGCACAATCCCCACCATGCCGGCTGCCTCCGGCAAGCTCGCGATGGTGCAGGTCCCGCCGGGCGAACGGCTTCCTGACGGCATCGGCGGACCGGTGCTGCGCGCCGCCGCCATCAAGGGCGATCCGAGCGCGGCCTATGAGGTCGGCGTGCGCTTTGCCGAGGGCAAGGGCATTGCCGCGAACCTCGACGAGGCCGCGAAATGGTACGACCGCGCGGCGCAGTCCGGCGTGATACCGGCGATCTTCCGGCTCGGCACCTTCTACGAGAAGGGCCTCAGCGTGAAGAAGGACATCGACATCGCGCGGCGTTATTACCTGCAGGCGGCCGAGCGCGGCAACGCCAAGGCGATGCATAACCTCGCCGTGCTCGACGCCGATGGCGGCGGCAAGGGCGCCAACTACAAGAGCGCGTCGCAATGGTTCCGCAAGGCGGCCGATCGCGGCGTCGCC
>JBBRAN010000028.1:0-5525 GCA_038206695.1 Hyphomicrobiales bacterium | reverse complement strand
CCGTCTGTCGATCCGTGACATCGTCCTGATCGAACGGCTCGATATCGAGTTCTCCCGTGGGCTTGCGGTTTTGACCGGCGAGACCGGCGCGGGCAAATCCATCCTGCTCGACGCGTTCGCGCTGGCGCTCGGCGGCCGCGGTGATTCGGGCCTGGTCCGCCATGGCGCCGAACAGGGCCAGGTCACCGCGATGTTCGATGTGCCCAAGGGCCATCCGGCGGTAAAAATCCTTGCCGAGAACGGCCTCGACGATACCGGTGAGATGATTCTCCGCCGCGTGCAGTTCGCCGACGGCCGCACCCGCGCCTTCATCAACGACCAGTCGATCTCGGTGCAGACCCTGAAAGCGGTCGGCGCCGCGCTGGTCGAGATCCACGGCCAGCACGACGAGCGCGCGCTGGTCGATGCCGCGACCCACCGGCAACTGCTCGACGCCTTCGCCGGGCTGGAGAAGGAAGTCGCGGCGCTGGAGCTGCTGTGGGAGGCGCGGCGCACCGCCAAGGGCGCGCTCGACGAACATCGTGCCGGCATGGAGCGCGCCGCCCGCGAGGCGGACTATCTGCGCCACGCTTCCGATGAGCTGAAGGCGCTGCGGCCCAGGGACGGCGAGGAAACCGCGCTCGCCGGTCGCCGCACCACGATGATGCAGGGCGAGAAGATCGCCAGCGATCTGCGCGAGGCGCAGGAGGCGGTCGGCGGCCACCACTCGCCGGTCCCGGCGCTGGCCGCCGCGGTCCGCCGCCTCGAACGTCGCGCCGGCAATCTGCCGCATCTGGTCGAGCCGGCGGTAAAGGCGATCGACATCGCCATCAACGCGCTGGAAGAGGCCGAGCAGCATCTCAATGCTGCGCTTGCCGCCGCCGATTTCGATCCTGCCGAACTGGAGCGGATCGAGGAGCGGCTGTTCGCGCTGCGCGCCGCCTCGCGCAAATATTCGACGCCGGTGGATGGTCTGGCGGCGCTCGCCGCCAAATACGCGGCCGACGTGGCGCTGATCGATGCCGGCGCCGGTCAGTTGAAGAAACTGGAAGCCGTGGCGGACGAGGCCGACAAGCGCTATGGCGCGGCGGCGGCCAAACTCTCGGCCGCGCGGACCAAATCGGCCGAAAAGCTCAACAAGGCCGTCAATGCCGAACTGGCACCGCTGAAACTCGAACGCGCGAAATTCATGACCCAGGTCGAGAGCGACGCCAATGCGCCGGGGCCGCAGGGCATCGACCGCGTCGAGTTCTGGGTTCAGACCAATCCCGGCACGAAGGCAGGCCCGATGATGAAGGTCGCCTCCGGCGGCGAGCTGTCGCGCTTCCTGCTGGCGCTCAAGGTGGTGCTGTCCGACCGCGGTTCGGCGCCCACGCTGGTATTCGACGAAATCGATACCGGCGTCGGCGGTGCGGTGGCGGACGCCATCGGCGCGCGCCTCGCGCGGCTCGCCGGCAAGGTCCAGGTGATGGCGGTGACACATGCGCCGCAGGTCGCCGCCCGCGCCAGCCAGCATCTGCTGATTTCCAAGGACGCCCTCGACAAGGGCAAACGCGTCGCCACCCGCGTCAACGCACTCCCCGCCGACCTCCGCCGCGAAGAAATCGCCCGCATGCTGGCCGGCGCGGAGATTACGGCCGAGGCGAGGGCGGCGGCGGATAGGTTGTTGAAAGCGGCGACGGCCTGATTTTCTCGTGTCCCGGACGCGGCGCAGCGCGTTAGCGCTGCTCCGCAGAGCCGGGACCCATGATGGACCCCGGACCAGCAGCGCACCGCTTACGCGCTGCGCAGCATCCGGGGAACGTTGCTCCACTGTCTTTTCTCCGAACAAACTTCGTCGTATTCAAACAGCCATGCCAAAGACAGCAAAACCGAAACCCCTCACCGACGTCGCCAAGCTCACCAAGGCCCAGGCCAAGGTGGAGCTGATGCGGTTAGCACTCGTAGTCCAGGGCCACGACAAACATTATTATCAGGATGACGCGCCGAAAATTTCGGATGCCGACTACGATGCGCTGCGCCAGCGCGTCAACGCTATCGAGGCCAGATTTCCCGAATTCGTCAGCTCAGACTCGCCCTCGCAAAAAGTAGGCGCCGCGCCGTCCGGGCGCTTTGCCAAGGTGCAACATGTCGTGCCGATGCTGTCGCTCGGCAACGCTTTCGCTGACGAAGACGTCACTGATTTCGTCGATCGCATCCGCCGCTTCCTCAAGCTCGATGCCGACGAGATGCCCGCGATCGTGGCCGAGCCCAAGATCGACGGCCTGTCGCTGTCGCTGCGCTACGAGAATGGCGAACTGGTGCGCGCGGCGACGCGGGGCGACGGCTTTGAAGGTGAGGATGTCACCGCGAATGTCCGCACCATCAAGGATATCCCGCACGCGCTGAAGGGCCGCCATATTCCGGCGGCCTGCGAGGTGCGCGGCGAAGTCTACATGCTCAAGCAGGATTTTCTGGAACTGAACAGGAAGCAGGCCGAAGCCGACGACACCATATTCGCCAACCCGCGCAATTCGGCGGCGGGCTCGCTGCGGCAGAAGGACGTCTCGATCACGGCATCTCGGCCGCTGAAATTCTTCGCCTACACCTGGGGTGAGATGAGCGAGCGGCCGGCCGATACGCAAGCCGGTATGCTGGCGTGGATGGATAAATCAGGATTCGTCGTCAATCCGCTGACGAAGCTGTGCAGGGATGTCGAGGACGTTCTGAAATTCTACCGCCAGATCGGCGAGGACCGCGCCACTCTGGGGTATGACATCGACGGCGTGGTCTACAAGGTCGACCGGCTCGACTGGCAGGACCGGCTCGGCTTCGTGTCACGCAGCCCGCGCTGGGCGATCGCGCACAAATTCGCGGCCGAGCAGGCGACCACCATCCTCAACGGCATCGACATTCAGGTCGGCCGCACCGGCGCGCTGACGCCGGTGGCGCGGCTGGCGCCGGTCACGGTCGGCGGTGTCGTGGTGCAGAACGCGACGCTGCATAACGAGGATTACATCAAGGGCATCGGCAGCGACGGCAGTCCGATCCGCGACGGCGTCGATATCCGTGTCGGCGACACCGTCGTGGTGCAGCGGGCCGGCGACGTGATTCCGCAAATCGTCAGCGTGGTGCTGGAGAAGCGGCCGAAGAAGTCTTCGCGCTACGAATTTCCGGACAAATGCCCGGTGTGCGGCAGTCACGCGGTGCGCGAGGGCGATGAGGTGGTGCGCCGCTGTACCGGCGCGCTGATCTGCCCGGCGCAAGCCGTCGAGCGGCTGAAGCATTTCGTCTCACGGCTTGCCTTCGACATCGAAGGTCTTGGCGAAAA
Organism: Hyphomicrobiales bacterium; assembly: GCA_038206695.1. Taxonomy (GTDB): domain Bacteria; phylum Pseudomonadota; class Alphaproteobacteria; order Rhizobiales; family Xanthobacteraceae; genus Pseudolabrys. Next base: position 2,236 of record JBBRAN010000028.1, on the reverse strand, counting down.
GCAGATCCAGGAGTTCTACCAGGATGGGCTGATCATGTCGCCGGTCGACATTTTCACCCTGCAGAAACGCGATGCGCGCGCCTCCAGCAAACTGATGGAACGCGAGGGGTACGGCGAAACCTCGGTTCGCAATCTCTTTGGCGCGATCGACGCTCGCCGCACCGTTGACCTGCACCGGCTGATCTACGGGCTCGGCATCCGTCACGTCGGCGAGGGCAACGCCAAGCTATTGGCGCGGCACTACGGCACCATCGAGAATTTCTGCGAGGCGATGCTGGCCGCCGCCAAAGGCAGCAACGACGAAGAGAACACGACGGAAGCCTATCAGGACCTCAACAATATCGGCGGCGTCGGCGAGATCGTCGCCGACGCGGTGGTCGAGTTCTTCGCCGAGCCGCGCAACGTGAAAGCGCTCGGCGAACTCTTGCGCGAGATCGAGGTCAAGCCGGCCGAGCAGCCGCGCAAGAGTTCGCCGGTCTCCGACAAGACGGTGGTGTTCACGGGCTCGCTGACCAAATTCACCCGCGACGAAGCCAAGGCGGTCGCGGAACGGCTTGGCGCCAAGGTCGCGGGCTCGGTGTCGAAGAAGACCGACTACGTCGTTGCCGGCGAGGACGCCGGCTCCAAACTCACCAAGGCGCGCGAGCTTGGAGTGGCCGTGCTGACCGAGGATGAGTGGCTGACGCTGATCGGGGAATGATGCGTCACTCCAGCTCAGCACTTTCCTGAAACAATTGACGCCGTTGCGTTACATCCACCCAACCTTTCCTGCATGGTCTTTATCGGGTGACCGGTCGGCGGCGACGATGCCGGCTCTTGGAAGCGCTTGGCAACGGCCGGTCTTGCTTCGGCCCTGCGAGGTGCCGCACGTTTCTCGCACTCGTTGTCATCATTGAGAAACGAGCCCGCGCCGCAGGTGATTTTCACACATTGCTCCCCGGCGGCCAGGAAGCCATGGTCGCAGCTCAGCGGACAAACGCGCGTCGTCTTGCCCTTGACGACATCGAGCGCATCGACGCTGGCCACCTTGATTTCGAGTTTCATGCCGGCGTGCTTGTTGAAGAGCTCGAGCGACCGCTGCGAAGCCGCGTTCCAGTTGCCGTCGACCGCGCCGGTGTTGCAGCCGACCCGCCGCAGTTCGGCCTGAAGCGAGCGTGGAAGGTCGATCGCTGCCGGCTCGGATCCGCCAGCCTGCGGCGCCAGCGCGGCGAGCTTTTCCTCTCCCGATTTCTTGTCCGCCGCGGCTTTCGCTTCAGCCGCACTCTTGGCTTCAGCCGCAATTTTTGCAGCGTCCGCTGCCTTGGCGTCCGCGGCAGCCTTCTTTTCTGCCGCAACCTTTTCCGCCGCGGCCTTGGCGCGTTCCGCTTCCGCGACCTTTGCCTCTTCGACCTTCTTGGCCTGTTCCGCGGCGATGCGGGCCTTTTCGGCGGCCCTGGCCTGCTCGGCGGCCCGCGCCTGTTCCGCGGCCTTGGCGCCTTCGATCGCCAGCCGTGCCTTCTCCTCCTCGGCGGCCCTTGCCTTGCTGGTGGCTTCGAGCCGCGTGGCTTCCGCGGCGAGCTTGTCGCGTTGTGCTTTGGCAAGTGCCGTGAAGAAGCCAGTCGGGTATTTCTCGATGAAGGCATCCCACACCGGCTTGGTGCCGACCTGCAGCGCAAATTCGTAGTTCCGCTGCATCGTGGCGTCCTGATCCACCGGCGCGGCGGCCTGGGGTACAGCTTGGGGCGCAGGCGCGGACGGAGGTGCGGCCGGCACCAGCGCGACGTCGTTGCCGCCCAGGGAGCCGTACACGAAAGGCTCCTGCGTATTATTGGTCGCCTTCAACACATCGTCGCGCACGAAACCGAAGGCTTTTCGCAGATCGAGGCCGGGTTTGGGCAGGTGATTTACCAGCGCTGTCGCAAACGGGCTGTTCTTGCTGTCACCGTCGGAAGCGGTCGATCCGGCCTTCGCGGCAAAGGCGATCATCGTGTTGGGGCTGGAAGGTTCGACCTTGGCGAGCCCGCGTCCGACGGTACGGGACGCAACCGTCCGCTTCATGTTTTTAGCAAACGGATTGTCCCGGCAGGCATCGAGGATCACGAGCCGCAATTGCCTTGCCGGCTCGACGGCAAACAGCACACGGTCGAGCGACAGCGCCTCGTCCAGAACATCGGTGTCGGTCTCGAGCGACGCATCGACCGGAATGAGATAGTTGGTGCCGTCGAGCTCGATGCCGTGCCCGGCATAATAAATCACC
>JBBRAN010000027.1:0-15614 GCA_038206695.1 Hyphomicrobiales bacterium | reverse complement strand
ATGGCATGGGCGTGTTCCTGCGCATCGCCGATGGCTCGCTGTGGCAGTTTCGTTCGGCGGCCAACGGCGTCACCCTCGAAGAAAGCCTTTGGGTCGATGACCGCGGGCAAATCCAATCCAGCCAGCAGATCGTACTCACCGGCTCCGCGTCCAGCGGCGGTGGCACGTACGGCTGGCTTCTCAAACACATGGGATAGTTGAATTGACCGATATTGCGATCAAGCGCGCGCTGCTTTCCGTCTCTGACAAAAGCGGTCTGGCTGAACTCGGGGCAAGCCTTGCCGCGCACGGCGTGGAACTGGTCTCCACCGGCGGTACTGCCAAAGCACTGCGCGATGCAGGGCTTGTGGTGCGCGACATTTCGGAAATCACCGACTTTCCAGAGATGATGGACGGCCGCGTCAAGACGCTGCACCCCAAGGTGCATGGCGGCCTGCTCGCAGTCCGCGGCGACAAGGGCCATGCCGCGTCGATGGCCGAGCACGGCATCGCCCCGATCGACCTTCTGGTCGTCAATCTCTACCCCTTCGAGCAGACAATCGCGAAGGACGCGCCGTACGACGAATGCATCGAGAACATCGACATCGGCGGCCCGGCGATGATCCGCGCCGCGGCGAAGAACCACGCCGCCGTCACCGTGGTGGTCCAGCCGTCGGATTATTCGCGCGTGCTTGACGCGCTCGAAGCCAACAACGGCGCGACGACGCCCGACCTGCGCAAGGCGCTGGCGGCTAAAGCCTATGCCCGCACCGCGGCCTATGACGCGGCAATCGCCAACTGGTTTGCCGGCGTGATCGAGGATGACGCGCCGGAGTATCGCGCGTTCGGCGGCAAGCTTGCGCTGGCGCTGCGCTACGGCGAGAACCCGCACCAGAGCGCGGCGTTCTACCGTGGCGGCGCGGCGCGGCCGGGCGTCGCCACTGCACGCCAGGCGCAGGGCAAGCAGTTGTCCTACAACAACATCAACGACACCGACGCCGCCTATGAATGCGTCGCGGAGTTCGACGCCAGACGCACGGCGGCCTGCGTCATCGTCAAGCACGCCAATCCATGCGGCGTCGCCGAAGGCGCCAGCCTGCGCGAGGCCTACGCCAAGGCGCTGGCGTGCGACCCGGTGTCGGCGTTCGGCGGCATCGTCGCGCTCAACCGCAAACTCGACGTGCAGGCGGCGCAGGCGATCGTCGAAATCTTCACCGAAGTCATCATCGCGCCTGACGCCGACGACGACGCGATCGCGATCATCGCCGCGAAGAAAAACCTGCGGCTGCTGCTCGCCAGCCGACTGCCCGACCCGCGCGCCACCGGCGTGCTGGTGAAGTCGGTCGCGGGCGGCTTGCTGGTGCAGTCGCGCGACAATGCGGTGATCGACGATATGGCGCTGAAGACCGTGACCAAGCGCGCGCCCGGCGACGCCGAGCTGCGCGATCTCAAGTTCGCGTTCCGCGTCGCCAAGCACGTCAAGTCGAACACCATCGTCTATGCCAAGGACGGCGCGACGGTCGGCATCGGCGCCGGCCAGATGAGCCGGGTCGATGCGGCGCGCATCGCGGCGCGCAAGGCCGAGGATGCGGCCAAGGAGGCCAAGCTCGATCTGCCGATGACCAAGGGCTCGGTGGTGGCCTCGGACGCCTTCTTTCCGTTCGCCGACGGCCTGCTGGTGGCGATCGAGGCGGGCGCCACGGCGGTCATCCAGCCCGGCGGCTCGATGCGCGACGACGAGGTGATCGCGGCGGCCGACCAGCACGGCATCGCCATGGTGTTCACCGGCGTGCGGCACTTCCGGCATTAGACTTACCGAACGAAGGATCGGACCGGCCTCGCGTCAGCCGATCTTCAGCGACTTGATGCCGTCATCGCCGATCTCGAAGCTGAACGTCGGTTCGATCGGGCTGCCGGGAAACGTGCCGGACACCTTCCCTTGACCGCGGTACTGGCCCCGCCACCGCTGGCGCTGGCGCTGGGTGGAACGATTTTTGTTTGGAATTTGTCCATTGTGCCTTGCGCCCATCTCGCAATCGCCGCGCGGCCACGATGCACCTTGCCTTCGTCATGGACGATGACGTCGTCCGCGAAGGCGCGTGCCAGGGCTTGCGCATCATGGGCATTGGAAGCGGCGAAGTAATCGCCAATCGGCTTTGGCAGTGGGACGGTCATTGCCTTACTACCGCGCCAGATCGCCCAGCATGCCGGCCGTCACCGACAGCTTCGACAAGGTCAGCCCCGACGCGGTGATCTCGTGGAGCGCCGCCCGCAGACGTTCTACTTCGGCCTTGCGCGGCTTGACCCATTCCTCGACCGCGCCGGCGCCGGTCGCGCCATTGCCGACCATGGCGGCGGCGATCCGCCGCTCGGCGTCGCCGATCGAATCGAGCGCGCGATCGAGCGCCAGCCGGTCGAAATAGTCGGCCACCACGATGTTCGATAGAGCGCCGGCCACACGGTCAAGCTGGAAGTAGGCTTCGGCGGCGAAATAGGTCTTGGTAACGTCGGCGACCGAGCGTTTGGCGCGCTGCGCCACCATCACGATATCCGGGGCGTGTTTGAGCAGCGGCACGTTGGCGAGCCGGCCGGCCAGACCGGCTTCGACGCCGGCCTTGGTCAATTCCAGCATGTGGGCGTCGCGCGCCGCCGCGCTTTCCTTGGTCAATGCGCCGCCCAGCGCCGCCGCTACATCGGCGATGCCGCCGCGGTAATGCTCGATCACCTTGGCGAGGCCCTGCTTGAGATCGACATTGCGCAGGAACCAGACCAGCCGGTCGAGCAGCAGGCTTTCGACCGAGGCGTAAAGCGACAATTGCAGCTCGCCCGGAATTTTGTTGTCGAGCGTGTTGATCTCGTCGTTGAGCGCCGGCATGTCATAGCTGTCGCGCACTGCCGCGAAGGCGAACGCAATCGCTTCGGCGGATGCGCCGGTCTGGTCGGCGATGCGCACCACCAAAGTCGGCCCGCCGCGGTTGATCATCGAATTGGCGAGCTGGGTCGCGATGATCTCGCGGTGCAGCCGGTGTTGCCCAAGCGCTTCCGGGTAGCGCTGCATTTCCTTGGGGAAATAGCGGCCGAGCTCGCGGCCGAGATAGGGATCGTCCGGCACCGCCGAGTCGAGCAGGTCGCTGTAGAGCGTGAGCTTGGCGTAGGCCAGCAGCACGGCGAGCTCCGGGCGCGTCAGCGCAGCGTTGCGCGCGCGCCGCTCGGCGAGCGCCATGTCGTCCGGCAGATATTCCACCGCGCGATCGAGCAGGCCGCGGGTTTCGAGCGTCTGCATCAGCCGCTGCTGGAACCCGAGGTCCTCGAGGCCGCGGCGCTGCGCCAGCGAGATGGCGAGCGGCTGCAGGTAATTATTGCGCAAAACGAGGCGCGCCACCTCGTCGGTCATTTCCGCCAGCAAGGCGTTGCGCTGCTCGAGCGTCAGTCTGCCGGCAGCGACCGGCGGCGACAGCCCGATCTTGATGTTGACCTCGACGTCGGAGGTGTTGACGCCGGCCGAATTGTCGATTGCGTCGGTGTTGAGCCGCACGCCGAGCGTCGCCGCCTCGATGCGTCCGCGTTGCGTCATGCCGAGATTGGCGCCTTCGCCGATCACCTTGGCCTTGACCTGCGCGCCGGTGATGCGGAGCGCGTCATTGGCGCGGTCGCCGGCGGCCTCGTCGGTTTCGCCCGCGGCGCGGACATAGGTTCCGATGCCGCCGAACCACAGGAGGTCGACCGGCATCTGCAGGATCGCCTTCATCAGCGCGGCCGGCGTGACCTTTTCCGGCACGCCGATCAGCCGCTGCGCCCGCGAGCTGAGGCTGATTTCCTTCAGATTGCGCGGATAGACGCCGCCGCCTTGCGAGATCAGCGACTTGTCGTAGTCCTGCCAGGACGAGCGCGGCAGCGCGAACATGCGCTTGCGCTCCTCCAGCGATTTCTTCGGGTCGGGATCGGGATCGATGAAGATGTCGCGGTGATCGAACGCTGCCACCAGTCGGATCGTGTTCTCGCGCAGCATGCCGTTGCCGAACACGTCGCCCGACATGTCGCCGACGCCGGCCACCGAAAACGGTGTCGTGCCGATGTCGATGTCGACCTCGCGGAAATGCCGCTTGACGCTTTCCCACGCGCCGCGCGCGGTGATCCCCATCACCTTGTGGTCGTAACCGGCCGAGCCGCCCGAGGCGAAGGCATCGCCGAGCCAGAAGCCGTGCTCGATCGCCAGTGCGTTGGCGATGTCGGAGAATGTCGCGGTGCCCTTGTCGGCGGCGACGACGAGGTAGGGATCGTCGCCGTCCAGCCGCACGACCTGGTCGGGCGGCACGATTTTGCCGTCGGGCGCGTAATTGTCGGTGATATCGAGCAAAGTGCCGATGAAGATCTTGTAGGCGGCGATGCCCTCGTTCATCACCGCTTCGCGGTTGCCGTCCTTCGGCAGCCATTTCGGCACGAAGCCGCCTTTGGCGCCGACCGGCACGATCACCGCATTCTTTACCTGCTGGGCTTTCACCAGGCCGAGAATTTCGGTGCGGAAATCCTGCGGCCGGTCCGACCAGCGGATTCCGCCGCGCGCCACCTTGCCGAAGCGCATGTGGACGCCCTCGACGCGCGGCGAATAGACGAAAATCTCATAGAGCGGCCGCGGCAGCGGCAGATCGGTGACCTTGCCGCTGGCGAATTTCACCGCGATCTGCGGCGGCGGCTGCCCGCTTTTGTCGAGCTGGTAGAAATTGGTGCGGATGGCGGCCTGCACCGCGTTGAGGAAGCGCCGCACGATGCGGTCCTCGTCGAGGCTCTCGACCGCGCTCAGCGCCTCCTCGATGCGGGCGGTGATCTCCTTTTCGCGCGCGTCGCGTTCGCCCTGCTTGGCCGGATCGAACCGCGCCGCGAACAGCGCCACGATGTCGGCGGCGATGCCGGCGTACTTGACCAGGGTCGCCCACATATAGTCCTGGGAGTACGGCACGCGGGTCTGGCGCAGGAAACGCGAGATGGTGCGAACCAGCGCGACATCGCGCCACATCAAGCCGGCGGTGAGCACGAGCGCATTGTAACCGTCGTTTTCGGCGGCGCCGCGCATCACCATCAGGAAAGCGGCCTCGAGATGCCGCTTGGCCTGATCGATTGCGATGGCGCGCCCGTCGGCACGTTGCAGCAGCATGTCGTGGAACCAGATTTTCGCGGCGCCCTCGCCTTTCGGCTCGATCAGGAAGGTCCGCTCGTCGACGACGCTAAAGCCCATGTTCTCGAGCACCGGCACGCGTTCCGACAGCGGCAACGGCCGCTTGAAGCTCCACACTTTGAGGCCGACCGCGTTGTCTCCCGCGCGCCGATGAAAATCGACGCCGAGCGGACGCGACGCCGACAGCCCTTCGATCACCCGCACGTCGCGGGCGGCGACCGAGGGCGAATAGGTGTCGCGAAAGCCGGCGGAAAACGCCTGCCCGTAACGCCCGATCAGGTGCTCGGCCTTGCCGTCGGATCGCGCGAACACATCGGTGAACGCGTCCGACCAGGTGCGCACGATGTCGGCAACCGCTTTTTCCAGTTCGCCGCGCTCGACAACCGGCGTTGCCCCGCCGTTGCGGCCGATAATGAAATGGACCCGCACCAGCGGGCCTTCCGGGAAAAACGGATAATAAGCCGAGACGTGGCCGTCGAACGCCTTGGCGAGATAGGCGCCGATCGCTTCGCGGATCCGGCTGTCGTAGCGCTCGCGCCGCACGAACACCAACACGGAAACGAATCGTTCGAGCGGGTCGCGGCGCGCCAGCACGCGGATGCGCGGATGCTCGTCGAGCTGCAGGACGCTCATCGAGAAATTGAACAAAGTCTCTTCATCGATCTGGAACAGCTCGTCGCGCGGATAGGTTTCCAGCACGTTGGCGAGCGCCTTGCCGGAGTGGCTGGCGGGATCGAACCCGGCGCGCTGCTCGACGGCGGCGACCTTGCGCCGCAGATAAGGAATCGACTGGGCCGAGCGCGTATAGGCGGTCGAGGTGAACAGCCCGATGATGCGGAATTCGCCGAGCAACTGGCCCGCGGCGCCGAACTGCTTGACCCCGATATAATCCAGATAGACGCGGCGATGGACGAGCGAGCGCACATTCGCCTTGGCGACGATCAGCAGCCTCGGCTCCTTGAGAAACGCCATGATCTCGGGCGTGGAGTCCAGCAGCTCGGTGCCGCGCCGGAACACGCGCATTTCCTGATTGCGCAGAACGCCGAGCGGGCCCTGGTGCGAAGGCTCGAGCGTGTCGTCCTTCACCACGTATTCGCGAATGCCGAGGAATGTGAAGTTGTCGTCGCACAGCCATTGGAGGAACTGAATGGCCTCTGCAACCTCGTCGACCGGCAGCGGCGGTGGATTGGCCTTGAGCGTGGCGGCGACGCCTTCGACCCGCGCCAGCATCGGACGCCAATCCTGCACCGCCAGACGGATCTGCTCCAGCACAAGGTTCAGGCCCTCGACGATCCGAGCTCGCCGCGCGTCATCGTCGATTGGCGCGACGTGAATGTGGATCAAGCTCTCGCGCCGCCCCGTCGCGCCGGCAGTAGCGCCGCCCTGGACGGCGATCAACTTGCCGGCAGGATCGCGCTCGGCGTGCAACACCGGATGGAGGACAAGGCTGACGGCAAGCGATTGGCAGTCGAGCTCCGTGAGAACCGAGTCGACCAGGAACGGCATGTCGTCGTTGAGAATTTCGATGACGCCGACCGACTGGATGCCGCCGTCGGTGTCGAGGCGCGCCGTCGTGACACTGATTTTCGGCGCACCGGGCTTGCGCTCCGCCAGAAATTTCCAGGCATCCTCGGCAATAGTCGCGAGCGCGTTCGGCTCGTAGCGCAGCAGATCTTCGGCGACCGCCCGGCCGAACAGCTGGGCTGCGAAATTCTTCTGGATCGAGGCATTGCGTTCGGCCAGCAGCGCATCGGCCCGCGCGACGGCGGCGCGCGCTTTGGCGTCTTCATCGTTGCCGGGAAGGTCGGCGAACATTGCTGGTGTCTCTTGTGGGGGCGCGGCGGGCTTTGCTGGCATCGGCCTTTATGATCCCGGATTTGCCGTCGAGAGCAAAATGTGCCGTAGCGATGGCCCGACGAAAACCCCCGAAACCCACCATAAAGCCCTGAGACGAAAGACCTAATCACGTCCGTGCGAGGTTTCATCGCAGGCCGGAAGCGTGTAGGGTGACGGACGGAAACGTTGGGGACGCGTGGGATGGCCAAAACCAAGGCTAAAGCCAAAAGCACGATCAAGAGCAGCGCAAAACCGAACGCAAAAATCAGCTCGAAGCCTGCCGGCAAATTCTCGGCCAAAACCACCTCAGCCCATAAACTGGTGACGTTGCGGGCCATCAAGGGCGGCAAAGCGCCCGCGCCGGCCGTCTCGAAATTGCCGGCGCCGGCCGACGACATTCCGATCATCGCGCTCAACCTGCCGCCCGTGAAGCTGTCCGCGGCGATGAACGCCTATTTCCGCAAATGCCAGGACAAGCTCGGCTTCGTGCCGAACGTGCTGCTGGCCTATGCCTTCGACAACGCCAAGCTCGAGGCTTTCGTCGCGATGTACAACGAGCTGATGCTCGGCGAGTCCACGCTATCGAAGCTCGAACGCGAGATGATCGCGGTCGCGGTGTCGTCGCAGAACCGCTGCTACTACTGCCTGACCGCGCATGGCGCGGCCGTGCGGCAATATTCCGGCAACCCGCTGCTCGGCGAGCACATGGTGATGAACTACCGCGTCGCCCGCCTGAGCAAGCGCCACCGCGCCATGCTCGATTTCACGGTCAAGCTGACGGCCTCGCCGTGGGGCGTCGAGGAAGCCGACCGCGAGCGGCTGCGCCGCGCCGATTTCACCGACCGCGACATCTGGGATATTTCGGCGGTCGCCGCGTTCTTCAACATGAGCAACCGCGTCGCCTCCGCGACCGACATGCGGCCGAACGCCGCCTATCATTCGCAGGCGCGTTGATCGCTGCGGTCCGTCAGGGCCACGCTGTGCCGTGATAAAACGCCTCGGTTTTATCGCCTTAATCACCGCCGCGCTGACCGCCGGCGCGTTCGCGCAATCCCGCCCCGGCCTCGAGACCACATTGCGGGCGATCCCGGCCGTCGAGCCGGTCGCCGCCAAAAACGGCATGGTGGTGGCGCAAGAGCGTCGCGCCGCGCGGATCGGCGCCGACGTGCTGGCGAACGGCGGCAATGCGGTCGATGCCGCAGTCGCGGTCGGCTTTGCGATGGCAGTGAGCTATCCGCGCGCCGGCAATCTCGGCGGCGGCGGCTTCATGGTGATCCATCTCGCGACAAGCCGCGAGGATTTCGCGATCGACTACCGCGAAATCGCGCCGGCCGCGGCGACGCGCGACATGTTTCTCGACGCCCGCGGCGAGCCCGATCCGGTGAAGTCGCGCGACAGCGGCCTCGCGGTCGGCGTGCCCGGGACGGTCGCGGGACTGGCGCTGGCGCATGTCAAATTCGGATCGGGCAAGTTCTCGCTGGCCGACCTGATCGCGCCGGCGCTGGCGCTGGCGCGCAACGGCGTCGACATCGTCGATGACACGGCCGACTCGCTCCCGGCAGCGCAGAACCGTCTGGCGCGCTGGCCCTCGACCCGGGCGATCTTCACCAACAGCGACGGCACCGTGCTGGCGCCGAACCAGACGCTGGTGCAGTCCGACCTCGCGGCGACGCTTCTGGCCATTGGACAAAACGGCCCGGCGGCATTTTACCGCGGCACGATCGCCGACCGGATCGTTGCGTCGGTGCGCGCCGCCGGCGGCATCATGACCGCTGCGGACTTGGCGGGCTACCAGCCGGTGATCCGCACGCCGGTTCGCGGGCGCTATCGCGGCTACGACATCGTCTCGATGCCGCCGCCGTCATCGGGCGGCGTCCATCTGATCGAGATGCTCAATATCCTGGAAGGCTATGATCTCGCCGCGCTCGGCGCCGGCAGCCCGCAGGTGCTGCATCTGCAGATCGAGGCGATGAAGCGCGCCTATGCCGACCGCGCGGTTTTCCTGGGCGACCCGGCGACCGTCGCGGTGCCGCTCAAGGGCCTCACCGCCAAACGCTATGCCGCCGCCTTGCGCGCCACCATCACGGAGCGCGCGACCGCGGCGGCCGACGTGCGGCCGGGCAATCCGCTGGCGTTCGAAGGCGACAACACCACGCATTTCTCGGTGATCGACCGCGACGGCAACGCGGTCGCCAATACCTACACGCTGAATTTCTCCTATGGCCTCGGCCTGATCGCAGAGGGGACCGGCGTGCTGCTCAACAACGAGCTCGACGATTTCACAGCGAAGCCCGGCGCCGCCAATGCGTTCGGGCTGGTGGGATTCGAAGCGAACCTGCCGGGGCCGGGCAAGCGGCCGCTATCGTCGATGACGCCGACCATCGTGCTCAAGGACGGCAAGGCGGTGCTGGTGACCGGCTCGCCCGGCGGCAGCCGCATCATCTCCACCGTGTTGCAGATCATCGTCAACGCGCTGGATTTCAAAATGCCGATCGATAAAGCGGTCGGCGCGCCCCGCATCCACCATCAATGGCAGCCGGATGAAGTGGTGGCGGAGCCGGGCATCGCCGCCGGCACGATCGACGCTTTGCGCGGCCGCGGACATGAAGTGACGGTGCGACCACCTGCGACTTCGGCGAATTCGCTCAGCGCGGCAGCGAGCGGCGTGACCGGCGCCGCCGATAGCCGCTCGCGCGGCGCGCTGGCGGTCAGTTACTAGAAGTCGCCGTAGGTGCCGTCGTCCCAGGCGGCAAACACGACACCGAGGGTCGCAAGACCGATGCCGCACAGGACGCCCAGCCATTGCGCGACCGGCCCGGCGGTGCCCGGCGAAGTGCCGGGGCCTTGCGCGGCCAACGCCGGTTCGCCCAGCGCAATCAGCACGGCAAGGCAGATCAGCGTGGCGTTCGCTTGCGGCATCGGGAGCTCCCTGAAAGGGCCACACGCTGCATCAGATACGTTCCAGCCACCGTTTGGTTTCAGCGGCGAGGCTCGCACCTCACTGTACCAAACGGAACCTGGCCCGCGATTTGGGAAAAATTGGAGCGGGCGAAGGGATTCGAACCCTCGACCCCGACCTTGGCAAGGTCGTGCTCTACCCCTGAGCTACACCCGCATCCGTAGAAAAAGGCAGGGCTTTCGCGCTGCCGCCAATGGCGTTCCTATAGCCATAATGGCGCATGCTATGCAACCTAACCTTTCACAGGGCTTAATACGTGGCTTGAAGATGCCGGTCGGTCCCGATCAACTTTTCTCCTATCTCGACGGCCTCGGCATCGCCCACCCGATCGTGCGGCATCCGCCGCTCTACACCGTCGATCAATCGCAGGCTCTGCGCGGCCGGATTCCGGGCGCCCATACCAAGAACCTGTTTTTGCGCGACAAGAACGATGCGCTGTTTCTGGTCGTGGCGCTCGAGGATGCCAGGATCGAGCTCAAGAGCCTGCATCACAAGCTCGGCGCCGGGCGATTCTCGTTCGGTTCGCCCAACCTGCTGCGTGACGTACTCGGCGTCGAGGCCGGTTCGGTCACGCCGTTCGGCGCGATCAACGACAGCGAGGGCCGCGTCACCGTCGTGCTCGACGCGGCGATGATGGAGCACCAGACGCTGAATTTTCACCCGCTCGTCAACACCATGACGATCAGCATCGCTCGCGACGATCTCTGCAGGTTTCTGGAATCGACCGGCCATCCGCCGCGCATTGCGCGCGTCGCGGAACGGCCTTTACGCTAAGGCTGACGGCGATTGCATTCGGGCCGCCAGTTCCCATTTAATCCGATGCCGGGCGGTTCCGCCCGCTGAAGTGAATAAAGAGGATTTATGCTGCAAACCGGGGAAACCGCGACGCCGGCCGCCGCCGAGGGCCTGATCAAGGACACCACGACGCAGACCTTCGTCAAAGACGTCATCGAGGAATCCAAGCGCCAGCCGGTGCTGGTGGATTTCTGGGCGCCCTGGTGCGGGCCGTGCAAACAGTTGACGCCGGTGCTGGAAAAGGCGGTGGGCGCTGCCAAGGGCAAGGTCAAGCTCGTCAAGATGAACATCGACGAACATCCGGCGATCGCCGGGCAGATGGGGATCCAGTCGATCCCCGCGGTGATCGCGTTCGACAAGGGCCAGCCCGCCGACGGCTTTCTCGGGGCGCTGCCGGAGGCGCAGGTCGTCGCGTTTCTCGAGCGGCTGACCAAGGACAAAATAGGAGGCGAGGAGCAGGATCTGCTCAAGCTTGCCGAGACCGCGTTCGGCGAGGGCGCCACCGCGGAAGCCGCCGACATCTACAAGGAGCTAATCGCGCAGGACGCCGCCAACGTCGCCGCGCTCGCCGGCCTCGCCCGCTGTCAGGTCGCGGCGGGCGCGCTCGATGAAGCCAAGCAGACGCTGGCGCTGGTGCCCGAAGCCAAGCGCAGCGACGCCGCGGTCGCCGCGGCGCGCGCCGCGCTCGAGCTTGCCGAGCAGGCCAAGGCGGTCGGCCCGGCCGATGAGCTGGAAAAGAAAGTCGCCGCCAATCCGCTCGACCATCAGGCGCGGTTCGATCTCGCCGCGGCGCTCAACGCCGGCGGCAAGCGCGCCGAGGCGGTCGATCATCTTCTCGAAATCGTCAGGCGCGACCGCAAGTGGAACGACGACGGGGCGCGCAAGCAGCTTGTGCAGTTGTTCGAGAGCTGGGGCCCGGCCGATCCCGCGACCCTGGACGGCCGCAAGCGGCTGTCGTCGATCCTGTTTTCGTGACATGCCGGTTATGGGGTCGGGGGCAAATTAAGGCGGGCTGGAGTTTCGGAGTGCGCCGATGCCGATGAACGCCAACTATCGCAGGCCGATCGACCTGCCCGCGGTGATCCCGGTCTTTCCGTTGCCCGGCGTGCTGCTGCTGCCGCGGGGGCAAATGCCGCTCAATATCTTCGAGCCGCGCTATCTCGCGCTGGTCGACGACGCGTTGCGCGACGGCCACCGCCTGATCGGCATGATCCAGCCGGTGCCGGCGCAGAAGGCGCCGGTCGAACGGCCCGCGCTCTACAAGGTCGGCTGCGTCGGGCGCATCACTCAGCTCGCCGAATCCGGCGATGGCCGCTACCTGCTCGAGCTCACCGGGATTTCCCGGTTCGAGATCAAGGAAGAAATCAAGACGCTGACCCAGTACCGGCAATGTCGCGTGACCTACGCCCCGTTCGCCGACGATTTCATCGCCCGCAAGGGCGAGGATCAGGTCAATCGCGACGCGCTGCTCGTGGCGCTGCGCGATTTTCTCAAGGCCAACGATCTCAAGGCGGACTGGGACGGCATCGAGCAGGCCCCGAACGAGGCATTGGTCAACGCCCTGGCCATGATGTCGCCCTATGGACCGGCCGAAAAACAGGCGCTTCTCGAGGCGCCCGACCTCAAGACCCGGGCTGAAATCCTGGTCGCGATGACCGAGATCGAGCTCGCCAAGGCCAACGCCCCCGACGCGACCCTTCAATAAAAGCCTGTGCTATAAAGCCCACCACCGCGGCGAGGCTTCTTGATGGATATCACCACACCCGGCGAGCGTTCGCCGCCAGACCGGCCCCTTCAAGAGCGGCCGACCGGCAGCGTCGATCCGAAACTTCTCGAAATTCTGGTGTGCCCGCTGACCAAGGGTCCGCTTGAATATGACGCCGCCAAGCAGGAGCTGATCTCGCGCAAGGCAAAGCTCGCCTTTCCGATCCGCGACGGCATTCCGATCATGCTGGCCGACGAGGCGCGGCGGCTCGACTGAAAATCCAAGAAATTACGCAGGGAAGGAAGCGCGATGATCAAGATGTGGGGACGCAACAATTCGTCCAACGTGCAAAAAGCGATGTGGGCGGTCGGCGAGCTTGGCCTCGAATGCCAGCGCATCGACGTCGGCGGCGCGTTCGGCAAGAACAGCGAGCCGCCCTATCTGGCGATGAACCCGAACGGACTGGTGCCGACGCTGGAAGAAGAAGACGGCTTCACGATGTGGGAGTCGAATTCCATCGTGCGCTACCTGGCCCGCAAGCACGACAAGGACGGCAGGCTCGAGCCGAAAGAACCGCACGAGCGCGGCCGCGCCAGCCAGTGGATGGATTGGCAGCTTACCGTCGTCGGACCGGCCATTGGCCCTTCGTTCTGGGGCTTGATCCGCACCGCGCCGGAGAAGCGCGACCATGCCGCGATCAAGGCGTCGCAGGAGAAAACCGCAGCGGCGATGAAGATTCTCGACGCACAACTCGGGAAGACGCCGTACGTCGCCGGGAATTCGTTCTCCTACGGCGATATTCCGGTCGGTGTAATGTGCTTTCGCTATCGGGCGCTGGTGCCGGATCGCCCGACAACAACCCACCTCGACCGCTGGTATGACGCCATTTCCAAGCGCAAGGCGTTCGCCGAGCATGTCGCCAGCATCAAGCTGACATGACCGAAGCAGCGCCATCGTGCGGCGGCTGCTCGACTAGAGCGCTTCGCCTTTCAGCAGCTTCGGCACCTCGCCGGTGAGGCCGGCGGCTTCGCGGATGAACATGCGCTTGAGCGCCGGCGCGCGCTCGACCAAACCCAGACCGACGTCGCGAAACAGCCGAAGCACGTCCGAACTGTTGGAGAACAGGCGGTTGAGGCCATCGGTCGCCACGCCCATCGTCATTGTGTCGAACCGTCTCCAGCGCTGGTAGCGATCGAGGGTCTCCGGCGCGCCGGGATCGAGACCGAGCCGGGCTGCATCCGCGATCACCTCGGCAAGCGCCGCAGCGTCGCGCAATCCCATGTTGAGTCCCTGCCCCGCGATCGGGTGAATGACGTGCGCGGCGTCGCCGATCAGCGCGACACGCCCGGCGATGAACGAACGCGCCGTGAACAGGCCGAGCGGGTAGGCACGGCGCGGGCCCGCAATTTCGATGTCGCCGAGATGCAGACCGAAGCGCTTTTCAAGCTCGGCATGAAATTCGGTGTCGTCCAGCGCGAGCAGCCGCTCGGCCTCCTTGGTTGTTTCGGTCCACACGATCGACGAGCGCTTGCCGGTCAGGGGAAGAATCGCGAACGGTCCCGCCGGCAGGAAATGCTCCTCGGCACGGCCATGATGATCGCGCTCGTGCGCCACCGTTGTGACGATCGCCGACTGGCCGTAATTCCAGCCGTGGCTGGCGATGCCGGCCTGTTCGCGCACCGTAGACTTTGCGCCGTCGGCGCCGACCAGAAGACGGCCCGATAACGCCTCGCTATCCTTGAGCCGAACCGTGACGCCGCTCTCGCCCGCGTCGAAACTCTCCAGCGCGCCGGCGCGCAGCTCGACGCCCTCGGCCCTGGCCCGCTCCACCAAGGCATCGATTAGATGCCGGTTCTCGATCATGTGCGCGAACGGTTCGCCGGCCTCGACTTCGCCGCCGAAGGTCAAAAACGTCGGACGCACTGCGTCGTCGAGCTTGGAATCGGTGACGACCATGTCGAGGATCGGCTGCGTATCGGCGGCGACCGCCTTCCAGGCTCCGATCGTCTCGAACAGCCGGCGCGCCGCGGCGGCGATCGCGGAGGCGCGCATGTCTCTCGATTTTTCAAAGGCGAGCGCCGGATCGACGACGGTGACGGCAAACCGCTCGCCGAGCCCCTGGCGCAGCGCGATCGCCAGCGCCAGCCCGGCGAAGCCGCCGCCGGCTATCAGCACATCGCTCGGCTTTTTCACGCGGGCCATCGCTGCGGCGGCCTTCCTTGTCAAACGCCGCCGAGCATAGCAGGTTGAGGCACGTTTTTCCCTCATGCGGGCAGCGCCATGTCGTCGGCCGTTCGAGACCTCGTCAGCATTCTCGATCTCGAAGAGCTCGACCTCAACCTGTTCCGTGGCCGCTCGCCGCAATCGGGCTGGCAGCGAGTGTTCGGCGGCCAGGTGATCGGCCAGGCGCTGGTCGCGGCGGTGCGCACGGTCGAGGGCCGGCCGCCGCACTCGATGCACGCCTATTTTCTGCTGCCAGGCGATCCGAAGGTCCCGATCATCTACGATGTCGACCGCATCCGCGACGGCAAGAGCTTCACGACACGCCGCGTCACCGCGCGCCAGCACGGTCACCCGATCTTCTCCATGCTGGTGTCGTTTCACGCCGACGAGGGAGGGCTCGACCACCAGGCCAAGATGCCGGACGTGCCGCCGC
Organism: Hyphomicrobiales bacterium; assembly: GCA_038206695.1. Classification (GTDB taxonomy): domain Bacteria; phylum Pseudomonadota; class Alphaproteobacteria; order Rhizobiales; family Xanthobacteraceae; genus Pseudolabrys. The sequence goes on along the minus strand of JBBRAN010000027.1, from coordinate 511 downwards.
CGGAACAGTTGCCGAGCGAAGCGGAGATGCGCGAGAAATTGCTGCCTATGATGCCGGAGTCGGTCCGGCGCTATTACGAGCGCGAACGTCCGATCGAGCTGCGGCCGGTCGAATTCGACCGCTACCTCGGCAAGCAGTACCCCGACGGAAAATTCCACGTCTGGATCCGCGCCACCGGTAAATTGCCGGACGATCCCGCCATTCACCAGTGCGCGCTGGCTTACGCCTCGGATTTCACCTTGCTCGATACCGCGCTGGTGCCGCTCGGCCGCACCCTGTTCGAAAAGGAATTCATGGCGGCGAGCCTCGACCACGCGCTGTGGCTGCATCGCCCGTTCCGCGCCGACGACTGGCTTTTGTACGCTCAGGAGAGCCCGTCCAGCCATGGCGCACGCGGATTTTGCCGGGGACGCATCTTCACCCGCGACGGCTTGCTGGTGGCGTCCGTGGCGCAGGAAGGCCTTATGCGGGAACGCTCATTAGACTTTCTGCCCAGGTGACAGGCAAAAAT
>JBBRAN010000026.1:0-16330 GCA_038206695.1 Hyphomicrobiales bacterium | reverse complement strand
CGCGCCGAACTCCATCACCTTGACCACGGTGCCGTCATAAATCTGGCCGAGCTCCGGATCGGAAGCGATCGACTTGATCCACTTGATCGCCGCCTTGATCGATTCGCCGTCGGCGGATGCGACCTTGACGGTGCCGTCGTCGTCGATGTTGACCTTGGCGCCGGTCTTTTCGACGATTTCGCGGATCACCTTGCCGCCGGTGCCGATCACTTCACGGATCTTGTCGGTCGGGATCTTGAACATCTCGATGCGCGGAGCGTGTTCGCCGAGTTCGGCGCGCGCCGAGGTCAGCGCCTTGGACATTTCGCCGAGGATGTGGAGGCGGCCGTCCTTCGCCTGGGCGAGCGCGACCTTCATGATCTCTTCGGTGATGCCGGCGATCTTGATGTCCATCTGCAGCGAGGTGATGCCGCCTTCGGTGCCGGCGACCTTGAAGTCCATGTCGCCGAGATGGTCCTCGTCGCCGAGGATGTCGGACAGCACCGCATAGCGCTTGTCCTCGAGGATGAGGCCCATCGCGATGCCCGCGGTCGGACGCTTGAGCGGCACGCCTGCGTCCATCAATGACAGCGAAGCGCCGCACACCGACGCCATCGACGACGAGCCGTTCGACTCGGTGATCTCCGAAACGACGCGGATGGTGTAGGGGAACTCTTCCTTCGACGGCAGCATCGGATGCACGGCGCGCCAGGCCAGCTTGCCGTGGCCGATTTCGCGCCTTTTGGTGCCGCCCATGCGGCCGGTCTCGCCGACCGAGTAGGGCGGGAAATTGTAGTGCAGCAAAAACGTCTCTTTATATGTGCCCTGCAGCGCGTCGATGTACTGCTCGTCCTCGCCGGTGCCGAGCGTGGTCACGACCAAAGCCTGGGTCTCGCCGCGAGTGAACAGCGCCGAGCCGTGGGCGCGCGGCAGCACGCCGACTTCCGCCTGGATCTGGCGCACCGTCTTGAGGTCGCGGCCGTCGATGCGCTTGCCGGTGTCGAGGATGTTCCAGCGCACGATCTTGGCTTCGAGCTCCTTGAACACGCCGCCGATGCCGAGCTTGCTGTGCAGCGGGTGCTCAGTGCCGCCGGGGAAATAGTGCTCCATCACCTTCGCCTTGACGGCGGCGACGGCGTTCTGGCGATCCTGCTTGCGCGCGATCGCATAGGCGGCGCGCAGGTCCTTCTCGACGATCCCGAGCATTTCCTTCTCGAGCGCGGAATGATCGGCGATCTCGTGATCGCGCGGCTCCTTCGCCGCCTTTTCGGCCAGCTTGATGATCGCCTCGATCACCGGCTGGAAATGGCGGTGGCCGAACATCACGGCGCCGAGCATGATCTCCTCGGACAGCTCCTTGGCTTCCGACTCGACCATCAGCACGGCTTCGCCGGTGCCGGCGACGACGAGGTCGAGCTGGCTTTCCTTCATCTCCTCGAGGGTGGGGTTGAGCACGTACTCGTTGTTGGTGAAGCCGACGCGCGCCGCGCCGATCGGGCCCATGAACGGCGCGCCCGACAGTGTCAGCGCGGCGGACGAGGCGACCAGCGCGAGGATGTCGGGATCGTTTTCCAGATCGTGCGACAAAGTGGTGACGATGATCTGCGTCTCGTTGCGCCAGCCTTCGGCGAACAGGGGACGGACCGGGCGGTCGATCAGGCGCGAGACCAGGGTTTCCTTCTCGGTCGGCCGGCCTTCGCGCTTGAAGTAGCCGCCGGGGATGCGCCCCGCGGCGTAGAATTTTTCCTGGTAGTCGACGGTAAGCGGCAGGAAATCGACACCCTCACGCGGCGTCTTGGCCGCGACCACCGAAGCGAGAACGGTGGTTTCGCCGTAGGTGGCGAGAACGGCCCCGTCGGCCTGGCGCGCTACGCGGCCGGTTTCGAGGACGAGCTTGCGCCCGCCCCAATCGAGCTCCACGCGATGAATATCGAACATTGCAATTTTCTCTCATGGTTTTCGGCACGCCCAGAAAGCCATGAGCAAGACGGCGAGAAGCTGCGCGTCACCGCGAAAGGGGAGCGAACAGCGTCTTGCGATCCTGCCATGGCGTTTCAGAACCTTGCCTTGGCGGCCGGATGAACCTTTTCATCCGGTCCCAGTAGCCGGGCGCATTTGCCCCGGCCTTGAACGGACGAATGCATCGGCACCCGTCCACGGAAAACGCGCGGGCTCATTCCCGCGCGAAACTTGCCTAGCGGCGAATGTTGAGCTTCTCGATCAATTCCTTGTAGCTCTTCTCATTCGTGCGCCGCAGGTAATCGAGCAAGGTGCGGCGCTGACCCACCATCTTGAGCAGGCCACGGCGGGAATGATTGTCCTTCACGTGGGCCTTGAAATGCTCGGTGAGGTTGTTGATGCGCTCCGACAGGATCGCCACCTGCACTTCGGGCGACCCGGTATCGCCGGGCTTGGTCGCATACGTCTTAATGACTTCAGCCTTGCGGCTGCCTGTAACCGACATCGGTCACTCTTTCTTTTTCGGCTCTGCGGCTGCCCATCAGCCCGGCCAGGTTGAACACGCGCTTGGGGACGATTTCGCCACGATCCACTTCAGCGAGGGCGACAAGTTGACCCTCGGTCATGACCTGGACCGTGCCGCGGAAGATGGGAGCGTCCCGTCCGCGCAACAAAACGGCTTGGCCCCGCTGGAGCCTTGCCGCGTCTGCACCGCTGACGGCCAGCGCCGGGATGTCGTCCAGCGCGGTCTCGACGGGCAGGAGAGCGTCGGCGAGGCGAGCCTCACCGGCGGCGGTTTTCTGGCACATGGCTTCCAAATCCGCCAGCAAAATCATGGTTTCTTCGCCGAATGTGCCGACCCGCAGCCGGCGCAGCGCGCAAACATGGCCGAAACAGCCCAGTTCGCGGCCAAAATCGCGCGCCAGCGCGCGGACATAGGTGCCCTTGCCGCACTCGGCCTCGAACACGGCGGTATTTTCGTCCGGCATTTCAACGAGTTCGAGCCGGTCGATCTGGACCTCGCGGGCCGCCAATTCGACCGTCTCGCCGTCACGGGCGAGGTCGTAGGCGCGCTCGCCCTCGATCTTGAGGGCGCTATATCGGGGCGGTGTCTGCGAGATCGCCCCGGTGTAGCGCGGCAGCAGCGCCTTGATCGCCGCTGCATCGGACCTGTTCCGGCTTGTTTCAGTGACGCGGCCTTCGGCGTCGTCGGTGTCGCGCTCCTCGCCCCAGCGCACCGTGAAGCGGTAGAGCTTCTTGCCGTCCATCACGAACGGCACGGTCTTGGTCGCCTCGCCGAGCGCGATCGGCAGGCAGCCGGAGGCGAGCGGATCGAGCGTGCCGGCGTGGCCGGCGCGCCGCGCCTTGAACAGCCGCTTGACGATGCTCACGGCGTGGGTCGACGTCATGCCGACCGGCTTGTCGAGCACCACCCAGCCGTGGACGTCGTGTTTCTCGCGCCGTAATTGCTTGCGCGCCGCCGCGGCGGGCAGCTGATCCTGAATCATTCTTGATCTTTGTCTTCGAGGTCGCGTCGGACCGCCGGCGAGTGGAGCAGCCGTTCGATGCGCGCCGCCTCGTCGAAGCGCTCGTCGACGCGGAAGCGGATATCGGGGGCGAACTTCAGGTTGACGCGATGCGCGATTTCGGCGCGCAGGAATTTCTTGTTGCGCTCGAGCGCCTCCAGCACGGCCTCGGCGTCCTTGCCGCCGAGCGGCATCACGTAAATGGTGGCGAGACGCAGATCGCCGGTCACCGTGACCTCGGGCACCGTGATCATGTGGGTCTCGATCACCGGGTCGTGCACTTCGCCGCGCGTCAGCATGTCGGCCACCGCGTGACGGATCAGTTCGCCGACCCGCAACTGGCGCTGCGAGGCGGCGTGGGGTCCGCTGTCGCGGGGAGATTTCTTCTTGCGCGGCATAACTCTCTCCGGTCATCCCCGCGAAAGCGGGGATCCAGTACGCGCAAACGTCAGCCGTCGCGAAATACTGGATGCCCGCCTTCGCGGGCATGACGATGTTGGTTGCAGGTAAATCGGCTCTAGACCGCGCGCGTGAGAATCGGACTCACAACGAGCGTTGAATCGTCTCCACCCGGTAGCATTCGATCACGTCGCCCGGCCGCATGTCCTGGTAGTCCTCGAAGGCCATGCCGCATTCCATGCCGGAAGCGACTTCCTTGACGTCGTCCTTGAAGCGCTTGAGCTGACTCAGTTTGCCTTCGTGGATCACCACGTTGTCGCGAATGAGGCGGACATTGGCGCCGCGTTCGACGGTGCCGTCGGTGACGCGGCAGCCGGCGATCTTGCCGACCTTGGAGACGTTGAAGATCTCCAGGATCTGCGCGTTGCCGAGCATGGTTTCGCGCCGTTCCGGCGTCAGCAGGCCCGACATCGCCTTCTTCACGTCGTCGACCAGGTCGTAAATGATGTTGTAGTAGCGGATCTCGATGCCGGCGCGTTCCGCGGCGCCGCGCGCTTCCTTGTTGGCGCGGACGTTGAACGCGATGATCGGCACGCCCGAGGCTTCCGCCAGCGTCACGTCCGACTCGGAAATTCCGCCGACGCCGTCATGCAGCACGCGCGCGCCGACCTCGTCGGTGCCGAGCTTGTCGAGCGCGCCGTTGATCGCTTCGAGCGAGCCCTGTACGTCGGCCTTGATGATCAGCGGGAATTCCTTGCGTCCCGAGGTCTTGGCCTGCGCCATCATCTGCTCGAGCGAGCCGCGCATGCCGGTGGCGCGGGCGCTGGCCTTTTCGCGCTTCTGGCGGACGCGGTAGTCCGTCACTTCGCGGGCGCGGGCCTCGTTCTCGACCACGGCGAGCCGGTCGCCCGCGTCGGGCGTGCCGGAGAAACCGAGCACTTCGACCGGCGTGGAGGGACCTGCGGTCGGGATGGTCTCGCCGGTGTCGGACACCAATGCGCGCACGCGGCCCCATTCGGCGCCGGCGACGACCAGGTCGCCGACCCGCAACGTGCCGCGCTGAACCAGCACGGTCGCGACCGGGCCGCGGCCGCGGTCGAGCTTGGCTTCGATCACGGTGCCTTCGGCCGGGCGCTCGGGATTGGCCTTGAGGTCGAGGATTTCGGCCTGCAACGCGATCATCTCGAGCAGCTTGTCGATATTCGTCTTCTTGGTCGCCGAGACTTCGACGTCGACCACGTCGCCGCCCATCGATTCGACCTGCACTTCGTGCTGCAGCAGGTCGGTGCGCACGCGGGTTGGATTGGCGTCCGCCTTGTCGATCTTGTTGATGGCGACGATCATCGGCACTTTCGCCGCCTTGGCGTGATTGATGGCCTCGATCGTCTGCGGCATCACGCCGTCATCGGCGGCGACGACGAGGATCACCACGTCGGTGACCTTGGCGCCGCGCGCACGCATCGCGGTGAAGGCGGCGTGGCCGGGCGTGTCGATGAAGGTGACCTTGTTGCCGGACGGCGCGGTGACCTGATAGGCGCCGATGTGCTGAGTGATGCCACCGGCTTCACCGGCGGCGACCTCGGCCGAGCGGATGGCATCGAGCAGCGAGGTCTTGCCGTGGTCGACATGGCCCATCACGGTGACGACCGGCGCGCGCGGCTGGAGATTCTCCTCGGCGTCGGCGATGTCAAACAGGCCTTCCTCGACGTCGGATTCCGCGACGCGCTTGACCTTGTGACCCATTTCCTCGGCGATCAACTGCGCGGTGTCGGCGTCGATCGTGTCGTTGATCGTGACCATCTGGCCCTGCTTCATCAGCAAGCGGATCACGTCGACGCCGCGCTCGGTCATGCGGTTCGCGAGTTCCTGGATGGTGATTGCTTCCGGGATGACGACCTCGCGCGTGATCTTTTCTTTCGGCTCGTCCGAAGTATGACCCTTAAGGCGCTGGGTGCGGCGGCGGAACGAGGCTACCGAACGTTCGCGGATCTCGTCCTGCGTCAACGCGGTCACGACCGTCAGGCGGCCGCGCTGCTTTTCGATGCCGGCGCGCGGCGCCGGGCGCGGCGCGGCGGCCGGACGGGCAGCGGCGCCGGGGCGGCGCGAGCGGGGTGAATCGTCGTCCTCGGCTTCGACCGTCATGCGGCCGGGGCGGGCGGCGGTGGCGTCTTCGCCGAAACGCTTCTTGGCGACTTCGCCGGCCTTGCGCTTGGATTCTTCTTCGCGCTTGTGGCGCTCGTCTTCCTCGCGCTTGCGCGCCTCGGCGGCCTCGCGCTCGGAGCGCTCGGACGTTTCACGCGTCGCGCGGCGGCGGGCCTCTTCCTCGGCGATCTTGCGCTCTTCGGCGTCACGGACGCGGGAATCGGCCAGCGCGTTGGCGCGCAGACTGCGCTCTTCCTCAGTCAGGGTGCGCAGCACGACGCCGGACGCTTTAGGCTTCGGCGCCTCGGGGGCAGCCGGCGCAAGCGGCGCGGCGGGAGCGGCAACGGGCTTGGGAGCGGCGACGCGCTTTTTGACTTCCGGCACCGGCGCTTCGGCCTTGACGGCCAGGCCGCCGATGGTGCGGCGCTTGACGGTTTCGACGACGACCTGCTTGCTGCGGCCGTGACTGAAGCTCTGGCGCACGACACCCGTCTCGGTGCGCGGCTTGAGCGACAACGTCTTGCCGGCCACACCCAGTCTCTTTTCGCCAGGAGTCTTCGTTTCACTCATCCGTTATCATTCCGCCTTCAGGTCAGTTTCGGTCGAAAAGCCGTTCCGGAAGCGCTCAAGACGCTTCGTGCGAGCAAGAAATGTGTCGCTCACAGGGCCGGCAAGCAGGGCAGCATGTACCACATTTAGTCGGTGCAATGCCAAATCCAATTGTTCACCGGAAAAAACCGCGATCACCGGGACATCACGCGGGTTTTTCTGCATTTCACGGTGCAGAACGCCGTCGAGCTTGCGTTTGCCGTCCTCGGCCGCCTCGGCGGCGTGCAGCAGCGCGATCGCGCTGCTGCCTTCGAGCGCGGCTTCGACCTTGGCGAAACCGCTGACGACCTGGCCGGCTTTGGCGGAAATTGCCAGCGCGTCGAGCGCCGAGCGCGCCAGCAGGCGGCCGGTCATGTCGGCGAGATCGGCGTCGACGCGGACCTCGCGCTTGAAGCCGCGCGCGAACACCTTGCGCTTGACCGCCTCGGCGACCGCCTCGCGGCTCGCGGTGATCCACAGGCCGCGGCCGGGCAGCTTGCGCTTGATGTCGGGCACCGCTTTGCCGTCCGGACCGACGACGAAGCGAACGAGTTGATCGACTGGCCGCGCGACTCGGCTCAGCGCGCAGAAACGCTCCTGGTCCGTGGCCTCATTGGGGCCGCGGTCCAGATGCTGGGCGTCTTGCCCGTTATCGTGCGTGCTCGCGAGCATATCGTGCGGCCGTGCTCCATCACGCCTGCGCCGGAACGTCGGCGTCGGCGGCTTCTTCTTCCGGTGGTGGCGCGAGTTCGGCCTCGGTTACCCAGCCGGCCTTGAGCCGCGCCTGCATGATCAAGGCTTCGGCTTCCTCACGGGTGGTCTCGAAGCCGTCGAGGAAGCCGGGCTCGCGCTTGGACTCGCCGTCCTTGCGCTCGGTCCAGCCGGTGAGGTCGTCGGTCGCGCAACCGGCAAGGTCTTCGACGGTCTTCACGCCGTTCTCGCCGAGCGCCACCATCATCTTGGTGGTGACTCCGGGAATCTCGCGAAGCGCGTCGTCGACGCCCAGCTCGGTGCGCTTGGCATCGAGCTCGGCTTCCTGCTTGTCGATGTATTCCTTGGCGCGCTCCTGAAGCTCGCGCGCGGTATCCTCGTCGAAGCCTTCGATGCCGGCGAGCTCCTTCTGATCGACCAGAGCAAGCTCCTCGATCGAGCCGAAACCTTCCGACGCCAGCAACTGGCCGACCACTTCGTCGAGATTGAGCGCCTCGACGAAAATCTTGGTCCGGCTCTCGAACTCGGACTGGCGGCGCTCGGACTCTTCCTGCTCGGTCAGGATGTCGATGTCCCAGCCGGTCAGTTGCGAGGCCAGCCGCACGTTCTGGCCGCGGCGGCCGATCGCCAGCGACAATTGCTGGTCGGGCACTACCACCTCGATGCGCTCCTTGTCTTCGTCGAGCACGACCTTGGCGACTTCCGCCGGCGCCAGCGCGTTGACGACGAAGGTCGCGACGTCGGGCGACCACGGGATGATGTCGATCTTCTCGCCTTGTAGTTCGTTGACCACGGCCTGCACGCGCGAGCCGCGCATGCCGACGCAGGCGCCGACCGGATCGACCGACGAGTCGCGCGAGATCACGGCGATCTTGGCGCGCGAGCCGGGGTCGCGGGCCACCGCCTTGACCTCGACGATTCCGTCATAGATCTCCGGCACTTCCTGCGCGAACAATTTCGCGGTGAACTGCGGGTGGGTGCGCGACAGGAAAATCTGCGGGCCGCGCGGCTCGCGCCGCACGTCGTAGATGTAGGCGCGGATGCGGTCGCCGTTGCGGAACACTTCGCGCGGCAGCATCTCGTCGCGGCGCACGATCGCTTCGCCGCGGCCGAGATCGACGACGACGTTGCCGTATTCGACACGCTTGACGATGCCGTTGACGATGTCGCCGATGCGGTCCTTGTACTCGGCGTATTGGCGGTCGCGCTCGGCCTCGCGCACCTTCTGCACGATGACCTGCTTGGCCGACTGCGCGGCGATGCGGCCATATTCGAGCGGCGGCAGCGGATCGGCGATGGTGTCGCCGACCTGCGCGGCCGGGTGGCGCTTGCGGGCTTCCTCGAGCGTGATCTGGTTCGACGAATTCTCGACCGCCTCGACCACCAGCATGTGGCGCATCAGCTTGAGTTCGCCGGTCTTCGGCTCGATCTCGGCGTGGACCTCGGTCTCGGCGCCGTAGCGCGAACGCGCCGCCTTGGCGATGGCGTCCTCCATCGCCGCGATCACGATGCCGCGGTCGATCGACTTCTCGCGGGCGACCGCGTCGGCGATCTGCAAAAGCTCGAGCCGGTTGGCGCTAACTGCCATCTCTCATTCTCCTGTGTCGGCAGGCCGTTTCGGCCGGTGCCGGGCTAGTCTCAATTCACGTTTTGTCGCTTTCGCTGCGCGCTTGGCGGCCTTCTCGCGGCGCAAGGCGTCGGTCACCAAATCGTCGGTGAGCACGAGCTTTGCCTCGTCCATGTCTTCGATCCGCAGCAATACTTCGGCGGGCTCGCCTTCCGCCGCGTCGTCGCGGCGGATTTTCGCCGTGTCGCCTTGCGGCGTGCTCTGGGTGCCGGCCAGCAGCCCGCGAAAGCGCTTGCGGCCGTCGAGCGCGACATTCATCTCGATGCGCACGACATGGCCGGCGTAGCGGTCGAAATCCGAGCGGCGCACCAGCGGCCGGTCGATGCCGGGCGACGAGATTTCCAGCCGGTAGGCGCGCTCGATCGGGTCGGCGACGTCGAGCACCGGCGACAGCGCGCGCGACACATCCTCGCAATCCTCGACGCTCATGGTGCCGTCGGGCCGTTCGGCCATGATCTGGACGGTGCAGCCCGATTGCGCCGAGATCCGCACGCGGACCAGGCGAAAGCCGAGATCGGCCAGCACCGGCGCGGCAATCGCGCCGACGCGGGCGGCGTTGCCGGAATCGATGATCAGGCGCGGCTCGGCAATCGCGGTGTCCGGCGCGCCATCCTGGAAGTCTTGCAGTCTCTGGGCCTCGGCCATTTTGGTAACAAAAAAGAGCGGGTCCCGGGGGGCCCACTCTCAAAACCCGTTTTGGTTATGAGGTGTCTTTTTAAGCAGACGCAGGAAATATAGCGATTTGGCGCGTTGGCGCAAGGTCGTGCGTCTGCGGCGCGGCTAACCGTTCCTTCAGAATCTGGCCCTAAGTTCGCGGAACTCGGCATTTTACGGCCGTTTCCGCAGGATTTTGGTATGGGCGCGCCCGCGTCGCTGCTTCCCGAACTGGAAGAGGTCGTCCAGCACGGCTCGCCGGAAAAGCGGGCCGAAACGCTGCGCCGGATCACGACTTTATTTCTCGAAGGCGCCGATCACTTCGAACCCGAGCACGTCGCATTGTTCGACGACGTGATGGGTTGCCTGATCGAGGAGATCGAAACTTTGGCGCTCGCCGAACTGTCGCGCCGGCTGGCGCCGGTGGCGAACGCGCCGTCCGAAGTCGTCAGCACGCTCGCCAAGAATGACGACATCGCGGTCGCCGGCCCGCTGCTCAAGCAGGCGCGGCTCGCGGATTCCGACCTGCGCGTGGTGGCGCAGACCAAAAGCCAGGCGCATCTGCTCGCGCTGTCGACCCGCGTCGGCATCACCGAGGCGCTGTCCGATATCCTGGTGACGCGCGGCAACCACGAGGTGATGCGCTCGATCGCCACCAACACGCAGGCCCGGCTGTCCGACAAGGCATTCACCACTTTGGTCGAGCGCGCCGAAACCGACAACCTGCTGGCCGAGAAGGTCGGCTCGCGCGTCGACATTCCGCCGCGGCTGTTCCGCCAGCTTTTGCTTCAGGCGGCCGAAGTGGTGCAGCAACGCCTGCTGGCTCAGGCCAAGCCCGAGACGCAGGCCGATATTCGCCGCGTGCTCGCCAAGGTGGCGCGCGACGTCGGCGGCCGGGCGGCGCCGCGCGACTACGCCGCCGCGCTGGCGACGGTGCGCGCGCTCAACGCGCAGCGTAAGCTGAGCGAGGCCGACATCGCGGAATTCGCCAACGCAAAAAAATACGAGGAAACCATCGCGGCGCTGGCGACTTTATGCGCGGTGCCGATCAAGGTCGTCGACCGCCTGATGGGCGGCGAGCGTTCCGACCCGGTGCTCATTCTGGCGCGCTCGGCCGGCTTCGGCTGGCCGACGGTGAGCGCCATCATCCAGTCGCGGCCCGGCGCCAAGGATGGCTCGCAACAGTCCCTCGAAATAGCACTCGAAAATTTCGAGCGGTTGTCCGCCGCCACCGCGCAGCGTGTCGTGCGGTTCTGGCAGGTCCGCCAGGGGCTGAGCGGCTGACCGCGGCCAAACTCAGGCGCGGCGAAAGCTGAGATAAACCGGCGCGCGGCCCGCAAGCCTGGCCTTCGCTTCGTAGCGGGTGCCGGAGAAGTCCGGCCACGGCAGGAGCCAGTCGTCGGCCTGTTCCGCCGTCCAGACGAAGTCGGGCGAGCGCAACATCCGCGCCAGGGTCCATGCGGCATAATCGGCGATGTCGGTGGCGAAGCGGAATTCTCCACCCCGGCGGATGATCCGCGCCAGCGCCTTCAGGTTGTCGTCCTGCACGAAGCGGCGCTTCCAGTGCCGGCGCTTCGGCCACGGGTCGGGATACAGCAGATCGACGCGCGCCAGGCTTTGCGCCGGCAGCCAGTCGAGCAGATGCACGGCGTCGCCGTGATGCAGCCGGACATTGGCGAGCCGATGCGTTTCGATGCCGGCCAGCGCCTTGGCGACCGCGTTGAGGAAGCCGTCGCTGGCAATGAAGCCGACATCGGGCCGTTGCTGCGCCTGCGCGAGCAGATGTTCGGCGGCGCCGAAGCCGATCTCCATCCGCACTTCGCCAACCGGGGCGGCGAATAGCTGCCGCAGATCGTGCGGCGCGCTCTGGACGAAATCGAGCGCAACCTTCGGCAGCAACGTGCCAAACAGAGCGGCCTGGCGCGGGCGCAGCGGATCGCCGCGCTTGCGGCCGAAAAAGGCGCGGGGCTCGTGGGCTTTATCGCTTGCGATCATATGTCGTCATCCGCCAACGCGGATGATCCAGCACTTTGGCTGTGAAAGGAAGAAGAGCTGGATCCCCGCCTTCGCGGGGACGGCAGTCCAGTCGAACTCACTTCACCGCGCGGCGGATCGCGTCGGCAAGGTCGGTCTTTTCCCACGAGAAGCCGCCATCCTTGTCGGGCGGCCGGCCGAAGTGACCGTAGGCCGCGGTGCGGCGGTAGATCGGCCGGTTCAGCTTGAGGGTGCGGCGGATGTTGGTCGGGGTCAGCCGGAACAGTTCGGGCAGCACCTTCTCGAGCGCGCGCTCTTCGACCTGGCCGGTGCCGTGGGTGTCGACCAAAACCGACATCGGGTCGGCGACGCCGATCGCGTAGGCGACCTGAATGGTGCAACGATCGGCAATGCCGGCGGCCACCACGTTCTTGGCGAGATAGCGCGCGGCATAAGCGGCGGAGCGGTCGACCTTGGTCGGATCCTTGCCGGAGAACGCGCCGCCGCCGTGCGGCGCGTAGCCGCCGTAGGTATCGACGATGATCTTGCGGCCGGTCAGCCCGCAGTCGCCGTCGGGTCCGCCGATCACGAAATTGCCGGTCGGGTTGACCAGAAAGTCGGAATCCTTTTTCGGCATCCAGCCCTTCGGCAGGGCCGAAGTGACGGCGTCGCCGATCAGGTCCTTCACCATGCCCGGCGTGTACTTCTTTTTGTTGCGGCTTTCGGCGTTGTGCTGGGTCGAGACCACGACCTTGGTGCAGCCGACCGGCTTGCCGTCGATGTAGCGCACCGTGACCTGGCTCTTGGCGTCGGGCTGCAGGTCGGCGAGCGATCTGGAATGACGCTTGTCGGCGAGCACCTTCAGGATCTTGTGCGCGAAATAGATCGGCGCCGGCATGAACGAGTTCTTTTCGTAGACCTCGCTCTCGGTACAGGCGAAGCCGAACATCATGCCTTGGTCGCCGGCGCCTTCTTCCTCGCGACCCTTCTTCTTCTTGGCGTCGACGCCCATCGCGATATCGGGCGACTGGCCGTGCAGCAGCACCTCGATGTCGGCGCCGTAATACGAGAAGCCGTCCTGGTCGTAGCCGATATCCTTGACCACGTTGCGGGCGATTTCCGAGATCATCTCGCGGTTCACCACCGCCTTGGCGCCGTGCTTGTGGAACAACGGCGCCTGGCCGCGCCCTTCGCCGGCAATCACGATCTTGTTGGTGGTGGCGAGCGTTTCGCAGCCGAGCCGCGTATTGACCAGGCTGTCGTCGGAGATGCCGAGCTTGGCGTCGTTTTCGAGGAAGGCGTCGAGCACGGCGTCGGAGATCTGGTCGCAGACCTTGTCGGGGTGGCCTTCGGAAACCGACTCGCTGGTGAACAGAAAATTCTTGTGTGACACGCCACGCCCTCCGGTGCCGCGGCGGGCGCCGCGGTCTCAATGCGCGGGTGGTTCTTGCAAGCTGGCCCGCCGAGGTCAAGATGCGGGCAATGTGGGCAATCTAGGCGGGCAAGTTGGGACGCGAATCGCTTACTCGGCGTCGACCGCCATCTGTTCCACGAGATCGACGATGCGGCGGCGCAGTTTCGCGCTTTTGATCCGCATGAACGCTTTGGTCAACGCGAGGCCGTCCGACGTCGCCAGGAAATCCGAGACGTAAACCGGCGAGGGCGCTTCCGACAGGCCGCCGGTATGGCCCGGCATGTTGGGCGCGCCGTCGAAGAAAAATGAAACCGGGACCTGGAGGATGTTGGAGATTTGCTGCATGCGGCTCGCGCCGATGCGGTTAGTGCCCTTCTCGTATTTCTGAACTTGCTGGAACGTCAGGCCGAGAGCGGCGCCGAGTTTTTCCTGGCTCATGCTCATCATCATCCGGCGCATGCGCACCTTGCTCCCGACATGCTTGTCGATTGGATTGGGAGCCTTCTTGGCCATAGGGTTATCCTATACCTCTCGAGCCGTAGCCTAATGTCACTGTTCCACGAGACGCGCAATTGATGTTTTGACGTTGGTCCAAGATAAAAATTAGGACAGACTCAACTTTATTCTAAGTTTATCCGCCTTCTTTCATGGCCGGGAAGCCCTAATTCTTAAATCGCCGCCGCAGGTTCACCAGCACGCTGATCGCCAAAAACCCGAGGAGCGGAATGTCGCCAATGCGCGCGTACAGTGTCGGTTCGATCGTACGCGGCAGCCCTGAATCCAGCACGTTCTCCGCCCCGAGCGGCAGCGACTTGACGATGCGTCCGACCGGATCGATCACCGCGGAGATTCCGGTATTGGCGGCGCGCACCAGCGGCAGGCCTTGTGCGATCGCCTGAACGCGCGACTGCTGGAAGTGCTGGTAAGGCCCGGAGCTGATACCGAACCAGCCGTCATTGGTGAGGTTGACCAGCCAGCCCGGCCGCTCGCCCGCCGGCACGGTGCCTTCCGGAAAGATGACCTCATAGCAGATCAGCGGCAGCATCTTCGGCGCGCGCGGCACGTCCATCGCGCGGCGGCGGTCGCCGGACAGAAACCCGCCGATCACCTTGGTGAGCTGCATCAGTCCGATGCGTTCGAGCAGGTTCTGGAACGGCAGATATTCCCCGAACGGGACCAGATGAACCTTGTCGTAGATGCCGAGGATCGAACCGTCGTGATCGATGACATAGGTCGAGTTGTACGCTCGCTCGATGTGGCCGTCGGGGCCCGGCTGGCCGGGACGTATGGCGCCGGTGATCAGCACAGTGCCGGGCGGCAACAGGTCGGCGATCTGGCGCAGCGCGTCCGGCTCACGCGACAGAAAAAACGGAAACGCCGATTCCGGCCAGATCAGGTGAGTGATATCGCCGACGCCGGTCGACTGCGGGCCGGTCGAGCGATCCGACAGCCGCAAATAGCGGCTCATCACCGAGTCCTTGGCGGCGTAGTTGAATTTCTCGTCCTGCTGGAGATTGGGCTGCATGATGCGCAGCTTCACACCGGCAACCAGCGTGGTTTGATTGGCCCACAGCCGGATCGCCCCATATGTCGCCAGTGCCACCAGAACGGCGAGGGCCAGAACCGGCGCGCGCCATGGCCGCGGCGTGTCGGTGCGCTCGTCGGCCAGCACGGCCGGACTCGCAAAGATCGCGACGGCGAGAAACGTCAGCCCCCAGACGCCGACCAGCGCCACGCTCTGGGCCAGCGCGAGCGGCTGGGTCAGCGCGTAGCCGAATGTGTTCCAGGGGAAGCCGCTGAGAAGATGGCCGCGCAGCCATTCGGTGACGGCCAGCGCCGCGGCCAAAGTCACGATGCGCTCTGGCCCGCGCACCCAGACGATGCGCGCGAGGGCGAGGCCGGCCGCGGTAAAAAGCGCAAGATAGGCCGGCAGTCCGGCGACCGCGACCGGCAGCAGCCAGCCGAACGTCTTGGCATCGACCAGGAATGCGTAGCCGACCCAGTAGAGTCCGGCGACGAAATAGCCAAAGCCGAAGCACCAGCCGGCCAGCGCCGCGGTGCCGGCGCCGCCCCAGCGTCCGCCGGCCGAGCCGTCGATCAGCCAGACCAGGACCGGCAGCGTGACGAACAGCACCGGCCAGGCGTTGACCGGCGCCATCGCGAGCGCCGACGCCGCGCCCGCCGTCAGCGCAATGAACGTGCGCGGCCAGCCGGAGGCGAGCACCACGGCATGGGCGAGACGGGTCAGGCTCACGGGCGGCGTGATGAGACCGGCGGCGGTCGCGCCGCGGGGCTCGCGTCTTTCGGCTCGTCGCCCGGCATCGGCGGCGGTGCAACGCCGGCCAGCACCGCATCGGGCTCGCCGCGCAATCCGATGCTTTTGCGCGGCTCGCGCGTGCGTTCGCGGCGCTCGTTGAGCTTATAGATGCGCACGCGCTTAACGCGGCGCGGGTCGGCGTCGACCACCTCGATTTCGTAGAGGCCCGGCCCCGACACCAGCTCGCCGCGCACCGGCACGCGGCCGGCGCAGGTGGTGAGATAGCCGCCGAGCGTATCGACGTCCTTGCCGGCATCGCCGACTTCGAAATCCGGCCCGACCACGGCGACGACATCCTCGAGATTGGCGCGCGCGTCCGCCATGAAGCTGTCGTCGGTCTGGCGCACCACGCTCGGCGTTTCGTCTTCGTCGTGCTCGTCGGAAATCTCGCCGACGATCTGCTCGACGATATCCTCGATCGAGACCAGTCCATCGGTGCCGCCATATTCGTCGATCACCAGCGACAGATGGATGCGCGTCGCCTGCATGCGCACCAACAGGTCGATCAGGCGCATCGAAGGCGGCCCGAACAGGATCTCGCGCGTGATCTTGGTCGACGACAGCGGGACCGCCAGGTCGATCGCCTTGAGGTCGAGGTTGGCGGGAAACGGCTTCTTGCGCTTGGAATTCTTCTCCGGGGTCACCGCGGCGCGCGCCGTCATGAAGGCGATCAGGTCGCGGATGTGCACCATGCCGGTCGGAGCGTCGAGTGTGTCGTCATAGACGACGAGCCGCGAATGCGCCGCGTTTTCGAACACCTTCACCAGCTCTCCGAGCGAAATATCCTGCGGCACCGCCACGATATCGCCGCGCGGCACCATGACATCCTCGATGCGCCGGCCGCGCATCGCCAGGATGTTCTGGAGCATGGTGCGCTCTTCCGGCGAGACGCCGGTTTCGCCGCTGCCAGTCGACTCCAGCACGACTTCGATGTCGGCGCGGGTGGTGCCGCTGCGCCAGCCGAACCAGGCGCGCGCCAGCCGAGTAAAGAAGCCGTCGCTGTCGGGTCCCATGGGCCGTGCGACCGGCACCGGCAAATT
>JBBRAN010000025.1:0-19129 GCA_038206695.1 Hyphomicrobiales bacterium | reverse complement strand
GGCGCTCAAATCGGTGCCGGAGCAACTCTACGAAGCCGCCTCCATTGACGGTGCCAATGCCTGGCCGAAATTCCGGCATATTACGCTGCCGATGATGCATCATATCATCGCGATTACGGTGCTGTTCTCGCTGATCGTCACCTTCGCGAATTTCGATATCGTGCAGATCATGACCGCAGGCGGGCCGCGTAACATGACCCATATGTTCGCAACCTATTCGTTCCTGCTCGGCATCCGGTCCGGCGACCTGCCGCTCGGCGCTGCGACTTCACTGTTCATGCTGCCGATCCTGGCGATCGCCGCAGTGTTTATCTTGCGCGGCGTGCGCAAGCGCGGGAGGGAAATCGGATGAGCACCGCCATCCTTACGGCGCCCTCGGCCAAGCGCATCAGCGCGGCCTCCAGCCTGAAGCGCAATCGGCGCTGGGCGCTCATCATGTCCTACTTCTTCCTGATCTGTTTCGCGATCTTCTTCCTGTTGCCGCCGTATTACATGGTGGTGACGTCGCTCAAGAGCGACGCGGAAATGGCGCGGCTCGCCACCAATCCGTGGTTCATCTTCGACGGGGCGACGCTCGACCAGTTCAGGATCCTGCTGGGGCAGACCGACTTCCTGATCTTCTTCAAGAACACCATCATCGTCACGGTCTGCGTGGTCGCCATCACCATGGTGATCAGCGTGCTGGCGGCGTTCTCGCTGGGCCGCATGAAATTCTGGGGCTCCGGCATGCTGGCGACGGGAATCTTCCTGACCTATCTGGTGCCAGACACGCTGCTGTTCATTCCGATGTTCCAGATCGTCAAGTCGATCGGCCTGCTCAATTCCTACTGGGGCATGGTGCTGGTCTATCCGACGCTGACGGTGCCGTTCTGCACCTGGATCATGATCGGTTATTTCCAGTCAATTCCGAAGGAACTCGACGAAGCGGCGTTGATTGACGGCGCCGGCCACATGCAGATGCTGTTCAAGATATTCATACCGGTGGCGTTGCCAGGCATCATCGCAGCAATGATCTTCGCCTTCACGGTGTCGTGGGCGGCTTTCGTCTATCCGATGGCGTTCCTCTATTCGTCGGACCAGCAGGTGCTCACGGTCGGCACCGTTACCAGCCTAATCCGCGGCGATGTTTACAAGTGGGGCATGCTGATGGCAGGCGCCTTGCTCGCTGCCGCGCCACCGCTGGTGATCTACGCGTTTCTGATGGACTACTACATCGCTGGCCTGACCGCCGGGGCGACAAAAGGCTAATCGCGCGATCTCGAAAAGTGGGAACCGGTTTTCGTACAAGATCGCGCGCAAATAAATAGGACGGGAACACAGCTATGGCTGAAGTTGCATTGCGCAATGTGGTGAAGAAATACGATGACGTGCTCGCAGTGAGCAATGTCAGCATTGACATTCCCAACCACGAATTCGTCGTGCTGGTCGGGCCATCGGGCTGCGGCAAGTCGACGACATTGCGCATGATCGCCGGGCTGGAGGAGATCACCGGCGGCGAAATTTCGATCGGCGGCGAAGTGGTCAACGACCTGCCGCCGAAGGATCGCGACATCGCGATGGTGTTTCAGAACTACGCGCTATATCCGCACATGACAGTCGCCGAGAACATGTCGTTCGGCCTCAAGCTTCGAAAATTTCCGAAAGCCGAGATCAAGGCACGGGTCGATAACGCCGCCAAGATTCTCGATATCACCGAACTGCTGGCGCGGCGGCCCAAGCAACTGTCCGGCGGCCAGCGCCAGCGCGTCGCGATGGGCCGCGCCATCGTGCGCAATCCCAAGGTGTTCCTGTTCGACGAGCCGCTGTCCAATCTCGACGCCAAGCTGCGCGTGCAGATGCGCACCGAGATCAAGCGCGTGCACCAGAAGGTCAAGACCACCACCGTCTATGTGACCCACGACCAGGTCGAAGCGATGACACTGGCCGATCGCGTGGTGGTGATGAACGGCGGCAAGATCGAGCAGATCGGCACGCCCAACGATCTGTATCATCACCCCAAGACCCGCTTCGTCGCGGGCTTCATCGGTTCACCGGCGATGAATTTCATCCCGGCGAAGCTTGAGGCCAACGGCAGCGGGTTGAAAATTCGGCTGTCCAGCCAACTGTCGTTTCAGGTGCCGGACAGCCGTACGGCGCGCTATCGCGGCGCGATCGGCAAGGATCTGCTGTTCGGGTTGCGACCGGAGCACATCACCGAAACGCGCGGCCGCGAGAACGGGGTCGGCCAGGAATTTCCGGTTACGCTCGACGTGGTCGAGCCGATGGGCATGGAAACCATGGTGTTCTTCAAGATCGAAGGCACCGAAGTCTGCGGCCGGGTCGAGCCGAGCGCCGCCAAGGGTTCCGGCGAGATCATGCAGTTGCGCGCCAACCTCGATCAGATGCACCTGATCGATCCGGCGACCAACGTGGTGCTGTAGTCCGCGCTCAGGGGCGCCGCGTCGTGATTTTTAGGAGCGAACGCGATATGGTTTGTCCCCGCAGGGACCTCCGATTCATGCTCTCCAGTTGTGGCCGGGTTTCATTGGGCTTGCTTGCGGCCGCCGTGTTGGCGTCGCTGGCCGGCCCGGCATCCGCGCAGCGCGATGCAGGGGACCAGCCCGGTCTCGTTCCCGACGCCGCGGACGAAGAGCTCTCGCCGGAGCTCGAACGCCAGGTGGTGATTTACCGCACCACCGAAGCGCCCGGCACGATCCTCGTTCACACCTCGGAGCGGTTTCTCTATGTCGTCCAGCCGAATGGGCGCGCGATCCGCTACGGCATCGGCGTCGGCCGCGACGGCTTCCAGTGGCAGGGTCTGCTGCGCATCAGCCGCAAGCAGGAATGGCCCGACTGGCATCCGCCGCCGGAGATGATCGAGCGCCAGCCTTATCTGCCGCGCTTCATGGCCGGCGGACCGGGCAATCCGATGGGCGCGCGCGCTCTGTATCTCGGCAACACCGTCTATCGAATCCACGGCACCAACCAGCCGCAGACCATCGGCACCGCCGTTTCGTCCGGTTGTTTCCGGCTGGTCAATCCGGACGTCATCGACCTTTACGACCGCATTCCCGTCGGCACCAAAGTGATCGTCCGTCAGCAACCCGAATTGTAGCCCGTTACTTTCATGGCACCTCGCGCTGAAAACAAATCGCAACCGGGACTGTTCACGCTGAACTTTCGCTCGGGCCTGGTGATCGGCTGCGCGATCGCGCTCGCGGTTGCAGCGGCGGCGTTCGCCTACGATCGCTACGACACCAAGACGCTCAAACGCACCGTGACGCGCGACGCCGTCTATTGCGGCGTCAGCACTGGCCTGCCGGGCTTCTCTAGCGCCGACGACAAGGGGGCATGGTCGGGCTTCGACGTCGATTTCTGCCGGGCCATCGCCGCGGCGATATTTGACGACCCGGCCAAGGTCAAATTCACGCCGCTCGACGCCAAGGAGCGCTTCGCCGAATTGCAAAAGCGCAAGGTCGACGTGCTGGCGCGCAACTCGACATGGACCATGTCGCGCGAGACCGATTATGCGCTGCACTTCGCGGGCGTGTCGTATTACGACGGCCAGGGCTTCATGCTGCGGCGCACGCGCAATATCGATTCCGCGCTCGAGCTCGATAACAGCAATGTCTGCGTCCAGGACGACACCACGACGGGTCTCAATCTCTCGGATTATTTCCGCGCCAACAACATCAAGTACAAGGAAGTCAAATTCGCCAAGCTCGACGATGTCTTCAAGGCCTATGAATCGGGCGAGTGCGACACGCTGTCGTCGGATGTCTCCGCGCTTTATGCGCTGCGCCAGAAGCTTGCCAAACCCGGCGACCACACCATCCTGCCCGACATCATCTCGAAGGAGCCGCTGGCGCCGGTGGTGCGCCAGAAAGACGACGACTGGCTGCTGATCGTGAAGTGGACACTATTTGCGATGCTGAACGCCGAAGAGCTCGGCATTACCTCGAACAACATCGACGCCGCCCTGAAGTCGAAGAAGCCGGACGTCATGCGCTTTGTCGGGACCGAGGGCGGGTACGGCGAGGGGCTCGGCCTGACCAAGGACTGGGCGGTGCGGATTATTCGCCACGTCGGAAATTACGGCGAAGTCTACGAGCGCAATGTCGGAGTAGGTTCGAAGCTCGGTATCCCGCGCGGACTTAACCAGTTGTGGAACGCCGGCGGGATTCTGTACGCGCCGCCGATCCGCTAGACGGCGATGCAGGAGAGCTGGAAGTGGCGACCCCGGGAAGATTCGAACCTCCGACCTGCGGCTTAGAAGGCCGCTGCTCTATCCAGCTGAGCTACGGGGTCGTCGCGAACGGTTTAGCCGGAGCGCGCCGTCCTGAAAAGGTGCGCGACGGGCATCGCCGGTGACGGATATCGCGGCACTGAATAGCGGCGATCTCGCCGGGCTTTACGGGCGTGGTGCGCTGTCGCCGGTCGAGGTTGCGCGCGACGTGCTGGCGCGCATCGACGCGGCAAGCGCGGTGAACGCCTTCATGCCGATCGAACCCAAGCCGGTGCTGGAGGCGGCGCGCGCCTCGGAAGCGCGCTGGCGCAGCGGCGCTCCGCTCGGCGCGGTCGACGGCGTTCCGGCGACGATCAAGGACAACATCTGGGCCAAGGGCTTGCCGACCCGGCGCGGCTCATGCACGACCGACGCGACGTGGGCGAGCGCCGATGCACCTGCGAGCGCGCGTCTGCGCGAGCAGGGCGCCGTCATCGTCGGGAAAACCACGTTGCCGGAGCATGGCTGGATCGGCGTCTGCCACAGCCCGCTCACGGGCATCACGCGTAATCCCTGGAATCTCGAACGCACTACCGGCGGTTCGACCGGCGGCGGGGCGGCGGCCGCGCTCATGAGCCTCGGCCGGCTGCACATCGGCACCGATGGCGCCGGCTCGCTGCGCATTCCGGCGGCCTTCACCGGCGTGGTCGGCATGAAACCGACTGTCGGCAGCGTGCCGGTCTATCCGGCGTCGCCGCTCGGCGACCTGTCGCATCACGGTCCGGTCGCGGCGAGCGTGCGAGAGGCCGCGCAAGTTCTCTCGATCATTGCTCGGCCCGACGAACGCGATATGCGGGCGATAGACGGCCCGAGCAATCTCGTCCTTGGCGATCTTGAGAGCGGTGTATCCGGCGTTCGGGTCGCCTGGTCGGCGCGTTTCGGGCTGGGCGGTGCGCTCGACCCGCAGATCGAGCGGCTCGCGCAAGCCGCGGTCAAAGCCCTTGCCGATCAAGGCGCTGTCGTCGAGGAGGCCGACCCGCCGGTCGGTCAGGCGGAGGATCTGATCCGGCCGCTGTGGTGGTCGGCGGCCCGGAATATCGTAAGTAGCGTGCCGGAAGAGGACCAGGACAAGCTCGATCCGGGTTTCCGGCGCATCGCCGAGGCCGGCTGGCGGTTTACGGCGGCCGACTACATCGCCGCTACGGTCGGCCGTAGCGCCCTGTTCCAGGCGATGCTCGGCTTTCATCGGCGTTACGACCTGCTGGTGTCGCCCGCCATGCCGCTCGCCGCGTTTACCGCCGGCCTCGAGGCGCCGCCGGGCGGCGGCTATGGCGACGACTGGATCGAATGGTCGCCTTACACCTACGCCTTCAACCTGACCGGGCAGCCGGCGGCCTCGGTGCCGTGCGGCCTCACCGGGGAGGGATTGCCGGCCGGTGCGCAGATCGTCGGCCCGCGCGGCGCCGACGGTCTGGTGTTGCGGGCCGCGCGCGTTATCGAGCAGGCGCTGCCGATGCCGGACTGGCGCGCACTGCACGGCAAAAAGCCAGCTAATCCATAATCTTAGCGGCCCCTGCTAACGTATCTCATGTAATTGATTAGCTTTACGCCGCAGAGCCTTGACGGATCGAGTCCGCCGCCGCTGCAATCGTCCGAGCCGGCCATCCCACACCCTCGACAGCGTTCCGGCCTGACCTGATAGTGCGTTTCGCCTCCAGGGAGGTCCGTCCATGCTGTCATCCGTCCGCGCCGGCCTGATCGCCGTGCTGGTGGTGCTCGCCGCCTGGCCGGCGGCGGCCGCCGACAAGGCCTTCAAGCGCGCCGACCTCGACGACGCGGCGGTCAAACTCGAGGCGCAGATCAGGGACGCCGCCGGGGCCGTGACGAAGCCGGCCGCGCAATTGCGCAGCGACGCCGCCGCCGCGTTCCAGAAGAACGAACTGCGCAACGGCATGCTGATTCTCGGCCAGATTGTCACCGCCGAGCCGAACGACGCCGCCTCCTGGCTGCGGCTTGGCCGCATGGTCGCCCAGATCCGCCCGCGTGACGACAAGGAGAAGGCGCTGTTTCTCGACCGCGCCTCGACCGCCGCCTATATCGCCTATCAGCGCGCCACCAGTCGCAACGACGAAGCCGAGGCGCTGGCGCTATTGGGCCGTGCTTTGTCCGACCGACAGGAATGGCGCGGCGCGCTCGACGCGATGCGCAGCGCCCTCGATATCCGCGAGGTCGCCGAGCTGCGCGGCCAGTACGAGCGGCTGCGCGTCGAGCACGGCTTTCGCATGGTCGACTACACGGTCGATTCCGACGCGGTGTCGCCGCGCGCCTGTTTCCAGTTTTCCGAGGCGCTGCCGGCCAAGGGCGTCGACTTCTCGACGTTCGTCGCCATCGCCGGGCTCGACAAGCCCGCGGTGTCGGCGAGCGAGCGCCAGCTTTGCGTCGAAGGCCTCAAGCACGGCGAGCGTTATGCCGTCACATTGCGCGCCGGGCTGCCGTCGACCGTGCGCGAGACCTTGGCGAAGACCGCCGAATTCGCCATTTACGTGCGCGACCGCAAGCCGTTCGCGCGTTTCGCCGGCAAGGCCTATGTCCTGCCGCGCACCGGCCAGCGCGGCATTCCAGTGCTCAGTGTCAACACCGGGGCGGTCTCGATCGAGCTCTACCGAGTCGGCGACCGCAATCTGATCGACACGGTGATCGGCAGAGAATTCCAGCGCAGTCTCAGCCGCGAGCAGGCCGAGCAGCTCGGCAACGAGCGCGGCGCCAAGGTCTGGAGCGGCGAACTTGCCGTCGAGCAGAAGCTCAACGCCGAAGTGACGACTGCTTTCCCGGTCGC
This sequence comes from Hyphomicrobiales bacterium, assembly GCA_038206695.1. Taxonomy (GTDB): domain Bacteria; phylum Pseudomonadota; class Alphaproteobacteria; order Rhizobiales; family Xanthobacteraceae; genus Pseudolabrys. The sequence continues at coordinate 12,089 of JBBRAN010000025.1, read as the reverse complement.
GGACGCGGCGGGCACCCTGGCCCCGGGTGTCTATGTGATGACGGCGGCGCCGAAAGGGCCGAAAGGCGAGGACTACGAGCAGCTCGCCACGCAATGGTTCATCGTCTCGGATATCGCCCTGACGGCCTATAGCAGCCAGGACGGTGTCGACGTCTTCGTGCATTCGCTGGCGAGCGCCGATCCCAAGGCGCTCACGGAAGTGCGGCTCGTCGCGCGCAACAATGAGGTGCTGGCGACCAAGCGCACCGACGGCTACGGCTTCGTGCATTTCGAGGCCGGTCTGGCGCGCGGTGAAGGCGGCCTGTCGCCGGCGGCGGTGATCGCCGCCGAGCGCACCGATTACGCATTCCTCAGCCTGAAATCGCCGGCCTTCGACCTTTCGGATCGCGGCGTCACCGGGCGGCCGGTGCCGGCGGGGCTCGACGCGTTCGTCTACACCGAGCGCGGCGTCTACCGCTCGGCCGAAACCGTGCAGATCACGACTTTGTTGCGCGACGCCCGTGGCGCCGCGGCGCTCAACGTGCCGCTGACCTTCGTGATCGAGCGGCCCGACGGCGTCGAATACAAACGCGTCACGGTCACCGACCAGGGCCTCGGCGGCCGCCATCTCGCAGTGCCGCTGGTCGCGTCCGCCGCGAGCGGCACCTGGCGCGCCCGTGCCTACACCGACCCGAAGCGTCCGGCGATCGGCGAAGTCACATTCATGGTCGAGGACTACGTGCCCGACCGGCTCGAGTTCGAACTGAGCTCGGCGGCGACCGTGCTGCCGCGAGCGGGCAGCGCGCAGCTCAGCGTCGATGGACGTTTTCTGTACGGCGCGCCGGCCGCCAATCTCGACCTCGAAGGCGAGGTCACGATTGCGACCGCGAGCCAGCGCGCCGGTTTCCTCGGCTACAGCTTCGGCCTGACCGACGAGGACGTCGAGGCGGTTCGTCAGCCGCTCGGGGATCTGCCGCAGACCGACAATAACGGTAAAGCGAGTTTCGCCATGAGGCTCGACACTTTGCCCGAGACGACGCGGCCACTGGCGGCCGAGATCGCGGTGCGGCTGGCAGAACCGGGCGGCCGCGCGGTCGAGCGCAAATTGACCCTGCCGATCCCGGCGGCGGGACCGATGATCGGCGTCAAGTCAGCATTCACCGGCCGCTCGCTGGGCGAGGGCGAAAACGCAACGTTCGACGTGCTGCTGGCGGACGCTGACGGCAGGCTGATCGCGCGCACCGGGTTGCGTTACGAACTGCTGCGCGTCGAGTCGCGTTATCAATGGTATCGCCAGAACGGCAGTTGGCAGTTCGAGCCGGTCAAGACCACCAGCCGCGTCGCCGACGGCAAGCTCGATGTCGCCGCCGACAAGCCGGCGCGCCTGTCGCTGCCGGTGAAATGGGGCCGCTATCGCCTCGAAGTCTCGACCGGCGACGCCAATGGACCGGTCACGTCGGTTGGGTTCGACGCCGGTTTCTACGCGGAATCCAGCGCCGATACGCCCGATCTGCTCGAGATCGCACTCGACAAGCCGGACTATAAACCCGGCGAAACTATCAACGTTGCGGTGACGGCGCACACCTCGGGCCAAGTCTCGCTCGCCGTCTTCACCGATCGGCTGGTCACGACCGCGACGCAGAACGTCAAGGCGCCCGGCGCCGTGGCGATGAAGTTGCAGGTCGGCAAGGACTGGGGCACCGGCGCTTATGTCGTTGCGACATTGCGCCGCCCGCTCGATGCGCCGGCGCAGCGCATGCCGGGCCGCGCGATCGGCGTCCAGTGGTTCGCGATCGAGCGCGCCGCGCATACGCTCGCGCTCGACGTCACCGTGCCGCCGGCGATGCGGCCCAATAGCAGCCTGACTTTGCCGGTCAAGGTCGGCGGGCTGGCGAGCGGGGAGGAGGCGCGCGTCGTGGTCGCCGCGGTCGATCTCGGCATTCTCAATTTGACGAATTACCGCCCGCCCGCGCCGGACGATTATTATCTCGGCCAGCGGCGGCTCACCGCCGACATCCGCGATCTCTACGGCCAACTGATCGACGGCATGCAGGGCGCTGCCGGAAAAATCCGCACCGGCGGCGACATCGCCGGAGCGGAATTGTCCGGCTCGCCGCCGACCCAGCCGCCGCTTGCGCTCTATTCCGGCATCGTCACCGTCGCGCGTGACGGCACCGCGCAGATCAAGTTCGACGTTCCCGATTTCGCCGGCACGATGCGGGTGATGGCCGTCGCCTGGAGCAAGGACAAGGTCGGAAAATTCGCCGGTGATCTGATCGTGCGCGATCCGGTGGTGCTGACAGCGACCGTGCCGCGCTTCATGCGAACTGGCGATAACGCCAGCCTGCAGCTCGAGATCGACAATGTCGAAGGCGCCGCCGGCGACTACAGCGTCAAGATCACCACCGACGGCACCATCAAGGGCGAGGACGGCGCAAAGACTGTTGCGCTCAAGGAGAAACAACGCGGCAGTGTTGCGGTTGCACTGAACGCGGCAGGCGCCGGGCCGGGCACGGTCGCGGTAACGGTCAGCGGCCCGAATAATCTGGCGCTAACCCGCGCCTACGCGCTCGACACCCGGCCGGCGACCCAGACTCTGACACGGCGGACGGTGAAAGCGTTGTCCAAAGACGAAAGCCTCAGCGTCACGCCCGACATGTTCGCCGATTTTGTGCCGGACACCGGACGCGCCTCGGTTTCGGTCGCGCTGTCGAGCGCGCTCGACGCGGCGGCGCTGCTCATCGCGCTCGACCGTTATCCGTTCGGCTGCTCCGAGCAGATCGCAAGCCGCGCGGTGGCGCTGCTTTATGTCAACGAGCTCGCCAGCGGCGCCAGCCTGGCGCTCGACGCCGACGTCGACCAGCGCATCAAGGATGCCATCGCCTCGCTGCTGGCGCGGCAAGGTTCGAACGGTTCGTTCGGCCTGTGGAGCGCGGGGGGCGAAGATGGCTGGCTCGATGCCTACGTCACCGAGTTCCTGTCGCGCGCGCGCGAGCGCAAGTTCGAGGTGCCCGACGTCGCGTTCAAGCTGGCACTCGACCGGCTGCGCAACGCGGTTGCCGTCGCGCCGGAGCCCGGCAAAGGTGGCGGGCGCGATCTCGCTTACGCGCTTTACGTGCTGGCGCGAAACGGCGCGGCGCCGGTTGGCGATCTGCGGTATCTCGCCGACGTCAAGATCAACGACGTCGCGACGCCGATCGCCAAGGCGCAGATCGCCGCGGCGCTGGCGATGATGGGCGACAAGACGCGCGCCGAGCGCGTCTATGGCGCGGCGCTAGATTCGATCGCGGCGCAGCCCAGCCTCGAGTTCGGCCGGACCGATTACGGCTCGGCATTGCGCGATAGCGCGGCGCTGGTGACGCTTGCCTCGGAGAGCGGGGCGCTGCGCGCCACCATCGACGGCGCAGTAACGCGGATCGGCGCGGCGCGCAGCCTGTCGGCCTACACATCGACGCAGGAACAGGCCTGGCTGGTGCTGGCGGCGCGCGCGCTCGCCAAGGAATCCAGCGCGATTGCGCTGACGGTCGACGGCGCCGCGCATAAAGGCGTGTTCAACCGCAGCCTGCGCAGCGAGGCGTTCAAGCCGCTGACATTGGCGAATGTGGGTGACGGCACGGTGCAGGCGGTCGTCTCGGTGTCTGGCTCGCCGCTCACTCCGGAGCCCGCCGCCGAGCGCGGGCTCAAGATCGAGCGCAATTATTTCACTCTGGCCGGCGAACCGGCCGATCCCGCCAAGGCGAAGCAGAACCAGCGCTTCGCCGTCGTCCTCAAGGTCACCGACGCCAGCCCGCAATTCGCGCGGCTGATGGTTGCGGATTATCTGCCGGCCGGCTTCGAGATCGACAATCCGCATCTGGTGTCGTCCGGCGAAGCGGGCAAGCTCGACTGGATCGAGGGCGGCGTCGAGCCTGCCAACGCCCAGTTTCGCGACGACCGCTTCAGCGCCGCCGTCGAGCGCAAATCGGGCGATGCCGCGGTGTTCACCGTAGCCTATGTGGTGCGGGTGGTGTCGCCGGGCCGTTACGTGCTGCCGCAGGCCATCGTCGAGGACATGTACCGGCCCGACCGGTTCGGCCGCACCGCGAGCGGATCGATCGAGGTCACGGCGGCGAAATGACGCGGCGCGCGAAAATCGGATGGAGTGTGGCGGCGCTGACGTCGGGCGTCATTGCTGCCTACGCGGCTTGGATCGTCGCGCTCGGCCCCGCGCCGCTCGGACGCGATCTCGATGTTTCGCACGCCGTGCTCGATCGCGACGGCAAGTTGCTGCGCGCCTATGCGACGGCGGAGGGCCGCTGGCGGCTTCCGGCCGCGACGGCGGAAGTCGATCCGCGCTTGCTGCGAATTCTGATCGCCTACGAGGATCGCCGTTTTGCCGGGCATCGCGGCGTCGACGTTCTGGCGCTGGCGCGCGCCGCCATCCAGTTTGCGGGCAGTGGCCGCATCGTGTCCGGCGGCTCGACCCTGACCATGCAGGTGGCGCGGCTGCTCGAGCCGCGGCACGAGCGCAGCCTCGCCGCCAAGGCGCGGCAGATCGTGCGCGCGCTCGAGCTCGAATTCGCGCTCGGCAAGGACGACATCCTGGCGCTCTACCTGACTCTCGCGCCCTATGGCGGCAATCTCGAAGGCGTGCGCGCGGCTTCGCTCGCTTATTTCGGAAAGGAGCCGCGGCGGCTGACGCTCGGCGAGGCCGCGCTGCTGGTCGCCTTGCCGCAATCGCCCGAATTGCGGCGGCCGGACCGGCGCGACGACACCGCCCGCGCCACGCGCGACCGCGTGCTGGAGCGCGTCGCGGCGGCGGGCGCGTTGCCGGCCGACGAGATCGCCCGCGCCAAGGCGGAGGACGTCCCCGCCATGCGCGTGGCGATGCCGCTGCTGGCGCCGCACGCCGCCGATCAGATTGTCGCCGCCGAGCCGCGCTTGCGCGTTCACCGCCTGACGCTCGATGCCGCGTTACAGGGCACGCTTGAGGGTCTGGCCCGCGAACGCGCCCGCGCGCTCGGCCCCGACATTTCGCTCGCCATCGTTGCGCTCGACAATACGACCGGCGAGGTGAGGGCGAGGGTCGGCTCCGCCGATTACTTCGAGGCCCGCCGCGCCGGCCAGGTCGACATGACCCGCGCGCTGCGCTCGCCCGGCTCGACGCTCAAGCCGTTCATCTATGGACTCGCCTTCGAGGATGGCTTTCTGCATCCCGAAACCATGATCGACGACCGGCCGCTGCGTTACGGCAGCTACGCGCCGGAAAATTTCGACCTCACGTTCCAGGGCACCGTGACGGTGCGCAAGGCGTTGCAACTATCGCTCAACGTTCCCGCGATCGCCGTGCTCGACAAGGTCGGCACCGATCGGCTTGCGGCGCGCTTGCGCTCGGCCGGCGCCGCGCTGGTTCTGCCGAAAGGCGAAGCGCCAGGGCTGGCGATGGGATTGGGCGGCGTCGGCATCACGCTGAACGATTTGACGATGCTCTATGGTGGGCTGGCGCGCGGCGGTAACGCGCACGCTTTGACCGAGCGCGCCGGCGACGGCGGCGCGGCGCTTCGGCTGCTCGATCCGGTCGCCGCCTGGTATGTCGGCAACGTGCTCCTTGGCGCTCCGCCACCCGACAATGCGCCGCACGGTCGCATCGCGTTCAAGACCGGCACGTCTTACGGCTACCGCGATGCCTGGGCGGTCGGCTTCGATGGCCACATGACGATCGGCGTCTGGGTCGGCCGGCCCGATGGCGCGCCGGTGCCCGGCCTCGTCGGCCGCGCCAGCGCTGCGCCGGTCCTGTTCGAGGCGTTCGCCCGCTCCGGCAAGACCGCCGCGCCGCTTCCCGCCGCGCCCAAGGGCGCGCTCGTCGCCACCAACACCAAATTGCCGCTGCCGCTGCAGCGTTTCGGCGCCGGCCGAGGGCCCGGCGACGGCGTCGAGCCGCCGCGCATCATGTTCCCGCCGGACGGCGCTCGGCTCGAACGCGCGGCGGAGGGGACGGAGCCGGTGGCGCTCAAAGTCGCCGGCGGCGTCGGCCCGCTGACGCTGCTGGTTGACGGCGTGCCGCAGCCTGCGGCGCAAGGCCGCCGCGCGCTGTCCTTCATGACCGAAGGGCAGGGTTTCATGCGGCTGACGGTGATCGACGCCCGCGGCGCCTCCGCCAGCGTCGTGGTGCGCGTTCAGTGACGAGAGCGCTGTTGTTTCGCAAACCTGTGCCAGCGGGTATTGTCTCTCTCCAGGCGGAATCGGTTCGACTAACCGCCGTGTTTCTCCCATGAGCATGACGCGCGAAACCACGGAGCAGACGGTGCGGCCGCCTTACAGCCTCACGACGCTGGTCGATTATGGCGTCGGCTCGCATGCGCGCGCCGTGCTGCTGCTCGTAGCGCTGTCGCTGCTTGCTTTTCTGCCCGGGTTTTTTCAGGTGCCGCCGGTCGATCGCGACGAGGCGCGCTTCGCGCAGGCCACCAAGCAGATGGTCGAAACGGGTGACTACGTCGATATCCGTTTTCAGGACGAGGTGCGTTACAAGAAGCCGATCGGCATTTATTGGATGCAGGCCGTTGCGGTGAAGACCGCCGAATGGGCTGGCATGCCCTCCGCCCGCACCACCATCTGGCTTTACCGACTGCCGTCGCTGTTCGGCGCGCTCGGCGCGGTGCTGCTCACTTACTGGGCGGCGCTGGCTTTTGTCAGTACGCGCGCCGCCCTGATCGCGGCGATGATGATGGCGACTTCGATCCTGCTCGGCGTCGAGGCGCGGCTCGCCAAAACCGATGCCGTGCTGCTGCTGACCGTGGTCACGGCGATGGGCGCCATGGCGCGCGTCTATCTGTCCGAACGGCGCCAGCCCGGCGCGATCAAGGGTTGGAGGCTACCGGCAATTTTCTGGACCGCGCTCGCCGCCGGCATCCTGGTCAAAGGCCCGCTGATCCTGATGTTCGTAGGCTTGACCGCCGGCGCGTTGTCGATCTTCGACCGATCGGCACGCTGGCTTCTTGCCCTGCGGCCGGGGATGGGGGCCGTCTGGATGCTCGTGCTGGTGCTGCCGTGGTTCGCCGCGATTTTCAGCCGCGCCGGCGATAGCTTCTTCGCGGAATCGCTCGGCCGCGACATGTTGTCGAAAGTCACCAGCAGCCAGGAGGCGCATGGCGCGCCGCCGGGCTACTATCTCTTGCTCTATTGCGTGACGTTCTGGCCGGGGTCGGTTCTCACTTTATTGGCGACGCCGATGGTGTGGCGGGTGCGCAACGAGCCGGGCGCGCGTTTCCTGCTGTGCTGGCTCGTCCCGTCATGGATCGTTTTCGAGGCGGTGCTCACCAAACTGCCGCATTATGTGCTGCCGCTTTATCCGGCGATCGCCATATTAATTGCCGGAATACTCGAACGCGACGCGTTGTCGAAGGCGCGCTGGCTGGTGTTTGGCACCAGCGGCTGGTTCATCTTTCCGGCCATCGTCGGTCTCGCCGGCATCGTCGGACAGATCGTCATAGGCGGCGATCTCGGCATCGCGGCATGGCCGTTCGCGGCCGCCGCCACCGTCACCGGGCTGGTGGCCTGGCGGCTTTACGAGGTCGACGGCGCGGAACGCGCATTACTGAGGGGAATGGCCGCTTCATTGCTGGTGGCTATCATGCTCTATGCGGTCATCCTTCCGAGGCTGCCGGAGCTGTTTCCGAGCCCGCGACTATCGGCAACCCTAAAGGAGACTGATTGCAAGAAGCCGCTCGCGGCGCTCGCCGGCTATCACGAACCGAGTGTGGTGTTCTTGCTCGGCACCGAGACGCGGCTCATTGACGGCAGTTCGGCAGCCGATTTTCTGCGTCAGGGCCCATGCCGGTTCGCGGCGCTCGACGGGCGAACCGAGCAGCGTAATTTCGTCCAGCGCGCCGAGGCGATCGGCTTGCGCTATTCGCCGGTCTCGCGCATCGAAGGCTTCAATATCAGCATCGGCCGCCCGGTTGCAATCGTGGTGTTCAGGTCGGGAGAGGATTGATGAGCGTGACCGGGAATCTGGGGCGGATCGACCCCCGCGGCGTGTTGCGCCGCGTCGGCACGCGCATCGGTGCGGGAGCGAAGCTCTTGGTGCGCGCGCCGCGCGGCGGGATCCGTCAGCCCGACTATCGCGCCATTGCGATCCGCGCCGGGATTGCGCTGGCGGTGTTTCTTGTGGTGGCCGCGTTGTTCGATGCCTCGGCGATCCGCGGCGCCCGGCTGCTGCCGGAATGGTTGAACGAGGTGTTCGATTTCCTGACGGACTTCGGCAAATCGAGCTGGTTTCTGTGGCCGCTGGCGGCAATCCTGCTGTTGGTTGCCCTGGCGCCACCCTCGTTACCGCGCATGGCAAGGCTGACTCTGGGAGCGGTCGCGGCGCGCGCCGCGTTCCTGTTCCTGGCAATCGGCTTGCCGAGCCTGTTCGGAACCATCGCCAAGCGCCTGATTGGCCGCGCGCGGCCTTTCGTCGGCGGGGACGCCGATCCCTGGCTCTATCATCCGCTCGGCTGGAAAGTTGAATATTCCAGCCTACCGTCGGGCCACGCCACTACCGCCTTTGCCGCGGCCGTCGCCATCGGTCTCCTGTGGCCGCGGCTGCGTCCCTTGATGTGGATCTACGCCATCGTCATTGCCCTCAGCCGGGTCGTGCTGACCGCGCACCATCCCAGCGACGTTCTGGCCGGACTTTTCCTTGGCGGGATCGGGGTGCTGCTCGTGCGCAACTATTTCGCGTCGCGCCGGCTGGTTTTCGGGATCGAGCCGGACGGGCGCATCGAGGCGTTTCCCGGGCCTTCCTGGCGCCGGGTGAAATCTGTTGCTCGCGCATTGCTGGCTGACTAGAAGCTCGGCTTCATGAGTTCCTCACCCAATGCCGCGGTCGCGGTCGTCGTGCCGGTCCGCAACGAAGCGGGCAATATCGAACCGCTGGTGCACGAGATCGCCGCCGCGCTCGACGGCCATTGGCCCTACGAGGTGATCTACGTCGATGACGGGTCGAGCGACGGCACTGCCGAAGACCTGACGCGATTGTCGGCGCAGTTTTCGTGGCTGCGGACGGTGCGTCACCGCAAATCCTGCGGGCAGTCCGCCGCGGTGCGCAGCGGTGTGCTCGCCGCGCGCGCACCGGTCATCGTGACCATCGATGGCGACGGGCAGAACGACCCGGCCTTCCTACCGGCGCTCATTCGCGCGCTGGAGGCTGGCACGCCGCGCGTCGGGTTGATTGCTGGACAGCGTGTCGGACGCAAAGCCTCGGGGTTCAAGAAGTTTCAATCGCGTGTCGCCAATGCGGTGCGCGGCGCGGTGCTGCGCGACGGCACCCGCGACACCGGCTGCGGGCTGAAGGCGTTCCGACGCGATCTCTATCTGCAGCTGCCATATTTCGACGCGCTGCATCGCTTCATGCCGGCGCTGGTGCGCCGCGAGGGCTGCGACATTGGCTATGTTGACGTTCGCGACCGGCCGCGCGGCCATGGCGTGTCGAATTACGGATTTTTTGACCGGCTCTGGGTCGGGATTCTCGACCTCGCCGGGGTGTGGTGGCTGATCCGCCGCAGGAAACGCATTCCCGAGATTGTGGAGGGTCCATAATGCTGGTCGACATTACCACCGCCGTCGGCGGCTACTTGCACGATGTCTTCGTCGGCTCGGTCGATTGGGGAATCCTGATTGGCTATGTCGCGCAACTGCTGTTTGCGATGCGGTTCGTCGTCCAGTGGATTGCCTCGGAACGCGCAGGCCGCAGCGTCGTCCCGACCGCGTTTTGGGTGTTCTCGATCGGCGGCGGACTGATGCTGCTCGGCTATGCGCTCTACCGCAAGGACCCGGTCTTCATCATCGGCCAGGCATTCGGCGTATTCGTCTATCTGCGCAATCTGCAATTCGTCATGCGCGGCAAGGGATCGGCGGCCGCCGCCTAGGCCGCGCGTTTCATCGCGGCGAAGCCGCGTTCGAGATCGGCGATCAGGTCGCCGGTGTCTTCCAGCCCGATATGGAAACGCAACGTCGGTCCACCCGGCGCCCATGGCGTGGCCGTGCGATAGTCCTTGCAGTCGAACAGGATCACAAGACTCTCGAAACCGCCCCACGAATATCCCATGCCGAACAACGCGAGTTCGTTCATGAAGGCATAGACCGCTTTCTCGTCCGCCGGCTTGAGAACGATGCTGAACAGTCCGCTCGCGCCCGTGAAATCGCGTTTCCAGATGGTGTGACCGGCATCGCTTTCGAGCGCGGGATGCAGCACGCGCAGGACTTCCGGGCGCGCGGAAAACCAGCGGGCGACCGTGAGCGCGCTAGCCTGATGCCGGGCGAGGCGCACCGCCATCGTGCGTAAACCCCGCAACGCCAGAAAGACGTCATCCGGCCCGGCGCAAAGACCGAGCGTACTGAACGTCTCCTTGAGCCGGGGTGCAGTCGCCGCATTGGCCGACACGGTGCCGAACATGATGTCGGAATGGCCGCCGATGTATTTGGTGCCGGCCTGGATCGAGAGATCGACACCCTTTTCCAGCGCCCGGAAATACAGCGGCGTCGCCCAGGTATTGTCCATTAGGACGAGCGCCTTGCGCTTATGAGCGACCGCCGCGATTGCCGGGATGTCCTGCATTTCGAAACTTTGCGAGCCGGGCGCCTCGACGAACACGGCGCGCGTGTTGGCTTTCATCAGCTTCGCGATGCCGGGGCCGATCAACGGATCGTAGTACGTCGTCTCGACGCCGAGCCGCTTGAGGATGCTGTCGCAGAACGCGCGGGTCGGTCGATAGACGCTGTCGGTGACGAGCAAGTGATCGCCGGCGCCGACGACTGCCAGCAGGGCCGTTGCGCATGCGTTCATGCCCGACGGCACCAGCACGACACCGGCGCATTGCGGACCTTCGATTGCCGCCAGCGCCTGTTCCATCGCTTCGGTGGTCGGCGTGCCGCGGCGGCCATATTGGTAGCGCGCGCGGTGTGCGACCTGATCTTCCGCGCTCGGATAGAGCACGGTCGAGGCGTGGTAGACTGGCGGATTGACGAAACCGAACTGCCCCGCCGGATCGCGGCCGGCAGTGACGAGCCTGGTCTCGGGCTTGAGTGGAGTGGTCGGCTTTTTCGCCATCGGGTGCGAGTTTTGGAGGCGGCTTGCTGAAGAAAAAACATATCCGCCCGTTCCGACGCGAGCGTCAACCCCTTGACCTTGAAGTAGGATAGTTCTGAGATACCCACGTTGGGGATTGAGAGGGAACATCGGCAATCGTGGGCCGCACTATAGCGGGCCGGTCATCTTCCTGTGCGCGGACGAAACACACTCGCCGTCCCGCGCGAGAGAAAGCGGACATTTTGACGCAAACCAAACCTGGGAAAAGGCTTCAGTCATGAAACGCGTAGTCACTTCTTGTGCAGTTGCCGCCGTGTTGGCATTCGCAGCCTCGGCCGCCTCGGCGCAAACGCTCAACACCGTCAAATCGCGCGGTATGCTCAACTGCGGCGGCAACGGCACGCTCGCCGGTTTCGGCCTGCCGGATGCTCAGGGCGCCTGGAGCGGCCTCGACGTCGACTTCTGCCGCGCAATCGCAGCGGCGGTGCTGGGCGATGCGAAGAAGGTCAAATTCGTGCCGCTGTCGGCGAAGGACCGCTTCACCGCGCTTCAGTCCGGCGAGGTCGACGTTCTCGCCCGCAACACAACCTGGACATCCTCACGCGACACTTCGCTCGGCCTCAACTTCACCGGCGTAAACTACTACGACGGCCAGGGCTTCATGGTGCGCAAGACACTCAAGGTCAATTCGGCGCTCGAGTTAAGCGACGCATCGGTCTGCGTGCAGCAGGGCACCACCACCGAACTCAACCTGACCGATTACTTCCGCGCCAATAAAATGCAGGTCAAGACCGTCACCTTCGCGACCGCCAACGAGGCGGTGAAGGCCTATGACGCCGGCCGTTGCGACGCCTACACCACCGACGCCTCGGGTCTGTATGCCGAGCGGCTGCGGCTGGCCAATGTCAACGACCACATCGTGTTGCCGGAAATCATTTCCAAGGAGCCGCTCGGCCCGGCGGTGCGCCACGGCGACGACCAGTGGTTCGATATCGTGAAGTGGACGCACTACGCCATGGTCAACGCCGAGGAACTTGGCATCACGCAGGCCAATGTCGAC
>JBBRAN010000024.1:0-22331 GCA_038206695.1 Hyphomicrobiales bacterium | reverse complement strand
GCCGAGAGCTTCATGAAGACGCTCAAGGTCGAAGCCGTGTATCTGATGGCCTACGAAACGTTAGATGACGTTGCAGACGACCTTCCACGCTTCATCGATGAGGTCTACAACACCCGCAGACTCCACTCCGCGCTCGGCTATCTCAGCCCCGCGCAATACGAGGATCGCCACGCCCAGCGAACTGTCAAAACCGCCGCCTGAAACTGTCCGCCATTAGGGGCGCACTCCAGTCGAAGGGGTGACAGCCGGGCCCGACAGGATGATCGCGACCGATGAAACCCTTGGCAACTCCGGACATCGAGCGCGGCAATGGTTGACGCACACAAAAAAAGGCCCCGGTCGCTATCCGCGTAACCGGGGCCGCAAGTTGGGAGGTTCACCCAAAGATGGAATCGCAATGGGTTACCTAGCCCCACGTGGCGCTCAGATGGTTAACAAATTCTTAATCGTCCTCTCGCCCACTAAATTGAACGCCCAGCCGCGCCGACGAACGCCCGCTATCGGGGGTAGCGGACATGACGCGGACGTTGGGCGATGTCCGCTCCTGACCTAATGCGGACATCGGCCGTGAAGTTGTCGCGACAATGACCGTTGCTGACCTAAGCGGGCATGGAGCAATTCGATGATCAATCTAACCAGCAACTAGTCTCATGGCGTTTGTATTGTCCGTCGGAAAAACGGAACGATGACCATCGTCACTTGGTACAGAAGTAGCAGTAGAATACTGGCCTGCGGATAAATTAAAGCGACTAAAATCGCAACGCTAATTATCGCAATACTTACGGCAAGTCGTTTTTTTAGCCAGATGATGATTGAGGACGGCAATTCGCGTGAGACCAAGCGATGTAGATGAGTGGCATGACGCCATATAAGAAATTTCGTGCCCGCTATCGCTAAGTAGTTTGTCGCGTATACCGCTGCCGAAATGGCGAATTTTGAATGTTCTCCAACCAAAGAGGTCGTAAATGGCATAAACGCTATCGCCATCAGATAAGCCATGTTCAAGTAGATTAGCGGGTGATCGTATCGGATTAGAAAATTGAAAACATACCGATGAAGTTCCCACGCCCGCGCAAGAACAATAAAACTCAAAACGAAGACGCCAACTTTTGGCCAAAGCTCCCAAATGAGATAGTTAAATTCAGCAACATTGATACCTTCGAAAATAGCGGGCAGCTTTATATCTAAGATCAGCAGCGTCATAGCGACGGCAAATACGCCATCACTCAGCGTTTCAATCCTTTTCTCTGATCGAGTCTGGATAGCGTCGAATATTGATATTTTTGGTGAGGCTTTTGACGCCTTGTGTTGTGTGATTGATCGATGTTGTTTCATCTGCCCACCGTCAGCAAGAGCTAGCTATTCTCGACGAATGGTGGAGTTTTTCAACGGGACTTTGGTCGCTATTGGCCCTTAGCGACCATTCGCGGCGCTGCCAGCGAATGTCTGCTTTGCACCGGTAATACCACTAGCTTTCACCCGCCGCCTCACATTGCCGATTGCGGCTAATTATTTTTTGCGCGCGTTCAGGCCTTCGTGCTTTGAATCTCAAAAAGTCCGCGTCCATCGCGCTCCGTATACCGGAAAGGCGGGGCGTCATGGCCGTGCGTCACTCCGAATTTGAGGGCTGATGGCGAACACGGGCATCATTATGTGGCCCGATGGTCCGCCTTGTGTGCTGCACAAAACCGCATGACAGGGTAGGGTGGCCACCTCGCTCATCCTGAAATAATGCTTCCTAAGTACCCTGTGAGTACCTGCCAGCTAATCGCACCCGCAAAATGAAACACCATCCATATAGAACAGTAACTTACGAAGGAGCTTGATGCTGGTCGACAGCCATTGCCACCTTGATTTTCCGGATTTCGGCACCGAGCTCGATGCCATCGTCGCCCGCGCGCGCGCGCTGGATATCGGGCGAATGGTGACGATCTCGACGCGGGTCAAGCGCCACGCCCAGGTCATGGCGGTGGCTGAGCGGTTTGACGACGTGTTCTGCTCGGTCGGCACCCATCCGCATCACGCCGATGAGGAGCTCGACATCAGCGCCGACGATCTGGCCGCCCGCAGCCAGCATCCCAAAGTCGTGGCGATTGGCGAGGCGGGACTGGATTATCAGTACGATAACTCGCCGCGTGCCGCGCAGGAGCAGGGGTTTCGTGTCCATATCACGGCGGCGCGGCGAACTGGCCTGCCGCTGGTCATTCATTCGCGCGAGGCCGATGACGACATGGCGCGAATTCTCGAGGAGGAAAGCGGGAAGGGCGCCTTTCCCGCGGTGCTGCATTGCTTCACCGGCGGCCGGGGGCTCGCCATGCGCGCGGTCGCGCTGGGGCATTATGTCTCGTTCACCGGCATTTTGACGTTCAAGAATTCCCAGACTCTGCGGGATATCGCGGCCGAACTACCGGCCGATCGAATTCTCGTCGAGACCGACGCGCCATATCTCGCTCCGCTGCCATACCGGGGTAAGCGTTGTGAGCCCGCTTATGTGGTTGAGACCGCCAAGATACTGGCGCAGGCGCGCGGCGTCGCGCCGGACCAGATCGCGAGCCAGACCACCGAGAATTTCTTCCGGTTGTTCAACAAGGTGCCCCGGCCTGCCCGGTCTCTTGCATGACTCTGAAATTCACCATCCTCGGCTGCGGTTCTTCGATGGGTGTGCCGCGCGTGGCGCTGGGCTGGGGCGCCTGCGATCCGTCCAATCCGAAAAACCGCCGTCGGCGCTGCTCGCTTCTGGTCTCGCGCGAGGGACCCGGCGGGGCGACTCGCGTTTTGGTCGATTGTTCTCCGGACTTGCGCCAGCAGTTGTTGACCGCGCAGGTCGAGCACCTCGACGCCGTTCTGATCACCCATGAGCACGCCGACCATACGCACGGGATCGACGATCTCCGGGGGATCTTTGTCCGTCATCGGCGCCGGGTCGACATCTATCTCGACGGACCCACTTCCGAGATTTTGCGAGCGCGCTTCAGTTATTGCTTCAGTACTCCGCCCGGCAGCGAATATCCGCCCATTCTGACCGAGCATCGTCTGGTGGCCGGCACCCCGGTTGTGATCGAGGGGAAGGGCGGGCCGATCGAAGTGCTGCCGCTGCTCCAGGAGCACGGCGATATCGCTTCCCTGGGATTCCGGTTCGGCGGGGTAGCCTACTCGGCCGACATCAAGGCATTGCCGGCGGCCAGCGTAGCCTTGATGGCTGGGCTTGATGTCTGGATCGTCGACGCGCTGCGGATCACCCCGCATCCGAGCCACATGAACCTCGCCGAGGCGCTGGATTGGATCGCCCGCATCAAGCCGAAACGGGCGATCCTGACCAATCTGCACGCCGATCTCGATTACGAAGCGCTGCGCCGGCAAATGCCGGCAGGCGTCGAGCCGGCGTTCGATGGTCTTCAGTTTCAACTCTAAAGCGATTTCTTAGGAGAGGTCGAATACCGCGTTATTACATATGTTTGTATCGAGAACCTAAAGTGAAAGCATGGATGCACATCATATAAAATATTCCATAATATGTCTTATGCGAATCACTGACTCGGATACCGCTGCGCCAACCTGGCCACGCGTCGCTGTAGGCTGCCGCTCCATTCCGCCTGTTGCGAGCCTCGCTTGAAGCCGTCGCGCGACATTGCCCGCTTGATCGAGATCATGGCCGCCCTGCGCGCGCCAGCAACCGGATGTCCCTGGGATCTCGCGCAGAATTTCCGCACTATCGCGCCGTTCACGCTCGAAGAAGCCTATGAGGTCGCCGATGCAATCGAGCGAGGTGACCTCGAGGATCTGCGCGAGGAGCTTGGCGACCTGCTGCTCCAGGTCGCCTACCACGCCCGTATGGCGCAGGAGCAGAACGCCTTCGATTTCGGCGACGTGGTCGAGGCGATCACCGCCAAATTGATCCGCCGCCACCCCCATGTGTTCGCCGACGAGCAAGGCCACACCGCCGAGGCCGTCAAGCGCCTTTGGGAGCGCATTAAGGCTGAGGAGAGCCAACAGAAACCGGGTCAAAAGGCCGAGGGAGCGCAGGGCGCGCTGGACGGCGTCCCGGTCGGCCTGCCCGCCCTCACCCGAGCGGTGAAATTGCAGCAGAAGGCCGGCAAAGTCGGCTTCGACTGGAACGATCCACGTGCTGTTCTAGCGAAAATCCGGGAAGAGACCGACGAAATCGAAGCTGCGCTCGATGCCGGCGCCACCGACGAAGCAACCGCCGAGGTCGGCGACCTGTTGTTTGCCGTCGTCAACCTGGCGCGGCATCTCGCTGCCGATCCGGAATCCATCCTGCGCGGCACCAACCGCAAATTCGAGCGCCGGTTCGCCGCGATCGAACAGGCGCTTGCCGCCCGCGGCAAGACCCCCGGCGAGGCTACGCTTGCCGAAATGGATGTGTTGTGGGACGCGGCAAAGGCCGCCGAGCGGACTTAGGGCTCGACCGCCTCCCCGAACTTGGCCTTGAGCCGCGCCGCATTATCGGCATCCGTTCGCACCGTGACGTGCAGCCGGCCGTCCTCACCGAACACCCGTTCCAGCACCTCGCCGTGGCGGTAAAGCCAGCTCAGGCCGGCGCCGTCGGACGGATCAAGCGTCAAATCGAGCGTGGTACGCTGTTGCGCGAGACGCGCCTGAATCGCGGCCTCCAGCGCGTCGATGCCCTCGCCGGTGATCGCGGAAATCGGCACCGGCCGCTCTTCGGCTGACCGGCGCTGCGCCATGTTGAGAACTTCCTCGCGCCGCCGGGCGTCGAGCCGGTCGATCTTGTTCCAGACCTCGATCAGCCGGCGGTCGTTGGGCTCGATGCCAAGCTCGCCGAGGATCTTGACGACGTCCTGCGATTGCGCGCCGCTTTCCAGATGCGACAGGTCGCGCACATGCAGGATGACGTCGGCCTCGATCACTTCCTCCAATGTCGCGCGAAACGCCGCGACCAGCATGGTGGGAAGGTCCGAAATGAAGCCGACCGTGTCGGACAGGATGACGCGGGTTCCCTGCGGCAGAGTGACGGCGCGCAAGGTCGGATCGAGCGTCGCAAACAGCATGTCGGCCGACAATACCGATGCGCTGGTCATGCGGTTGAACAGCGTCGACTTGCCGGCATTGGTGTAGCCGACCAGCGCGACGATCGGGTACGGCACCCGCTTGCGGCTGTCGCGGTGAAGTTTTCGCGTGCGCTTGACCTTGTCGAGCTCGGCTTCGATCCGGCGCAGCCGATCTTCGATGACCCGGCGGTCCGCCTCGAGCTGGGTCTCGCCCGGCCCGCCCAAGAAACCGAAGCCGCCGCGCTGGCGCTCGAGATGCGTCCATGATCGCACCAGCCGGCTTTTCTGATAAGTCAGATGGGCGTGCTCGACCTGCAACGCGCCCTCGCGCGTGCGCGCGCGCCGGCCGAAGATCTCCAGAATGAGCCCGGTGCGGTCGAGCACCTTGGCGTTCCAGGCCTTCTCCAGATTGCGCTGCTGCACCGGAGAGACCGCGCAGTCCATCACCACGACCCCGGCGTCGAGCGTCTTGGTCAACCCGGCGATCTCTTCGACCTTGCCGGTGCCGATATAAGTCGCCGGCCGCACCGCATTGAGCGTCACAAGACCGCTATCAACCACATCGAGATCGATCGCGCGCGCCAATCCCGTCGCTTCGTCGAGCCGCCCCTGCGGCGTGCGCGGATCGTCGGCCGCCTCGCCACGCGGCGAGGGCCGTTTGAGCCACGGCTCGATCACAATCGCGCGGCCGCTCGATCCCGGCGGCAGACGGCCTGCGTGTGCGTCGCGCTTGCGCTGTTCCAACTAGGCCTTGCCCTCGGCCGGCGGCTCTTCGCCACCTTCGAACAACTGGATCGGGTGGCCGGGCATGATGGTGGAGATTGCGTGCTTGTAGACGAGCTGTGAGTGTCCATCCCGCCGCAGCAACACGCAGAAATTATCGAACCACGTCACCACGCCCTGCAATTTCACGCCGTTGATCAAGAAGATCGTCAGCGGGACTTTGACTTTGCGGACGTGATTGAGAAAGGTGTCTTGGAGATTCTGCGCACGATCGGCCATTGCCGTTGTTCCTTTTATGCTCGCGTCTTCGCGCGAGACCAGTTCGTTGCCCGGCGACGTCTGCTCCGCCCCTTGTCGGAGCTGTGGACCGGGTGCGGCGCCATTAGATGGCAGCGCGCTTTCCGGTGCAAGCGCCAGTTGGCCGCCCTGCTCCCAAGCCCTTAAGAATACGCAGATTTGGAAGTTCTAGACGACGAAAGCGCCCTCAGGTCAGTTCGGCGAAATTATAATAATCGCGGCGCAGCGCGCTCGCGATCAGGCCGGGCGCACCGTTGCCGACCGGACGGCCGTCGATGCTCACCACTGGCATCACGGCCTGCGTCGCCGAGGTAACGAAGGCTTCACGCGCGCCATGGGCCTCTTCGACGGTAAAGGCGCGCTCCTCGACTTGCAGGCCTTGCGCCTTGATCGCGTCGAGCACGACGGTGCGGGTGATGCCTTGCAGGATGTCGTGGCCGAGTGCGCGCGTCACCAGTTTGCCGTCGCGGCTGACGATCCAGGCGTTCGACGACGCGCCCTCGGTGACGCGGCCGGCACTGTCGACGAACCACGCTTCACGGGCGCCCTGCTCGCGCGCCGCCTGCTTGCCGAGAACGTTCGGCAGCAGCGAAATCGATTTGATGTCGACGCGGGCCCAGCGCTCGTCCGGCATGGTGACGACGGCGATGCCCTCCGTCGCGGTCTTCTCGGTGACGGCCGGATCGACGCTGCGCGCCGTCACGACGACGCCTGGCGCCACGGCCTTGGTCGGAAAGGCATGATCGCGCCGGGCAACGCCGCGCGACACCTGAAGATAGACAAAGCCGTCGCGTACGCGATTTCGCCGCACGGTCTCCCGCAACACGATGCCGAGCGCGGCGCGCGTCATCGGCGGCGCCATGGCGATCTCGTGAAGCGAGCGTTCGAGCCGCGCGAGATGGCGGCGCTCGTCAACAAGGAGGCCTCCCCTCACTTCGCAGACTTCGTAAACGCCATCGGACAACTGATAGCCGCGATCCTCGACGTTGACGCTAGCATGAGCGAGCGGCAGGTAGCGGCCGTTGACATAAGCGATGCGCGACATGGACCCGTTCCGACGCTACCCGATGCCCAGCGCCTTGAGCTTGCGATGCAGGGCCGAGCGTTCCATGCCGACGAATTCCGCGGTGCGCGAGATATTGCCATCGAACCGGCTGATCTGCGCCACCAGATATTCGCGCTCAAATACCTCACGCGCCTCGCGTAGCGGCAACCCCATCAGGTGCTCGCCGCCATTGCCGTTCGGCATGTTCGGCACCATCGAGCCGACATCGGCGGGCAGCATGCTGGCGTCGACCACCACATCGGAATCGCCCCCGGCGAGAATCATTAAGCGTTCCACATTGTTGCGAAGTTGCCGGATGTTGCCAGGCCAGTCGTGCGATTGCAGCACCGCCATCGCGTCGTCGCCGATACGGCGCTTCGGCAGCCCGGTCGCCTGCGAAATCTGCTCCATGAAATAGTCCACCAACTCCGGAATGTCTTCGCGCCGCTCAGCGAGCGGCGGCACCCGGATCGGCACTACCGAAAGCCGGTGATAAAGATCCTCGCGAAATTTCCCCGCCGCGATCTCGGCCTCGAGGTTGCGGGTCGTCGACGACACGATGCGCACATCGACCGCCAGCTTGGCGCTGCCGCCGACTCGCTGGAAGGTCTGGTCGACCAGAACGCGCAATATCTTGTTCTGGGTTTCGCGCGGCAGATCGGCGATGTCATCGATGAACAGGGTCCCGCCGTGCGCCTCTTCGAGCGCGCCCGGCTTGCGGGTGTCCTGGCCGTTGGTGCGGTCGACGCCGAACAGCTCGACTTCCATGCGCTCGGGCGTGATCGCGGCGGCATTGAGAACGATGAAAGGCCCGCTGGCGCGCGCCGAGGCCAAATGGATGGCGCGGGCGGCGAGCTCCTTGCCGGCTCCCGACGGGCCGACGACCAGAATCCGGCTATTGGTTGGGGCGATCTTCTCGACGGTCTGGCGCAACTGGCCGGCGGCCGCCGATTTGCCGATCAAGGTGGTTTGCGACGGCGCCGCCTGCTTGAGCTGCTTGACCTCGCGGCGCAACCGCGAAGTCTCAAGCGCGCGCTCGGCGACCAGAACCAGCCGGTCCGCCTTGAACGGCTTCTCGATGAAGTCATAGGCGCCGTGCTTGATCGCCGCCACCGCGGTTTCGATATTACCGTGACCCGAAATCATCACGATCGGAAGTTCGGCGTGTTCCTGCTTGACCGCGTCGAGCAGTTGCAGGCCGTCGAGCCGGCTGCCCTGCAACCAGATGTCGAGGAATATCAAGTTCGGCCGGCGCAAAACAACTGACGCCAGGGCGTCATCGCTGTTCTGCGCGGTGCGGGTGGTATAGCCCTCATCCTGCAGGATACCCGCGACCAGGTCCCGGATATCAGCTTCGTCGTCAACGATCAGTATTTCGCCCGTCATCAGTTTGACCCGTTCGTCACATTTTGTCGTTCGGAATCGGTGTTATCGCCCGCGGCACCCGGCGCGAAGCGCACCCGCACCCAAGCGCCACGCTGACCCGAAATTTTATCGGCGGCATCGCGCAACACAATCGCTCCGCCATGCTCCTCGAGAATGCGGCCGACGATGGCAAGGCCAAGCCCTGTGCCTTTTTCGCGCGTCGTCACATAGGGCTCCAGCAGGCGGCTGCGGTTTTCCGCCGGCAGGCCTATCCCGTTGTCGATCACGTCGATCACGATGTCGTCCCCTTCCCGCGCGGCGGAAACCAGAATTCGCCCCTTGCCGAGCGTCTGCGGAGGAACCGCAGCGATCGCTTCGGTGGCGTTCTTGATGACGTTGGTGAGCGCCTGCGAAATCAGGCGGCGATCGAACCGCGCCGGCATCGGATCTTCGGCAATCTCGACGTCGACATCGAGATCGGCGTGACCGACCTTCATCAGGAACACCACCTGTCGCACGGTATCGGCGACGTCTTCTGCAGCGATCACGGGCTTGGGCATGCGGGCGAAACGTGAAAACTCGTCGACCATGCGTTTAATGTCGTCGACCTGGCGCACGATGGTGTCGGTGCACTGCTCGAACACCGATTTGTCCTCGCCGATGACGTTGATGTATTTGCGCCGCAGACGCTCGGCCGCGAGCTGAATGGGGGTCAGCGGATTCTTGATCTCGTGGGCGATACGGCGCGCGATGTCGGCCCAGGCGGAGGTGCGCTGCGCGACGACCAATTCGGTGATGTCGTCGAGGGTCACGACGTAGCCTTCGACTTCATCTTCGGCCTGTTCGCGCGTCACCCGCACCTGAAGCGTGCGCTCCCGACCGCCGCGATTGATCGTGACCTGGTCCTGCGTCAGCCGCTGCGTCCCGCTCCTCGCCTGCGCGACGATTTGCGACAGTTCGGGGACGATATCGATGACCGGCTTGCCGATCGCGTCGGCTTCGCTGCGGCCGATCAGCTTTTCGGCCGAACGATTGAGAATGCTGATGTAGCCATGATCGTCGATGCCGATTACCCCGGCGCTGGCGCCCGACAGCACGGCTTCGGTAAAGCGGCGGCGGCTGTCGATCAGGTCGCGCGCGCGCACGAGGTCGTCGCGCTGCGTTCGCAGCTCCTGCGTCATGCGATTGAACGTTTCGCCGAGATTGGCAAGATCGCCTTCCGACTTGCGGACCGGCACGCGCACGAACAGGTTGCCGGTCGATACGACGTTGGCCGCGCCGATCAGGCGCCGGATCGGGGCAACCAGCCGGTTGGCGAAATCGAGGCCGATCCAGACCGCCGACAGCAATACGATCAACGCGATGACGGTGTACATCAACGCGAACGCGACCTGGATGCCGAGCCGGCGCGATTCAATGGCGGCGTATTCGGAGACGCTGGCCTGGGTGATACGCAATTGATTGAGCACGCGCGGGTCGAGCAGCCGGGCGACGTAGAGGTATTCGTCCGAATATTCCCGCAGCTTGATCGCTGCCGCGACGTAGTCCGCGTCCGGCAACAGCACGATCTGCGGTTCGCTCTCGCTGATCCCCTTCAAGGCTTCGCGCGGGGGCAGGACAAAGCCGCGGTCGAGCGGAACATCGGCCTTGTCGATCACCTTGACCTCGGAATCGACCACGCTGGCCGCGGCCAGTCCGCGCAACGACGCTTGGAAGCTCAGAAATTGGTGGAGTTTGTCGGGTTCCTTGTCGAACAGCGATTTGCCGCGCGCCAGATCGAACGCGATCAAAACGGCGTCGGAGCGCAGCATCTGGGCCTGGCTGCGCAAATAGGCATCGGCGACGACCACCGAGTTTTCGATTGCCGCGCGCGTGCGCGTCGAGAATAAGGTATCGAGCCCGCGGTCGAGCGTGACGCTCGCGACGATCGCAACCAGGATGGCGGGCGCCGCAGCGATCACCGAGAACAGGCCGACGATGCGAATGTGCAGCCGTGCCGCGGCTTGGCCGCCACGTCGCGCCTGCACGATCTGCCAGACTTCGCGCCCGATGATGACGAGCAGAATAAGTCCACTGGAGGCGTTGACCAGGAGCAGCGATACGACCACGGGATGCGTCGGCACGATTGGCGTCAGGCCGGCCAGCACCAAAAATGTCGCGAGCGCGGAGAGCAGCGCGCCGCCAACGGCGATCGGCCCGATCAAACGCGTGCGAAAACGCGAAGGTTTCTCAGCGGCGAGCAATTCGGCGCTGACGGCCTGGTCCACAGTCATCGATCCCCGGCGGCATGGCGGAGGCGCGCTCGGCGTCACCCGCGTTCGACACAGTCGGCTCGCGCGCGGACGCGCGACCCACTGATGCTTTTATACAACAATGTTGCCGAATTGCGACAATTCCGCGGCCACCCAGCGCTGCCTTGGCGACGGCGCGGCTAGTTGCTGCTGCGATAAACCTGGATGTCGAGGTCGCGGATTTTCTTGCGCAAAGTGTTGCGGTTGACCCCCAACAGGTCGGCGGCCCGGATCTGGTTTCCGCGCGTGGCCGCCAGCGCTGCTGAGAGCAGCGGATACTCGATCTCGCGCAGAATGCGGTGGTAGAGCCCGGAGGGCGGCAGGCCGTCCTTGAAGCCGGAAAAATAGGTCGCCAGGTGCCGTTCGACCGCCACCGAGAGCGCCTCGTCGCCGTAGGGCTCCTCGCCGCCGGCGGGGAGCACGGGCTGCGCCAATTCGCTCTCAATCACGGCGGCGGAAATCGTTTCCTGCGGGTAGAGCGCGGCAAGCCGGCGGCCCAGGTTCTCGAGCTCGCGCACATTACCGGGCCAGCGATGACGCTTGAGCCGCTCAAGGCCGGCGGGATCGATTTGCTTGGCCGGCAGGCCCTCGCGCTGCGCCTGCTCGAAGAAATGGCGGATCAGGTCGGGGATGTCCTCCGCGCGCTCGCGCAACGGCGGCAGCCGCAGCGGCACGACATTGAGGCGGAAGAACAGATCTTCGCGGAACAGTCCCTGCTGGATCTGCAGCCGCAGGTCCTTGTTGGTGGCGGCGATGATGCGCACATCGCTCTTGATCGGGGTGCGGCCGCCTACGGTGGTGTATTCGCCCTGCTGCAGCACGCGCAGCAACCGCGTCTGCGCCTCCATCGGCATGTCGCCGATCTCGTCGAGGAACAACGTGCCGCCTTCGGCCTGCTCGAAACGGCCCGACGATCGGGTGTTGGCTCCGGTGAAGGCGCCCTTCTCGTGCCCGAACAATTCGGATTCGATGAGGTCGCGCGGGATCGCTGCCATGTTCACCGCGACGAAAGCGCCGGCGCGTCGCTTGCCGTAATCGTGCAGCGCGCGAGCGACCAACTCCTTGCCGGTACCACTTTCGCCCGAGATCATCACCGTGAGATCGGTCTGCATCAGGCGCGCGAGAACCCGATAAATCTCCTGCATCGCCGGCGAACGGCCGACCAACGGAATCGAATCGAACTCGTCGACCTTGGCCGGCGCCTGGCGTTTTTGCTTCGGCTCGGAAAGCGCGCGGCCGACGATGGCGATCAGTTCCTTGAGGTCGAACGGCTTCGGTAAATATTCATAGGCACCCCGCTCGGACGCGCGGATCGCGGTCATGAAGGTGTTCTGCGCGCTCATGATGATGACCGGCAGGTCCGGGCGCGCCTTGCGAATGCGCGGCACTAGATCGAACACGTTTTCGTCAGGCATGACGACGTCGGTGATGACGAGGTCGCCGTCGCCCTGACTGACCCACCGCCACAGCGTCGCAGCATTGCCGGTCAGGCGGACTTCATAGCCCGCCCGTGACAGCGCCTGATTGAGCACTGTCCTGATCGCGGCGTCGTCATCGGCAACAAGAATGCTTCCGGTCGGCATGTGGCCCTCAACTATCATGAATGAGCGGCGCATCCGCAAAGGAAGCGTCGCCACTGTAGACCGGCATCAAGACGCGAAAGATCGTGCGGCGCGGCTGGGATTCACATTCGATGATCCCGCCATGGTCGCCGACGATCTTGGAAACGAGCGCAAGCCCCAGTCCGCTGCCGGTGGGCTTGGTGGTCACGAACGGATCGAATAGATGCGGCATCAGGTCGTCGGGCACGCCGGGGCCGTTGTCGCGCACGCAAAACTCGAGCGGCAAGGAGATGCGTGTTTGCTGCCCGGGCACTGTCAGGCGCACGCCGGGCCGGAACGCGGTCGTCAGGCAAATTTCGCCGTGGGGCGCATTGTCGCCGATCGCCTCGGCGGCGTTCTTCACCAGATTAAGAAACACCTGGATAAGCTGGTCGCGATTGCCGAGCACCGGCGGCAGCGAGGGATCGTAGTCCTCGACGAACTTGATGTGGCGGGCGAAGCCCGATTGCGCCAGGCGTTTCACATGGTCGAGTACGACATGAATGTTGACGGGCTCGCGCTCGACCGGCCGCTCGTCGGCGAACACTTCCATGCGATCGACAAGCTTCACGATGCGGTCGGTTTCATCGCATATCAACTGTGTCAGCGAGCGGTCGTCGTCTTCGGCCGACTGCTCCAGCAATTGCGCAGCGCCGCGAATTCCCGACAGCGGATTCTTGATCTCGTGCGCCAGCATTGCCGCCAGCGCGATCACCGAGCGCGCCGCGCCGCGGTGCGTGAGCTGGCGGTCCATCTTCTCGGCGATGGTGCGCTCCTGCAGCATGATAATGACCCGGTCCGGATATTCCGGCAGCGGCGCGACGTAGAGATCGACCAGGCGCTCGCCCGGATTTCGCGGCGTCGACAGGTCGACCTTGTATTCGTTGACGGCAGAGCCGCGTTCGCGGACCTGCTCGATCAGCATCAACAGCGGCGAGCCGAACGGCACCAAATCCCGCAGCATGTGCCGTCGAAGCATCGGGATTGACGCCTCGAAAAACTGCTCGGCGGCGACGTTGGCATCGGCGATGCGGCCGTCGGCCGCCACCACGATGATGGGATGGGGCAACGCGTTGAGTTGCGCGTCCGAAGGGGAGCTTATGACGGGGGCTAAGGCCTGAGCTTTTCTCATGCCGCCATCCGCGTTTCGAGTCGGTCGAACGCATACCCGAGACGCAGCCTCGCCTCGGTAGCGGTGTCCGCCCGCAAAACGTCGGCGCGAACCTCTTTAAGCACCGTGGTCGGCGCCTGCGCGCTGCCGGCGGCGACATTGAGCGCCCAGCCGAGATGCTTGCGGGCATGCTTTACGCCGACACGTTCGCCGTAATGAACGAGCATCTCGTCATAAAGCGCGAAGATGATGTCGCGCTGCGAACGCATGGACGGCGCCGCTTCGCGCGCGCCGCCGGCGAGTTCGCGTGCGATCTGTCCCGGCAGCCAGGGCTGGCCTTGGGCGCCGCGCCCGATCATCACCGCATCGGCGCCCGACGCCTTCAGCGCGCGCTGCGCATCGGCGCACGAGCGGATATCGCCGTTGACGATCACGGGAATATCGACGCTCGCCTTGACCGCGCGCACGGCGGCCCAATCCGCGCTGCCATCGTAGAACTGACAGCGGGTGCGGCCGTGAACCGTGATCATTTTAATGCCGGCAGCCTGCGCGCGGCGCGCCAGCTCCGGCGCATTGATGGTGTCGGCATCCCAGCCGAGCCGCATCTTGAGCGTCACCGGCACGCGCACGGCGCCGACCGTCGCATCGATCAGCGTCAAAGCGTGGTCAAGATCGCGCATCAGCGCGGAGCCCGAGGCGATGTTGGTAACCAGCCGGGCCGGACAGCCCATGTTGATATCGATGACGTCGGCGCCCTCGGCCTCGGCGATACGGGCACCCTCCGCCATCCAGCGCGCCTCGCAGCCGGCCAGTTGAACGACGTTGATCGCCACCCCTTCGCCAGCGCTGCGCCGGCGGGCTTCGCGGCGGCCTTCGGCCAGCGCTGAACTTGCCGTCATCTCCGAAACCACCAAGCCGGCGCCCAGATGCTCAGCCAAGCGGCGGAATGGCGCGTCGGTGATGCCGGACATCGGCGCCAGGACCACCCGATTGGGCACCGTGATGGTTCCGATCTTTAAAAACGAAGGTTTCGCGGCGGTCAAAGGGATATGCCTATCTCTTAGGCGGTGATCGGTGCTGCCCATAGTTTAGCCAACCCTATCTCGAATTCAAGTGTTGCACTGCAAAATAATTGTGAGCAAACATTCCACGCCGCGGCTCAGACGCGTTTGCGGCGCGCTGGCGACGCGCTAGATCGTTGAGTGAACCTGAGATCAGCCTCATGCCCGGCATTGCCGCCATTGTTGTCGCTGCCGGGCGCGGGAAACGCGCTGGAAGCGATCTGCCAAAACAATTCCGGTCAGTCGCTGGCGTGCCCATGCTGCGGACGAGCCTCGCGGTTTTTTCCGAGCATCCGGAAATCAACGCTGTACAGCCGGTCATCCACCCTGACGATGTTGCGCGCTTTGCGGAGGCCACTGGCGGGGTCCGGCTCCTGGCGCCGGTATTTGGAGGCAAAACCCGCCAGGCGTCGGTCTGGGCGGGGTTGGAGGCCTTGGCGCCAAGCCGGCCGGATTTCGTCCTGGTTCACGACGCGGCGCGGCCGTTCGTGACGGCCGCCCTCATCTCACGCGCGATTGCCGAAGCGAAATCGACCGGAGCGGCCATTCCCGGACTGCCGGTCACCGACACGATGAAACGGATCGATACGGCCGGTCTTGCCGAGGAGACTTTGGAACGCGGCTCATTGCGCAGCGTGCAGACACCGCAGGCTTTTCGCTTCGACCGCCTCCATGCCGCGCACCGCAAAGCCGCGGCCGAAGGCCGCGACAACTTCACCGACGACGCCGCGCTCGCCGAATGGGCCGGGCTTGCGGTTAAAATCTTCGACGGCGACCCTTCCAACATCAAGCTGACAACGTCGAACGATTTCGCGCGGGCCGAAACGATGCAACTCGGCGACGTGCGCACCGGGTCCGGCATCGACGTTCACGCCTTTGGACCGGGCGAGCATGTCACCCTCGGCGGCGTTCGTATTCCGCACCAGCGCGGATTGAGTGGCCATTCGGATGCAGACGTCGTGCTGCACGCTTTGGTCGACGCGATTCTTGGCGCGATCGCCGATGGCGACATCGGCGTGCATTTTCCGCCAAACGATCCACGGTGGCGCGGGGCGTCGTCCGATCGCTTTGTAACATTCGCGGTCGACCGACTCAGGGCGCGCGGCGGTCAGATCGCGCATGCCGACATCAACATTGTGTGCGAGGCGCCGCGCATCGGTCCGCACCGCGACGCCATGCGAGCGCAGATCGCCCGCTTGTGCGGAATTTCTGTCGATCGCGTCGCGATCAAGGCAACCACCAGCGAGGGTTTGGGATTTACAGGGCGCGGCGAAGGGATTGCGGCGTTCGCCACCGTAACCGTCCGGCTGCCGTTGGCGGCTGCGTGGAGTGGAACACATGCTGGATGACGACATCGTCGCGGCGGCGAAGGATCTGCTGGCAATCTGCAAGGAAAAGAACCTGGTGATCGCGACGGCGGAATCCTGCACGGCGGGGCTGATCGCGGGGACGCTGACCGAAATCCCGGGCGTTTCCAGCATCCTCGACCGCGGCTACGTCACTTATTCGAATGAAGCCAAGCACGAGATGCTGGGCGTGTCGCGCGATATCCTAAAAGAGCACGGCGCGGTGAGCGCGCAGGCCGCCGAGGCGATGGTGCGCGGCGTGCTCGGCCATTCGCGGGTTCATCTGGCGGTATCGGTGACCGGCATCGCTGGCCCAGACGGCGGCTCGCCGGAAAAGCCCGTGGGACTAGTGTATTTCGCAGTGGCGTCGCGCACCGGCAAGATCGTCGACGCCGAGAAACGCTATGGCGGTATCGGCCGCACCCAGGTGCGCAAGCAATCGGTGCTGCAAGCCTTCAAGATGCTGCACGAGCTCGCCAAGAGCGAAGCCGGCAATCCGCCGCGCGACGCGGTCTAGACCGGCCGCTTCCCGTAAATGGCGTCGGCGCGTTTGTCGAACGCATCGGCAAATCGCCGGAACGCGGCGTCGAACATCGCTCCCATCAGCATCGCGAGCGCGCGGCTTTTGAATTCGTAGTCGATGAAGAATTCGACCTCGCAGATATCCTCGCCCATCGACCGGAAGCTCCAGCGGTTGTCCATCCGCCGGAACGGACCATCGAGATATTCGACAAGAATCTTGAGGTCTGGCCGATCGAGCGTGACGCGGCTGGTGAAGGTTTCACGCACGACCTTGTAGGCGACGGTCATGTCGGCCACCAGGATCTCGCGCTGGCCTGCCGCGGCGCGGCTGCGGATGCGCAGCGCGCTGCAGAGCGGAACGAATTGCGGGTATTTCTCGACGTCGGCGACGAGGTCAAACATGCGCGCCGCGCCATGGCGCACGCGGCGCTTCGTCGAGAAGCTCGGCATTCTTCTATTTGCGCCCCGCGCGCGCGGCCCGAAGGCGGGCGAAGTCCTCGCCTGCGTGGTGCGAGGACCGCGTCAGCGGCGATGCCGAGACCATCAGGAAGCCTTTGCTGTAGGCGACGGTCTCATAGGACTTGAATTCGTCCGGCGTGACGAAGCGCGCGACGGGATGATGCTTGCGGCTGGGCTGCAGATATTGGCCGATCGTGATGAAATCGACACTGGCGGCGCGCAGGTCGTCCATCACCTGCAGCACCTCGTTGCGCGTCTCGCCGAGGCCGATCATGATTCCAGATTTGGTGAACATCGCCGGGTCGATCTCCTTGACGCGCTGCAAAAGGCGCAACGAATTGAAATAGCGCGCGCCCGGCCGCACCGTGAGATAAAGCGACGGCACGGTTTCCAGATTGTGGTTGAACACGTCGGGCCGGGCTCGAACGACAATCTCCTCGGCGCCGTCCTTGCGCAGGAAATCGGGGGTGAGCACTTCGATCGTGGTCGAGGGACAGCGCGCGCGAATGGCGCGGATGGTTTGAGCGAAATGATCTGCGCCGCCGTCGGCGAGATCATCGCGGTCGACCGACGTGACGACGATGTGCGAAAGACCGAGCTTCGCCGTTGCCTGGGCGACGTGTGCCGGCTCGTGCGGATCGAGCGCACCGGGCAATCCGGTCTTGACGTTGCAGAACGCGCAGGCGCGCGTGCAGGTGTCACCGAGGATCATGAAGGTGGCGTGCTTCTTCTCCCAGCACTCGCCGATATTCGGGCAGCCGGCCTCCTCGCACACGGTGACGAGATTGTGCGCCCGCACGATGTCGCGCGTGTTGCGATAGCCCGGCGAAACCGGCGCTTTGACGCGAATCCAGTCCGGCTTCGGCGGAGCTGCGGAATCCGGCCGGTGCGCCTTTTCCGGATGGCGCGGCCGCAGCCCATTGATGTCCAGCACGACTGCCATGAGTCCCTACTTACGAACGGCGGCTCGACCTCGCAAGGCAGGCCCGGC
Organism: Hyphomicrobiales bacterium; assembly: GCA_038206695.1. Taxonomy (GTDB): domain Bacteria; phylum Pseudomonadota; class Alphaproteobacteria; order Rhizobiales; family Xanthobacteraceae; genus Pseudolabrys. Next base: position 4,489 of record JBBRAN010000024.1, on the reverse strand, counting down.
ACTGCCGCATGACTGGGGCGCGACTCACGCGCCCCTGATTGCGCGCCAGATCAGCAGGAAAATCACGGCCCCCACGGTTGCGCTGATCAGATTGCCGAAAAAATCCGGCGTCAGCATGACGCCCAACTGGCCGAAGAGCGCGCCGCCGACGATAGCCCCGATTAGGCCGACGGCGATATTACCGAACAGCCCGCCGCGGCCGCCCAAAATCGTATGCGCCAGCCAGCCGGCGATCAGGCCCGCGACGATCCAGGACAGGACGCCCATCACTCCTTCTCACATATTGAGGACGCGCCCGTAAGCGTCGAGCACGGCTTCCTTCATCATTTCAGAAAGAGTCGGATGCGGGAATACGGTGTGCATCAGCTCTTCCTCCGTGGTCTCAAGGTTCATCGCGACGACATAACCCTGAATGAGCTCGGTGACTTCGGCGCCGACCATGTGCGCGCCAAGAAGCTGTCCGTTCTTCTTGTCGAAGATCACTTTGACGAGGCCTTGATCCTCCCCAAGCGCGATCGCTTTGCCGTTGCCGACGAACGGAAAGCGGCCGACCCGGATGTCGAGCTTCTTTTCCTTGGCCGCCTGCTCGGTCAACCCGACCGAGGCGATCTGTGGCGAACAATAGGTACAGCCCGCGATCATCGACTTGTTCATCGGATGCGGATGCAGGCCCTTGATCGCCTCGATGCAGATGACACCCTCGTGCTCCGCCTTGTGGGCAAGCATCGGCGGACCGGCAACGTCGCCGATCGCGTAGAGGCCCGGTACGTTGGTCTTGCTCAACCCGTCGGTAACGATGGTGCCGCGGTCGGTCTTCACGCCGAGCTTTTCAAGTCCAAGATTTTCGATATTGCCGACCACGCCGACCGCGGAGATCACCCGCTCGACCGTGAGCGACTGCTTGGCCTTACCGTCGTCGATCTCGGCGGTGACGTTGTCGGCTTTCTTGTCGAGCTTAGTCACCTTGGCGCCGGTGATGATCTTGATGCCCTGTTTCTCGAAGCTCTTGCGCGCGAACGCCGCGATCTCGCTGTCCTCGACCGGCAAAATCTGCGGCAGCAGTTCGACAATGGTGACTTCGGCGCCGAGGGTGCGGAAGAACGACGCGAATTCGACCCCGATCGCGCCGGAGCCGACCACCAGCAATGATTTCGGAATACGCTCCGGCACCATCGCCTCGAAATAGGTCCACACTAGCTTCTTGTCAGGCTCAAGGCCGGGCAGCACGCGCGGGCGCGCGCCGGTCGCGATGATGATGTGCTTGGCCTGATAGGACCTGGCGCCGAGTGTGCCCTTGGGCGCCTCGGATTTCGACGGCTTGACCGTCACCTTGCCGGGCGCCTCGATCGAGGCGTCGCCCCAGATCACCGACACTTTGTTCTTCTTCATCAAAAAGCCGACGCCGTCATTGAGCCGCTTCGAGACGCCGCGCGAGCGGGCGACGACCGCTTTGGCATCGAAGCCGACCTTCTCGGCCGACAGGCCGTAGTCCTTGGCGTGCTGCATGTAGTGATAGATCTCGGCCGAGCGCAGCAGCGCCTTGGTTGGGATGCAGCCCCAGTTCAGGCAGATGCCGCCGAGATAGTCGCGCTCGACGATCGCCGTCTTGAATCCGAGCTGCGCGGCGCGGATCGCGGTGACATAGCCGCCGGGACCGGAGCCGATTATGATGACGTCGAACGCCGTGTCGGCCATGAACGATCAACCTCTCCGGGCCAGCGAGGCGCGCGCGACATAGGCGCGAAATATCAACCACTGGACGACCGCGACCAGCGCCGGCGCGGCCACGATCTGCAGCAGCTTCTGGACCTCGCGCCAGTAGAACGACCAGCCGTCGCGCAACACGACGATCTCCTGAAGCGTGATCGTCAATAGAAAGCCGACAGGAAGGAACAATGCGGCAAGCACCACGAGCAGCGCGGCCGGTCGTGGCTTCCAGAACATCACGGCACCGAATGCCACCATCGCAATAACAACCATCGCCAAGCTCGCGATCGAGCCGACAATGCCGTCCATCGTGCAAGCGAGGCCCTCGCCCTGGCACGGCGCCCAGTAAGTGACCGCATAGTTTGCCGCTTCGGCGACGAGGGCCGAGATCAGGCCGGCAAGAAGGATCAGCCCGAAAACGCGCATGCGATTGCTCACACCACCATCATTACGGGATTTTCGATCAACGTCCGGAACGCGTCGATCAGCTCGGCCCCGAGCGCGCCGTCGATGGCTCGATGGTCGCACGAGATCGTTGCCGACATCACATGTGCGGCCTCGATCTTGCCGTTCTTCGCGATCGCGCGCTCTTCGCCGGCGCCGACTGCCAGGATGCTGGCCTGCGGCGGATTGATGATCGCCGTGAACTGCTTGATGCCGTACATGCCGAGGTTGGACACGGAACTGGTGCCGCCTTGATACTCGTGCGGCTTGAGTTTCTTGCCGCGTGCCCGCACGATCAAATCCTTGCCCTCATTCGATATCACTGAAAGCGACTTGAGCTCGGCCTGACGGATGATCGGCGTGATGAGGCCGCCCGGCAGCGCGACCGCAATGCCGATATCCGAATGCTTGTGCTTGAGCATGCCGCCTTCGGTCCAGCTCACATTGGCGTTCGGGACGCGTTGCAATGCCAGCGCCAGTGCCTTGATGGTGAAATCGTTGACCGAAAGGCGGTAAACGGGCTTGCCGTCCTTGTGTGGCGCCGCAGCGTTGATCTCTTCGCGCGCCGACAACAGTTTGCCGATGTTGCAATCGACGGTTTCGTAGAACACCGGCACGGTCTGCACCGACGCCGTGAGGCGTTGCGCGATGGTGCGGCGCATGCCGTCATGCAGCACCACCTCGTAGCTGCCCTCATCGTAGAGGGCGCGGATCTGTTGATCCGACATGGCCGGCGCGATCGCGCCGGCCGTTGAGGCGGCGCGCAGGCCCTTGCCGGATTTGGCGTCGGCAATGTCGCGGGCGATGACGCGGCCATGCGGTCCCGAGCCCTGCACGCGAGCGAGCTCGATGCCAGCTTCTTTCGCCAGCCGGCGCGCCAGCGGCGACGAAAACACCCGGTTCGATCCGTGATCGGCCGGCGCGGTGGGCCTGGCCGCGGGCGTGGGCGAAGCCTGTTGCGCCTTCTGCTCGGACGTTGCCGGCCTTGCGTCGGTTTTTGGCTGTTCGACCTTTTTCTCAGCTTGCTTCTCGGCTTGCGGCTTCGGCGTTTGGGTCTTGGCCGAAGCGGCGGCCGTCTTGGCATCCTCGCCCTCGCCCGCCAGAATTGCGATCACGGCGTTGACGGCGACGTCCTGCGTTCCCTCCGGCACGACGATCTTGGCGAGTGTGCCTTCGTCGACCGCCTCGTATTCCATCGTTGCCTTGTCGGTTTCGATCTCGGCCAGCACGTCGCCCGACTTGACCTTGTCGCCTTCCTTTTTCAGCCACCGCGCGAGGTTGCCCTTCTCCATCGTGGGCGACAGCGCCGGCATGAGGATGTTGGTCGGCATTTTGGTTTTCTCGCCGCCCTACCGGTAACAGACGGCTTTTGCCGCCGCGACGACTTCGGCGACCGAGGGCAGCGCCAGCTTCTCCAGATTCGCGGCATAGGGCATTGGCACATCCTTGCCTGAGACGCGCGCAACCGGCGCGTCGAGATAGTCGAACGCCTGTTCCATGATGCGAGCGGCAAGTTCGGCGCCGACCCCGTTTTGCTGCCAGCCTTCCTCCACGGTGACGGCACGCCCGGTTTTCTGCACCGAATTGATCACCGTCTCGCTGTCGAGCGGACGCAACGTGCGCAGGTCGATGACTTCGGCTTCGATGCCATCTTTGGCGAGTTCCTCGGCGGCCTTGAGCGCGTAGGTCATGCCGATCGCCCACGAGACGATCGTTACGTCGCCGCCGGCGCGAGCGATTTTCGCCGTGCCGATCGGCAGCACGTAGTCATCGAGCTTTGGCACCGGGAACGAGTGGCCGTAGAGAATTTCGTTCTCGAGAAAGATCACCGGATTGAGATCGCGGATCGCTGCTTTGAGCAACCCTTTGGCGTCGGCGGCGGTCGACGGCGAAATCACCTTCAAACCCGGAATGTGCGAATACCACGCCGAATAATCCTGGCTGTGCTGCGCCGCGACGCGCGCCGCCGCGCCGTTCGGTCCGCGGAAAACGATCGAGCAACCCATCTGTCCGCCAGACATATAGAGAGTCTTGGCGGCGGAGTTAATCAGTTGGTCAATTGCCTGCATGGCGAAATTGAACGTCATGAACTCGACGATCGGCTTGAGTCCGGTGAGCGCCGCGCCGACGCCCAACCCCGCAAAACCGTGCTCGGTGATCGGGGTATCGATGACGCGCTTGTCGCCGAATTCGGCGAGCAGCCCCTGCGTGACCTTGTAGGCGCCCTGATATTCGGCGACTTCCTCGCCCATCACGAAAACATTCTTGTCGCGGCGCATCTCCTCGGCCATCGCGTCGCGCAAAGCTTCGCGCATCGTCATCGTCACCATCTCGGTGC
>JBBRAN010000023.1:0-28236 GCA_038206695.1 Hyphomicrobiales bacterium | reverse complement strand
TGCGCAAATGGCTATTGTGCCATGCGCTTAGCCGAGCGGTTGTTCGCGCGCAATGCGGCGTGACTCTCGTCGGAACTTTGGAGCTCGATCACATGAAGATCGAAATCGCGCGAGGTCTCTCCGGCAAGGCGGAAAACAAGCACCGAGCCGGCGCCTGACACGGATGAGCGTCAACCCGGAAGCGATCCGCGCGTTCGAACACGCCGGCTGGCAGCGTGCCGCGGCTGCCTACGAGGACACGTTCGCGCGCGCTACCACGCCGTTCGCGTCAGCCCTGCTCGACGCGGCCGGGGTCGCACCCGGCACGCGCCTGCTCGACGTCGCGTGCGGACTGGCCCATACGGGCGGGGCCGCCGCCACTTGCGGTGCAACGGTGCACGGATTGGATTTCTCGGCCGCTATGGCCCGCATAGCCCGGGCGCGGCACCCGGAGATCACGGTCAACGAAGGTGATGCAGAAGCGCTGCCGTATCCAGATGGGATGTTCGACGCCGTCGTCTCGAACTTCGGCATCCATCACGTGCCGCGGCCCGAGATCGCGCTTGCTGAGGCCCGTCGCGTCCTTGCAACGAAAGGGCGTATTGCCTTCACAGTGTGGGCAGCACCGAACGAAAACGTCGCTTGGGCGCTCGTGTTCGATGCTGTCGCACGCTACGGAGATCGGTCTGTCTCAGACGCCCCGCCGCCCGGAGGGTCTTTCGACCGGCCCGAGGACTGCTTGAGTGCGCTCAAGGGCGCCGGCTTCACCCAAGTGTCGGCACGCATCGTGCGCGCCGAATGGCCGCTTGCGAATGCGCAGGCGCTCATCGCGGCGCTATTGTCCGGCACGGTGCGGATGGCAGCGCTGATTGCGGCACAAGACCCATCAGCGCTTCCCGCCATCATCGCTGAGATCGAACGCCATGCCGAACGCTATCGGCGGGGCAATCAAATCGCGCTCCCGATCGCAGCGGTACTGGCGCAGGGAACAGCTCCTCGAAAAGACGACGCGGCCAAATAAAGCCTAGATCATATACTGGCCGCCGTTCGCCGAGATCGTCGAGCCGGTGATGAGACCAGCATCGTCGGCTGCGAGGAAGACGACGCAGCGCGCGATCTCCTCCGGCTCGCCGAGGCGGCCGACGGGGATGAGCGGCAGAATGTTCTTTTCCAGAACGTCCTTGGGCACGGCCTGCACCATCTCGGTATTGATGTAACCCGGGCAGACGGCATTGACGGTGATGCCAGCACGCGCGCCTTCGAGCGCCAGCGCCTTGGTGAAGCCGAGATCGCCTGCCTTGGCTGCGGAATAGTTGACCTGGCCGAACTGGCCCTTCTGACCGTTGATCGACGAGACGTTGATGATGCGGCCGAACTTGCGGGTACGCATGCCTTCGATCACCGGGCGGCACATGTTGAACAGCGAGCCCAGATTGGTGTCGATCACCTGTTTCCACTGCTCCGGCTTCATCCGATGGAGCATGGCGTCGCGCGTGATGCCCGCATTGTTGACCAGCACCTCGATCGGGCCGAGCTCGGCCTCGACTGCCTTGATGCCTTCGCTGCACGCCTCGAACGACGAGACGTCCCATTTGAAAACGGGAATGCCGGTTTCCGTCTTGAACTTGTTGGCGGCTTCGTCGTTGCCGCCGTAATTGGAAGCAACCTTGTAGCCGGCAGCTTTCAGCGCTTTCGAGATCGCGGCGCCGATGCCGCGCGATCCACCCGTCACCAACGCAACGCGAGCCATACACGCCTCCCAGATTTCTTAGGCCGGCCTTGCCGGCCGGTCCCCACATTCCCAACTTAAAGACGCAAACGCAAAAGGGCCACGGAAAAGCCGTGGCCCTTTTTATCGAGGTGCGCGACCGCTTGTGCGGTGCGTCAGCGCCGCTAGCGCTCCACGCACATGGCGATGCCCATGCCGCCGCCAATGCACAACGTCGCCAGGCCCTTCTTGGCGTTGCGGCGCTGCATCTCGAACAGCAAGGTCGTCAGCACCCGCGCGCCCGAGGCTCCGATCGGATGCCCGATCGCGATGGCGCCGCCATTGACGTTGACCTTGGAGGTGTCCCAGCCGAGGTCCTTGTTGACCGCGCAGGCTTGCGCGGCGAACGCCTCATTGGCTTCGACCAGGTCGAGATCATCCTTCTTCCAGCCGGCTTTCTTGAGCGCGGCGCGCGAGGCCGGGATCGGGCCGGTTCCCATGATCGCGGGATCGACGCCGGCCTGCGCCCACGACACGATCCGCGCAAGCGGCGTCTTACCGAGCTTGGCTGCTTCGCTCGCCTTCATCAGCACGAGCGCGGCAGCGCCGTCATTGATGCCCGAGGCATTGGCCGCAGTGACGGTGCCTTCCTTGTCGAAGGCCGGGCGCAGCTTACCGACCGAATCGAGCGTTGTGCCGTGCTTGGGATATTCATCGGTGTCGACCGTGACGTCGCCTTTGCGTGACTTGATCTCGACCGGGACGATCTCATCCTTGAACTTGCCGGCCTTCTGGGCCGCCTCGGCCTTGTTCTGCGATCCGACCGCTAATTCGTCCTGCTGCTCGCGCGTGATCTGCCACTGCTTGGCGACGTTCTCGGCCGTGTTGCCCATGTGATAGCCGTTGAAGGCGTCCCACAGGCCGTCCTTGATCATGGTGTCGACCATTTCGAGCGAGCCCATTTTCTGGCCGCTGCGCAGATAGGCCGCATGCGGCGCCTGCGTCATCGACTCCTGCCCGCCGGCGACGACAATCTCGCTGTCACCGTTCTTGATCGCCTGATAGCCGAGCGCGACCGCGCGAAGCCCGGAGCCGCAAAGCTGATTGACGCCCCACGCCGGGCTCTCGACCGGGATGCCGGCGGCGATCGAGGCCTGCCGCGCCGGATTTTGTCCCTGCCCGGCGGTCAGGATCTGGCCCATGATCACTTCGGACACGTGCGCGCCTTCAACGCCGGCGCGCTCCAGCGCGCCCTTGATGGCGATGCGCCCCAGTTCGTGTGCCGGCAGACTGCCGAGCGAGCCGTTGAAGGCACCGACCGGGGTGCGAGCGGCACTGACAATGACGATATCGTCGTTCATCCAAAACTCCTGTTGCTGCGCGGGCGGGTCGGCGCCTTCGGCACTGCCGCATCCTCGATAGACCACGCGGGCGTGTCAATAACGGCACCCGCGAAAAAAGGCGACGGAATCGGCGGTTTTCGCACGTTGACGACCCGCCGGTCGGCAGCTGCCGCTCTATCGCGGCGCGATAAAACGATAGCCCCTGCAACCAAAAAGTGGGTATGCTTCCGGCCGCGGCAAGGGAACGACAGGGCTATGGCAGACACCAAAGAGCCGGTGACGATCAAGAAATACGCCAACAGGCGGCTCTACAACACCGGAACCAGCACCTACGTCACGCTCGAAGATCTCGCCGTCATGGTGAAATCGGGCGAAGACTTCGTGGTCTACGACGCCAAAAGCGGCGAGGACATCACCCGCTCGGTGCTGGCGCAGATCATCTTCGAGCAGGAAAACAAGGAAGGCCAAAGCCTGCTGCCGATCGCCTTCCTGCGGCAACTGATCCGGTTCTACGGAGACAGCATGCAGATGCTGGTGCCGCGCTATCTCGAAGCCTCGATCGACTCGCTGACCCGCGAGCAGGGCAAATTCCGCGACCAGATGACCCAGGCGTTCGGCGGCGTCGGATTCGGCGCGATGGAAGATCACGTGCGCCGCAACATGGAAATGTTCGAGAAAACCTTCGCGATGTTCGCGCCATTCGCCCGCGGCGAAAAAACCGCCGGCGACAAGCCGCGCTCCGCCGACGACATCGACGACCTCAAGCGTCAGGTCGACGAGATGCAGAAGCGCATCGACAAGATGGGCGGCAAATAACCGATAACGATGTCAGGCCGAGCTGGCGAGTGCCTGTTCGGCGCGCCACGGCCGATGCGATGAGGCGAGCCCGACCAGCGCGCCTTGCAGGTAATCGCAGCCCCATTCAGTGAGCAGCGCGGCGGTTTCCTCGTCCTGCACCCATTCCGCGACTATTTTCAGGCCAAGCCGGCGCGAAAGGTCGATCAGCGCGCGCACGAACGCGCGATCGTCTTCGCTGTTGCACATGTTCTGCACGAAGGCGCCGTCGATCTTGACCAGATCGACGCCAAGCTTGCGCAGATTGCGGAACGAGGTGTAGCCGGCGCCGAAATCGTCGATCGCGATATGGCAGCCAAGATCCTTGACGCGCGACACGAAACCGCGGGCGTCGTCGATATTCTGGATCGCCGTTGTTTCGGTGATCTCCACGATCAGCCGCTCGGCCACGCCGGGATGTGCTTTGAGCATCGCGCCGAGGCCGTCCCACCAGCCCGGATCGAGCGTCGAAGACGGCGAGACGTTGATGCTGACCTCGAGCGCGGGACTAGCGACCAGTTCGTTGACGACAAGCTCCAGCACGCGATGGTCGAGCATCCGCACGAGGCCGACCCGTTCGGCGACCGGAATGATCTCATGGGCCTGGGCCAGCGTTCCATCGGAGCGTTGCACCCGCATCAGGCACTCGTAGAATGCGACCTCGCGGGTTTTTGCATCGATCACCGGCTCGTAGGCGACCGCGATGCGACGCTCGTTGAGCGCGGTGACGATCTCGTCGGTGGCCCTCACGTTTTCGCGCCGTACCGCGTCTAGCTCGACGTTCGGGCGATAGGCATAGAACGAGCCCTGGCGCTTCGAACGTGCATGATCGAGCGCGTCCTGGGCCCGGCTTAGAATATCCTCGACGGTGCGCGCGTAACGCGGCGCCGTCACGCCACCGATCGTAATGGTGACCGCGATCGGGCCGGCGCTCGTAAGAATGACATCACCGCGCACCGCGGCGAGCAGGCGTTCGGCCGCGGTGTCGAGCTCTTCCGGCGAGCAATTGTTCAGGATGAGGCCAAACTTGTTACCGGAAAACAAACCGAGGCTGTCCTTGCCGCGCATCCTGGTGCGGATTCGCTTGCCGACCTCCGCGATGAGATTATCGACGACCGAATACCCGTAGGCCTGGTTGAGGCGGCCGAGATTGTTGATGGCGACCAGGAGGAATCCGCAGGAGGTACGAAACCGCTCTGCATCGTTGAGCGTGCTCTCCAGCAACTCGACGAGGCGCAGACGGTTTAGCTCGCCTGTCACCGGATCGAACTGCGCGCGCTGGATCAGCCTGCATTCCTGGTCGTGCCGCTCGCTGATGTCGCGGACAACGCCGACGGCGCGCACCGGCTCGCCTTTCGGCCCGCCGAACCAGCGGCCGGTATCCTCGATCCATCGTGTGCCGCTGGCGGAGTGAAACGCGTATTGCACTTGATAAGGTACGCCGTCGCCCTCGTCGCGCCAGCCGGATTTCGTGACGGTGTCGAACCGGCTGCTGCGGCCTTCGGCCGATACGTTTTGGGCGTAGGCGCGGCCGGTCGCGATCTGCGCGGGCTCGGTCCCCATCAGCGCCGCACCACCTTCGCTCCAGGCAATCGTGTCGGCGCCAAGCTGCCACTCATAGGCAGCCACACCGACAGTCCGCGCAATAGCGGCGACGTCGGGGCGCGATTGGTCGCCTGCGGCGTCTTCAATTCGGATCACAACCGCCCGTTTTTGGAACGCTCCTGACCGGGCGTTCGCTTTCGCTGCATCGAGCTAGAGGCCGAAACCTAACGACAATCACTAAACAATCAGGAAAAGCGCGGGGTTAGCGTGGCCCTAACGGCCAATTGGCGCATGCGAGGAACGAAGGCACGTGTCTTGCTGTTTCCTCCTTGAGAGCTATGTCGATGTCCCGAAATGGGACAGGTGAGAAACGATGAAGTTCGACGAAACCACAGGGACGGTGCTCGATTTCCCGGCGCTCATGCCCGGATGGCGGGCGATAGCGCCGCCGGTGCGATCGAGTCCCATCATGCGCTCGTCGCCGTCACGCCGGCCGGGCCGGCCGCGCCTACCAATCCGCAATGGCGCCAAGGCTTATGTCAGCGGGCGTAATTTGTCCCGCAACAGCTAAGATCTCGCGGCGCGCTCAGTAGCCCAGCGCGCAGCCGTCCTTGCGCGACTCCGAGCCGCCGATCAGAACCCCGCGATCCCAATCGATCTGAATGATCTGGGCACCGCCCCAGGGTGTCGGCGTGACCTCGACCTTGTGCCCGCGCGCCTTGAGGCCCTCGACGGTTGCCGCCGGAACGCCCCGCTCGACAAACGTCGTTTCGACTTCAAAAAACACGCGCGGCGCATCGATCGACTGCTGCACGTCGAGCCCGAAATCCAGCATGTTGTTGACGACCTGGACATGGCCCATCGGCTGGTAGTGCGCACCCATCACCCCGAAGGAATACTGGCAGCGCCCGTTGCGCATGCCGAGCGCCGGAATGATGGTGTGCATCGGCCGCTTGTTCGGGCCGAACGTGTTGGGATGCGCGGGGTCGAGCACGAAGCAGGCGCCGCGGTTGTTCAGCGTGATGCCGGTCTTCTCGGTGGCGATGCCGATGCCGAAGTTCGAAAAAAGCGAATTGATGAACGACACCGCCATGCGGTCCTTGTCGACGACGCTGAGATAGATCGTATCGCTGCCGGGCATCGGCGCCTTTGGAAGCTGCGAGCGCCGGGACATGTCGATCTTGCCCGCCAGCTTTTTGGCCCAGCCTTTGTCGAGCAGCGCCTCGTTGCTGACGCGCATGAACGAAGATTCCGCGATATGCGTGTCGCGCACCGCATAAGCGAGCCGCGCCGCCTCGAGCACGAGGTGATAGCGCTCGGCGCCGAATGGAGCGAGCGACTTGACGTCGAAATTCTCCAGGATGTTGAGCATCACCAACGCGGTGAGGCCCTGCCCGTTCGGCGGAATCTCGAGAACATCCAGCCCGCGATAGCCGGTTGCAATCGGCGTAACGACCTCGCCCTTGTGGCTAGCCAGATCATCGATGGTGATGAATGAACCGCGCGACGCGATAGTCCTGACGATATCCTCGGCGATTTCGCCCTCGTAGAAAGCACGCGGACCTTTCGCAGCGATCGTGCGGAGCGTTTGCGCCAGCGCCTTTTGCGTGACGATATCGCCCTCGCGCGGCGCGACGCCGTTGAAGAGGTAATGCTTCGTCATCCCGGGATCGGCAGCGAGCTTCGGCTTCACGAAATTCCATGCCGAGGCGACGCGGGACGCCACCGGGAAGCCCCGCTCGGCATAACCGATTGCGTCGGCGAGCACGCGGTTAAGGCCGAACCTTCCATGCGCTTTCAGGATGGCACCCCAGGCTTCGACCGCGCCCGGCACCGTAACGGCATGAATCGAATTGCCGATCGCCGTGAGGCCCTGCGCAAGCAGCGCTTCGGTCGAGGCCTTGGCGCCAGCGCGGCCGCAGCCGTTATAACCCCAAACCGGCTGGCCGGGCTTCGACACTAAAGTGAAGCAGTCGCCCCCGATACCCGTGCTTTGCGGCTCGACCACGCAGAGCACCGCCGACGCCGCGACCGCGGCATCGACCGCGTTGCCGCCGGCGCGCAGCATGTCGATCGCCGCAAGCGTGGCCAGCGGGTGCGAGGTCGCCGCCATCGCCTCACTGGAAATGACCGGCGAGCGGCCGGGAAGCTGGAAATCGCGCGGCATGACGAACCCGGTGGAAACTAACTGGTTGGAAAACGGTCGGTATCGATGGTGACGTCGCGCTGCGCGGTGCGCAAGGTGACGGCAAAGCCGCCGAGCACGTCGACAAGGCTGATAACCAGCAGTAGGAAGAAGTTCGCGGTCGCCGCCTGCTTCACCAGGATGAATTCGACGATCATGCCGATGAACAGCAGCATCGACAGCCCGTGGTCGACGACGCTGCGCAGGCCGATTCGGGTCGACTTCATCATCTCGCCGAACAGGCACAGTATGGCGAGCGCGATCAGCAGGTCGCCGGGCGCCATGGTCCACTCGACGCCGGACACCATCGCCACGCGAGTGATTGGCGAGGTCCATGCGACGCCGGGCATCAGGAACGCAATGATGTTGTAGATCGCGAAGGGGATCAGCAGCAGCGGGAAGCCAACGAGCGACATCGGTTCGCCTCCAGCGCGCGGCTTTACGCTTCTTTCTTCGCCTTGAGCACCTGGCGGCCGCGGTACATCCCGGTCTTCAGATCGATGTGATGCGGACGGCGCAACTCGCCGGAGTCCTTGTCCTCGACATAGGTCGGCTGCTTCAGCGCGTCAGCCGAGCGGCGCATGCCGCGGCGGGACGGCGAGGTTTTTCGTTTTGGAACAGCCATGGCGAACTCCTGAACGGCATTATCTGCGCTGATGTCGATTGAGGCCGCGCTTATAGAGGATGGCGCCGGGCGATGCTAGGGGCAAGGTCAGGGGCTTTTTCGCACGCATTGGTCGGCATTCTGCGCGGAACCGGCGCGCAAGATATATAGCGCGGCCAGCCGCCGCACCGCCGGGCCGGGCCGTCTGGCGTCACGCGCCAGCGGATTGGGCAGCACCGCGGCGAGCAGCGCGGCTTCGGCCGCGCCAAGACTGGCCGCCGGTCTGCCAAAGGCGCGGCGGCTGCCGGCCTCCGCGCCGAATTCCCCGTCCGGCCCCCATTCCGCGACGTTGAGGTAGAGCTCCATGATGCGGCGTTTCGACATCACCAATTCAAGCCAGATGGCGAGCGGAGCCTCCAGCACCTTGCGGACGTAACTGCGGCCGTTCCACAAAAACAGATTCTTCACGAGCTGCTGGGTCAGGGTCGAGCCACCACGCGCGTCGCCGAGATCGTCGGCCTGGGCGATCGCGTTCTGGATCTCCTGAAAGTCGATGCCGCGGTGCGAGCAGAACCGGCCATCCTCGGCGATGATGACGGCGAGCGGCAAAGCCGGCGAGATGCGCTGGAGCGGCGTGAAGACCCGCTCGATCCGCTGCCCGGTGATCCATCGCCATATCATCGCGGTCGAGACTGGACGGCCGGCGTTATAAAGCGGCGCGAGGCCGTACGGCAGCAGCAGCACCAGCACCGCCACGGTCAGGGTTTTCCGCAGCCAGGACGGCAGCCGCCGCCGCGGGCGGGTCGGTCGGAAAAAGACGGGCTCCGTCATGCCGGCATAGAGTAACCTATCCGGCGCCTTGACGTGACCGCCGCGCCTCGGGCAAGGCGGGTCGTGGCGAAGCCCATGGATGCGCCCTTGTCCGATCCGTCATTATTCCGCGACTTCACGGCGAGGCTCGACGCCGTGGCGGCGGAGACCGACGCGCTGCTCGACCGCTTGCTCGACGGCGGCCCGGCGGCCGGCGAAATCACTCGCCCGCCGCGCCTGCTCGAAGCCATGCGGTACTCGACATTGGGCGGCGGCAAACGGTTGCGGCCTTTTCTGCTTGTCGAGACCGCACAACTGCTGGGCGCACCGCGCGAGGGCGCGTTGCTGGCCGGCGCCGCGCTCGAATGCGTGCATTGCTACTCGCTGGTGCACGACGACCTGCCGGCGATGGACAATGACGGCCTGCGGCGTGGCCGCCCTACCTCGCACAAGGCGTTCGACGAAGCGACCGCGATCCTGACCGGTGACGCGCTGCTGACTTTCGCGTTCGATCTGATGGCGCGTCCCGAGGTGCATGCCGATTCGAAAGTGCGGATCGCACTGGTAAGCGAACTGGCGCGCGCCGCAGGCCTTGGCGGCATGGCCGGTGGCCAGATGCTCGATCTCGCCGCCGAAGGCCGGTTCGGCAAAGCCAAGACTAAACAGGCGGCCGTGACGACCATGCAGGCGATGAAAACCGGGGCGCTGATCGCCTTCGCCTGCCGGGCCGGCGCCATCCTCGGCAACGCCGGCGCGACCGCGCGCGAAGCCTTGGCACGTTACGGCCGCGCGGTCGGGCAGGCGTTCCAGATCGCCGACGACCTGCTCGATCTCGAGGGCGACCCCCAAACGATGGGCAAACTAGCCGGCAAGGATAGCGCCGCCGGTAAGGCTACGCTGCCCGCCATGCTCGGCGCCGAGGCGGCACGGGCGAAGCTTGCCGCGCTGGTCGCCGAAGCCGACGACGCGCTCGCCGCGTTCGGGGAAAAGGCCACCGTGCTGCGCGCGGCGACGCGTTTTGTGGCAGAACGGCGGAAGTAAAAGGAAGCCACCATGGCACGCAAGATTGTTCGCAAGACTACGGCCCAACCGATCATGCCGGTGCGCCTCGCCAGGCTGCACGCCAAGCTGCTGATTGCCATCGCGGTCGGGCTGGCGGTCACGCTCGGCCTGTCGATGACCGACTGGCTGATGTCGACCAAATTGCTGCTCGGCTGGGACACCGGCGTCATCCTTTATCTTTTGCTGGTCTATCAGTTGATGACGGCATGCGGCATCGACGAGATCCGCCGCCGCGCCGCTCTGGATGACGAAGGCGCCGTCGCGTTGCTGATCCTGACGGGGATTTCGGCGCTGGCGATGATGGGCGCGATCGTCGCCGAGCTTGCGGTCGCCCGGGGCACAGCGCAGCCGCGCAGCGGCTATGGCGTGGCGCTGGCGATGGCGACCATCGTGGTGTCGTGGGCGTTCGTCCACACCATCTTCGCCCTGCATTACGCCCATGAGTATTACGGCGAGCGCGGCGACAAGATGATCTGCGGCCTGAAATTTCCCGGCCGCAGCGCGCCGGACTACTGGGATTTCCTGTATTTTTCGCTGGTCGTCGCCATGACTTCGCAAGTGTCCGACGTCGTCATCACCAGCCGCGTGATCCGCCACATCGTGACCGTGCACGGCGCGCTCGCCTTTTTCTTCAATGTCTCGGTGCTGGCGCTCACGGTGAACATCATCTCGGGCCTGATATAAGCGGGCCTCGCCCCGGACCGGACCATGGCTGCGACATTCCAGACTGTGCTGCTGATGCTTGCCGTGCTGGCGGCGGTCGCCGTGCTGGCGAAACGGCTGCGCACCGCGCCGTCGATCCTGCTGGTGGTTGCCGGCTTCGGCATGGCGGTGGTGCCGGGCCTGCCATCGATCGTGCTGGCGCCCGAACTGGTGCTGCTGGTGATCCTGCCGCCGCTGATCTACTCGGCCGGCGTCTCGATGAGCTGGCGTGATTTCCGCTTCAACCTGCGACCGATCGCGCTGCTGGCGTTCGGCTGCGTGGTATTCACCTCCTGCGTGGTGGCGGCGGCGGCGCACTACGTGCTGAATTTCGACTGGGGCACCGGCTTTCTGCTCGGCGCCATCATCGCGCCGCCCGACGTGGTCGCGCCGTTGGCCATCGCGCGCCGGCTCGGACTGCCGCGCCGGCTGATGGTCGTGCTCGAGGGTGAAGGACTGGCGAACGACGCCACTGCGCTGATCCTCTACCGTTTCGCGGTGGTCGCGGTGTCGACCGGCGTGTTCAACCCGGCCTCGGCAGCCGGCACCTTTGGCCTGATCGTCGTCGGCGAAATCGCGTACGGCGTCGCGGTCGGCTGGCTCAGCCTGCGGCTGCGGCGATGGGCGCGCGAGCCCCGCGTCGAGATCACGCTGTCGCTGATGACGCCGTATCTGGCTTACTGGGTGCCCGAACACGTCGGCGGCTCGGGCGTGCTGGCGACGGTCGCGTGCGGCCTCTATGTCAGTTGGGTCGGCCCCCGGCTGATCGCGTCGACCACGCGGCTGCAGGGCATCTTCTTCTTGGATCTGCTGGTCTACCTGATCGAAGGCCTGGTGTTCCTACTGACCGGATTGCAGGCCCGCGCGCTGATCGAGCAACCGCATATTTTCACCATCCGCGAGCTGGTGATCGCGGCGGTGCTGACGACAGTGATTACCATCGCCGCGCGTTTCATCTGGGTGTTCCCGGCGACTTACATTCCGCGCTGGGTGTCGCCGGCGCTCGCCCGGCGCGACCCGTCGCCGCCGTGGCAAGGGCCGTTCCTGCTGTCTTTCACAGGCGTGCGCGGCGTGGTGTCGCTCGCCGCCGCTTTGGCTATTCCCTACACCGTGGCCAGCGGACAGCCGTTCCCGCACCGCGAACTTATCCAATACGTGACGTTCGGCGTCATCATCTTCACTTTGGTCGGCCAGGGACTGATGCTGCCGTTCGTCGTCGAGTGGCTCGGCCTGACGCGGCTCGGCAACAAAGAGCGCCACCGCGAAATGAAGACCGAGATCGCGGCGCGCCGCCAGGCCCTGGCGGCCGCGCGCAGGCGACTGGAGAAGATCGTCGGCCAGCACAACCTGCCCGCCGACGTGGTCGAGCATCTGCGCACCCGGCACGATCACCGCGCCCAGCAATTGCCCGGCAACATGCGCGACGGCCTCGCCCACAAGCGCCAGACTGCGACCCTGAAGAAGCAACTGATCGATATCGAGCGCGATTTCATCTACGAGCTGCTGCGCGACGGCAAGATCACCGACGAGGCGCGCCGCCGCATCGAATACGAGCTCGACCTCGAGGAAGCGAGCCTCGCCAATCGGCGCGAGTCCGAAGGCGGCTGGCTGTAGGTAGCCGAGCGGCGGCGGTCTATTCCGCCGCCTGGGTGCCGACGCCCTTGCCGAACCGCCGCGCGATGTAATCGGTCACCAGCGCCTTGAAGTCGTCGGTCAAGGTCGCGCCGCGCAGGGTGGCCGCCTTCTTGCCGTCGATAAACACTGGCGCGACCGGCTGCTCGCCGGTGCCCGGCAGCGAGATGCCGATGTCGGCGTGCTTCGACTCGCCCGGCCCGTTGACGATGCAGCCCATCACCGCGACGGTCAGAGTCTCGACGCCGGGATACTGCTTTTTCCATTCCGGCATCGACGAGCGAATGAAACCCTGCACTTCGGACGCGAGTTCCTGGAATGTCGTCGAGGTGGTGCGGCCGCAGCCGGGACATGCCGCCACCAACGGCACGAAGGTGCGCAGTCCCATGGTCTGCAACAATTCCTGCGCGACCTGAACCTCGAGCGTGCGGTCGCCGTTCGGCTCAGGCGTCAGCGACACGCGCACGGTATCGCCGATGCCCTGCTGCAACAGGACGCCCATGGCGGCGGACGATGCGACGATGCCCTTGGAGCCCATGCCAGCTTCGGTCAAGCCGAGGTGCAAGGCGTAATCGGAGCGGCGCGCCAGTTCGGCATAAACCGCGATCAGATCCTGCACCGCCGAGACCTTGGCTGACAGGATGATGCGGTTTTTCGGCAGGCCGATCTCCTCAGCGCGCGCCGCCGACAGCAGCGCCGACTGTACCATCGCCTCATGCGTCACCGCGCGCGCGTCTTTCGGCGCGGCAGCGCGACTATTGTCGTCCATCAGCCGCGTCAGCAATTCCTGATCGAGCGAGCCCCAGTTGACGCCGATCCGCACCGGCTTGGCGTGGCGGACCGCCATCTCGACGATTTGCGTGAACTGCGGATCGCGCTTGTTCCTGAAACCGACATTGCCGGGATTGATGCGGTATTTGTCGAGCGCCTGCGCGCAGGCCGGATGATCGGCCAGCAGCTTATGGCCGATGTAGTGGAAGTCGCCGACGATCGGCGCGGTGACACCGATCCGCAGCAGCCGCTCCTTGATGCGCGGCACCGCGGCGGCCGCCTCGTCGCGGTCGACCGTAACGCGCACAAGTTCCGATCCGGCATGCGCCAACGCCGCGACCTGCCTGACCGTCGCGTCGACATCGGCGGTGTCGGTGTTGGTCATCGACTGCACGACGATCGGCGCGCCGCCGCCCACGATGACGCCGCCGACTTCGACCGCGACCGTTTTGTGCCGTGTTTGGGGGGTTGCCGACATGGCCGGCGTTTTACGCCTTCTTGCGCGGCGGTTCCAGCGTCGAAGGCCTGTTCGGGCCGGCGATGCCGCGCTAAATTTGGGGGCGGCCTAACTTCCGGCAAACTCCAAGGACACTGCCGATGGGCGATATAAGCCAGATGACGGTGACGTTCCGCTGCCTGCCGGAGCTCGAGCCGATTCTGCCGCGCCCCGTTCCCGCGGTGCTCGGGCTGCCGGGCTGGTTCAAGGCACTGCCGCAGAAAGCCGTCAGCGACATCACCAAGAAGGAGGTGATGACGATCAAGAAATGCCCGCCGTTCATCGACGCGATGACCTATGGATTCCTCATTCCGCTGGTGGCCGATCTCAAAGTCGAAAACGGCGAGTTTTCATGGGAGCGTGAACTGCCCGCCACCAGCCTCAACAATTATTCGAATTCGCCGATCGATTTCCATGACGGTGCCCAGGTTGCCGGTACGCCGTTTCACGACGACGACCGCTTCATCGTTAAATTCAACAATTTCTGGGCGATCGAAACCCCGCCCGGCTATTCGTTGATGTTCACCCACCCGCTCAACCGCATCGACCTGCCTTTCACGACCATCAGCGGCATGGTCGATACGGACCTGTTTCCGGACAACTTGATCAATTTTCCGGCGCGCTGGCATGACGTCGAATTCAATGGCGTGCTGCCGAAGGGCACTCCGGTCGCGCAGTGCATTCCGGTCAAGCGCGAAATGATCGTCGCTCGTGTCGAGCCGCTATCCGACGAAGCCACCCGGCGTCTCGGGCAAACCGCCAAGGCGGTGGCGCAAGAGATCGGCGTGTACCGCCGCAACTTCCGCGCGCCCAAGCGCTAGCCGTTGCCCCCTTTGAAGAAATTGCGCGCCGCACTCGGCCGTAACCAGAATCGCCCGCGCGCCGACGACACCGCGAGCTTGAGTGCGGTATTGTAGTGGGCCGGGCTCTTGGCGGATGCCGCGCGTAGGCAAGCGAAAGCGGTGTCGGCCTCGCCGCGGGCCAGCAGACAATTGCCGAGGCTGATGCGAGCATCCACATCGCCGGGGGATTCCGCGACCACGCGCCGGTAGAGATCGGCGGCTTCGGCATACTGGCGCTGGTCCATCAGCGCGGTGCCTAGACCGTGGATGGCGCCGCCGTGGCCCGGATTGATCGACAGCGCCCGCCGATATGCCTCGGCGGCCTTCACACGGTCATTGTTGGCATGGTGCACGGAGCCAAGCTCGACCCACAGATCCGGCACCATCGGGGCCGCCGCTACGCCTCGCCCGAGCACTTCGATGGCCTCGCCGTAGCGATGCAGGCTCTTGAGCACGAAACCGAGTTCGCGAAACGCCGCCGGGAACGGCGGCGCACGCTTGATGGCTCGCTTGAGCCACGGGACCGCATCCTCGGCGCGCCCGCTCTGCCGCAAGCCGATGGCAAGCTGGGTCTCACACTCGGGATCGCCGCTGCTGCGCGCTACCTTCTCCAGCGGCGCGATCGCCTCGCGTGGGCGTCCGAGCATCATGAGGGCGGAGCCGAGGATTTTGGCAGCTTCGCGGTGCCCAGCATTGACCTTAAGGATGTCGGAAGCAATCCGCTCGGCGTCGGCCGGCATGTCGTGCTGGATCGCGAACGCCGCGCGCGCTAAGGCCTCGTCGCGCTCGTTTGGGCCCATGGCCGGATTATTCGGCGGCATGGTTCACCGTCACGCGGCGCGGCAATGCGAGCAGACGCCGGTGATCTCGATCACCGGCGTCTTCGGCGTGAAGCCGGCGGCGCGCGCCGCGCTCCTGATCGTGTCGGCGACCGGGCTGCCGGCCGCTTCGCCGACCGAGCCGCAGCGCTCGCAGATCAGAAACACCACCGGGTCGGTGCTGTTATGATTGTGACCGCAGGCGATGAAGGCGTTGCGGCTTTCGATACGGTGGACGAGGCCGTTGTCACGCAAAAAATCGAGCGCGCGATAGATCGTGATCGGCGCCGGGCGGGCGCCGCGCTTTCCCAGTTTTTCGATCAGCTCGTAGGCGCCGAGCGGGGCGTGGCTTGCCAGCAAGGCCTCCAGCACGCGTCGGCGGATCGGCGTCAGCCGTTGCGCGCCGGCCGCGCAGATCGCCTCGGCCTGCGCCATCGCGTCGCTGCTGCAACGCCTGTGATCGTGATCGGGCGCCGGAAAGATGGCGCGCGAAGTCGCCTTTCTGGTCATGGCAAAAGAGCCCTAGCGCGAAATGCAGGGGACCTGCGCGCAAATAAATGTTGCGCTGCAACAAGAATGAGAGCACACCCCGCCCCCAGTTCCACCGAGTTAAAAGAGGGTTCCATGAAAGGCAAAGCCGCGCTGGTCACCGGATCGACGTCCGGCATCGGGCTCGCCATCGCGCGGGCATTCGCCGCGCAGGGCGTTCACGTGATGCTCAACGGCTTCGGCGACCCCGGCGGCATCGACAAATTGCGGGCCGGCTTTGAAAAGGAATTCGGCATCAAGGCGTGTTACAACGCCGCCGACATGACCAAACCGGCCGAGATCGCGGCCCTGGTACAAGCGACCGAAAAGGAATTGGGCTCGCTCGACATCCTGGTCAACAATGCCGGCATCCAGCACGTCGCCAAGATCGAAGATTTCCCCGTTGAGAAGTGGGACGCGGTGATCGCGGTCAACCTGTCGTCGTCGTTTCATACGATCCGCGCCGCGATGCCCGGCATGAAGGCGCGCAAATGGGGCCGCATCATCAACATCGCCTCCGCGCACGGCCTGGTCGCCAGCCGCGAGAAGGCCGCCTACGTCGCCGCCAAGCACGGCCTGGTCGGACTGACCAAAGTGGTGGCGATCGAGGCGGGTAATGACGGCGTCACTTGCAACGCGATCTGCCCGGGCTGGGTGCTGACGCCGCTGGTGCAGCAGCAGATCGACGCCCGCGCCAAGGCGGCCGGCCAGTCGGTGCAGGAAGCCAAGAACGCGCTGATCTCCGAGAAGCAGCCGATGGTGCAGTTCACCACGCCGGAAAGCATCGGCGCGCTCGCAGTGTTCCTGTCGGGCGAGGACGCCGCCACCATCACCGGCTCCGCCTACTCGATCGACGGCGGCTGGACGGCGCAGTGATTTCGCTGCTCTCGCGCGCACTCGGCCGCGACGCCCCATCGCGGCCGACCGAAACCAAGCGCATCAATCTCGCGCTGCAGGGTGGAGGCGCGCACGGCGCCTTCACCTGGGGCGTGCTCGACCACCTGCTCGAAGACGGCCGACTGGCGTTCGACGGAATTTCCGGCACCTCGGCCGGCGCGGTGAACGCGGTGATGCTGGCCGACGGGCTCGCCCGCGGCGGGCCCGACGAAGCGCGCACGCGACTCGGCGATTTCTGGCGCGCCGCGAGCCTCGGCGGCGATCTGCCCGCCGTGCAGCGCGCGGTGACCGACCGGCTGTTCTCGCTGCTGCCCTCAGAATCCGGCCCGGCCCAGAGCTGGCTGAAGGCGTGGTCGGGCGTGCTGTCGCCCTATGACCTCAATCCGCTCAACATCAACCCGCTCAAGGACCTGATCGAGCGCTTCGTCGATTTCCAGGTGTTGCGCGCCGGCTCGCGCGAGCTGTTCATCGCGGCGACCAACGTGCAGACCGGGCAACTCCACGTCTTCACCCGTGAGAGTATCTCCGCCGAGGCGGTGATGGCGTCGGCCTGCCTGCCCTCGGTGTTCCGCGCGGTCGAGATCGACGGCGTGCCCTATTGGGACGGCGGCTATCTCGGCAACCCGGTGGTCGTGCCGTTCCTGCGCGCGACCGAAACGGAAGACGTGCTGATCGTCCAGATCAATCCGCTGGTGCGCCGGAAAGTGCCGCGCAGCAATCGCGAGATCGCCAGCCGGGTCCAGGAGATCAGCTTCAACTCCTCACTGCTGGTCGAATTGCGCTCAATCACCTTCGTCAACCGGCTGATCGACCAGGGCCGCCTGCCGCGCGGGCGGGGCGACAACGAGTACCGCCGCATCAATGTGCACCGCATCGTGCTGGAGGGGCTCGGCGAGCAGTTCTCGTCGGCCAGCAAACTGCGCACCGACTACGACTCGTTCGGCCTGCTGCGAAAGCTCGGCCAGCGCGCGGCGCGGCGTTTCCTCGACGCGCATTACCAGCAGATCGGCGTCGAAAGCAGCGTCGATCTCGCTGCGGAGGCGCAGGTTCGCTGATAACCTCCCGCCATGACGACCCTTAGCGCGCAGGCCGGGCGCGGCGGCAGCCGGCTCGACATCATCGTCGCCGACATCACGACGCTCGACGTCGACGCCATCGTCAATGCCGCCAACACCACGTTGTTGGGCGGCGGCGGGGTCGACGGTGCGATCCACCGCGCCGCCGGACCGCAACTACTCGAGGAATGCAGAACATTGGGCGGCTGCGCGACCGGTTCGGCCAAGATCACGCGCGGCTACAAGCTCAAGGCCCGTCACGTCATCCATGCCGTCGGCCCGGTGTGGCACGGCGGCGACCGCGACGAGGACGCGTTGCTGGCGTCGTGTTACCGCCGCGCGCTCGAGCTCGCGGCGCTGCACCGCTTGGGCGCGATCGCGTTTCCGGCGATCTCGACCGGGGTCTATAGCTTTCCCGCCGACCGCGCCGCGCGGATCGCGGTCGCTACCGTCGCCGGCGACTTGTGGGCCTATCCGCGTGGAATCAGGCGCGTCGCGTTCTGCTGCTTCTCGGCGGCCAGCGCCGAACATCACGCCACGGCGGTGGGCGATCTCGGGCTTGCGTGACGGCCGTCGTCCCCGCGAAAGCGGGTACCAGTGAACGCAAGACCTCGGGTATCGCTGACGCCGGCGATTACTGGATGCCCGCCTTAGCGAGCATGACAGTTTACTCCTTCGGCTCGACGTCGAGCCGCACCGCCCAGCCTTCGAGGCCATTTTTGGCCGCCGGATATTGCGCCATCACCTTCGGATCGTGGCCAGGCACGATGTGCTGGCGTGAGCTCGCCAGCCGCTTGAGCGTCTCATAGCCCTGCAGCACGTCGGCGACGTTGTAGGTGATCGGAAATACCTTGCCCTCGTCGATGTGTCGGTAGAGATGCGCGGTATCGGAAGCCAGCACGACATGGCCGCGTTTGGTCTTGACGCGAACGCATTGCAGGCCTTTCGAGTGGCCGCCGATCCGGTGCAGTGTCAGGCCCGGCGCTAGTTCGCTGTCGCCGTCGTGGAATTGCACCCGGCCGGCATAGACCTTGCGCACCATGTCGACGACGTAATCGCATTCGAATGGAAAACGCTGCATCGCGTGGCACATGCAGCGCCCCGTCGCGTACTCCATTTCGCAGTCCTGCAAATGGTAGCGCGCCTTGGGAAACGCCGCGGTGTTGCCGCTGTGATCGTAATGCAGATGGGTAATGATAACGTCCTTGACGCCGTCGGGCGCGATGCCCATCGCCTTGAGGCCGTCCGACACGCTCGGCCCGATCTTGCGGTGGCGGCGGCGCGCAACCTCATCGTCGAAGCCGGTGTCGACCACGAATGTCCCACCGGGGCCGACGACGGCCCACACATAATAGGTCAGCGGTTCCGAGCCGTTGTGCGGATCGCCGCCGATATAGTTCTCTGACGCGGGGCGGTCGTGTCCGCCGTATTTGATCGCGAACACCTCGTGGATGTCGTGGCTCATGACTTCTTCCCTACCGTCAGACCAGCGCGGCGCTCGACCGGCTGGATCACCGTGGTGAAGTCCTTGTCCGGGCCGATCTCCGAATAGACCTGCTCCCAGGCGCGGCCGACCGCGTCCATGATGTCGTGCGGCACGCCGAGCGCCTTCATCTCCTGCAATGCCAGCCGCACGTCCTTAGTCATCAACGCGGTGGCGAAGCCGAGATTGAAGGTGCGCGGCAGGATCGCTTTCGGGAATTTGTCCTGGCTCGCCGAGTTGCGCCCCGAGCTCACATTGATGACGTCGATCATCACCTTGGGATCGAGGCCGGCCTTGACGCCCATCACCACCGCTTCGCAGGTCGCCGCCATGTTGCAGGCGGACAACACGTTGTTGGCGAGCTTCATGGTCTGGCCCATGCCCGGCTGCTCACCGATCACGAACACCGTGCCGAACACCGCGAGCGCCGCCTTGACCAACGTCACCTCGGCCGGCGGACCCGACACCATCACCGAGAGCGTGCCCTTCACCGCGCCGCCGACGCCACCCGAGACCGGCGCATCGATCTGCACGATTTTGTTTTTGGCCAACACCGCGGCGACCTCGATGGCGGCGCGTGAGCCGGTGGTCGAGAGATCGATGAAGCGTTTGACCCGCTTGCCGTGGATGACGCCGCCCTCGCCGGTCGCGACCTTGGTGACGATGCGGGGCTCCGGCAGGCTCGCCATCACGGTCTCGACACGGTCGGCGACATCCTGCGGCGACGACGCGTGCCGGGCGCCGAGCGCGACCAGCGGGGCGACGGCGTCGTTGCGGGTGTCATAGACGGTGAGCTGGTGGCCGGCCTCGATCAGACGGCGCGCCATCGGCTGCCCCATATTGCCGAGGCCGATGAACCCGATCTCCATGAGGTGGATGTCCCGGTTGCGGTGAGGCCGCGGACTTTGCCCGACGCCCGGCGCTGCGTCATCCGTGCAAGCCAGCCCTGCGCCAGAGGCCTTGCGGATATTATAAGCTAGCTTATTATAAGTCTTAACATAAAGGTTCCGGCGATGCCCAAGCTGCCGCTCAATCGCGAATTTGCCTTTACCCTCATGGACGTAGCGCGAATGCTGCGGACCTATGCCGACCAGCGCGGTCGGGCGATAGGAATCTCGCGCGCGCAATGGGTGGTGCTGATCCGGCTCGACCGCACCCAGGGCCTCAAGCAGTCCGAACTCGCCGATATCCTCGCCGTCCAGCCAATCACTTTGACCCGGCTGCTCGACCGGCTGGCCGCCAACGGCTTGATCGAGCGCAAGCCCGATCCGAACGATCGCCGCGCCAACCGGTTATTCCTGACGCCGGCGGCAAAGCCGCTGCTCGAGCGGCTGGCGGTGCTGGGCAGCGAGATGATGGAGAACGTACTCGATGGGCTCGAGGCAAAAACGATCGAGCACATGCTGCACCAGCTCGAGACCGTGAAAGACAATCTGCGCGGCGCCATCAGCCGCAATTCCGCGCACCAGCAAGCCGCCAATGGTTGAGTGTCATGAGTGATAAAGCCCTGAAGATCGTGCCGGTGCCGGAAGCCAAGAAGGCTAGCGACGCCAAGACGGAAGCGAAGCTCGGCCTCGTCGCGCGGATCGGCCGCAAGCGCCTGCGGTTCCTGCTGCTGGTCGTCGCGCCCGCCGCCGCCCTGCTGCTCGGCCTGATCGTCTATCTGTCGGGCGGGCGCTATGTCTCGACCGACAACGCCTATATCGGCGCACAAAAAGTTCTAGTGACGCCGGACATCTCCGGCAAGGTCGCGCACATCGCGGTGCGCGAGGGTCAGCACGTCAATCCGGGCGACGAGCTGTTCACGCTCGACGATCAGCCGTTCCGCCTGGCGCTGGCGCAGGCCAAGGCCAAGCTCGACGCCGCCAGCACCGACTTCAATAATCTGAAAACAAACCTCGCGTCGCTCGGCACGTTGTCCGATCTGGCGAAGAAAAATGTCGAGCTCAAGCAGCGCGACGTCGACCGCAAGACCAAGCTGGTGCAGACCTTGGCCGGCTCGGCCGCCGATGTCGACACCGCGACGGCGGCACTGGTGACCGCGCAGCTCCAGGCGCAGTTCACCGCGCAGCAGCGCGCCAATTCGCTCAACCAGTTGCTCGGTAATCCCGATCTGCCGCTCGACGAATTTCCGCCCTACCAGCAGGCCAAGGCGGCGCTGGACCAGACGCAGCGCGACCTCGACCATACGGTGCTGCGCGCGGCGATCTCCGGCACCGCCACCCAGGTCGACGCCATCCAGCTCGGCCGCTTCGTGATGGCCGGCGCGCCGGTGTTCAGCATCGTCGACGATGGCGCGCCGTGGGTCGAAGCAAATCCGAAGGAAACCGACATCACCTATCTGCGGATCGGCCAGAAGGCGACGGTCGAGGTCGACAGTTTCCCAAACCGCAGCTTCACCGGCACGGTCGCGGCGGTCAGCCCCGGCACCGGCGCCCAGTTCTCGATTCTGCCGCCGCAGAACGCGAGCGGCAACTGGGTCAAGATCGTTCAGCGCGTTCCGGTCCGCATCGTGTTCGACCAGAGTCAGGATTTGCGGCTGTTGCGCGCCGGCCTGAGCGTCAGTGTCGAGATCGACACCCACCATAGCCGCCTGCCGTTCGTGAACAGCGGACCGCAAGAGAACAAATGACGGCGGCCGCCACCATATCGCCCGGTCTCCGGCGCGTGCTGGTGACCGTGTGCTGCATGACCGCGACGATCATGCAGGCGCTCGACACCACGATCGCCAACGTCGCGTTGCCCTACATGCAGGGCTCGCTGTCCGCCTCGCTCGACCAGATCAACTGGGTGCTGACGTCCTACATCGTGGCGGCGGCGATCATGACCGCGCCGATCGGCTGGCTGGCCGACCGGTTCGGCCGCAAGACGCTGTTCATCATCTGCGCCGCCGGCTTCACCGTCGCGTCGGTGCTGTGCGCGATGGCGCAGAACATCGAGCAAATGGTGCTGTTCCGGCTGCTGCAAGGCATGGCCGGCGCCGCACTGGTGCCGCTGTCGCAATCGGTGATGCTCGACGCCTATCCGCCGGCCGAGCGCGGCAAGGCGATGGCGATCTGGGGCATGGGCGTGATGCTCGGCCCGATCATGGGCCCGACGCTGGGCGGCTGGCTGACCGACAACTACTCCTGGCACTGGGTGTTTCTGGTCAATCTGCCGGTCGGTATCCTGACCGTCATCGGCCTGATGATCTTCATGGAGGAGACGCAGAAACGCGGCGGCATGCGGTTCGACTGGTTCGGCTTCCTCGCGCTCGCCGTCGGCATCGGCTCGCTGCAACTGATGCTCGACCGCGGCGAGCAGGTCGGCTGGTTCGACGCGTTCGAGATCTGGGCCGAGATGCTGATTTCCGCGGCTGGCTTCTATTATTTCTTCGCGCATTCGCTGACCACCAACGAGCCGTTCATCCGATTCGAGATATTCAAGGACCGCAACTTCGCCGCCGGCGCGCTGTTTATGGTGGTGATCGGCGTCGTACTGTTCGGCACCATGGCGCTGGTGACGCCGTTCATGCAGAACCTGCTCGGCTATCCGATCCTCACCGCCGGCATGCTGCTCGGCTCGCGCGGCGTCGGCACCATGTTGACGATGATGGCGGCGCCGCAACTGATGAAGCGAATCGAGGCGCGCTATCTGATCCTGACCGGGCTGCTGCTGTCCGCCGCCACGCTCTACGAGATGACGGGCTGGACCACCGACACCTCGCAGCGCACGATCGTCATCACCAGCGTGATCCAGGGTGTCGGCCTCGGACTGCTGTTCGTCCCGATCTCGACCGTCGCCTTCTCGACCTTGCCCAACAGCCTGCGCACCAGCGGGACGTCGCTGACGACCCTGTTGCGCAACATCGGATCGTCGATCGGCATCTCGATGGTGATCGCCAACCTCACCAGCAAGACGA
This sequence comes from Hyphomicrobiales bacterium, assembly GCA_038206695.1. Classification (GTDB taxonomy): domain Bacteria; phylum Pseudomonadota; class Alphaproteobacteria; order Rhizobiales; family Xanthobacteraceae; genus Pseudolabrys. Next base: position 5,041 of record JBBRAN010000023.1, on the reverse strand, counting down.
CCTACATGCACGCCCGGCTCGGCGAAAGCGTGACGCCGTTCAATCAGGCGCTGCAGATGCCGGATGTCGCTTCGGTGCTCAATCTCGGCATCGACGCCGGCCGCGCCATGCTCGACGCAATGGTAACGCAGCAGGCGGCGATCATCGCCTACGCCAACGACTTCAAGCTGATGATGGTGCTGACCCTGTGCGCCGTTCCGCTGGTGTTCGTGATCGGAAAGTCGCGCGTCCAGCAAAGCGGCCAGCCGGCCCACGCCGCGCCAGACTAGCGCGCGAACTCCTTCCGGATTTTTTCGGTGTGCTCGCCAAGCGCGGGGATCGGACCGTAACGCCGCGTCTCGCCCGCGACAACCGGCGCCGGCGCCGGCGTCGAGACATCGCCGCTCGGCGCGCCGGCCGTGATACGCCGCAAATGCGGATGGCGTGACAGCAAAGCCGTGTCGTTGACCCGCGCGAAGCCGATCTCGGCGGTGTCGAGCTTCGCCGCCAGCGGCCCGACATCGATCGCGGCAAACACCTTAGCGACCAGCGCGTCGGTGTCCGGCCGATGCCTCACGCGGTCAGGCGCGCGGGCGAATTTCGGATCGCTGCCGAGCGCGGCATCGCCCAGAATTTTCTCCGCCAAAACGCGCCACTCGCGGTCGTTCTGGACCGCGATCAGGATGTCGGCACCGTCACGCGTCTTGAATACGCCGTAGGGCGCGATGCCGGCGTGCGACAGGCCGATGCGCTGGAACGGGGTGCCGCCCTCTTCCCACAGCAGCGGCACCGTCATCCATTCCGCCATCGAATCGAACATCGAGACGGAAATCTCGGCGCCCTCGCCGGTTTTGCCGCGCGCGATCAACGCTTCAAGGATCGCCTGATAGGCGTTTAGGCCGGCCGCGATATCGACCACCGATGCGCCAACCCGCGCCGGGCCTTCCGGCCCGCCGGTCACCGAGGACAGGCCGGACTCGGCCTGAATCAGCAGGTCGTAGGCCTTCCTTTGCGCATAAGGCCCGCTCTCGCCGTAGCCGGAGATCGAACAGCAGATCAGCCGTGGATAATCTTTGCGCAGCCGCGCCATCGCAAAGCCGAGCTTGCCGATCGCGCCTGGCTTGAGGTTCTGCACGAACACGTCGGCCTTGCCGAGCATGCGCTCGAGCAGCGCCTTGTCCTGCGCGTTGCCGAGGTCGAGCACCACCGACTGCTTGCCGCGATTGAGCCAGACGAAGTTCGCGCTCTCGCCGTGAACGACATGGTCGTAGCCGCGCGCGAAGTCGCCTTCCGGCCGCTCGACCTTGATGACGCGCGCGCCGGCATCCGCCATGTGGCAGGTGCAATGCGGCGCCGCGACCGCCTGTTCGACCGAAACGACGAGCAGCCCTTCGAGCGGTAGCATCAATACGACCGCGGCAGGCCGAGCACGTGTTCGGCGAGATAAGAAAGGACGAGATTGGTCGAGATCGGAGCGACGGTATAGAGCCGCGTCTCGCGGAATTTGCGCTCGATGTCGAATTCCTCGGCGAAGCCGAAGCCGCCATAGGTCTGCACGCACATGTCGGCGGCGGCCCACGACGCCTCGGCGGCAAGCTGCTTGGCCATGTTGGCCTGTTCGCCGCAATCGGCGCCGGCTTCATAAAGCCGCGCGGCCTCCTGCACCATCAGCTCGGCGGCGCGCATCTGCATGTAGCAGCGCGCGATCGGAAACTGCACGCCCTGGTTCTGGCCGATCGGCCGGCCGAACAGATTGCGTTCCTTGGCATAGGACGATGCCTTGGCGATGAACCATTTGGCGTCGCCGATGCATTCCGACGCGATCAAGATGCGCTCGGCATTCATGCCGGACAGAATGTAGCGAAAGCCCTGGCCTTCCTCGCCGATCAGGTTCTCCGCCGGCACCTTCATGTCATCGAAGAACACCTCGGTAGTGGCGTGATTCATCATGGTGCGGATCGGGCGGATGGTGAGCCCGTGGCCCTTGGCCTCGCGCATGTCGACCAGGAACACCGACAGGCCTTCGGTGCGCTTCTTGGCGTCTTCCTTGGGCGTGGTGCGCGCCAAAAGCAGCATCAGATCGGAATGCTCGGCGCGCGACGTCCAGATCTTCTGGCCGTTGATGACGTAGGTGCTGTTGCCGTCCTTGCGCGCGGTGGTGCGCAAAGAGAGCGTGTCGGTCCCCGAAGTCGGTTCGGTGACGCCGAACGCCTGCAGCCGCAGCTTGCCTTCGGCGATCTTCGGCAGATAGGCCTTCTTCTGCGCATCGCTGCCGTGACGCAGGATGGTGCCCATCGTGTACATCTGGGCATGGCAGGCGGCGCCGTTGCCGCCCGCGGCGTGAACCTCCTCGAGGATCGCGGCGGCGGCGCGGATCGTCAGCCCGCTGCCGCCGTATTGTTCCGGGATCAGCGCGGCGAGATAGCCGGCTTCGGTAAGCGCCTTGACGAACGCCGTCGGGTAGGCGCGCTCACGGTCGAGCTCGCGCCAGTATTCGCCGGGAAACTTGGCGCACAGCGCGCGCACCGACTCGCGGATCGGCGCCAGGTCGTCCTGCTCGTGACTTTTCACACTCACTCAACGCACCTCGGCGCGGCCGTTGTTGATCGCGACGACATCGCGCTCAACGACGCTGGCGCGAAAGCTTATCACGCTGCCGTCTTTTGTATTTTCCCGCCATATCTCCGTGCGGATCGTTTCGCCGGGATAGACCGGGGCGGAAAACCGGCCTTTCATCGCGGTCAGTCGCGACGGATCGTAGCCGCACAGGCTCTTGAGGATGGCATGGCCGGCGACGCCGAAAGTGGCGAGGCCGTGCAGGATCGGCTTCGGGAAGCCGGCAGCCGTGGCGAATTTCGGCTCGGCATGCAGCGGATTGACGTCGCCAGACAGCCGGTAGATCAGCGCCATTTCCGGCCGTGTCGGCAGGTCGCAGGTCAGATCGGGCGCGCGCTCCGGGATCGGATGCGGCGGCGGCGCCTCACGCGGCGGCCCACCGAAGCCGCCATCGCCGCGGCAAAAAGTGGTCTGCGTCAGGGTGGCGATCAGGTCGCCGGATTTCTTGTCGACCACCTTGCGCTCCGACAATACCAGCGCGCCCTTGCCGGCGCCTTTGTCGATGACCTCGACGATGCGGGTACGGCCGACAACATGACCCTCGGTCATGACGGGCCGGTGCAGCACCATGCCCTGCTCGCCGTGCACGACCTTGGTCCAGTTCACCCCGCTCTGCGGATTGCGCAGCCAATACGGGGAATAGCCCAACACCAGCGCGAAAGTCGGCAATGTCTTCAGGTTCTTCTCATAGACGAAGGCGAGTTCTTCCTCGTCGAGCGGATTCTGCCCGAATCCGAGCCCGAGCGCATAGAGGATCGCGTCGCGGCCGGTGTAGCTATGCTCGACCTCCGGCACGTCGAGCGCGAGGAGCTTGTCGTAGACGATCGCCATGACTCAGCGCGGATCCCAGGAGATGACGTCGCTGGTGCGCTCGAGCGGCGTCAGCTTGCCGGCAAAGGCCGCGCCGAATTCGCTTGCGAGCGTCTCCGGCGTCCAGCCTTGCGCGCGGTGCAGGGTTACGACGGGGCGCGGCTGGCTGAACAGATAGACCTCGTTGTTGCGCACCGAGAATATCTGGCCGGAGACGCCCTCGGCGCGGTCCGATGCGAGATAGGCGACGAGCGGCGCAATCTTCTCCGGCGTCATCTGCTGGAATTTGGCGACACGCGCCTTCTCCGCCTCGCTTTCGGCCGGGATCGAGCCGATCATGCGGCTCCAGGCGAACGGCGCGATACAGTTCGAGCGCACCTTGTAGCGCGCCATGTCGAGCGCGATGCCGCGCGACAGGCCGGCGATGCCGAGCTTGGCCGCCATGTAATTGGCCTGGCCGAAATTGCCGATCAGGCCCGAGGTCGACGTCATGTGGATATAGGCGCCGGATTCCTGCTCGCGGAAAATCCCGGCGACGGCGCGGCTCATGTTGAACGAGCCGTGCAGATGGACCGCGATGACGTCCGACCAGTCCGACCAGCTCATCTTGTGGAAGATGCGGTCGCGCAGGATGCCGGCGTTGTTGACCAGGATGTCGACGCGGCCGAACGCCGCGAGCGCCGATTTCACGATGGCGTCGGCGCTCTGCGGCTCGGCGATGTTGAGCGTCGAGGCGATCGCCTTGCCGCCGGCCTTTGCGATTTCGTCGACGACCTGCTGCGCCGGCCCGGTGTCGGCGCCCGATCCGTCGACGCTGGCGCCGACGTCGTTGACGACGACATGGGCGCCCTCCTGCGCCAGCAGCAGCGCGATGCCGCGCCCGATCCCGCGCCCCGCCCCGGTGACGATGGCGGTTCTATTCTCAACGATTCCCGGCATGGCAAACCTCGGCGTCATGCCCGCCAACGGGTCCGCGCAAAGCGCGGCCCGATGACAGGCTCAGGCGGGCATCCAGTAACCCCTGTCTATCAATAAAGATCAGACGCTGGGAATACTGGGTCCCCGCTTTCGCGGGGACGACAACATCACTAGCCCCAGACCTCCTTCGACAATTCGACCACCATCCGGAGCTTCGCCCATTGCTCGTCCTCGGCCAGCACATTGCCTTCCTCGGTCGAGGCGAAGCCGCATTGCGGCGACAGCGCGAGCTGGTCGAGCGCCACGTACTTCGTCGCCTCGTCGATGCGCTTGCGGATGTCGGACTTCTTCTCGAGCGTACCGCTTTTCGAGGTGACCAGGCCGAGCACGACGATCTTCTTGCCCTTCGGCAGGAATCGCAGCGGCTCGAAACCCCCTACCCGCTCCGTATCGTATTCAAGGAAGTAGCCATCGAGGTTGAGCTTGGCGAGCAGCGTCTCGGCCACCGGCTCATAGCCGCCCGAGGAAATCCACGTGGAGCGGAAGTTGCCGCGGCAGACGTGCATGGTGATCGTCATGTCGGCGGGCTTCGATTCCAGCGCCTTGTTGATGGTGCGCGCGTAGCGCTCCTGCAGCCTGGTCACGTCGTCGCCGCGGGCCTTGGCCTGGTCGAGCTGCTCCTTCGAGCAGAGGTAGGCCCACACGGTGTCGTCGAGCT
>JBBRAN010000022.1:0-33335 GCA_038206695.1 Hyphomicrobiales bacterium | reverse complement strand
TCGGAAGTCGCCGTACGCGGCATATCCCACGACTTCGCCATCGATCTCGGCCACCACTACAGGAAAACCACGGCTCGCCTGACGCGCAAACCACGGCGCTCGGCTCGCCACCGTGTGCGGTGTATCGATGTATTCGTAGGTGGTTGAAGCGATGAACACGTTGAGCAGGCGAACGATTGCCGCCAGGTCGGCGTTGGTGGCGTCGCGAATCACTGTGTTCTTCTCGCAATGTTCATCACCCGAATATCGTAAAGTCCCGCGCCCGTGGCACCATGGATAGATGCCCGATGCCTTGAGCAACCTCATTCAGCTGCTCGACCTCGAAGCGATCGAGGTGAACCTCTTTCGAGGAGTCCAACCCATCGACGATCGTCAACGTGTCTTCGGCGGGCAGGTCGCCGGCCAAGCGCTGGTTGCGGCAAGCCGCACCATCGAAGAGCCCGGTCGCCACGTGCATTCACTCCACGCCTACTTTCTCAGGCCTGGCGACCCAGATGTGCCGATCTTGTACGAGGTCGACCGCATTCGCGACGGTCGCAGCTTCACGACTCGCCGTGTCGTCGCCATCCAACACGGAAGGCCGATCTTCAACCTGCAAGCGAGCTTCCACGAGGTCGAGCCAGGCCTGAACTACCACGCCACCGCACCGGCCGACGTGCCCGATCCCGAGTCGCTGCCCACCTATCAGCAACGAATGGAAAAGTACCGGGAACAACTCGGCCCGCTGTACGACATGCCGCGGCCGATCGACACCCGCTACGTCGCGCCAGATCCGGCGCTCGAACCCGGCATCAAAACCGATGGCCAGTTGGTGTGGCTACGCGCCAACGGCACGCTCCCCGACGATCCGGTGTTGCACGCGTGCATCGTCACGTACGCCAGCGACATGACGCTGCTCGACACCACCTTGCGACCCTTCGGGATGTCGGGACTCACCGACAAGATCATGATGGCGAGTCTCGACCACGCCATGTGGTTTCATCGCCCGTTCCGCGCCGACGACTGGCTGCTCTACGCGCAGGACACGCCGAACCTGCACGGATCACGCGGCTTTGCGCGGGGGCTGATCTTCAAACGCGACGGGGCCCTGGTCGCTTCGGTCGCGCAGGAAGGCCTGGTGCGCCTGCGCCGGGGCGGCGGCGAAAGCTGATGCGATGAGATGGATCGCCCTCGCCGTTGCACTGCTGGCCACCGGCACCGCGCTCGCCGCGTCGGACCGCGAGCCGCCGCCGCCAGGCTCGTTTCCCGGCGCGCCGTCGCAATTCACGAAATTCTCTGCGGCCGAACTTTCACGCGGATTCCTGGCGCTCGCCTTCGGATCGGATCTGCGCATCGGCGCCAAGCCGAAGGGCCTGCGCCGGTTCGACAGGCCGATCCGCGCCGTGGTGCTGCCCGGCGGCAGCGTCGACCGCGCGGCGGCGATGGCGCGCGTGCTATTCGAGTACGGCGAGAAGGTGCCCAACCTGCATCTTTCCATCGGCGGCAATCCCGAAGGCGCCGACATTGCTATTCGCCTGATCGACGAGAAGGATTTCGCCACCGCACTCGAACAGGCGTTCGGGCGCGACGTTGCGCGCGCATTCGTCGCCAAGACCGACGCGCAATGCATGACCAACGTGCAGTCGGAAGCAGACGGCCGCATCATTCATGCCGAGTCCTTCGTTATCGTCGACAAGGGCGACGATGTGTTCTTCGACTGCGCCTATCACGAGCTGCTGCACGCATTCGGGCTGTCGAACCACGATCAGCGCAATCCGTGGACCACGCTGAACCAGGACCGCATGGTCGGCTACCTGTCGGTCTACGACCGGGAGCTGCTGACGATGCTATACGACCCGGCGGTGCGTCCCGGCATGACTCGCGCCGAAGTCACGGCGGAATTGCCGCGCCTGATCAAGTCGCTCGGACTGGCCAAACGGTAGGTCAGTATCGTTGTCCTAGATTGCCTCGATTTGCACAGGCACCTGAGGACACAACGAAAATCCCGCTTAATTTTTGGGCGAGTTGCCGGTAGCTTCGTTCATTGCCGCCGGGGTCCTGTTCATGAAATTCGTCGTTGCCGTCATCAAACCATTCAAGCTCGACGAGGTGCGCGACGCGCTCACCCGGATCGGCGTGCACGGCATGACCGTCGCCGAAGTGAAGGGCTACGGCCGCCAACGCGGTCATATGGAAATCTACCGCGGCGCCGAATACGCCGTGAACTTCCTGCCGAAGGTGCGCCTCGAGGTCGCGGTGGCGAGCGAGCAGGTCGATCAGGTGATCGACGCCATTTCGACCGCCGCCAAGACTGGGCAGATCGGCGACGGAAAAATCTTTGTCACCGCGCTTGAAAGCGCGCTGCGCATCCGCACGGGCGAGACCGACGCCAACGCACTTTGAGTTCAAGCGCCGAGATATTCAACCGGGGGGCTTTATCATGATGGGTGCGTTGCGACGCCTTGCATTCGCGACCGTCACGGTCGCCGCGTTCACATCCGAGGCGTTTGCGCAGGATGCTGCCGCGCCGAAGATCAACGCCGCCGATACCGCATGGATGATCGCCGCAACCGCGCTCGTCCTGATGATGAGCATTCCCGGTCTCGCGCTGTTTTATTCCGGCATGGTACGCAAGAAGAACGTGCTCGCCACCATGGCGCAGACCCTTGCGGCGACGTTCCTGGTGTCGTTGCTGTGGGCGGTCGCCGGTTACTCGCTCACGTTCACCGGCGATGGCCCGGTGCTCGGCTCGCTGGACCGGCTGTTCCTCAACGGCGTCACCATGGATTCGATCTCGCCGCTGGCCAAGACGATTCCGGAGAGCCTGTTCATGCTCTACCAGATGACCTTCGCGGTCATCACCGTCGCGCTTGTTGCCGGATCGGTTGCCGACCGCATGCGGTTTTCGGCGTACCTCGCGTTCTGTGTGCTGTGGCTGTTTCTGGTTTATGTGCCGATCGCGCATTGGGTTTGGGGCGGCGGGTTTCTCGGCACCGCGGGCTTGCTCGACTTCGCGGGCGGCACCGTGGTGCACCTGAATGCCGGCGTCGCCGGCCTGGTCGCCGCTTACATGCTTGGGCCGCGGCGCGGCTACGGCAGCGAAAACTTGGCGCCATTCGACCTGTCGCTGGCAGTGATCGGCACCGGTTTGCTGTGGGTCGGCTGGTTCGGTTTCAACGGCGGCTCCGCGCTGGCGGCGAATTCGCGCGCGACCATGGCGATCGCCTCGACGCATTTCGCGGCCTGCGCCGGCGCCTTCGTATGGATGGCGCTGGAATGGTGGACGCGCGGCAAGCCCTCGGTGCTCGGCATGATTTCCGGCGCAGTGGCAGGGCTCGGCACCATCACGCCGGCGTCCGGATTCGTGATGCCGATGCACGGCATTATCATCGGCCTGATCGCGGGCGGCGTCTGCTTCTGGGCCTGCACTTGGCTCAAGATCGCGCTCGGCTATGACGATTCACTGGACGTGTTCGGTGTGCACGGTGTCGGCGGTGTGACCGGCACCCTGCTCGCGGGCGTGTTCGCGACGGCCGCAGTGTCGATGAGCCCGGACGTCCCGGCCGGATTGCCGGGCCTGCTGGAAGGAAATCCCGGGCAGGTCCTGATCCAGCTCTATGGCATTGCCATCGCCTTGGTCTGGTCGGGCGGCGTCACTTTCCTGATCCTGAAGCTCGTCGGTGCCTTGATGCCGTTGCGTGTCAGCGAGATGGACGAGCGCCAGGGCCTCGACGTCTCGCTCCACGGCGAAGCGCTGCAATAGGTATTTGCCGCCCGAAATTCCTGTCTAATTCTTATGCAGTCTTGGCGCGTCTTTAAGCGCGAGCAGACGGCCGTCTCCATTGACCGGCCGGCCCTGGCGAAAACCGCCTGTTGAATCAGCGCGATATGCATTTTTTCGGCATCTGGCACGGAGTTTGACTCTATCTCCGTGGCTATGCCCGCGAAGTGCGCTTCGAGGGCCGGGGTCAGTGCAACGCCCGTGCTGCGTAAGCAACGAAACGGGCTCAAGCGGGGATTGAAAACCAATGAAAATCGTCATGGCCATTATCAAACCTTTCAAGCTGGACGAGGTCCGCGATGCTTTGACCTCCATCGGCGTGCAGGGACTGACAGTTACGGAAGTCAAAGGCTACGGGCGTCAAAAGGGCCACACCGAAATCTATCGTGGCGCGGAATATGCGGTGAGCTTCCTTCCGAAAATCAAGATCGAGGTCGCGGTCGCGACCAACCAAGTGGACAAAGTCATCGGCGCCATCACCGGCGCCGCCAAAACCGGCCAGATCGGCGATGGCAAGATCTTCGTCTTCAATCTTGAAAACGCCATCCGCATCCGCACCGGCGAAACCGCCGACGCAGCGCTCTAGTACCGCGAAATCTAAAGGAGCTTGTGACATGACGTTCAAATTAAGTTCTCGCGCGGTACTGGGGCTTGCCGCTCTCGCCGCGGGTATACTGGTGGCGGATCTTGCGTTCGCGCAAACCGCCGCGCCGGCCGCTGCAGCCGCACCGGCTGCGCCGGCCGCTCCGACCTTCAACAAAGGCGACAACGCCTGGATGTTGACCGCGACGGTCCTCGTCCTGTTGATGACGATCCCCGGCCTCGCACTGTTCTACGGCGGCCTGGTCCGCTCGAAGAACATGCTCTCGGTGCTGGCCCACGTGTTCTACACGGTCTGCATCGTCACCCTGATCTGGGTGATCTATGGCTACAGCCTGGCCTTCACCGGCGGCTCACCCTACATCGGCGGCCTGTCGAAAGCCTTCCTGATGGGCGTGAACGCGGACTCGCAGGCGGCAACGTTCTCGAACGGTGCCACCATCCACGAGTACATCTACATCTGCTTCCAGATGACGTTCGCCGCCATCACTCCGGCCTTGATCGTCGGCGCCTTTGCCGAGCGCATCAAGTTCTCGGCGCTGGCGCTGTTCATCCCGCTGTGGGTGACGTTCGTGTACTTCCCGATCGCGCACATGGTGTGGTACTGGGCCGGTCCGGACGCGATCACCGATGCCGCCAAGGCGCTCGCCGCCGCCGCGACACCGGAAGCCAAAGAGAAGGCGCAAGCCGCGCTTGACGCCGTCAATGCCGACGCGGGCCAGGTCTTCATCTGGGGCGCGATCGACTTCGCCGGCGGCACCGTGGTGCACATCAATGCCGGCATCGCGGGCCTCGTCGGCGCGCTGATGATCGGCAAGCGGACCGGCTACGGCCGGGAGCTGATGGCTCCGCATTCGCTGACCATGAGCATGATCGGCGCCTCGCTGCTGTGGGTTGGTTGGTTTGGCTTCAACGCCGGGTCCAATCTCGAAGCCAACGGCGGCGCTGCGCTCGCCATGATCAATTCGTTCGTCGCAACCGCCGCTGCCGCGCTGGCGTGGATGTTCGCCGAATGGATTTTCAAGGGCAAACCGTCGCTCTTGGGCATGATCTCCGGCTGCGTCGCCGGCTTGGTCGCGGTCACTCCGGCTTCGGGCTTCTCCGGCCCGATGGGAGCGATCGTGCTCGGCCTGATCACCGGCCCGGTCTGCTTCTTCTTCTCGACGACGATCAAGAACGCGCTCGGCTACGACGACTCGCTCGACGTATTCGGCGTGCACTGCATCGGCGGCATCCTCGGCGCGCTCGGCACCGGCATCCTGGTCAACCCCGCCCTCGGCGGCGCGGGCATCATGGATTATACGATCGGCAAGATCGCCGATTACGACATGATGGCGCAGATGATCTCGCAGTCGAAGGGCGTCCTCACCACACTGGTGTGGTCCGGCGTCGGCTCGGCGATCATCTACAAGTTCGTCGATGTGATCGTCGGCCTCCGCATCGTTCCCGACAAGGAGCGCGAAGGCCTCGACGTCACCGAGCAGGGCGAACGCGCTTACAACATGTAAGAGCCAGCGGTAGGGGCGGAACCCGGCACTGTCCCTTCCGTCGAAGCCCCGGTCCCACAAGGACCGGGGCTTCTCTTATTTATAGGGCCCGATACGGCGCAGCGGCGCCATTGGTTAACGGGGTCTTAACCTCGCCTCTCCTATTGTGAGCAAACCCCTGGTGCGCGGGCGCTTTCCCGCCGTTTGCCGCATGAAACTAACTTGAACTAACGTGCCGATGACGAACGCCCAGCGCGACAACAATGCATCCCCAGTTTCGCCGGCGGGTGGCCGCTCGCCATTCGTGCGCCTCACTGAATTGATCGCCGATCTCGAACCGGGCAAGCCGCCGATCAACCTTTCGGTCGGCGAGCCGCAACATCCGATTCCCGATTTCGTCGGCCCGCGCATTGCCGAGCACCTCGCCGATTTTGGCCGCTACCCCGCCAACAAGGGCACCGACCTGTTCCGGCGCGCCGTCGCGGGATGGCTGTCGCGCCGCTACCAGCTCAAGCGCCCGGTCGATCCGGACGCCGAAGTGGTGGTGCTCGCCGGTACGCGCGAGGGCCTGTTCCTCGGCGCGCTCGCGGCGCATCGCTATGTCGGCCAGCGGGCCGGCAGACCGGCCGTGCTGATCCCCAATCCGTTCTACGCCGCTTATGCCGCGGGTGCTGCGACCGTCGGCGCCGAGCCGGTCTATCTGCCGGCACGCAAAGAAAGCGGCTTCCTGCCGGATCTCGACGCGCTCGACAGCGCCCTGCTGGCGCGCACCGCCGTGTTCTTCCTCGCCTCGCCGTCGAACCCGCAAGGCGCGGTGGCGGACCGCGCCTATCTGACGCGGCTGCTGGCTTTGGCGCGAAAGCATGGGTTCCTGATTTTCGCCGACGAATGCTACAGCGAGATCTATAGCGAGACGCCGCCGACCGGCATGCTCGACGTCGCCGGCGGCGATTTTTCCAACATCGTGATCTTCCACTCGCTGTCGAAACGCTCGAGTCTGCCCGGCCTGCGCATCGGCTTTGCCGCGGGCGACAAGAACTTCCTCGCCGCCTTCCTCGAACTGCGCAACGTCGCTGCACCGCAAGTGCCGGTTCCGTTGCAACATGTCGCGGTCGCCGCCTATTCCGACGAAACGCATGTCGAAAGCAATCGCGCGCTTTACAACCTCAAATTCGACCTCGCCGACCAGATCGTCGGCAACCGTTACGGCTACAAGCGCCCGGCCGGCGGATTTTTCCTATGGCTCGATGTCGAAAAATTCGGCAGCAGTGAAGCCGTGACCCTGCGGCTGTGGGGCGAAGCCGGCGTGCGCGTGGTGCCGGGGCGTTATCTCGCCCGCGAGCAGGCCGACGGCTCGAACCCGGGCGAAAATTACATTCGTCTCGCTATGGTGCAGGACAAGCAATTAACCGCCGAGGCGCTGCATCGCCTCGTCGCGCTGTTGGGCTAGCGCATGAAAAATCGCCGCCGGTTTCCGGACACGACCATGCGCCAAGGGGAATGACAGAGATGTCCGCAATCGACCGCAACCTCGATGCCGTCGCATTCGTCTCGGATCATTTCCGCGACATCCTGCGCCGCCGCCTGAGCGAACTGCTCGGCCTTGTTCTGATCACGCTGGCTTTGCTCGCGGCGGTCGCGCTGGCAACCTGGTCGGTGCAGGATCCGTCCTTCAGCCACGCCAACAATACTGCGGTGCATAATCTGCTCGGCACGGCCGGCGCCATCGTGTCGGACCTCCTGATGCAGTTGTTCGGGCTGGCATCGGTGACGCTGCTGCTCCCATTCATTCTGACCGGCTGGCGATTGCTGGCGCATCGCGGCCTGGGGGCGAAATGGCGCCATCTTGCCTGGCTGCCCGCGGTGCTTTGCGCCACTGCTTTTGCGTCGTGCCTGCCGGTGACGGCGACGTGGCCCTTGCCGAGCGGGCTCGGCGGCGTGATCGGCGACGCCTTGCTGCGCGTCCCGGCTTTTGCGTTTGGCGCCCGGTTGGCAGGATTCGAGCTTGGCATGGCGGCCGGCGTGCTCGGTATCTGCACTGCGGCTGCCATTTTTATCGCCGTGGATTTCCATTGGCCGCGCAAGGCCGATCGCGCGAGCCGGCGTATCGAGCCGCAATTCGAGGACGATGCCCTGGATGTTGACGATGACGACCGGGGCGCCGCCTGGCTCGGCATGATCACGCACGCACTGCTCAGCGGCAAGGCGCGGCTGGCCCGCTGGATCCGGCCACGCACGCCGGCGCGGGCCGCCATGCCCGCTGCGCCGCGCGGTCCACGGTTCGAGCCGAGGTTCGATGAAACGACGCAACGACTGACGGCGCTGGCCGACGAGATCGAGCACATTGAGGAGGACGGCGACGAAGCCGCGCCCGCGCCACGCAAGCGCGCCGTGCGGCCCGCCCGCCGCGCCGCCGGCGGCTATGAGCTGCCCTCGCTCAATTTGCTGTCGCAGCACAGGGCGATCGAGCGGCACACCTTGAGCGATGAAACCATTCAGGCCAACGCGGTCGCGCTCGAGAGCGTGCTCGCCGATTTCGGTGTGCGTGGCGAGATCATCAATGCGCGGCCGGGACCCGTCGTCACGCTTTACGAGCTCGAACCGGCACCCGGCATCAAGTCTTCGCGCGTGATCGGGCTGGCCGACGATATCGCGCGCTCGATGAGCGCGGTGTCGGCGCGCGTCGCCGTCGTCCCCGGCCGCAACGCGATCGGCATCGAGCTGCCTAACCCGCACCGCGAAAAGGTCTACCTGCGCGAACTGCTGGCCGCGGCGGACACCGAGAACACCCACAAGCTGCCTTTGTGCCTCGGCAAGACCATCGGCGGCGAAAGCATCATCGTCGATCTCGCCCGCATGCCGCATCTGTTGATCGCCGGCACCACCGGCTCGGGCAAATCGGTCGCGATCAACACCATGCTGTTGTCGCTGCTCTACCGGCTGCGGCCCGATCAGTGCCGCCTGATCATGGTCGATCCGAAGATGCTCGAACTGTCCGTCTATGACGGTATCCCGCATCTGCTCACCCCGGTGGTGACCGATCCGAAGAAGGCGGTCGTCGCGCTCAAATGGGCGGTGCGCGAGATGGAGGAGCGCTACAAGAAAATGTCGAAGCTCGGCGTGCGCAACATCGAGGGCTACAACATGCGCCTCGCCGATGCCAAGGCGAAGGGCGAAACGTTGAGCCGCACCGTCCACACCGGCTACGACAAGGAAACCGGCGAAGCGATCTACGAGAAGGAGGAGCTCGATCTCGAACCGCTGCCCTTCCTGGTCGTCGTGGTCGACGAGATGGCCGACCTGATGATGGTCGCCGGCAAGGACATCGAAGGCGCGATCCAGCGACTCGCCCAGATGGCGCGCGCCGCCGGCATCCACGTCATCCTGGCGACGCAGCGGCCGTCGGTCGACGTCATCACCGGCACGATCAAGGCGAATTTCCCGACCCGCATTTCCTTCCAGGTGACGTCGAAAATCGACAGCCGCACCATTCTCGGCGAGCAAGGCGCCGAGCAACTGCTCGGCCAGGGCGACATGCTTTATATGGCGGGCGGCGGGCGCATCAGCCGCGTTCACGGCCCTTTCGTCTCGGACGACGAGGTCGAGAAGGTCGTGCGCCACCTTAAGTCGCAGGGCGTGCCGCAATATCTCGAAGAGGTCACCGCCGGTGGCGACGAACTCGACGAGGACGGCAATGTATTCGACGCCTCGGCCATGGGTTCGGAAGGCGGCGACCTCTACCAGCAGGCGGTCGCGATCGTGCGCCGCGACCAGAAGGCCTCGACCAGCTACATCCAGCGCCGGCTGCAAATCGGCTATAACCGCGCCGCCAGCATCATGGAGCGCATGGAAGCCGAGGGCGTGGTCGGCCAGCCCAACCACGCCGGCAAGCGCGAAATCCTGATCGGCGAAGGCGAACACGAGCGATACTGAGGCCGCTATGCGATAGCGGCCTTGAGAATCGAGCCATTCGCGCTTAAGCCGGAGACAGGGTAGCCGCGAAATAGCCACAGCCGCTTTCTAGATTTCTGCCAGGCATGCAGCGAGCGAAAACGATGACGGCAAGACTGGCCCGCGCGGCCTTGATCGGGGTGATCGCCGGTTGCCTTGGGGCACCGGGGTTCGTTCTTGCCCAATCGGCGCCGCCGCCGGCGAAGCCGAAATCCGCGCCCGCCACGGCGCCGAAGCCGCCGGCCGCCACCGCCGTTCCGACGGTCGCCACCAATCCGTTCGCGGCCCTGCTCGGACGGCCCAGCGACAAGCTTGACCCGAAGCAGCGCGCCATCATCGACAAGGTCAACGCCTACCTGACCAGCACGCAGATGCTGTCGGGGAAATTCGTGCAGGTCGCGCCGGACGGCCGGCGTTCGCAGGGCCAATTTTTCATGTCAAAGCCCGGCAAGGTCCGCTTCGAATACGACGCGCCGAGCCCGATGGATATCGTGGCGGATGGCGATTCCGTCGTCGTGCGTGACCGCAGCCTGAATACCCAAGACGTCTATCCGCTGTCGCAGACGCCGTTGCGCTTCCTGCTCGCCGACCGCGTCGATCTGATGCGCGACACTCATCTCGCGGCGGTCTATGCCGATGACGTTTTCATCACCGCGGTGGTCGAAGAAAAGAACGGCATCATCGGCACCAGCCGCATGATGATCATGTTCAGCGCGACCGACATGTCGCTCAAGCAATGGACCATTACCGACCCGCAGGGCTTCGACACCACCGTCGCCGTCTATAATCTCGATTCCAGCCGCCGCCCCGATCCGTCGCTGTTCCGGATCGACTACACCAAATACCGGAACTGACCCGCTTTACGGAAAAGCGGGGATGGCGCGGCTTTCGCGCGCCTTGAACCATGGATATTGCCGGGCCGCCTCGCTAGATAAACACACCATGCAGCTCAAGTTCACGACCTGGAACATCAACTCCGTTCGGCTTCGCATCAATCTGGTCGCCAAATTCATCAAGGCGACGCGGCCCGATGTGCTGTGTCTGCAGGAGACCAAGTGCCCCGACGACGCATTTCCCCTCAAGCGCTTCAAGCGGCTTGGCTATGAACACATCTGCCTGAATGGCCAGAAGGGCTATCACGGTGTCGCCGTGATCTCGCGGCTGCCGTTCGAGAGCTTCAACATCCGGGAGTTTTGCGGCAAACGGGATTGCCGCCACGTCTCCGCGGTGTTCGGTGAGAAGGCCGGGCTGCGCGATCCGCTAACACTGCATAATTTCTACGTGCCGGCGGGAGGCGACGAACCCGACCCCAAGCTCAACCCCAAGTTCGCGCACAAGCTCGCCTTCCTTGACGAGATGACGGCGTGCGACGTATTGCGGCCGGCCGCGCCGGAGCGCGCGATCCTGGTAGGCGATCTCAACGTGGCGCCGCTGGAAAACGACGTATGGAGCCACAAGCAGATGATCAAAGTGGTGTCCCACACGCCGGTCGAGGTCGACAAGCTCACCGCCGCGCGTAACGCCGGCAACTGGGTCGACTCGATGCGCGTGGATACGCCCGAGCCCGCCAAGCTGTTCACCTGGTGGAGCTATCGCGCGATGGACAACTGGCGGTCTTCGGATCGCGGCCGGCGCCTCGACCACGTCTGGACCTCGCCGGCGCTGGCGGACCGTGTCTCGGGGATTAAGATCGCCAAGGATTACCGCGGCGCCGAGCGGCCTTCCGACCACGTGCCGGTGACGGTGACGGTCGAGCTCTAGCTTTTCTTGTCCGGATCGATGGCGGCCTGGACGCCCTGAATGTCGCGCATGAACGCCGTGGTCCGCTCCGCCATCGCGTCGCGCATCCGCCGCGCCGCGGCCGGATAGCCTTCGAGCATTTTCAGAAATAGGCTGCGCGGAATCCGGATCACATTGGCGGGCGACGTCGCGGTCGCTGTAAACGTGTGCACGGTGTCGGTGACCAGAGCCAGCTCGCCCAGCAAGGTGCCGGGGCCGACCGTGACATCCTCGCCGCGGCGCGGCGAATCCGGTTCAAGCAGAAACGAACCGTGCTGCACCAGATAGCCGCCGTCGGCGAGATCGCCGGCATAAAACAGCACACCACCATGCTGGATGCGGTGGTTCTCGGCACCGATCGCGAGAATGCGCAACGCTTCCTGGCCGAGCTGCGCGAAGAGCGGTACCCGTTCGAAAAACGCAATGTCGTCGTCGAGTGGCACGTCAGGGCATCAACTTGTAACCACCGGCTTCCGTCACGAGAATCGCCGGGGTTGCCGCATCCTTCTCGACCTTCTGGCGCAGCCGATAGATGTGGGTTTCCAGAGTGTGCGTCGTCACGCCCGAATTGTAGCCCCACACTTCCTGCAACAGGGTTTCGCGTGACACCGGTTTCTGTCCGGCGCGATAGAGATAACGCAGGATCGCGGTTTCCTTTTCGGTCAACCGGACCTTAGTGCCTTTCGGACTGAGCAGGAGCTTCGAGCTAGGGCGAAACGTATAAGGCCCGATCGCGAATACGGCGTCCTCGCTCGCTTCATGTTGACGCAGTTGCGCCCGGATGCGCGCCAGCAGCACGGCAAAACGGAACGGCTTGGTGATGTAATCGTTGGCGCCCGATTCCAGCCCGAGGATCGTGTCGGAATCGGTGTCGTGCCCGGTCAGCATGATGATCGGCGCCTTGAAGCCGTTCTTGCGGAGAATCCGCACTGCCTCGCGGCCGTCGACGTCGGGCAGGCCGACATCCATGATGACCAGATCGATCTGACCGGTCTTGGCGGCTTGAACGCCCTTGGTGCCGCTGTCGACCGCTATCGCGTCAAACTCTTCGTGCAAAGCGAGTTGCTCGACCAGCGCTTCACGCAGCTCGTCGTCATCATCCACAATCAGAATTGTGCGCTTGTTCGCCATCGACCCGTCAACCCCTGGAACACTCGTGCATTCAGCCCGCCAGCACCGCTCGGAGTAGAGCGATCCATGGCTAAAAGCGCAAGCGCGACTTGGTATTTGACGAGAAATCGCTATTTTCTGTTCTGGCCGCCGATGAAAAAATCCGCTTTCCGCTTCTTGAAAGTACGGCGCAAGGTCGCCGCGCCGACACGCGGCTGGTTGACCGCCGGCGGCAGCAGCATTCCCGTCGCGTTGGGACGCGGCGGCATCAAGGCGAACAAACACGAAGGCGACGGCGCAACGCCGCGCGGCACCTTCCGCCTCCGGCGATTGTGGTGGCGCGGCGACCGACATCCGCGGCCGCGGACATTGCTGCCGGTGCGCCGGATCCGGAACGACGACGGATGGTGCGAGGACCCTTCGGATCGGCGCTACAACCGATGCGTCAGCGTGCCCAAGGGAAGCAAGGCCGACCGGCTGGCGCGCAGCGATTCGCTTTATGATTTCGTCATCGAGCTCGACCACAACACGCGGCCCCGGGTGGCGGGGCGCGGCAGCGCGGTGTTCGTCCATGTCGCGCGGCCGGGATTTGCGCCGACGGCGGGCTGCGTCGCGTTGACGCTGCCGGCGCTGCGGCGGTTGATCGAGCGCGTCGGCCCCCGCACCCGCATCGAAATCATGTGATCCCACGCCTATCGGTAACCACCTGTTAATGAATGAGGCGAGGAACGCGTCTCTCGTTAAGACTATGTCCAAGCCCGGCAGGTAGCTTCGTACTTCGTATCGATATGTCGCGCTGATTTTCGCTGCGGGTACTGATGACCGATGCCTCAAACCAGCCCGACCCAACGGGCCGCCACGCGCTAGGGCGCGTTATTGGCGTCAACGGATCGCAGGCTTCGGTGGCGCTCGCCGCCGGAGTCGACCGCGGCGATGCCGCTCAGATCACCGTCGGCAGATTCATGGGGATCGTCAACGGCGCCAAGGTCATCATTGGCCTGGTGACTGAGATCGAGGAACAGGAAAGCGCGGCGCGGCAATTCCGCAACATCGCCCATCTCGACCTGATCGGTGAGATCGACACCACGGCCGCGGCCGGCCACGAATTTCAACGCGGTGTCGCCGACTATCCGGTGATCGGCAATTCGACAGTCCTGATGACGGATCGCGAACTCAGGATCATTTACGGCACAGCCGACAATGATCGCGGCCACATCGGCGAGTTGCAGCAGAATGCATCGATCGGCGTCAATGTCGATATCGACGATCTGGTCAGCAAACACTTTGCCATCTTGGGAACCACCGGCGTCGGAAAATCCACCGGAGTCGCGATCGTGCTCCAGAAGATTCTCGATACGCGGCCAAACCTGCGGATCTTCCTGGTCGACCCGCACAACGAGTATGGCCGCTGCTTCGGCGACAAGGCTCAGGTTCTGACGCCGCGCAACTTGCGGCTGCCATTCTGGCTGTTCAACTTCGAGGAGACGATCGACGCCTTCTTCGGCGGGCGACCCGGCGTCGAAGAAGAAGTAGAAATCCTTTCGGAAGTCATTCCGCTGGCAAAAACCGCCTATTTGCAATATCGCGGCGGCGCCGCCGAGCGAGCTTTGGCCAAAAAGAAAGACCCGCGCGCGACCGGCTTCACGGCCGACACGCCGGTGCCGTACCGCATCGAAGATCTGATCAACCTGCTCGACGAGCGCATAGGCAAGCTTGATGCGCGGACGCAGCGCGTCACCATCCACCGTCTGATGACGCGCATCCAGACGTTCCGCAATCATCCGCGTTACGCCTTCATGTTCGAGAACGCCAATATTGGCGGCGACACGATGGCGGAGACTTTGAGCCACCTGTTCCGACTGCCGCCCGAAGGCAAGCCGATGACGATCATGCAGCTTGCAGGCTTTCCCGCCGAGGTGGTCGACTCCGTCGTCTCCGTGCTCTGCCGCATGGCGTTCGATTTCGGCCTGTGGAGCGATGGCGTTGCGCCGCTGCTGTTCGTCTGCGAGGAAGCGCACCGCTACGCGCCGTCGGACAAGAAAATCGGGTTTGGTCCGACGCGGCGCGCCCTGTCTCGCATCGCCAAGGAAGGCCGTAAATACGGCGTGTTCCTCGGACTGGTCACGCAACGTCCTGCCGAGATTGACCCTACCATCATCTCGCAGTGCTCGACCTTGTTCGTCATGCGGCTGGCCAACGACCGCGACCAGAACCTGATCCGCTCGGCGGTCTCCGACGCGGCGTCGAATTTATTGTCCTTCATTCCGACGCTCGGCGTGCGCGAAGTATTCGCGTTCGGCTCCGGCGTCGCCTTGCCGACGCGCATGCGTTTCAAGGAAGTCTCGGCGGAGATACGGCCATCGAGCGAAGCAGTCGGCAGTACGCGGTCCGACGGCGGCACCACCATCAATCGCGACATGATCGGTTCGGTGATCGAGCGGTGGCGCGCCTCGACGATGAGTCATAAGGTGGCGATGGACGACGACGACTTCGCCGCGCCGCCGGTCGCCGATCCTCCCCCGTTGCAGCCGAGGGCGGCACAGACGCCAACCTTGGCGCAGCCCGCGCAGGCTTACCCGACCCAGCGTTCGAGTCTGCTGCGAAAGCCGCTCGACGGCCCGGGACATTATGCCCCTCCGACCGCTCCCGCCCGCCCGCTCGCTCCGGTGCCGGGCGCGCCCGGCTTCCCGCCCAAACCGCGCTGATCAGACCCGCGCGCCGAAAATCGCGCTGCCGATCCGTACGTGCGTGGCCCCGAGCTGGATCGCCGTGGCAAAATCCGCGCTCATCCCCATCGACAACAAGGCCAGGCCGTTGCGCGCCGCGATCTTGGCGGCCAACGCAAAGTGCGGGCCGGGCGCTTCCTCGAGCGGTGGAATGCACATCAGCCCGGCCAGCGGGAGACCATATTGCTCGCGCGCCGCGCGGATGAAGGTGTCGGCATCCTGCGGCAGCACGCCGGCTTTTTGCGGCTCGGCTCCGGTGTTGATCTGGACGAATAAAACGGGTTTGCGGCCTTGCTGCGCGATCTCCTTCGCCAGCGCCTCGCACAGACTGGCGCGGTCCAGCGAATGAATCGCGTCGAACAGCGCAACCGCGTCCTTCGCCTTGTTGGATTGCAGCGGGCCGATCAGATGCAGTTGGAGTCCGGGCGTGGTGTCGCGCAAGGCCGACCATTTCGATTTGGCTTCCTGAACGCGGTTTTCGCCAAACACGCGCTGGCCGGCGGCAATCACCGGCTCGATCGATTCGCTCGAGAAAGTCTTGGAAACCGCGACCAACGTGACCGATGACGGATTGCGATTGGCATCGCGGCAGGCGCGGGCAATCTCGGCACGCACCTGTCCAAGCCCTGCCGTTGCGGCCTTAAAGGTTTCCGTCATCGTGTATGGGTGCAGCGTTTCGCCGCCACGATCAAGGCCGGGCCGGTCGACGGCGCCGCCATTCGACTTCGCGAACAGCAAACGGGCGCAGCCAAAGCCGCGCCCGATGCCGAAACAGCCAGCCTAGATCAGGCCGCGCCCTGCCACTGTGCCTGCACGTCCTTGGCGGACTTGTTGAGATGGACATGCGCGTCGACGTGGTCGACCAGCGATAGCGGGATGAAATGGTGCTTGCCGTCGGCCGCGTCGTTCTTGGCCAGCTTGATCTTGTCGCTGCCTTCCAGATGGTCGACGGTTCCGACCCGTTTACCGTCCGAGCCGATGACTTCCATATGTTCCTTGATGTCCAGCTTGGCGTTCATTGGCGCCTCCTTTCAATTCCCCGGTTAACCGCAGGACCGCGGATGGTTTCGGGTTCCGCCGGTTGACCGGCCATGCCCTTTCGTGTTCCGTCCGCCCGCCATAAAAAGAGCCGGAAATGACCGCCGATTCGCAGAAAAACGAGCGCTACAACGCCCGCGAGGCTGAGCGCCGCTGGCAGAAAGCGTGGGACGAGCGCGGCATTTACGCGACCAAAAACGACGACCCGCGGCCGAAATATTACGTGCTCGAGATGTTTCCTTACCCTTCCGGACGCATCCATATGGGGCACGTGCGCAATTACGCGATGGGCGACGTCGTCGCCAGATTCCAGCGCGCGATGGGCAAGAATGTCCTGCACCCGATGGGCTGGGACGCATTCGGCATGCCGGCCGAGAACGCGGCGATCGACCGCAAGGTCCATCCGAAAACCTGGACCTACGACAACATCGTCGCGATGAAGAAGCAGTTGCAGTCGATGGGGCTATCGCTCGACTGGAGCCGTGAGATCGCGACCTGCGATCCGGCGTATTACAAGCATCAGCAAAAGATGTTTCTCGACTTCCTGGCCGCCGGGCTGGTCGAGCGCAAGCAGTCGAAAGTCAACTGGGATCCGGTCGATCAGACGGTGCTCGCCAACGAGCAGGTGATCGACGGACGCGGCTGGCGCTCCGGCGCCGTGGTCGACCAGCGCACGCTGACGCAGTGGTTCTTCAAGATCAGCGATTACGCCGAGGATCTGCTGCAGGCGATTGACACGCTCGATCGCTGGCCGGGCAAAGTACGCCTGATGCAGAAAAACTGGATCGGCAAATCGGAAGGCTTGCTGGTGCGCTTTGCTCTCGATCCAACGACGGCGCCGAACAAGGAAAGCGAACTCGAAATCTTCACGACCCGGCCGGATACCCTGTTTGGCGCGAGGTTCATGGCGCTGTCGCCCGATCATCCGCTCGCGACCGCCGCCGCTGCCAAAGACCCCAAACTCGCGGCCTTCATCGCCGAATGCAAGAAACTCGGCACCGCGCAGGAAGCGATCGAGACCGCCGAGAAGATGGGCTACGACACCGGCATCAAGGCGCTGCACCCGTTCGACGCCGATTGGAAGCTGCCGGTCTATGTCGCCAATTTCATCCTGATGGACTACGGCACCGGCGCGATCTTCGGCTGTCCGGCGCACGACCAGCGCGACCTCGACTTCGTCAACAAATACGGGCTCGGCAACACGCCCGTCGTCTGTCCGCCCGAGGTCGATCCCAACAGCTTCATCATCACCGACGTCGCCTATGATGGCGACGGCCGCATGATCAATTCGCGCTTCCTCGACGGCATGACGATCGAGCATGCCAAGCAAGACGTCGCACGGCGGCTCGAGAAGGAGACACGCGGCAATTGTCCCGTCGCGCAACGCCAAGTCAACTACCGGCTGCGCGACTGGGGCATCTCGCGTCAGCGCTATTGGGGCTGCCCCATTCCGGTGATCCATTGCGACAAATGCGGCATCGTGCCCGTTCCACAAAACGATTTGCCGGTCGTGTTGCCGGACGACGTCACGTTCGAGCGGCCCGGCAATCCGCTCGATCATCATCCGACCTGGAAGAACGTGAAGTGCCCGCAATGCAGCGGGGCCGCGCGCCGCGAGACCGACACAATGGATACCTTTGTCGATTCGTCGTGGTATTTCGCGCGCTTCACCGATCCGTGGCTGACGTCGGCCCCGACCGACCGCGAGATGGTCGATGAGTGGCTGCCGGTCGATCAATATATCGGCGGCGTCGAGCACGCGATTTTGCATTTGCTCTACTCGCGATTTTTCACGCGCGCGATGAGAAAAACCGGCCACGTCGGCATGGATGAGCCGTTCGCCGGATTGTTCACTCAGGGCATGGTCGTGCACGAGACTTACCGTGACAATGCGGGCAACTGGATCGTGCCAGCCGAAGTCAAGGTCGAAGGTGGCGAGGGCCATCGCCGCGCCACCTTGATCGCGACCGGCGAGCAAGTCGAAATCGGCCCGATCGAGAAAATGTCGAAGTCAAAGAAGAACACCGTCGATCCGGACGACCTCATGGACAGCTACGGCGCCGACGTCGCGCGCTGGTTCATGCTGTCGGATTCGCCGCCGGATCGTGACGTGATCTGGAGCGAGGAAGGCGTGCAGGGCGCTGGCCGTTTTGTGCAGCGGCTGTGGCGGCTGATCGGCGAGATCGCGGGCGTCAAAGCGCCAGCCGCACGGCCGGCGCACTTCTCGGATGCGGCGCTGACGGTCCGCAAAACCGCGCACCGTGCGCTCGCCAATGTTTCGGAAGACGTGGCCAAACTGCGCTTCAACCGCTGCGTCGCGCAGATCTATGAGTTCGCCAACGCACTCAGCGACGCGCTGGGGGGCATCGAGCAAGCCCCCTCGCCCGACCTCGCATTCGCTCTGCGTGAAGCCGGCGATATCCTGGTCCGGCTGTTTTACCCGATGATGCCGCATCTCGCCGAGGAGTGCTGGTCGGCGCTTGGCCACCAGACCCTGGTGGCGGCGGAAGCATGGCCCCGGCTCGAGCCCGACCTGCTGGTTGAGGCCACCATTACCCTGCCAGTGCAGATCAATGGTAAAAAGCGCGCGGATGTCACGGTGCCACGGGATGCGGGAAAAGAGGCCATCGAGGCTGCCGTACTGGCGCTCGATGCGGTAAAAAGGGCGCTTGACGGCAAAAGCCCGAAAAAGGTCATTGTCGTCCCGCAAAGGATCGTCAATGTGGTCGCCTGACATCAGAGCACGGCACTGGACGCGGGCGATCGCGGCGTTGGCGATTGCCGCACTGACCGCCGGTTGCTTCCAGCCGCTCTACGGCGACCGGAGCGGCGCAATCGGCGAGAGCTCTATCGTCGCCGCCATGCGCGGCGTCGACATCGCGCCTCTCACCACGGTGCGCGGCAGCCGGCTCGACCGCATCGGGGTCGAGCTTCGCAACGACCTGATCTTTGGCTTGACCGGCGGCAGCGGCAACACCTCGTCGACACACCGGCTGGTCGTGACCATCAGCGGATCGCAGCAGCAGATCATCGTCGATATCAATTCGGGCCGCCCCGAGATTCAGAACTACACGCTGACGGCGAACTACTATTTGGTCGATCTCGCCACCGGCAAATCGGTGATCACCGGAACGGCGTTCGCGCCCGTCACCTTCAACATCCCGGGCCAGCAGCAACGCTTCGCCGGCGAGCGCGGACTGCGCGACGCCGAAAACCGTGCAGCCCAGGTCGTTGCCGAGAATATCCGTAACCGGCTGGCATCCTACTTCACTGCGGGCACCTGAGGCTTGCCGCGATGACCGCGGTCAAGTCCGCCGACGTCGACAGGTACATTGGCAAGCCGAACCCGGCGCATCCGGTGGTGCTGGTGTATGGCCCCGACGCCGGCTTGGTGCACGAACGCGTCGATACGCTGATTCGCGCCTCGATCGACGATCCCAACGATCCGTTCGCGCTGGCCCGTATCGAAAGCGAAGAGCTTTCCGCCAATCCGGGCCGGCTCGCCGACGAAGCCAATACGGTGCCGCTGTTCGGCGGGCGCCGCGCCGTGCTGCTGCGCGTCAATTCCCGCCACAACATTCTGCCGTCGGTAGAGGCGGTACTGGACACGCCGCCGCGCGATTGCCGCGTCATCATAGAAGCCGGCGAGTTGCGCAAGAACGCGCCGCTGCGCGCATTATGCGAAAAATCGACGTCAGCCGCCGCGCTGCCCTGCTACCCCGACAACGACCGCGACGTGGCCCGGCTGATCGACGAAGAGATGCGCGCCGCGAACCTGACGCTGTCCGCCGAAGCGCGCCACGCCCTGACCGCCTTGCTGGGGGGCGACCGGCTCGCCTCACGCAGCGAGATACGCAAGCTCGTGCTTTATGCGCAGGGCAAGAATCGGATCGAGCTGGATGATATCGCCGCCGTCGTGTCCGACGCCGCGGCACTTTCGCTCGACGGCGTGGTCGATGCGACCTTTGCTGGTAAGACACCGGAGGTCGAAACCGAATTCGGCAGAGCGCGCGGTGAGGGTCTTGCCGCCGGCACGATCGTGTCCGCCGCACTGCGCCAGGTCGCGCAACTGCACAAGATGCGTCTCGCGCTCGACGAGGGTGCTGACATGGAGAGCGTGATGATGCGCGGCGCCCCTCCGGTCCATTTCAGCCGCCGGCCGCGCGTCGAAGCCGCCCTGCGGTCCTGGACGCCGGCCCGGCTGCTACGCGCCATGAGCCAACTGGCGGAAACCTCGCTCGAAACGCGGCGTCAGCCGGCGCTTGCCGACGCGATTGCGCAGCGCGCTTTGCTGGTGTTGTCGGAGAATGTGCGCCGGAAGAATTAGCCGTCGAGCATCTCGCGCAGCTTCACGCTCAGGTCGCTCAGCGAATACGGCTTGCCGATCAATTGAACGCCGGGATCGAGACGCCCGTGATGCACGATGGCATTGGGCCGGCCACATTAGCCTGTTTGGCTACAGCAGGGGGTAATCTACCGCACCATCCTGCGGCAAAGTTTCCGCCCGCCCGCTCACAGACACTGGAGCTAGCGCCCCGATTCCAGCCGCTCGGCAAAATAGGCGATGGTGCGGGCGTAAACCTCGGCCTTATTCCATTCCTGGATCGCCGCGAAATTTGGCTGGCCCGGCTGAAAGCCCTGCCCGCGCTGCCAGCCATTGCCTTTGAAGAAGTTGGCCGTGGAGCCCAGCACGTCGGGAACGCTATGGACGAGGTCGATGCGGCCGTCACGGTCGTAATCGATCGCGTGTTTTACAAATGACGACGGCATGAACTGCGTCTGGCCGATCTCGCCGGCCCAGGCGCCGCGCGCCGTTGCCGGGTCCAGATTGCCGCGGTCGACGATCTTGAGCGCGTCGATCAACTCGGGGCGGAATTTCTCCGGCCTGCGGCAATCGTAGGCCAGCGTCGCCAACGCTTTGACGGTCGGGAATTCGCCGAGGTAGGCGCCGAAGTCCGTCTCCAGTCCCCAAATCGCAACGATCAGGCCGGGCGGCACGCCGAACTCCGCACGAATGCGCGACAACAATTGCGCGTGTTTCTGCATCATCTGGCGGGCCCGGCCGAGTCGCGGCGGCACCATGCGCCCCGAGAATTGCTCGAAGGTCTGCGTAAAGACTTTTTGTCCGCGGTCGCGGGCGACGATGTTGATGTCGAAGGTGAGACCGTTCAGCGCCGCCAGCCCGCGGGGCCCGACACCTTGGGCGCTGGCTTCGGCGCGCATCTGATTGAGGAACGCCGGAAACTTCGCCGGATCGACGCAGTTGCGCGGCGTCGTCGCGGCGTAGCGATAGGGCGCCGGTGTTTGCGCATTCGCGATCGCTGGAACCAGCGCCGAAATCAGCACACTGGCGCAGATTGCTTTCATGTTCGGACGAGCCGCCTTTATTGATCCCGTTGGAGATCAATATCGCAACTTTAGCAGCGCCGAGTAAAGGCGTCGGCCGGTTTTAAATCCGGCCCAACAGCACCAGAATGATGACGATGACCAGGATGGTTCCCAGCAGGCCGGTGCCACGATTGCCATAGCCGTAGCCATAGCCGCCGAACCGCCCGCTGAATCCGCCAAGCAGGAAAATGATGAGAACGATAATCAAGATGGTGCCGAGTGACATGATCTGTCTCCTGTCCAAATTATGCGAATGAACCCGAAATCACGACTTGAAGCCGGTACCCCCGCAACGCTGACATTTTACCTTTTTGTCGCCAAGCTTGATCAGGCCCTTGCCTTCACAATTACTGCATTTTTCTTTTTTCTTGCCGATCTTCTGCATCTATTTCCTTAAATCAGTTGTCGGCTTTCATCGGCGCTCGAGCCGTCGCAGGATCCCGTCGAGCTGCTCCAGATCCCGGTAGTCGATCTTCACCGAGCCGGCCTTGCCCTTCTGATCGATCCTGACGCTCAGGCCGAGCGCGTCGGAAACGCGCTTTTCCAGCGCCCGGGTGTCGGTGGTTTTTGACCGCGTCGGCTTGGTCTTGGACTTGTTTTTGTCGCTATCGCGCGCCAGCGCTTCGACTTGCCGCACGTTCAGGCCTTGGCGCACGATGTCGTTGGCGATTTGCTCGGCATTGGGCTGGCCGATCAGCATGCGGACATGACCGGGGGTCAGCTTTCCGGACGTGACTTGAGCCTTCACCGCCTCGGGCAGCTTGAGCAGGCGCAAAGTGTTGGCGACGTGGCTTCGGCTCTTGCCGACGATCTGGGCGACATCGTCCTGGCTGTGACTGAACGTATCGATCAGCGCCTGGTAGCCGGCCGCTTCTTCCAACGGATTGAGATCGGCGCGCTGCACGTTTTCGATGATCGCAAGCTCGAGCGACTGCGCGTCGGTCGCTTCGACCACGACAATCGGCAGTTCATGGAGCCCGGCACGCTGCGCGGCACGCCATCTGCGTTCGCCGGCAATGATCTCGAACTTGTCGGCTTCATCGTTGGCGGCGCCCTGGCCGCGCACCGGCCGCACCACGACCGGCTGGATCACGCCGCGCTCGCGGATCGAGGCGGTCAGATCGTCGAGCTCGGCCTCTGTGAACGTGCGGCGCGGATTGCGCGGATTGGCGCGGATGTTCTCGATCGGGGCGCGGCGCGGCTTGCGTCCGCTGTCCTGGGCGGACGGTGTTTCCGCGCCAACGTCGCCCATCAAGGCGGCGAGGCCCCGACCTAACCGCGACCGTTCATCGGCCATCGCCGCTCCCGCAGTTCGCGCCACAATTTGCCTCCGCTATCTTACGCCCGTGTTCCCGCCGATGCCATGCAGCAACCTTAGCCGGCCTGCTTCAGTTCACGCTCGCGCTGGATGATTTCGGTGGCCAGACGCAGGTAGGCTTCGCTGCCGACACACTTCAAATCATAAACCAGCACCGGCTTGCCGTAGGACGGCGCTTCCGACACGCGGACATTGCGCGGGATCACGGTGTCGTAAACCTTGCGGCCCATGAACTGCCGGACGTCGGCAACGACCTGGTTGGCCAGGTTGTTGCGCGCATCGAACATCGTCAGCACGATGCCGTGAATCGAGAGTTGCGGGTTGAGCGTGTTTTTGACTTGATCGACGGTCTTGAGCAGTTGCGACAATCCTTCGAGCGCGAAGAATTCGCATTGCAGCGGCACGAGAATCGCGTTCGCTGCCGCCATCGCATTGACGGTGAGCAGATTGAGCGAGGGCGGGCAGTCGACCAGGACGTAAGTGAACTTGCTGTCGCTCGGATCGGCATTGAGTGCCGAGAGCGCATTGCGCAGATGGAAGGCTCGGTCGCGCTGCTGGCCGATCTCGAGCTCGAGACCTGAGAGGTCGAGCGTCGAGGGCGCGATGAAAAGTCGCGGCACCGCGGTCGGCACCACCGCCTGGCGCATCGGTGCGTTGGCGGCGAGCACGTCGTAGGTCGACGTCCGGCGGTCGCGTCGTTCGATGCCGAGCCCGGTCGAGGCGTTGCCCTGCGGATCGAGGTCGACGATCAGCACCGTTTCGCCGATCGCGGCCAAGGCGGTGCCGAGATTGATTGCCGTCGTCGTCTTGCCGACGCCGCCTTTCTGGTTGGCGATGGCCAGGACGCGCGGCGAGACCAGCTCGGCCCTGGCAGCCGCCTTGTTGTCGTTTTTTGCCAGCGGGATAACGGGGCTCGCGGGGTGATCGATCGTCGTCGGCATGGCGCTTCGCTGCCAATCCTGAGGCGGGTTGCTTTAAGGAGTACGCGGTACGAGCCGCCGGACGATGACCACCCGGCCTTCAGGCGATGTCCGGCTTGGGACCAATTCTGACTGAATGGTCCAATATTTAGCGGCTTCGGTCAATTCAGCCTCTACATCTTGTCCTTTGGGGAATAGGCCAATGGCCCCCTTCCCCATCAGACGAAAAGCCTGATCGCACAACAATTTTAGCGGTGCCAGCGCCCGGGCGGTCACTACGTCGGCGTGGTCCTGAAAGCTGTCCCCAAAATTCTCGATACGCTCGGCGTGCACGGTGACCGGCGTACCGGTCGCGCGGGCGGCCTCGCACAGAAAGGCTGCCTTTTTCCCGTTGCTCTCGACCACATGGACGTGGCCGTCCGGCCGCCCTGCGATGGCGCAGGCGATCGGGATGCCCGGAAATCCTCCGCCGGAACCGAGATCCACCCAGATTTTGGCATCCGGCACGAGGCCGAGGAGCTGCAGCGAATCGGCGACGTGCCGGGTCCATATTTCCCCGACCGTCGATGGCGCGATCAGGTTGGTGGTGGCGTTCCACTGCAGCAGGAGCGCGACGTAACGATCGAGCCGCTGCTCTGTTTCACGGGAAACCGGCGTGAGCGCCAGCGCCTTGGCCTTATCGGCGGAAGCGGTCACGCGCGCGAGGAAGCCGAGATGACGCCCGGCTTTTTGACGGCGGGTTTCTTGCCACCGCCGCGGCGCAGATGCGCGGCCAGTAAAGTCAGCGCGGCCGGCGTGATGCCCTCGATCCGTCCGGCCTGGCCGATCGTGCGCGGCCGGTGTGTCGAGAGTTTGTGGCGCGCTTCGTTGGAAAGCCCGGCGAGCATCGCGTAGTCGAGGTCGTCCGGCAGCGTGACGCTTTCATCGCGGCGATAGGATTCAACGTCGGCGGCCTGCCGTGACAGGTAGACCTCGTATTTGGCGTCGATCTCGATCTGCTCGGCGATTTTTGGCGCAAGCGTGGCGAACTGCGGCCAGGCCCTGGCCAAAGTGGCGATATCGATCTCATTATATGACAGCAGTTCGTAAGCGCTGCGCCGCTGGCCGTCTTTATTGAGCGGGATGCCATGGCGCTCGGCTTCTTGCGGCGTCAGCGACACCGACTTCGCAAACCGACGCGCCTCTTCGAGCGCCGTCATCTTTTTCACGTGAAACGCTTCACGTCGTTGACCGACACAGCCGAGCGCGATGCCCTTCGCGGTCAGGCGCTGGTCGGCATTGTCGGCGCGCAAGGCGAGCCGGTATTCGGCGCGCGACGTGAACATGCGGTACGGCTCGGACACACCGCGCGTCACGAGATCGTCGATCATCACGCCGATATAGGCGTCGGCGCGGTCGAACACGATCGGGGCGCTTTCCCCTGCCCGCGCCGCGGCATTCAATCCGGCGACCAGGCCTTGCGCCGCCGCCTCTTCGTAGCCGGTGGTGCCGTTGATCTGGCCGGCCAGAAACAGCCCGCGCAACTTGCGCACTTCCAGCGTCGGATCGAGTTCGCGCGGATCGACGTGGTCGTATTCGATGGCGTAACCCGGCCGCGTGATAACCGCATTCGCCAGCCCCGGGATGGTCGCGACCAGAGCGCGCTGCACCTCTTCGGGCAGCGAGGTCGAAATGCCGTTTGGATAGACGGTGTGATCGTCGAGCCCTTCCGGCTCGAGGAAAATCTGATGCCCGTCGCGTTCGCCGAACTTGACGATCTTGTCCTCGATCGAGGGGCAATAACGCGGGCCGCGCGACGCGATCTGCCCCGAGTACATCGGCGAGCGATGCATGTTGTCGCGGATGATCTTGTGGGTCGCTTCGACAGTGCGCGTGATCGCGCATTTGATCTGCGGCGTGTCGATGCGCGCCGTCAGCATGGAAAACGGCTCGGGTGGTTGATCGCCCGGCTGCATCTCGAGCGCCTTCCAGTCGATGGTGCGGCCGTCGAGGCGCGGCGGCGTGCCGGTCTTCAGGCGGCCAAGCGTCAGGCCGGCGCGCTCCAGCGTCGACGACAGTCCGAGCGCGGGCGCCTCTCCGGCGCGACCGGCCGGTGTTTGCGTTTCGCCGATATGAATGAGTCCGCGCAGGAATGTACCGGTGGTAAGCACGACGCATTTCGCTTCGAGCATCCGGCCGTCTACGAGCATGACGGCGCTCACCTCACCGCCGAGGATGCAAAGATCATCGGCTTCGCCCTCGGTCAGCGTGAGGTTTTTCGTCCGAGCAATTTCGTCTTGCATCGCGGTTGCGTACAGTTTGCGGTCGGCTTGCGCGCGGGGGCCCCGCACCGCGGGCCCCTTGCGACGATTGAGCACGCGAAACTGGATGCCGCCGCGATCTGCGACGCGGCCCATTAATCCATCGAGGGCGTCGATCTCGCGGACCAGGTGACCCTTGCCGAGGCCGCCAATCGCCGGATTGCACGACATCGCCCCGATAGTAGCGAACCGGTGCGTGACGAGCGCAGTCTGCGCGCCCATGCGCGCCGCCGCGGCCGCGGCTTCGCAGCCGGCGTGGCCGCCGCCAATAACGATGACATCGAATTTGCCGCTCATCAGGCGGCTTTTAGCGAAGCCGCCCGGCAGGGTCAAAGCGCGCCGGAAGCCGCGGGTCAGAACTTGTGGGCGATCCGGAAACCGCCCCAATGCTTGCCATTGACGCGGATTGGCGCCGCGATCTCCTGCATGGTAACAGTGACGCCATTTCCCATGTCGCGGGCGTAAGTCTGCATGAGATATTTGCGCACGACGCGCGCCGAGGACAGTCCTGCCCGGTCGTCGAAGATCCGCCGGTTGCGCGAGTTGGCGATATTCCAGCCGGGATCGTTCGGGCGTTGCGGCTTCGCATA
Organism: Hyphomicrobiales bacterium; assembly: GCA_038206695.1. Lineage (GTDB taxonomy): Bacteria > Pseudomonadota > Alphaproteobacteria > Rhizobiales > Xanthobacteraceae > Pseudolabrys. The sequence goes on along the minus strand of JBBRAN010000022.1, from coordinate 6,368 downwards.
CATCCCATTGTGGACCGGAATATATCCGTTGCGATCGATCGCGATGCAGAACACCAGCTGCGAGTCGCGGGCGAGCAACGGCTCTTGAATGTCTGGCAGAGTCCGGTCGACGAAATCGAGAAATTGTGTGCGGTATTGCTGCGGGTTGGTACCGGCTATCGGAACGTAATTGTTGTCGAACAACTGATCCTGCGTGATGACATTGCGCGCAATCGAATCCTCGAACATACGCGCGATCTTATTCGCGGAGCCGATCGCGAGATCGATGAGGTCTTTGTTGTCGGCAGGAATCGCGGCAAGCTTGTTTTCCAACGCAGCGCGCGACGCCATCGGCAGTTCGACGAACTGCAAATGCAACCCGAGGTGCGAACGATTGACGACGCGAAGCGTGCAGGCGCCGATCTCCGTGATTTGCGCCGGCAGGACGTCGCCGACCGTAATCGTCGAATAATCCTGCGCGCGCATCAGTACGCCGCCTTGTGACAGGTCGAATGTCTCGCCGCGGACCTCACCGTTGCGCGTCTCGAGCTTGATGTCGCGTACGCACGGCAGACGATCATGTTCGCGACGATCGCCGAACTCGGTCTGCCGCAGGAAGATCACGCACCGCGTTTTCAGTTTCTCAGCCAGTTGCGCGACCGATTTGCCGGATTGCTCGACTGTCATGCCGTGCTCATTGGCGCCGGCTGCGGCGTGCTCGATGTCGTTGGCGCCGTCGGCAACCGCGGCGACGAATTGCGAAGTCTCGGTCGCGCTCGACGATAATTCGTTGATGGTCGCGATCTGCTGGTCGGTGGCGCCGGCCACCGTGCCGAACAGCGGACGGATCGCGCCAATCACTTCGGAGATCCGGAGAACGGCGTCGATTGAAGCGCCGGCATTTTTTTGCAGCGCTGCGATATTGGCTTTGATTTCTTCGGTGGCCTTTTGGGTTTGCGCCGACAGCGCCTTGACCTCTTGCGCGACCACGGCAAAGCCACGGCCGGCTTCGCCGGCACGCGCGGCTTCGATCGTGGCATTGAGCGCGAGCAAGTTGGTCTGGCGCGCGATCGCGGCGATCAAGTTGACGACATTGCCGATTTCGGCGGAGGAGGTGCGCAGACCATCGGCGCTGCGGGTCGCGTCCTGCGTCGCAACGGCGGCGTTCTGGGCGAGGGTATCGGCCTCTTTAACGCGGCGGCCGATCTCGCCGGAGGTTTGCGCCAGCTCGTCGGCAGCCTGGGCGAACTGGCGGGTGTTGTGCTTGGCGTCCTGCGATTTGGCGGACAGCTGCTCGGTGCGGGTGCGAATCGCGGCGAGATTTTCGGAGGAGGAGCGGGCACCTTGCTGCACCAATTCGGCGGCATGCCCGACGGCGCGAATCGCGGCGCCGAGGTCGAGCTCGACCAGATCGATGGTCTCGCGAATCGACGAGTGTGCCGCCTGCTCGGACGACTTAGGCCCCGGGGTCAGGGAGGAATCCAATCCATCCGGCTGCGGGAATGCAGATTTTGCGGGCATAAACGGGCCTGAGGCGGATCGGGGGATCGGCCAGACGCCCTATGTTGGGACTTTATGGTTAAAGCCCGGTTAAAGGCGTTTTGCCTCATGTTTCACGTGAAACAGTACCGGCGAGGGGGTTACATCGGGGCTATGTCCGCCATGCTGGCGATCGTCGGGGCCGTACACTGCCCGACAATCGCCGAGCATCGTTTACTCTGCGAATACTTGACCCGGCTGCCCGGTGTCATTTCCCGATGCAGAAATCCCGGAAGATCACATCGAGGATATCCTCGACATCGACCCGCCCGACCAGCCGGCCCAGGGAGCGGGCGGCCAGCCGCAGCTCCTCGGCCAGCAGATCGTCACGCCCGGTGAGGTCTGGAGCCATCGCCCGGCGCAGCGCCGCCGCGGCCTCGATCAGCGCCCGCCGGTGGCGGTCGCGGGTGACCAGCGCCGGCTCGCTCGATCCGAGCACGGCCGCGGCGTGGGCGGCGAGGGCGGCCTCCAGCCTTTCCAGTCCAATTCCGGTCGACGCGGAGATGGCGAGAGGAAATGTTTCACGTGAAATGATTGTCAGTTCATTCTTATGGACCGTTGGTTCATTGCTTGAAACTGTCGACGTGGCTAACCCTCGCTTAATGGATTCCAGTTCAGTTCTTTTGGCATCCGGTTCATTCCTTCCCACCGCCAAATCGGCCTTATTCCGCACCATCCAGACCGCCTGACCCGCGAATGCCGGCGCCGGCTGATTCGCCACGCCGTTAGCGCCCGGCGCGGCGGCATCGATCAACCACAGCACCAGGTCGGCCTCGGCGGCGCGGGCGCGGGCGCGGCGCACGCCCTCGATCTCGACCGGATCGCCGCTGTCGCGAATCCCGGCCATGTCGAGCAACGTCACCGGATAGCCGCCGAGATCGAGATGCACCTCGATAACGTCGCGGGTGGTGCCGGCATGAGGCGACACGATCGCCGCCTCGCGGCGCGCCAGCCGATTGAGCAAGGTCGACTTGCCGGCATTGGGCGGCCCGGCGATCGCGACCACCATGCCCTCGCGCAGCCGCTCGCCGCTGTTGCCCTGCGCCAGCACCGCGTCGATCGCCGCCACCAGTTCGCGCGCCGCCATCAGCGCCGGCGCGAGCGTATCGGCGGGCACGTCGCCTTCGTCGGAAAAATCGATGCCGGCCTCGACCTGCGCCAGCGCCGAAATCAGCCGCTGCCGCCACGCCTCGGCGCGGTCGCCCAGCAGGCCCTTGAGCTGGCGCAACGCCTGGCGGCGCTGGGCCTGCGTCTGCGCCAGCACCAGATCGGCGAGGCCTTCGACTTTGGTGAGATCGAGCTTGCCGTTCTCGAACGCGCGCCGGGTGAACTCGCCGGCTTCGGCCGGGCGCAAGCCGTCGATCTTGCCGAGCGCGGCGAGCGTCGCCGCGACCACGGCATGGCCGCCGTGCAGTTGCAATTCGGCGGTGTCTTCGCCGGTTTCGCTATGCGGCCCCGGAAACCACAAAACCAGCGCCTGATCGATCTCTTCCGTCAGGCCATGTTCGTCTTTTGCGCGCACGGTGGCGAGCGCGGCCTGCCGCGGCTGCGGAATCCGCCCAATTAGCGCCTCGAGCGTCGCGCCGGCGCGCGCCCCTGAAATGCGCACGACCGCAATCGCCGCCGGCGGGCGGCCCGATGAGAGGGCGAAGATGGTGTCGTGCGAGGACATGGCCGCGACGGAAGCGCCCGGCTGGTTCCGGGTCAAGACCGCTCCAGATTGTCGGCCGCGCCGTCCGCCTGCTACGACGATGAGGGGGAATTGCGGAGCATTGCATGGCCGAAGTCAAAATCACGTTCAACGCCGCCGACGACTACGAGCGCTACATGGGGCGCTGGAGCCGGGCGGTCGGGCAGAAGTTTCTCGACTGGATTGCGCCGCCCAACAATGCGCGCTGGCTCGATGTCGGCTGCGGCACCGGCGCGTTTTCCGAGCTCATCGCCAAAAGCTGCGCGCCGCAATCGATCAGCGGCATCGACCCGTCGCCCGAGCAGATCGCCTATGCCAGCAAGGCCATCGCCAACGCCGACTTTCGCGTCGGCAGCGCCGATGCCTTGCCGTTTCCCGACAATGCGTTCGACGTGGTGGCGTCCGCTTTGGTGCTGCACTTTCTTCCCGACCGCGCCAAGGCGCTGCGCGAGATGCAGCGCGTCGCGCGGTCCGGCGCGATCGTCACCGGCTACACCTGGCAGCGCACGGCGAGCGAAGCCTTCGCGCCCTACGCCCCGATGAAGAAAGTGATCCAGGCGGCCGGCGCCGAATTCATCAGCTCGCCGCTGGTGCCCGAGGCCAATCCGGCGGGGCTTTCCGAGACGCTGCGCCAGTGCGGTTTCAAAGATTTCACGGTGGACACGATCAAGGTCTCGTACAGCTACGAGAATTTCGACGACTACTGGGACACGATGGCGCTGGCTTTCTCTCCGACCGGGCGATCGATGGCGGCGATGAGCGAACAGGGACGCGCGAAGCTGCGCGAGCACATGCGCGTGGCGCTGCCCGCCGGCGCGGATGGCCGCATCACCTATTCGTCACAGGCCGTCGCCTTCAAGACGCGCAAATAACCGGTGCACTTCACCGGCAAGACCGTTCTCATCACCGGCTCCGGCGGCGGGCAGGGCGCCGCCGAGGCGCGGTTGTTCGCGCAGCACAAGGCCAATGTGATCGTCGCCGACCTGAACGATGACGACGGCGCCAAACTCGTCGCCGAGATCCGCAAGGCCGGCGGCAGCGCCGAGTACCGCCATCTCGACGTCACCAGCGAGGCCGACTGGCAAAGCGCGATCCGCTTCGCGCATGAGCGGGGCTGCCGTTCGAGCGGCAATGCGAGCTGATCCTCGCCCAGCTCAAGTGGCTGCGATCGAGACGCCGGCGCGCTACCGGCGCCGCGGCATGCCGGCTCGGCGTCGCGATCGCCGACGCGCTGGTGGCAAAGCGATATATCGTGCTGGGCGAAGACGGCGTTGAGGTCACCCCAAGCGGCGCGCGGTTCCTGACGGAGTTCGGCATCGACCTCGCGGCCAAAGCGGCGAGCCACCGATTATTCCGCCGTCCCTGTCTCGACTGGAGCGAGCGGCGCTATCACATCGCCGGCTTTGTCGGCACCGAGATGCTGCGCCGGTGCTTTGACCTCGGCTGGCTCGCGCGGCAGAAGGGCACACGCGCGCTGCGCATCACGCCGGCCGGAAGGCGCGGCCTGCGCCGGACGCTCGGCGTTGTGCTGGCGCCGTAGAGCGCGTTAGGTTCGCCGCCATGGCTGCGGCTCCCCCCGACACGCAACACACCAACCGCCTCGCGCAGGCGACGTCGCCCTATCTGCTGCAGCACCAGCACAATCCGGTGGACTGGCGCGAGTGGGGTCCCGACGCGCTGGCCGAGGCCAAGGCCGCCAACAAGCCGATCCTGCTGTCGGTCGGCTACGCCGCCTGCCACTGGTGCCATGTGATGGCGCACGAGTCGTTCGAGGACGCCGGCGTCGCCGCGGTGATGAACGAGCTGTTCGTCAACATCAAGGTCGATCGCGAGGAGCGGCCCGACATCGACCAGATCTATATGTCGGCGCTGCATCTCCTCGGCGAGCAGGGCGGCTGGCCGCTGACCATGTTCCTGACGCCGGCCGGCGAGCCGGTATGGGGCGGCACGTATTTCCCGAAGGAGTCCAAATACGGCCGGCCCGCCTTCACCGAGGTGCTGCGCGAAGTGGCGCGGCTGTTTCGCGACGAGCCCGGCAAGATCGAGCAGAACCGCGCCGCGCTGCTGACCCGGCTGGTCGAGAAGGCGCGGCCCAAGGACAAAGTGACGATCGGCACCCGCGAGCTCGACAGCTACGCTAAGCAGATCGGCAACATGTTCGACAGCGTCAATGGCGGCTTGCGCGGCGCGCCGAAATTCCCGCAGCCCTCGATCCTCGAAATGATGTGGCGGGCCGGGGCGCGCGGCGATCCGCGATTCTTCGAGACGGTCGAGCATTCACTGGAGCGTATGAGCGAAGGCGGCATCTACGACCACCTCGGCGGTGGCTTCTCGCGCTATTCGGTCGACGAGCGCTGGCTGGTGCCGCATTTCGAGAAGATGCTGTACGACAACGCGCAACTGCTCGAACTGCTGGCGCTGGCTTACGCGCGCACGGGGAACGCGCTGTTTGCGCAGCGCGCCGGCGAGACCATCGGCTGGCTCAAGCGCGAAATGACCACGAAGGAGGGCGCGTTCGCCGCCTCGCTCGACGCCGATTCGGAAGGCGAGGAGGGCAAGTTCTACGTGTGGTCGAAGAACCAGATCGTCGAAGCGATCGGGCCGGAGGCCGGCGAATTGTTCGCGCTGCATTATGACGTCAGCGACGTAGGCAATTTCGAGGGTCACAACATCCTCAACCGACTCAAGGGGAGCGGCCGCACCGTGGCGGACGACGAGCGGCTGACGGCGCTGCGCGAGATCCTGCGCGAGGCGCGCGAAAGCCGGGTGCGGCCCGGCCTCGACGACAAGGTGCTGGCCGACTGGAACGGGCTGATGATCGCCGCGCTGGTCAACGCCGGCATCGTCTTCGACGAACCGTCATGGCTTGCGATGGCCAGGCGCGCCTTCGATTTCATCGCGCAGAAAATGACGCAAGGCGATCGCCTCGGCCATTCGTGGCGCGGCGGCAAATTGCTGGTGCCTGGGCTGGCGTCGGATTTTGCCGCCATGACGCGCGCGGCGCTGGCGCTGTACGAAGCGACCGGCGATGCGGCTTTGCTCACGCAGGCGCTGGCGTGGCAGCGCGCGCTGGACGCGCATTACGCCGACCCGGAAACCGCCGGCTATTACCTGACGGCCGACGACGCCGACGACCTGCTGCTGCGGCCGCATGCGACCT
>JBBRAN010000021.1:0-34856 GCA_038206695.1 Hyphomicrobiales bacterium | reverse complement strand
TGGAGAAGGACGGCTTCGCGGTTCTCTCCGACATCCTGGGCGACGAGGATCACCTCGGCGACATGGACTTCAAGGTCGCGGGCACCGAGGACGGCATCACCTCCCTGCAGATGGACATCAAGATCCCCGGCATCACCGAGGAGATCATGAAGCAGGCGCTGAAGCAGGCCCGCGAAGGCCGGCTGCACATCCTGGAAGAGATGAACAAGGCGATGAACGCGCCCCGCGCGGAACTCGGCGAATTCGCTCCCAAGATCGAGACCATCAAGATCCCGACCGACAAGATCCGTGAAGTGATCGGCACCGGCGGCAAGGTCATCCGCGAGATCGTGGAGAAGACCGGCGCCAAGATCAACATCGAGGACGACGGCTCGGTCAAGGTCGCCTCCGCCGATGGCGAGTCGATCCGCAAGGCGATCGAATGGATCAAGTCGATCGCCTCCGATCCGGAGCCGGGCAAGATTTACGAGGGCACCGTGGTCAAGGTGATGGACTTCGGCGCGTTCGTGAACTTCTTCGGCGCCAAGGACGGCCTCGTGCACATCAGCCAGCTCGCGCCGCACCGCGTCGCCAACACCAAGGATGTCGTCAAGGAAGGCGACAAGGTGAAGGTGAAGCTGCTCGGCATGGACGAGCGCGGCAAGGTGCGCCTGTCGATGAAGGCGGTCGATCAGGCCACCGGCGAGGACATCGAAAACAAGCCGCAGCCCGCGCAGGCGGCCGGCGGCGCCGCGGAATAGGTTTTCCACTTCGCAGAGACGGAAGGGCGGCCTTTGCGGCCGCCCTTTTTATTTTTCGAGGAGAAACCCAGCAGCAGTTTGCGCCGGCGGACTGTTAGAAACGACGATTTTATTTGTTTTTCCAATGGGTTGTGGCGGTATCCGGAAACCCTATTTTTGTGACCCCAGTCACAGCAATGGCGGCCGGCTGCTCCTAGCTTGATTGTCAACGGGAGCAGTCAAGCGCCCGACCAGTTCAACAGGGGTTTCCAATGCGCGTCATCATGATCTCGGTCTTTTTACTGACCATGGCGATTTCGGCCTGGAGCGAACGCACCATCGTCGTCCGGGCGGATCAGATGAAACAGGCTTCGTGGGGCCAGCTCACCCCCGTCAATCCCGAATTGACCGGCTATCGTTGAGCGGGCCGGCAGCCATGACCCGCACCACAGCATCCAGCCGCAAGACCATCGCGGTCGCCGTCGTGGCGCTCGCGATCACGCTCGGTGCCCTGACCATCAGCACCCTGCACGCCGTGACCGCGCCGGCCTATGCCTCGGGCCTCAGCCTGGCGCGAAATTCGACAAATTTTATCAAGGCTCTTCGATCCTGAACCTCGACGATTAACCTCCAAACCTTGCGACCCGCCGGACGTCTCCCACAACGAGGCGTCCGTTGCGTTTGGCGGCACCCCTCCGCTATCGTCGATGGCAACCTGCGGGGCAGCGAATGGCGATCAAGCGGCCCGAACGACAGCCCGGCGACCTGTTTTCGGCTTTGCCCGGCGCGCTCGGCTCCGGCCTGCTGGCGCATTCCAAGGCAGTCGCGCTGACCGCCGACCAGACCTTGTTCATGGCCGGCGATCCCGGCGACGGCTGCTACCGCGTCAACGACGGCCTGCTCAAGGTCAGCCTCGTCTCGCATACCGGCGCCGAGCGCATCCTCGCCATCCTCGGCCCCGGCGCGATCGTCGGCGATCTCGCGATGATCGACGACCTGCCGCGTTCCGCGACGGTGACGGCGTTGCGCGACTGCAAGCTGTCCTTCATCAGCCGCGCCGCATTCGAGGCGTTCGCGGCCAAGGAGCCCGAAGTCTACAAATATCTGCTGCGGCTGCTGGCGGCGCGGCTGCGCGACACCGACCAGGTCGTCGCGGCCGGAAGCTTCTTGCCGCTCAAGGGCCGCGTCGCTCGCGCGCTGCTCGATCTCACCAAGGCATTCGGCAACGACGTCGGCCAGGGCCGCATCGTGATCCGCCAGAAAATGAGCCAGAGCGACGTCGCCGCGATGGCCGGCATCGCACGAGAAAACGTCAGCCGCATCCTCAACGACTGGATGCGGGCAAAGCTGATCAGCCGGCTGTCCGGCTATTACTGCATCGAGAACGCCAAGAAGCTCGAGAAGGAAATCGACCTCTAGCGGCGGCGGCGCTTTGCCGGCCGCTTCGGCAGGATGCGGCTCGGCAATTCGTCCTGCAGCCAGCTCGATGCCAGACCGCCGAGAATGCCGCCGGCAATCGGCGCGATCCAGAACAGCCACAGGCAGTTCAGCGCGTCACCGCCGGCAAACAGCGCGGTCGCCGTCGAGCGCGCCGGATTGAGCGAGGCGTTCGACACCGGAATCGCGATCAGGTGAAACGCCGTGAGCGCGACGCCGATGGCGATCGGCGCGAACATGCCCGGCGCCTTGGCCGACGTCGCCCCGACGATCACCATCAGGAACAGCGCGGTGATCACCACCTCGGTGAGAAACACCGCCGGCATCGAAAATCCGGCCGGCCCGCCATAGGTGTTGGACGCCACCAGGAACGTATGCCATTTGCCGGAAGCCGGCGCGCCCTTGAGCACCAGGTAGAACACGAAGGCCGCGGCAACCCCGGCGACGCATTGCACCACAATGTAGGAAACCGCCTTGTCGGGATCGAAGCGGCCGGCCGCGACCAGGCCGAGCGTCACCGCCGGATTGAAGTGACCGCCGGAGACGTGCCCGACCGCGAATGCCATCGCCATGACCGCAAGCCCGACCGCGAAGGCGACCGCGACGAGGCCCGCCGACGGCGCGGAAAACAGCGCGGCGCCGCACACGGCGCTGACCAGCATGAAGGTGCCGATGAATTCGGCGGCAAAATTCCGGTAGTCACGTTTGTCCATCTCGGCCCCCGTTTGGCCCGGCGCGCGAAGCGCCCGGTGCCCCGATGGATTCCTATCGATGTGAGGGACAAGGGCAACAGGCCGGCGGCGCTAGCCCACCGATCTTTTCGCCGCAGGCTAGGGGCCGAGCGGCGCACTTTGAGCCTAAAGGGCCCGTTCGGACGGCTACTTGACGACTACTCGGCCGCTTTCTGCTCGCCGGTTTCGGCCCGCAAGACGTCGGGCTGCGGCATCGCGATGATGTTGTAGCCGGAGTCGACGAAATGGATTTCGCCGGTGACGCCGCCGGAGAGGCTGGACAGCAGGTAAAGCCCGGCGCCGCCGAGCTCCTCGAGCGAGACGCCGCGGCCGAGCGGCGAATGCTTCTGCTGGAACGCGAACATGAAGCGCGCGTCGTTGATGCCGGCGCCGGCCAGAGTGCGGATCGGCCCGGCCGAGATCGCGTTGACGCGGATGTTTTGCGGGCCGAAATCGACCGCGAGGTAGCGCACCGACGCCTCGAGCGCCGCCTTGGCGACGCCCATCACGTTGTAGTTCGGCATCGCGCGGTCGCCGCCGTTATAGGTCAATGTTATCATGCTGCCGCCGTCGGGCATCATCGCCGCGGCGCGCTTGGCGGCCTCGGTGAAAGAGAAGCAGGAGATCACCATCGTGCGCTTGAAGTTTTCGCGCGTCGTGTCGGCGTAGCGGCCCTTCAATTCGTTCTTGTCGGAGAAGCCGATCGCATGGACCAGGAAATCCATGGTGCGCCATTGCTTCTTCAGCTCGGCGAACACGCTGTCGAGCGAGGCGGTTTCCTCGACGTCGCAGGGCAGCACGATCTTGCCGCCGACCGATTCCGCCAGCGGCTTGACGCGGCGGCCGAGCGCATCGCCCTGGTAGGTGAAGGCGAGCTCGGCGCCCTGATCGGCGAGCGCCTTGGCGATGCCCCAGGCGATCGAGTGGTCGTTGGCGACCCCCATGATTAGCCCGCGTTTTCCTTTCATAAGCCCAGCCATGTCTCTCGCCCCGCCGTTTTAAGTTTCTTGTTGCCTACGCGTCCACCCGCTTGAACGCCACCGATGCGTTGGTGCCGCCGAACCCGAACGAGTTGGACAGCACGCAGTTGAGCTGCGCGTTGTCCTTGCGCTCGCGCACGATCGGCATGTCCGCCATCGCGGGATCGAGATTTTCGATATTCGCGCTCTCGCAGATGAAGCCGTTCTGCATCATCAGTAGCGAATAGATCGCCTCCTGCGCGCCGGCGGCGCCGAGCGAGTGGCCGGTCAGCGACTTGGTCGCGGAGATCGACGGACACTTGGCGCCGAACACGGCGCGGATCGCCTCGATTTCCTTGAGGTCGCCGATCGGCGTCGAGGTCGCGTGCGGGTTGATGTAGTCGATCGGCGGCTTGACCGTCGACAGCGCGAGCTGCATGCAGCGCGCCGCGCCCTCGCCGGACGGCGCCACCATGTCCTCGCCATCGGAGGTCGCTCCATAACCGGCGACTTCCGCGTAGATTTTGGCGCCCCGCGCCTTGGCATGCTCCAACTCCTCGAGCACCAGCACGCCGGAGCCGCCGGCGATGACGAAGCCGTCGCGGTCGGCGTCATAGGCGCGCGAGGCCTTTTCCGGCGTCGCGTTGAATTTCGACGACATCGCGCCCATGGCGTCGAACATGTTCGACAACGTCCAGTCGAGCTCCTCGGAGCCGCCAGCGAACACCATGTCCTGCTTGCCCCACTGGATCAGTTCGGACGCGTTGCCGATGCAGTGGTTGGAGGTCGCGCAGGCCGACGAGATCGAATAGTTGACACCCTTGATCTTGAACCAGGTCGCCAAAGTCGCCGACGCGGTCGACGACATCGCCTTCGGCACCGCGAACGGGCCGACCCGCTTGGGCGAGCCCTTCTCGCGGGTGATGTCGGCGGCGGCGACGATGGTCGAGGTCGATGGGCCGCCGGAGCCCATCACGATGCCGGTGCGCTCATTGGAGATCTCGTTCTGCTCGAGGCCGGCGTCGCGGATCGCCTGCTCCATCGCGACGTGATTCCACGCCGAACCGGGGCCGAGAAAGCGCATCGCGCGGCGGTCGACCGAGCCGGCCGGATCGAGCGTCGGCGCGCCATAGACTTGGCAGCGGAAGCCGTGTTGCGCGAAGGCCTCGGCGCGCGAAATGCCGGACTTCGCCTCGCGCAGGCTGGCCAGCACTTCCTGGGTGTTGTTGCCGATGGACGAAACGATGCCCATCCCGGTGACGACAACGCGTCTCATGCTTTGCAACACTCCAACGCGTGACGGGGTCAGGCTCCGGTCGGCTGCGGCGCGTCTTCCTGACGGAAAAGGCCGACCTTGAGGTCGCTCGCCTTGTAGATGATGGTGCCGTCGGCGGAGACCCAGCCGTCGGCGACGCCGAGCACGAGCTTCGAGCGCATGACGCGCTTGATGTCGAGGCCGTAAATCACCTTCTTCATGGACGGCAGCACCTGTCCGGAGAACTTCAGCTCGCCCAGCCCGAGCGCGCGGCCGCGGCCGTGGGCGCCGAGCCAGCCGAGGAAAAATCCGAGCAACTGCCACAGCGCGTCGAGGCCGAGGCAGCCCGGCATCACCGGATCGCCCTTGAAGTGGCAGAGAAAGAACCAGAGGTCGGGCTTCACCGCGAGTTCCGCGCGCACCATGCCCTTGCCGTGCGCGCCGCCCTGCTCGCTGATGGCGTCGATGCGGTCGAACATCAGCATCGGCGGCAGCGGCAACTGTGCGTTGCCGGGACCGAACATTTCGCCACGGCCGCAGGCGAGCAAGTCCTCGTATTCAAAGCTGCTTTTGCGCTCGGCCATGGCAGGAGTTTCAAGCTGTACGGTCATCGGAAGTTCCTAACATAGGGAGCCAAACGCGGCAAAGCACGAGGCCGCGCCGTTTTCCCTGAGTTTCCAATACGTTTGGCCGGCAGAGGTTCGGCCACGCGGTTGATATGGCGTGGCCGATTGCGTATATGAAGTGCCGAGATCATCCGGCTAGAGCCTTGGTAGTTTTGAGCTTTTCCAATGAATTCAATGCGCACCGTTGTCGTCAAGCAGTCCCCCCCCGCCGCGCGTCTAAACGCCGAGCGCGCGGAACTCAACGGCTGTCCGTGGCATGACGTGAAGTCGATGCTGCGTTCGGTCGGCCTGCGCCCGACACGCCAGCGCATGGCGCTCGGCTGGATCCTGTTCGGCAAAGGCGACCGGCATCTCACCGCCGAGATGCTTTACGAGGAAGCCAGCCGCGCCAAGGTGCCGGTGTCGCTCGCGACCATCTACAACACTTTGCATCAGTTCACCGAAGTCGGCCTGCTGCGCCAGGTCGCGGTCGACGGCTCGAAGGCCTATTTCGACACCAACGTGACCGAGCACCACCACTTCTTCGTCGAGGGCGGCAATGGCTTGCTCGATATTCCGGGCGCCGAGGTGATTCTCGGCAAGACGCCGACCGCGCCGGAGGGCTACGAGATCGCCCGCATCGACGTCGTGGTGCGGCTGCGCAAAAAAGCCTGAGCGCGCCGCGCTCGCACTACTCGACCTTCTCGTTGGGGTAAGCACCCCACAGCCGCTCCTGCCGGATCCAGCCGTCGAAGTTTTTTCCGTTGATGCGGCACCACGCGCCGCTGCACGACTTGAGCACGGTCTGCACGCCAGCCTGCAACTGGGCGACGACCGCCGCTTCGCCGTCGGCGCTGTCGAACAGCGGGACCAGCTCTTCCTTCTCCTTGGGCACCACGACCGCGGTGCGCTTGCCCGACAGCAGCGAATGGTAGACCCAGCCCTCCGCGCCTTCCCAATCGCGGATGCGGCGCCAGTTCTCGAATTCGGCGGTGATCTCCACCGGCATGCCGGCCTTGGTGTAGACCCAGCGCACGTCCTGATCCTTATTGGGCCCGCCGCGCACATTGACCCGGTCGGATTTCAGGCTGACGAAGCGCGGCACCGGCAGGCCGCTGGTGGCGCCGGTCGGCGTTTCGCCGGCGGCATTAGCGTTCGGCGCCGACAGCGCGAAAAGCAGCGCCAAAGCGGCGGCGGCGCAGATGCTTTGTCTTGGCACGTCCATCTGGTAGGAAAAGTGTGAGTTCAGGGCTTGTTCTGGGCAACGGTGCGCTGCCCGCAGTTTGGGCGAATGGCGTTAACGAGACCTGAACAACGGCGCGGCGGGGATTATGGCGAAGACGAAAAAACCGCTGGTGATCGTGACGCGCAAGCTTCCAGACAAAGTGGAACTGCGCATGCGCGAGCTGTTCGATGCCCGCCTCAACCCCGATGACAAGGCGATGACCCAGGGCCAGCTTGCCGACGCGGTGCGAACCGCCGACGTGTTGGTGCCGACCGTGACCGACCGTATCGACGCCGCGGTGCTCGGCAAGGCCGGCGAGCAGCTCAAGCTGATCGCCAATTTCGGCAACGGCGTCGACAATATCGACGTCGCGACCGCGCTCCAGCGCGGCATCACCGTCACCAATACGCCGGGCGTGCTGACCGAGGACACTGCCGACATGACGATGGCGCTGATCCTGTCGGTGCCGCGCCGGCTCGCCGAAGGCTCCGCCGTGCTGACCGGCGACAAGGACTGGGGCGGCTGGACCCCGACCTGGATGCTCGGCCACCGCATCTGGGGCCGCCGGCTCGGCATCATCGGCATGGGCCGGATCGGCCAAGCGGTGGCGCGACGCGCCCGCGCGTTCGGCCTGCAGATTCATTATCACAACCGGCGCAAGCTCTCGTCGAAGATCGAGCAAGAGCTCGACGCCACCTATTGGGAGAGCCTCGACCAGATGCTCGCCCGCATGGACATCATCTCGATCAACTGCCCGCACACGCCCGGCACCTATCATTTGCTGTCGGCGCGCCGCCTCAAGCTGATCCGTCCCGAAGCCTATGTCGTCAACACCGCGCGCGGCGAGGTGATCGACGAGAACGCGCTGGCGCGCCTGATCGAAGGCGGCGAGATCGCGGGCGCCGGCCTCGACGTGTTCGAGCATGAGCCGGCGGTCAACCCGAAGCTGGTCAAGCTGGCCAAGGTCGGCAAGGTCGTGCTGCTGCCGCATATGGGCTCGGCGACGATGGAAGGCCGCATCGACATGGGCGAGAAGGTCATCATCAACATCCGCACCTTCATGGACGGCCACAGGCCGCCGGATCGCGTGCTGCCGAGTATGTTGTAGAGGCGGCGCGGCATTCTCCGTGTCATTCCCGCGAAAGCGGGAATCCGGCTCTTCGCAAAATATCGCCCGAATTGTTGGCGGCGTCGGGTACCGTAGCGGCAGCCTCCGGTCCCCCCATAAAAAGGGGGCGCGCGGAACGCCGGGTCCCGAAAGACCCACGGATCTCGCCGCCTCGCGACGGCGATGGCGATGGCGATGGTGATGGTGATGGTGATGGTGATGGTGATGGTGATGGTTGTCAGGCCGATCCCGCTCGATGACGCCTCATGAAGCGCCCTCGCGGATCGGTTGTTTTGGAATATAATCCCAATTATATACTTGACTTAGCATAGCATATGGCATATTGAGCCATGCGCTGGCCTTACATCATTTTCGCCCTTTGGCTGGTTGTCGTCTTTCTCATCAGCCTCTGGATTTAACCGGATCAATACGATGACAAAAACCTCAGTTTCCGCCCCACAGTTCACCAACGAAGCCGCCGCCATCGCTCACCTTGAGCGAAGCCGTTGGCCGGACTCAGTAAATTGCCCTCACTGTGGCTCCGTGAACGTCCACCGCATGGCGGGCGAGACGCAGGCGGGCTATTTCCTCTGCAATGACTGCCGCGACAAGTTCACTTGCCGCACCGGCACCGTTATGGAGCGTTCCCATATCTCGGTGCATAAGTGGCTGCTTGCCATTCACCTGCTCACGTCGAGCAAGAAGGGCATGAGCGCCCACCAGCTGCACCGCATGTTGGGTATCACTTACAAGTCGGCTTGGTTCCTCGCTCACCGCATCCGTGAAGCGATGGGCGACACCGACACCGCCCCGATGGGCGGTAAAGGCGGCAAAGTTCAGGCCGATGAAACCTACTATGGCAACACCTCAAAACGCGCGAAGCACTATCGCAAGGGCCACTCGCAAAAGATGGGCGTTGTCGCCCTTGTCGAGCCGTCCACGGGCCGCGTTCGCGCCGTAGCCATGCAGAAAGCTACCGTCGAGACCGTGCGCGAATTCCTCGTTACCAACGTGGACCGCGCCTCAGAATTGCACACCGATGAAAGCAGGCTCTACACGAAAACAGGCCGTGAATTCGGCGCGCACAAGACCGTTGAACACGGCTGGAACGGTCGCGGCTTTTACGTTGGCAAGGACGGCCAAACCACAAACAACGTCGAAAACTTTTTCGGCATCTTCAAGAAGGGCATGGTTGGCACCTATCATTTTTGCGGCCAACAGCACCTGCAACGCTACTTGAACGAGTTTGCCTTCCGCTATTCAAACCGTTCCGGCGTCGGTATCGAGGATGCTACCCGCGCCGAACTTGCGCTCAAAGGCATCGAAGGCAAGCGCCTGACTTATCGACGGCCTCACTGAAATACGCGGCAAAAAGCATGCGGCACGCCGTTTTTTGGCTTGGCGAGCTAAGAACCTAACGTGAACAAGATATAACCCAATTTGGGTTGAACTTTTATGTAAAATATGTATTTTACATATCGCCAAGGAGGGCGATGTGTATGCGCGTAGCTGCAACTGACTTTGTTCGCGATTTCGCGAAATACAAAGATGAAGCCCGTGACGAGCCGGTGGAAGTAACAAACCACCAGCGCATTGCTGGTTATTTCATTTCGCCAAACGATTTTACAGAGTTTCTTGCGCTTCGAGAGAAGTCCACCCGGACCCTTATCGTTGGCCAGCTTTCAGCACAGGCGCTTGCGGATATTCGAGCCTCCGAGATGTCGGAGGCTCATACCGACCTGAACGCCTTAATGGATTGAGCCACCTAAATGCCATTGCCGGTCCCGGCTCCGGGACTCGTAGTCCACTACGAGTTCTTGTGGAGCCACGAACACGCGGCTGGCCAAGATGAGGGCGAAAAACGACGCCCCGCCATGATTGTTTCGGCCACAAAAACAGACGACGGCAAATTGCGCGTCATCATTGCGCCGATCACGCACTCGGTGCCCCAAGGGACGGGAATCTCGGTCGAGCTACCTACAAAGGTGAAATCCCACTTGGGACTGGATAGCGAACGCTCCTGGGTAATCCTGAACGAGCTTAATGAGTTTATTTGGCCGGGATTTGATCTTCATCCCGTCCCGAACACACCGCCCGGCACATACGGTTACGGCTTCGTCCCGCCCGTCCTGCACACAAGAATCAAAACCGGAATCTTGGCTTTAGACAAAGCCGTGAAAGCTATTAGTCGCGACTAACCCGCTTCCGAGTAGTTTTTTTCTTTTTGCTCAGCTTCATGTCAGCATGAGGCTTAGGCGGCGCTCTCAATAGGTTCGCCAGCGCTGTCTTGAACCGTTTTGCCTTAGTCGGGTCTTTTGCCATGAAACTGAAAACCCTCGCTCAGGTTAATCCCAAAGCACATTACACTTTCGTGCCGGACAAGGTGGGGCTTCACCGACCATTGATACTAGCAAAAGTGGCTCGCTGTATTTCCCTTTGGTCGCAGTGCGAAGCCCTAGTCGGTCAAGCTGTCGCCTTCTCCTTAAAGGGAGACAACAAACTAGCAATGGACATGTATCTTTCCATTACTAGTCCGGGCGCTGCCAGCGGCGTCCGCAAGGTTGTCACCCGCGATTTGCCGAAGCAATACCGCGAAGCATTAGAGGCTTTGAACATTGTGGGAAAGCCACTCTACACGGAGCGTAGTCAATTAGCGCACTGGCTTATCGGATATTCCAAAAACTTAAAGCATAGCCTTCTGTTACTCGACCCAAGAGACGGGTTGCGCCAGTTGACGCACAACATCTCTATAAGTCGCGCCAAGGAATACAAAAAAGCTCGCGGGCTATCGCCAAACGATATACGGGTTTTAACCGGTTCGTATTTGTCCGATCTCGCCGACCGGCTTCAATCCCATCACTTTAATCTCGGTCTTGTTGTCGGAGCCCTTTGGCAACAGGATGGCGGCGAGTGGGACCACGGGATAACTGAGCAGCAATTCCGCTGGCTATATAGAGACTCTCAGCTCGTGGAGACCATCCTTCGTCTCCGTGGTGAGAAGCTACGTAGGCCGCGATCTCGCGCGCGGCGGTCTCGATCAGTTCGCCGTAAGAGACGGTGATTTGGTCCGGGTCATCACTCATGGGACTCCTTTCCCGAACGCAACTAAATACTACGCCTAGCTAACGCGCTGCCCTGTCGGGACTCGTAATAGTGTGCGCGGTTTCGCTAAGTCAAGTATATAACTGCGAATATAATCCTATAGCACGAAATGTCAAGCGTCTTCTCTCTTCTTGTCATGCCCGCGCAGGCGGCATCCAGTACACGCCAGCATCGAGATGGATCCTCATAGGTCACGACATACTGGATCCTCGCTTTCGCGGGGATGACCGCATCATTTGTGAACCGACAGGTCCTTGATCGTGGGCTTGCTGCCGTTCAGCGGATTGCCGGGATCCCAGCCATAGCCGACCGTCTCGAACCGCATGTCGCGCGCGTCGACCATTAGCACGCGGCCGACCAGCCCGGTGCCGAAGCCGACGATCTCGCGGATCACTTCGAGCGCCATCATCGAGCCGAGGATGCCGGGCAGCGCGCCGAGCACGCCGGCCTCGGCGCAAGCGGGAATCGTGCCGGGCGGCGGTGGCTCCGGGAACAGGCAGCGATAGGTCGGATTGGGTTTTCCGTCCGGCGACTTTTCAAAGGGCCGCAATGTCGTCAGCGAGCCGTCGAACACGCCGACCGCCGCGGTGACCAACGGCTTCCTCGCGAAATAACAGGCGTCCGAGACGAGATAGCGCGTCGCGAAATTATCGCTGCCGTCGGTCACCACATCGTACTGGCCGATGAGATCGAGCGCGTTCGCGGCGTCGAGCCGAACCGGATAAGCGCGGGTCGTCACGTTAGGATTGATGCGGCGGACCTCGCTGCTGGCGCTCTCGACCTTCAGCACGCCGATGTCCGGCGTCGCGTGCACCACCTGACGCTGCAGATTGGACAGCGAAACCCGGTCGTCATCGACAATGCCGATGGTGCCGACCCCGGCGGCGGCGAGATAGAGCAGCACCGGAGCGCCCAGGCCGCCGGCGCCGACCACCAGTACCCGCGCCGCCTTGAGCCTGGCCTGCCCGGGCCCGCCGATTTCGCGCAGGACGATGTGGCGCGCGTAACGTTCCAGTTCTTCGGGGCTGAGCATCGGCCTTAAGCCTATGAGCAGGTTGTCGTTTTGACCAGAGTATCCGCCGGTTGCGCGGTCGTTTCGTTTCGCTATGGTGGCCAAAAATGCGGCGAACAGGGCGTTAACATCGTGCGAATCATCGTTTCCCTGGCCCTGCTCGGCCTCGTGCTCGGCGCTGTTCCGGCGTCCGCGCAGGATTATTCGGCCGAGACCGCGCTGTCGGCTAAAAGGTCGAAGGCCCGCGCCAAGCCGGCCGCCACCCCCGTTTCGCTCGAGGCGCCGGCCGATCCGTTCGCCGCCGGCCGGGCGCTGCGGGCCGACTTCGGTTGGAGCGTCGTCACCGATCCAGCGACTGGGGTTCGCATCGGCTTGCCGACCAACATGGTGCCGTACACCAAGGACGTCGACAACGGCACGCGCTGGTCGTCGCGCTATGGCGAGATCCAGGTCGAGACGTTCCGGCTCAAGACCGCCGACGCGGCGGCCGCGTTGTTCGAGCGGCAAAAGCGCGAGCCGGCGACGCGCCGCAGCGAATACAGCCTGCTCAAGGGCGACACGTTCTTCATCAGCGGGCTGCAGGGCCTCAAGCTGTTTTCCGTGCGCGCGCAGTTCAAGAACGGCGAATTGCGCGGCTTCACCATGCTGTACGATCAGGCGCTGGAGGGCATCGTCGCGCCGACCATGGTCGCGATGTCGAGCGCGTTTGCGCCGTTTCCCGAAACCACGACGCCGTTCGCCAATCTGGTCAAGTCGGTCGAGTACGGCACCGCTCTGGTGGTGAGCAGCGACGGCTACCTGCTCGCCGACCGCAAGACCACCGACAACTGCCAGGTCATCGTGGCGTCCGGCCTCGGCAGCGCCGAGCGCGTAGCGACCGACGAGCGCGGCCTCGCGCTGCTGCGCGTCTACGGCAAAGGCAGCCTCAGCCCGGTGCAGCTCGCGGCCGCAACGCCGGGCAACGCCGAGCTCACGGTGATGGGCGTGCCCGATCCCAACACGCAGGCAGGCGATCGCGCGCTGTCGGAGGTCAAGGCGAGGCTGGTCGATGGCGGCGTGATCGAACTGCGCCAGCCGGTGCCGATCGCTGGATTCTCCGGCGCCGCTGCGCTCGACGCCCAAGGCCGCGTGCTCGGCATGATGCAGACCCGCAACGCCGTGATCGCCAGCGCCCAGCCGGTCGTTCCGCCGGTGCGGCTGGTGGCGGCGGCGTCGATCCGCGACTTCCTCGCCGCGCATGGCGTCGTGCCGGCCACTGCTCCCGCCGACCCGAAGGCCTCCATCATTCGCGTCATCTGCGTGCGGCAGTAACCACACTCCACGCCATCGAAGGAATCCCAAGGAAAGCCATGCCCGCCGACATGAAAGGCCCGCTGCGGCCGACGCTCTATCGCTTCAAGCTCGGCAGCTTCGAGATGATGAACATGCTCGACAGCGTCGCGGTGCGCGACGGGCTGGCGAGCGTCCATGGCGGCGGCGCCAAACCCGGCGAGGTGGCCGAGGTCGCGGTGCTGAACAACATCGATCCGGACCGCTTCGAGCATCCGTTCGTGCCGGCGCTGCTCAATACCGGCAAGCAGCTTGTCCTGTTCGACACCGGTAACGGCACTCTGGCGAAGGACAACGAGGCGCTGAAGGGGCGCGTGCCCGACGGCAACCTGCTGAAGCGGCTGGCCGAGGCCGGCTACAGACCGGAGGATGTCGACGTCGTCGCGATCACGCATTGCCATCCCGATCACATCAGCGGGCTGATGAGCGCCGGCAAGGTCGTGTTCCCGAACGCGCGCTACGTCGTCGCCGCCGCCGAATTCGACTACTGGAAGAAGGGCGAGAACATCAGCGACGCCCGCAAGCCGACCAAGATGCAGTTCGACAAATTGATGGCGCCGCTCGCCGACAACACCACCTTCATCAAGCCGGGCGACGAGATCGTGCCGGGCGTGCGCGCGGTCGACGCATCCGGCCATTCGGCCGGGCTCACCGCATTTCATATCGAGAGCGAAGGCAAGAGCGTGCTGCTGTGGGCCGACACCTGCCTGCATTACGTCTGCGGCGTGCAACATCCGGACTGGACGATCGGCTTCGACGACGACCAGCAGAAGGCAGTCGCAACGCGAAAGCGCATTCTGGCGATGGCGGCGGCGGAGAAGATGATGGTGGTCGGCTTCCACATGCCGTTCCCCTCGCTCGGCTGGATCACGCAGACGCAAAAGGGCCACCGCTGGGTCGCGCACAGCTACCAGATGAATATCTGAGCTATTTTCGCGACCGGGCACACACCCGGCTGGCATGGCGCGCCGATCCGGCGCATCGTTCGCCAACGGGGGAGCGCATCGCCATGAATAATGTTGGCCGCAGGCTGGGACGCGCCGCCGCGCTGGTGGGGCTCGCGCTGGCGCTCGGCGCCTGGGGCGACAGCAAAACCGACACAGCGCAAGGCCTTCATCGGTTTCCTGCAGACCCAGATCGTCGACCGCCCCGGCGTCCATGTGCCGGTGCTCAATGCCGCCGACAACAAGGCGTTCGGCAATTACACCGCGCACTACGCGGTGATCACCGATTTCGTCGGCGACGCCGACATGACCGCGATGCTGAAGAAAAATGAACGAGGGGCTGCCGCCGCTGCAATCGATGCAGGCGCTGGTCGAGCAGCGCGCCACGATCCGCCGGGTCGGCGGCGAACTCGGCGACGTGCTCAAGGCGATGGATGAAAAATACGCCCGCACCAGCCGCGCGCGACGCGCTCAAGCAGCCCGACGACCTCAGGCCGGTCTATGACGCCGCGTTCGACAAGGTGATCGGCGCGCTACGGCGCGGATTCCAGGAGGCGGTGCCGCTGGCGCAAGCCATCGCGCTGGCGGGCGCCAATCTCGGCGATTACGTCGCCGGCCACCCGCAGACCGTCAAGATCGTCGGCAACAGCCTGCAGCCCACGGACAACAAGACCAAGGCCGAGCTCGAGAAATTACCGGGCGAGGTCGCCCGCCCGGGCGCGCAATACAAGGAGGCGCAGCAGAAGCTGCGCGGCGTGCTGCAGGGCAATTAGCGGTGCTTCCAGACCGGCTTGCGCTTCTCGACGAAGGCCTTCATGCCTTCCTTCTGATCCTCGGTCGCGAACAGCGAGTGGAACACGCGGCGCTCGAATCGGATGCCTTCGGCGAGCGGCACCTCGAATGAGCGGTTGACCGCTTCCTTGGCCAGCATCACCGCCGGCAGCGACATCGAGGCGATGGTCTCCGCCGTCTTCATCGCCTCGGCCATCAGGTCGGTGGCCGGCACCACCCGCGCCACCAGATTGGAGCGCTCGGCCTCGGCGGCATCCATCATGCGGCCGGTCAGGTTCATCTCCATCGCCTTCGACTTGCCGACCGCGCGGGTCAGGCGCTGGGTGCCGCCGATCCCGGCAATGACGCCGAGCTTGATCTCGGGCTGGCCGAACTTGGCGGTGTCGGCGGCGATGATGATGTCGCACATCATCGCGAGCTCGCAGCCGCCGCCGAGCGCAAAGCCCGCGACCGCGGCGATCACCGGCTTTCGCGCGCGCGCGGTGTCGTCCCATTCGCCGACCGCGCGGCCCATCACCGCGTCGTTGAAGGACTTGTCGGCCATCTCCGTGATGTCGGCGCCGGCAGCGAATGCCTTGTCGGAGCCGGTAATGATCATGCAGCCGATCTTGTCGTCGGCCTCGAACGCCGCGATCGCCTTGCCGAGCTCGGTCTTGACCGCGCTGTTGAGGGCGTTGAGCACCTGCGGCCGGTTGAGGCGGATGACGCCGACGCGGCCCTTGGTCTCGACGATGATGGTTTCGTAGCTCATGGCGGATGTCCTTCTATTCTCGGTCTATGCCTAGCGTATTCTTCGCCTATTCCTGAAGCTTGATGCTGGAGCGCTCGATCACGGCTTTCCATTTGGCGAAGTCGGCCTTGATCACGGCGGCGTAGTCCTCCGGCGTGCCGGGCGCCGCCTCCTCGCCGATCAGCCTGAAACGGTCGGTCATCAGTGGCGACGCCAGCGCCTCATTGACGGCGCGGTTGAGCCGCTCGACCACCGGGCGCGGCGTCTGGGCCGGCGCGACGACGCCGAGCCAGGTCACCGCGACATAGCCCGGCACGATCTCGGCGATGGCCGACACGTCCGGGAAGGCGGGCGAGCGCTTCTCGCCGCTGACGCCGAGTGCGCGCACCTTGCCGTCGATTACGAACGGCGCCATCGAGGCGAGGCCTTCGAACATCAGGTCGACGCGGCCGGCGATCAGGTCGTTGATGGCGGCGGCGCCGCCGCGATACGGCACGTGGGTGATCTGCGTGCCCGTCATCGACTTGAACAGCTCGCCGCCGATATGGCCGGTCGAGCCGTTGGCCGACGAGGCGTTGGACAATTTGCCGGGATTGTCTTTGGCGTAGTCGATCAGCTCCTGCAAAGACTTGACCGGCAGTTGCGGCGACACGGCCAAAATGAGATGGCCGCGCGCGATCAGCCCGACCGGGGTGAAATCCCTTTCGACGTCGTAAGGCAGCTTCGCCACCATATGCGGCGTCAGCGCCATGCCGCCGATCAGGCCGACGACGATCGTGTAGCCGTCGGGCGGCGCCTTGGCGATCTGGTCGAGGCCGATGACGAAAGCGCCGCCGGGCCGGTTCTCGACGATGAGCTGCTGGCCGAGCGTCCGGCTCATCTCGGCGGCGAGCACGCGGGCATAGAGATCGGAATTGCTGCCAGCCGCCTGCGGCACGACGAAGCGGACCGGGCGGTCGGGGTAATCCGCCGCGGCGGCGCTCACCAGCGCGGCGGCGAACAATGCAGCGACAGCGACCCGGCGCATCCAACCTCCACCCGTCATTTCTGACATGACGGGCACCAGAACGTCGAGCGGCCGTTCTGCACGAAGCGCCTGACCTTTCCCTTACAGCCTTTGCCGGGGCACGGCTTGCCCTCGCGGTCGTAGACCAGGAAATTGTGCTGGAAGTCGCCGAGCGAGCCGTCGGCGCGGCGGTGATCGCGCAGCGACGAGCCGCCGGCCGCGATCGCGTCGTTGAGCACGGCCTTGATGGCGTCGACCAAAGCGACCGCGCGTTTGTTCGGTTTCCCCTCGCGGTCGGCAATCGTGGCAGCGCCGCGCTTGGGGGACAGCCGGGCGCGAAACAACGCCTCGCAGACATAGATGTTGCCGAGCCCGGCGACCACGCATTGGTCGAGCAGCGCCGCCTTGAGCGAGGTGTTCTTGCCGGCGCAGGCCGCCGCCAGCATCGCGGCGTCGAACGCATTGCCGAGCGGCTCGGGCCCGATCCGGTTAATGAGCTTCTCGCCGTCGAGTTTGGCGCGCGGCACGATCTTCATGAAGCCGAACCGGCGCGGATCGTTGAACGTCACCGTCGCGCCGGTCGACATGTGGAAGACGACATGGTCGTGCGCGGCGAGCTTGCCTTTGTCACGGTAATAGCTGCCGGGCTGCTCGTGACCGACGCGGAACGAGCCGGACATGCCGAGATGCATCAGCAGCACGTCGCCCGACGACAGGTCGACGACCAGATATTTGGCGCGGCGGCCCAGCCCCTCGACGGTCTGGCCCTCGAGCCGCGCGACGAAATCCTTCGGCAGCGGCCAGCGCAGATCCTTGCGCCGCGCCTCGACCTTCTTGAAACGCGCGCCCTCCATCGCAGGCGCAAGCCCGCGGCGCACGGTTTCGACTTCGGGCAGCTCGGGCATGGTTAACCTTCCGGCGTTCTGACATAGCCTCCCCGGCAGGCCCGCGCTATGGTCCCGCCGGATCAGGCTTTTTGTGAGTGCGCGATGGCGCGAAGCGCTGAAGATAGCCATTTCGGCTTCGAGACCGTGCCGCTGGCCGACAAGCAGGCGCGGGTCGACGGCGTGTTCGATTCGGTGGCGCGGCGCTACGACCTGATGAACGACCTGATGTCCGGTGGGCTGCATCGCGCCTGGAAGGACGCGCTGGTCACCGCCGTCGACCCGCCGAAATCCGGCAAGGAATTCGCGCTGCTCGATGTCGCCGGCGGCACCGGCGACATCGCGGCGCGCGTCGTCGCGGCGGGCGGGGCCGGCACCCGCGCCACGGTCTGCGACATCAACGAGGAGATGCTGGCGGTCGGGCGCGAGCGCATCGCGCAGCAATTCGAGCGACTTGGCCGCAGCGACGCCATCACCTTCATGCAGGGCAACGCCGAGGCGCTGCCGTTTGCCGACAAGAGCTTCGACGCCGTCACCATCGCGTTCGGCATCCGCAACGTGCCGCGCATCGATGAGGCGCTGCGTGAAGCCTACCGCGTGCTGCGGACCGGCGGGCGCTTCCTGTGCCTGGAGTTTTCCGCGGTTGACGTGCCGGGGCTCGATGCGCTGTACGAGATGTATTCGTTCAACGTCATTCCGGCGGTCGGCGAGGCGGTGACCGGCGACCGCGCCGCCTATCAGTATCTGGTCGAGTCGATCCGCAAGTTTCCCAAGCCCAAGGCGTTCGCCGCGATGCTGACGCAGGCCGGCTTTCGCCGCGTCTCTTTCACGCCGATGTCGGGCGGCGTGGTGGCGCTGCATTCGGGTTGGCGGTTGTAACCAATGGGCGTCTCGCATCTCATCCGGCTGTCGCGCGCCGGCTTCGTGTTCGCGCGCGAGGGCGTGTTCGCGCTGGTCGACCCGCGGCCGCTGCCGCTGCCGGCGCGCTTCGCCCTGTCGCTGGCGCGGCTGATCGAGCGGCGCGGTGCCGCGGCCGGCACCGGGCGGCTCGCCAACGCGCTGACGAAGCTCGGCCCGACCTACGTCAAGCTCGGCCAGTTCCTCGCCACCCGGCCCGACGTGGTCGGCACCGCGATCGCGCTCGAATTGGAGAGCCTGCAAGACAAGATGGCGCCGTTCCAGCAGGCCGAAGCGGAAGCGATGGTGGCGCTGGCGTTCGGCAAGCCGCTGCGCGAGCTGTACGCCGCGTTCGGGCCGGCGGTCGCCGCCGCCTCGATCGCGCAGGTGCACCGCGCCACAGTATCCGTTGAGCAGGGAGAGATGCCGGTCGCCGTCAAGGTGCTGCGGCCCGGCGTCGAGCGCCGCTTCAAGGCCGACCTCGACGCGTTCTTCTATGCGGCGCGCAAGGCCGAGGCGATCTCGCTCGAGGCGCAGCGGCTGCGGCTGATCGAGGTGGTGGCGACGCTCGCGCGCTCGGTCGCGATCGAGATGGATTTCCGGCTCGAGGCCGCCGCGCTGTCCGAGATGGCGGAGAACACCCGCGACGACGGCGACTTCCGCGTGCCGACCATCGACTGGACGCGGACGGCGCGCGAGGTGCTGACGCTGGAATGGATCGACGGCACGCCGCTCAACGACCGCGCCGCGCTCGCCGCCAAGGGCTTCGACCTGCCCGAGCTCGGCCGCAAGGTGATCCAGAGCTTCCTGCGTCACGCGCTGCGCGACGGTTTCTTCCACGCCGACATGCATCCCGGCAATCTGTTCGTCGACGCGCAGGGTCATCTGATCGCGGTCGACTTCGGCATCATGGGGCGGCTCGACCCCAAGCAGCGGCTATTCCTCGCCGAGATCCTGTACGGCTTCATCACGCGCGACTACATGCGCGTCGCCCAGGTGCATTTCGACGCCGGCTATGTCCCGCGCCATCACGCGGTGGAGAATTTCGCGCAGGCGATCCGCGCCATCGGCGAGCCGATCCATAACCGCACCGCCGAGGACATCTCGATGGCGAAGCTGCTCGCTTTGCTGTTCGAGGTGACCGGGCTGTTCGACATGCGGACCCGGCCAGAACTGCTGTTACTGCAAAAGACCATGGTGGTGGTCGAGGGCGTCGGCCGCGCGCTCGATCCGAAGCTCGACATGTGGGCGACCGCCGACCCGGTGGTGCGCGAATGGATGGAGCGCCATCTCGGGCCGGCCGGCCGCATCGAGGGCGCGGTCGAGGGCGCCGGCGAGGTCGGCCGCTTCCTCGCCCAGGTACCGGGGCTTTTGACCCGCGCCGTCAACCTGGCCGACCAGCTCGACGCCATCACCCGCGATGGGCTCGTTCTGGCGCCGGAAACGGTAGCGGCGATCGCCACCGCCGAAACCCGCAAGGAACGCTGGAAAACTGCGGCTTTATGGCTCATCGCCATCTTGCTGGGGGTGCTGATCGTCACCGGCCTGTGATTGCATTGATTGCATTGCAATCACCGGCTAGTCTGGCGCGATGGCCAGCATCACCATCCGCCAGCTCGACGAGGCGCTGAAGAAGCGGCTGCGGCTGCGCGCCGCCAGCAACGGCCGCTCGATGGAAGACGAGGTGCGCACCCTGTTGCGCGAGGCCGCCGACAGCGAGACGGCCAAGCCGCCGGCGCAAGTGGCGCGCGGCAAAGCGCCGGGCCAACAGTCGGGCAAGGGCGCCGCGCCGGCTGCCTGCGTCGCGCGCATCCTGCTCATCATCGGCGGCGGCATCGCGGCCTACAAGTCGCTCGACCTGATCCGCCGCCTGAAAGAGCGCGGCATCTACGTCCGCGTCATCCTCACCAAGGCGGCGCAGCAGTTCATCACGCCGCTGTCGGCCACCGCGATCGCCGGCGAGCGCGCCTTCACCGATCTGTTCGAGCCCGACGGCGAGTTCGATGTCGGCCACATCCGGCTGGCGCGCGAAACCGATCTGATCGTGGTGGCGCCGGCGACCGCCGACTTGATGGCGAAGCTCGCCGGCGGCCACGCCGACGATCTCGCCAGCGCGGTGTTGCTGGCGACCGACAGACGCGTGCTGCTGGCGCCGGCGATGAACCCGCAGATGTGGGCGCACAAGGCGACGCAGCGCAATCTGGCGCAACTCATGGCCGACGGCGTGCTGACGGTCGGCCCGAATGAAGGCGAGATGGCGGAAGCGAACGAGCGCGGCGCCGGGCGCATGGCGGAGCCGCTGGAGATCGCCGCCGCGGCGCAGCGCCTGCTCGGCGTATCGAGCGAGCGTCCGCTCGCCGGCAAACGCGTGCTGGTGACGTCGGGGCCGACGCATGAGCCGATCGACCCGGTGCGCTATATCGCCAACCGCTCGTCCGGCAAGCAGGGCCACGCCATCGCCGCGGCGGCGGCGGCGGCGGGCGCCGAGGTCACTTTGATCAGCGGGCCGGTCAATGTGCCCGATCCGCCGGGGATGCGCCTCGTCCATGTCGAAACCGCCCGCGAAATGCTGGCCGCCGTCGAGAAGGCGCTGCCGGCCGATGTTGCAGTCTTCGCGGCGGCGGTGGCGGACTGGCGGGTCGAGCAGGCGCACAAGGACAAGATCAAGAAATTCCCCGGCGCGCGCACGCCGGCATTGTCCCTCACCGAAAATCCGGACATCCTTTCGACCGTGGCCCACCGCAGCAAACAGCGCCCCAAACTGGTGATCGGCTTTGCCGCCGAGACGCAGAACGTCACCGCCAACGCCAAAGCCAAACTGGCGTCGAAGGGCTGCGACTGGATCGTGGCGAACGACGTGTCGCCGCGCACCGGCATCATGGGCGGCGACCGCAACACCGTGACTTTGGTGACGCGCGACGGCGATGAGACAAAAACCGAAACCTGGCCGCCGCAATCGAAGGAAGATGTGGCACTAGAGTTGGTGAAGCGGATCGGTGAGGCCATGACCCCATGAGCATGACCCCATGAATGTCGACGTCCAGGTGACGCGGCTACCGCACGGCCAAGACCTGCCGCTGCCGTCGTACCAGAGCGCGCTCGCCGCAGGCCTCGACCTGATGGCGGCCGTGCCGGCTGGCGCGCCGGTGACGATCGCGCCGGGCGGCCGCGCCTTGATTCCGACCGGGCTCGCGATCGCGATGCCGGCCGGCAGCGAGGCGCAGGTGCGTCCGCGCTCCGGCCTCGCGGCAAAACACGGTCTCACCGTGTTGAATGCGCCGGGCACGATCGACGCCGATTATCGCGGCGAGCTCAAGGTTCTGCTGGTCAACCTCGGCAACGAGCCGGTGGCGGTCACCCGCGGCATGCGGATCGCACAACTCGTGGTCGCCGCGGTGATGCGCGCGCAATTACACGAAACCGCGACGTTGAATGAAACGCCGCGCGGCGCCGGCGGCTTCGGCTCGACCGGACGTTGATGTTGATGATTCCAGCGCGGAGTCTGGACGGCGGCCCGCCTGTAGCACAATATCACTAGCCGGAATCGGGCATTCGGGAATGCCGCCGTCATTGCTGTCCCCCAAGGCAATGTTTGCGCTCGCCGCCGTGATCGACGTGGCCATCAATGCCGCGACGCGGCCGGTTTCCGCCCGGACTCTGGCGGCGCGCCATAAACCCCCGGTTATCAGCTCGGCCGCGAGCGCCGCCGCATCAGCGCCGAGGACGGTTTACGCTCGGCCGCCCGCACCGAGGATCATCCGCTGGCGGCCGGCTCGAACGCCTTGCTCGACATCGTGCGGGGCGCCGTCGCCGACGCCGAACGGGTATTTTTCGCCGCGCTGTCCCGAATCAATATTGACGACATGGCGCAACGGATGGCGAAAGGCGCCGAGCCGCGTAGCCGGGTTTCCTCGCCTTCCGCCGCGCCGTTCACGGTCTGGACTCTTTCGGCGCGATTCCCTCCGGGGGTAAAGTCCCAGCGATTCGCGGGCGGTGTGGCGGACGTCGCCCGACGCCGGGGGCAAGCTGAATGCCGGAGACGATCCGGGCGACGAACGAGGGGCTGCGTTCTCGTCCGCGCCGGGGCGGATTCCCCGCTCTCATCATTGCGTCCGCCGCCACGCTGTTCGCGTCACGCGCTACGGCCGACGACGGCACCGCGATCGACGCCCTGATCGCCGGGCTGAGCCGCCAGGATATCGCCAACCTGACCCTGACGCTCGGCCTGCTGTGCTTTGCCATCCTCGCCACCGTGGTGCTGGTGCGCACCCGCGCCCGGGCGGCGCGCGACGCCGCCGCCGTACGCAACGAAAACGCGGCGCTGCGCGGCGAGCTCGACCGCGTCAACGCGCTCCTGATGTCGGAGCCGCAGGTGCTGATCGCCTGGCCGGCCGACGATGGCGCGCCCGACGTGCTGGGCGACACCGCGCTGATCGGACCCGGCGCCACCGCGCAACGCGTGCTGGCGTTCGAGACCTGGCTCGCCCCGCGGCGGGCACAAGCGATGCACGACGCTGTGGCGCAACTGCGCTCGGAAGGCCGCGGCTTCCGCCTGTCGCTGACGACCGCAGCCGACCGGCCCCTCGAAGCGGAAGGCCGCGCCATTGGCGGGCACGCCGTGCTGCGGCTGCGCGATGTCGGCGGCCTCAAGCGCGACTTTGCCGATCTCACGCTCCGCTACGACAACCTCCTGCACACCGCCGAAGCGCTGCGCGGCCTCGTCGATGCGCTGCCGGCCCCGATCTGGACCCGGGACGAGACCGGACTGCTGACCTTCGCCAACGCCGCCTATGTCCACGCGGTCGATGCCGCCGACGCCACCGATGCGGTCGAAAACAGCAAGGAAATGTTCGACCGCGCCGGCCGCACCGAACTCGCGCAAGCGCGGCTGAGCGGCAAGCCCTATATCGGCAAGCTGGCGGCGATCGCGGCGGGCGCGCGGCGGATGTTCGACGTCACCGATACGCCGACGCGCGACGGCAGCGCCGGCATCGCGATCGACGCCACCGAAGTCGAAACGATGCGCGCCAGCATGCGCCGCATGAACGACGCGCACCGCCGCATTCTCGACCAGCTCTCGACCGGCGTCGCGATCTTCAACGCCGACAAGAGACTGATTTTCTACAACACCGCCTACCGCGCGCTGTGGGACCTCGATACCGGCTTCCTCGACCAGACGCCGCCGGACAGCGAGGTGCTGGAGCGGCTGCGCGCGGCGCGCAAGCTGCCGGAAGAGCACGATTTCCGGCAATGGAAAGCCGCACTGCACGCGGCCTATCGCGCGGTCGAGCCGAAGGAGCAGATGTGGCACCTTCCGGACGGGCGCGCCTTGCGGCTCGTCATCGTGCCGAACCCCGAGGGCGGCGTGACGTATCTCTATCACGACGTCACCGAACGGCTCGACATGCACCGGCGCTACGACGCCCTGATCAAGGTGCAGAGCGAGACGCTCGATCACCTCGCCGAAGCGGTCGCGGTGTTCGCGAGCGACGGCCGCGTGCGCCTGCACAATCAGGCGTTCGCCAGAATGTGGAAGCTAACGCCGGAATCGCTCGGCCAGCGCCCGCATGTCAGCGAGGTGACGGCATGGTGCCAGGCGCAGCACGACGAGAACAGTGTGTGGCGAAACCTGCGCGAGGCGGTCACCGCGATCGACAACCGCGAGCCCTTGCAGGCGCGGATCGAGCGCCGCGACGGCATGATGATCGACTGCGCGACCGTGCCGCTGCCGGACGGCGCCACGCTAGTGACGTTCCAGGACGTCACCGACACTTTCAACGTCGAGCGGGCGCTGCTCGAGAAGAACGAGGCGCTGGAAGCCGCCGACGAGATCAAGATCGATTTCGTCCACCACGTCTCTTATGAATTGCGCTCGCCGCTCACCAACATCATCGGCTTTGCGCACTTCCTCAACGACCCAGCGTTCGGCCCGCTGACCGACAAGCAGCGCGAGTATCTGTCCTACATCACGATCTCGACCAATTCGCTGCTCGCCATCATCAACAACATCCTCGATCTCGCCACCATCGACGCCGGCGCCATGACCCTCAATCTCGGCCCGGTCGACATCCGCGCCACGATGGACGCCGCCGCCGAGGGCATCCAGGACCGGCTGGTGAAGAACAACCTGACCCTCGACATCCGGGTCGCGCCGAACGCCGGCAGCTTCACTGGCGACGAGCGCCGCATCCGGCAGGTGCTGTTCAACCTGTTGTCCAACGCGGTCGGCTTCTCGCCGCCGAACGAGACGGTCACTTTGGCGGCCGAGCGGCGGCCGGATGCCGTGGTGTTCTCGGTCACCGACCGCGGCCCCGGCATCCCGCCGGAATCGACCGACCGCATCTTCGACTGGTTCGAGACCGACCCGCAGGGTTCCGACCATCGCGGCCCCGGCCTTGGCCTGTCGCTGGTGCGCTCGTTCGTCGAACTGCACGGCGGCAGCGTGACGCTGGACTCCGCGGTGGGGCGCGGTACCACTGTGACCTGCAGCTTCCCGATCGAGCAGGCGGCCAAGGCTCCGATCTCGCAGAACGCCGCCTAAGGCGCGCCGATGTTCCCGACCACATCCGGCGGTTCCAGCTTCAACGTCGCGCTGCCCGACGAGAGCGCCACGATCAGGCTGATGGCCGATATCGCGGCTACGCTCGAGCCCGGCGACCTCATCACGTTGTCCGGCGACCTCGGCGCCGGCAAGACCACCTTCGCGCGTGCGCTGATCCGCCACCTCGCCGGCGACGACACCATCGAGGTGCCGAGCCCGAGCTTCACCCTGATGCAGCTTTACGAGCTGCCGGGCTTCACGGTGGTGCATGCCGATCTTTACCGGCTGTCGAGCCCCGGCGAGCTGGCCGAGCTCGGTTTCGACGACGTGCCGGAAAACGCCGTGACACTGCTGGAGTGGCCGGACCGCGCCGCCGGCTTTTTGCCGCCGAACCGGCTCGACATCGCGCTGACCTTGTCGCCGGCGCAGCCGGCGACCTACCGCAATGCGCGGCTCACCGGCTATGGCAGTTTTGCGGCGCGGACCGAGCGCATCAACCAGGTCCGCCGCTTCCTCGATGCGGCGGGCTTTGCCAGCGCCGCGCGGCGGCGGCTGCCGGGCGACGCTTCGGCGCGAAGCTACGAACGGCTCGCGCTGAACGGACAGAGTTTCCTGCTGATGAATTCGCCGCGCCGCGCCGACGGCCCGCCGGTGCGCAACGGCAAGCCCTACAGCGCGATCGCGCATCTCGCCGAGGACGTCACCCCGTTCATCGCGATGGCGACTGCGCTGCGCGCCCACGGCCTGTCGGCACCCGCCATCCGCACCGCCGACCGCGACGCCGGGCTTGTGATCCTCGAGGATCTCGGCAACGCGATGGTGGTCGAGGGCACGCCGCCGGCGCCGATCGAGACCCGCTACGAAGCTGCCGTCGACGTCCTGGTCGCGCTGCATTCGCACACCTTGCCGGGCGTGCTGCCGGTCGAGCGCGGCCTGACCTATACGCTGCCGCGCTATGACATCGAAGCGCTGCTGATCGAGGTCGAGCTGCTGCTCGATTGGTACATGCCTCGGCTCGGCGCCGCGGCCGCCGACAATCGCGACAGCTATCTGGCGCTGTGGCGTGACGCGCTGGCGCCCGCGGTCGCCGACCCCGGCACCTGGGTGCTGCGCGACTTCCATTCGCCGAACCTGCTGTGGCTCGCCGACCGGCAGGGGCTCGGCAAGGTCGGCCTGCTCGATTTCCAGGACGCGGTGATGGGGCCGGGCGCCTACGACCTCGCCTCGCTGCTGCAGGATGCCCGCGTCGACGTGCCGGAAATGACGGAAATCGCCCTACTCAGCCGTTACACGCGGGCGCGGCGCGCGACCGATCCGGCGTTCGACGCGCCGGCGTTCGCGCGGCTCTACGCGACGCTCGCCGCGCAGCGCGCCTCGAAGATCCTCGGCATTTTCGCGCGGCTCGAGCGCCGCGACGGCAAGCCGCAATATCTGCGCCACATGCCGCGGGTGTGGGCCTATCTGCAACGCTCGCTGGCGCATCCGGCGCTGTCGACCTTGCGCGCCTGGTACAGCGCGCATGTCCCGAACCTCAAGGCGTAGCGCGATGGCCACCCCTCGAAGCGCGATGGTGCTCGCCGCCGGGCTCGGCACCCGGATGCGGCCGCTGACCGACCGCAAGCCGAAGCCGCTGATCGAAGTCGCCGGCAAGGCCTTGATCGACCGCGTGCTCGACCGGCTGAGCGATGCCGGCGTCGAGACCGCCGTCGTCAATATCCACTATCTGCCGGAGCTGATGCGCGCGCACCTGGCAAAGCGCGCCACGCCGCGCATCGTGATCTCCGACGAGAGCCGTCACCTGCTCGGCACCGGCGGCGGCGTCGTCAAGGTGCTGGGCGAACTCGGCGGCGCACCGTTTTTCCACGTCAATTCCGACACGATCTGGCTCGATCGCGCAAAGCCTAATCTGGCGCGGCTGGCCGACGCGTTCGACCCGGCCGCGATGGACGCGCTGCTGCTGCTGGCGCCGGCCACCGGCAGCATCGGCTATGATGGGCGCGGCGACTACGCGATGGCGCCGGATGGCCGGCTGGCGCGCCGCACCGCAGGCGACGCCGTGCCGTTTGTCTATGCCGGGGCCGCGATCCTGGCGCCGGCTTTGTTTGCCGGCGCGCCGGCCGGCGATTTCGCGCTGACCGCGCTGTTCGACCGCGCCGCGCAGGCCGGCCGGCTGCACGGGCTGGCGCTCGACGGGCTGTGGATGCATATCGGCACGCCCGAGGCGGTGCGGGCCGCCGAAGCGGCGATTAAAGCCGGCGCCGGCTGATCCGGCCGGGCTGACGGCACCGCAAAGCTGTATGATTCACGCGATGCCCGCCCCCCGCCTGTTCAATATTCCGGCCTCGGCGCCGTTCCTGCGCACGCTGATTGCGGCGCTGCTCGACGGCACGCTGGTGCCGGGCTTTCCGGCGCCGGGCGATCCGCTGGCGCTGTCGCGCGCGACATTATACCTGCCCACGCGGCGCGCCGGCCGGCTGGCGCGCGAGACCTTTCTCGAGGTGAGCAAAGGCGACGCCGCCATCCTGCCGCGCATCGTCGCGCTCGGCGACATCGACGAGGACGAGATCGTGTTCGCGCAAGCGGCGACCGGCGAGCTTGCCGCCGCGGCGCTCGACCTGCCGGAAACCATCGCGCCGCTCGAGCGGCGGCTGCTGCTGGCCGAGCTGATCGCCAAATGGGCCGCCTCGCGCGACCTGCACGGCGACAAAGGCACGCCGCTTGTCGCCAACACGCCGGCCTCGGCGCTCGCGCTGGCTGACGATCTGGCGCGGCTGATGGACGACATGACGACGCGCGGCGTCGGCTGGAACGCGCTCGACGGCCTGGTGCGCGAGACGCATGAGGAGCTTGATAGGTTCTGGCAGCTCTCGCTCGGCTTTCTCAAGATCGCGCGCGAAACGTGGCCCAAGCTGCTGGCGGAACGCGGCCTGATCGAGCCGGCCGAGCGGCGCGACCGCCTGATCGAGGCGGAGACCCGCCGGTTGACGAATTCGAGCGAGCCGGTGATCGCCGCCGGCTCGACCGGCTCGATGCCGGCGACCGCGAAACTGCTCGCCACCATCGCGCAATTGCCGCACGGCGCGGTCGTGCTGCCGGGGCTCGACACCGATCTCGATGAGCCGTCATGGCGCATGATCGGCGGCGCGGACGACGACAAGACAAACCCGGCGGCCGGCCATCCGCAGTTCGCGATGCAGGCCTTTCTGGCGCGCATCGGCGTCACGCGCAAGGCCGTAAAGCCGCTCGCTGCGCCGGGCGAACGCACGGCGTTCATCTCGGAAGCGATGCGACCGGCCGCCACCACCGAGCTGTGGCAATCGCGGCTGCGCGACAAGGACTTCGCCGTCGTCGCGCAAGGCGCCGTCGCGGCGCTGACGATGGTGGAAGCCGCCAGCGTCGAGGAGGAAGCGCTCGCGATCGCGGTCGTGCTGCGCGAGACGCTCACGACCCCCGGCAAGACCGCCGCATTGGTAACGCCGGATCGCGCGCTGGCGCGGCGCGTGCTCGCCGCGCTCGAGCGTTGGAACGTCGCGGCTGACGATTCCGGCGGCGACCGGCTGGCCGACACCCCGGCCGGCCTGTTCGCGCGGCTCGCGGTCGAGGCCGCGCTCGGCGCGCTGGAGCCGGTGACGTTACTCGCGCTGTTGAAGCATCCGTTGCTGCGGCTCGGCGCGCCGCCCCACGGCCACGACGGCGCCATTGCGGCGCTCGAGCGCGCGGTACTGCGCGGGCCGCGGCCCAAGCCCGGCAGCGCCGGGCTGGCGCATGCGCTCACCACCTATCAGGCGACCCGCGAGACTTTCCATCCGCGCGACTCGCGCCGCGCCGTCGGCGATGCCGATCTCGCCGCCGCGCATGCGCTTACCGCCGCGCTGGCGAGCGCGCTGGCCCCGCTCGAAACGCTCAAGCGCGGCGATCCCTCGCTGGCGGCGCTGGCGGGCCTGCACCGCGATGTCGTCGTGGCGCTCGCCAGCGGCCGCGACGACAACGCCGCTTTCACAGGGCCGGACGGCACAGGCTTGCAGGCGATTTTCGAGCAACTGACCGCAAGCCACGCCGCCGCCTCGGTCAACATCGCGGCCGCCGATTATGCCGAAGTGTTCGAGACCATCGCGGCCGGCCCGGCGGTGCGGATGCGCGAGCAGCCGGACGTGCGCATCCGCATTCTCGGGCCGCTCGAAGCGCGGCTGCAGTCGTTCGACCGCGTCGTGCTGGGCTGCCTCAATGAAGGCATCTGGCCGCCGGAGACGCGCAGCGATCCCTGGCTGTCGCGGCCGATGCGCCAGCGGCTCGGCCTCAATTTGCCGGAGCTGCGCACCGGCCTGGCGGCGCACGATTTCGCGCAGGCGCTCGGCGCGCCGGAAGTCGTCATCAGCCGCGCCGCCAAGGTGGCGGGCGCGCCGGCGGTGACATCACGCTTCGTGCAGCGGCTGGCGGCGCTGGCCGGCGAGACGCGCTGGAACGCTGTGCGCGCGCGGGGTGACGCCTATCTGCAACTGGCGCGGCGCATCGACGCGCCGCAGGCCGTGACGCCCGCCCAGCAGCCGGCGCCATCGCCGCCGCTCGACGTGCGGCCGCAGCGGCTCTCGGTCACCGACATCGAGAACTGGCTGCGCGATCCCTACACGATCTACGCCAAGCATGTGCTCAAGCTTTATCCGCTCGACTCGGTCGACACGCCGCCGGGCGCCGCCGACCGCGGCAGCGTGATCCATAAAGCGATCGGAGATTTCACGACGGCATTTGCCGCGAAGTTGCCGGACGATATCGAAGGCGAACTGACCAAACTCGGCGGACGGAGCTTCGCGCCGCTCGGCGACTTTCCCGAAGCACGCGCGTTCTGGTGGCCGCGCTTCAAGCGCATCGCGCGCTGGTTCGCCGGCTGGGAGCGCGAGCGGCGGGCCGCGCTCACGGCGGTTTACGGCGAGGTCAAAGGCAAACTGGAGATCCCGCTCGATACGCGGACCTTCACTTTGTCCGGCGTCGCCGACCGCATCGAGCGGCTCAATGACGGCAGCTATGCGATCCTCGACTACAAGACCGGCGCGCCGCCGACCGAGCCGCAGGTGCGCACCGGGCTGTCGCCGCAGCTCACGCTGGAAACCGCGATCCTCAACAAAGGCGGCTTCGACAACATCCCGGCCGGCTCCGTCACCGAACTCACTTACGTGCGGCTGCGCGGCGGCGAGCCGGCGGGCGAACCGAAGGAGATCAAGCTCAAGAGCGGCACGCCGGACGCCCATGCCGCCAATGCGCTGACGCGGCTGACCGGCGTCGCCGCCAAATTCCTGGTCGAAGGCGAGCCGTACCGCTCGCTGGTCCATCCGATGTGGACCACGCACTACGGCGACTACGATCATCTCGCGCGGGTCAAGGAATGGGCGGCGTCCGGCGGCGAAAGCGAATACGAGGGCCCGCCGTCATCATGAAGCCGGAGCGAAATATCCCCGACGCCGCCAAGACGCGGCAGCGCGCCGCGGCCGATCCCGACCATTCGGTGTTCGTGTCGGCCAATGCCGGCTCGGGCAAGACGCATGTGCTGGCGCAGCGCGTCATCAACCTGCTGCTGCGCGGCGTCGACCCCGCGAAAATCCTCTGCATCACCTTCACCAAGGCGGCCGCCGCCAACATGGCGACGCGCGTGTTCGAGACGCTCGCGCAGTGGACGGCGCTCGACGACGCCAAGCTCGGCCAGAAGATTTTGGCCAGCACCGGCAAGCCGTCGGACGCCATCCAGCGCGCCACCGCGCGGCGGCTGTTCGCCAACGCGCTCGAGACGCCGGGCGGACTCAAGGTGCAGACCATCCACGCGTTCTGCACGCGGCTGCTGCACCAGTTTCCGTTCGAGGCCGACGTCGCCGCGCGCTTCGAGGTGCTGGAGGAGACCGCGACCGCGCAATTGCTCAACCGGCTGACGCTCGAGGTCATGCTGCAAGGCGCGGCCGATCCCAACGGCGCGCTCGGCCAGGCGCTCGCCAACGCCATCACCTCGGCCGCCGACGTCACATTCAAGGAGGTCGTCACCGAGACGATCCGCAAGCGCGACCTGGTCACGGCGTGGACGACGCGTGCCGGCGGCGTCACCAAGGCGATCGCCGAGCTGACCCGGGCGTTCGGCCTCAAGCCGGGCGATAACCTACTGGCCGTTGAAGATGAATACTTTTCCGGATCTCTCATTCCGCAGAGTGACTGGCCGGCTTTGCTGGTGGCCCTGAAGGAAGGCTCCCCGGCCGACCAGAAACATCGGGAGGCGCTGGAGGCGGCGCGTACCGCGGTCGGCCGGCCCCGGCTCGACGCCTATCTGCAAGTGTTCTGCAAGGCCGACCGCACCGCCCGCGAGCGCATTCTGACCAACGCTTTGGCGGACAAACATCCGCAATGGGCCGAGCGGCTGAAGAAGGAGCAGGAGCGCGTCTGCAAACTGGTGGCGCGCGAGCTTGCGATCCGCGCCCGCGACCGCAGCGCGGCGCTGCTCACCGTTGCCGCCGCGGTGATCGAGCGCTATCGCGCCGAGAAGGATCGCCGCGGCCTGCTCGATTACGACGACCTGATCGCCAGGACGCTGGCGCTGTTCACCAAGACCTCGGCGGCCTGGGTACTCTACAAGCTCGACCTCGGCATCGATCACATGCTGGTCGACGAGGCGCAGGACACCAGCCCGCAACAATGGGACATCATCAAGACGATCGTCGCCGAGTTCGTGCCGGGCGGCTCGCGGCAATTCACGCGCCGCACCGTGTTCGCGGTGGCCGACGAGAAGCAGTCGATCTTCTCGTTCCAAGGCGCGGCGCCCGCGCAATTCGCGGCGATGCGCGAGCACTTCCGCAGGCTGTACGAGAACACCGAGGTGACCTTCTCGGTCGAGAAGCTCGAAGTCTCGTTCCGCTCGGCGCCGCAGGTGCTGGAGGCGGTCGACGCGGTGTTCAAGCGGCCGGAAGCGTTCCGCGGCCTGACCGCCGATCCGGTCTGGA
Source organism: Hyphomicrobiales bacterium (assembly GCA_038206695.1). GTDB lineage: Bacteria > Pseudomonadota > Alphaproteobacteria > Rhizobiales > Xanthobacteraceae > Pseudolabrys. Next base: position 2,609 of record JBBRAN010000021.1, on the reverse strand, counting down.
CCGTGCATCTCGCTCTGCCGGACGCCGCGCCGGGCGAGGTCGAAATCTGGGAACTGATCGCGCCGGATGACAAGGAGGCCGGCAAGGAAGGCTGGGACGCGCCGTTCGATACGGCGCGCGAGACCAGCCCCTCGATCAAGCTGGCGGCCAAGATCGCCCGCACCGTGAAATCGTGGACCGCGGCCGGCATCCGGCCGAAGGACGTGCTGATCCTGGTGCGAAACCGCGGCGCGGTGTTCGAGGCGGTGATCCGCGCCCTCAAGCGCGAGGACATCGAGGTCGCCGGCGCCGACCGGCTGGTTTTGACCGAGCACATCGCGATCATGGACCTGCTGGTGCTCGGCGACGCTTTGCTGCTGCCGGACGACGATCTAGCGCTGGCGACCGTGCTGAAAAGCCCGTTGTTCGGGCTCGGCGAGGAGCAGCTTTACGCGCTGGCGCATGACCGCAAGTGTCCGTTGCGTGTGGTGTTGCGCGCCAAAGCGAACGACGACCCGGCCTTCGCCGTCGCGGCGAAGGCGCTCGACGAACTGGCCGAACGCGCGCGCGACCTGACGCCGTTCGCGTTCTACGCCCATGTGCTCGGCGCCCGGAACGGCCGCGCGCATTTCCTCGCCCGGCTCGGCCTCGAGGCATCCGACCCGCTCGACGAATTCCTCAATCTGGCGCTGGCCTATGAGCAGCGCGAGACGCCGTCGTTGCAGGGCTTCCTGAACTGGATCCGGGCCGCGCAGAGCGAGGTCAAGCGCGACATGGAAATGGCGCGCGACGAAGTGCGGGTGATGACCGTGCACGGCGCCAAGGGACTTGAAGCCCGGAACGTCATCCTGATCGACACGACGACGGTGCGGCCGGAAGGGCCCTATCCGCCGCGGCTTCTGACGGTGCCGTTCGGCAACGCGGCGCCCGGCGCCGCCGCCCTGATCTGGGGCGCGGCGAAGGACAAGGATGCCGGGCCGATGGCGCAGGCGCGCACGCTGGCGCTCGAAGCGGCGCGCGACGAATACCGGCGGCTGCTTTATGTCGGGCTGACCCGCGCCGCCGAGCGGCTGGTGGTGTGCGGCGTCAAGGGCAAGAACGCCGCCCCGGAGAATTGCTGGCACCAACTGGTCAGCGACGCGCTCAAGCCGCTCTCGGTCGAGGAAGACGACGGCGAGGGCAAAGTGTGGCGCTTCCCCAAGGCGGAGAGCGCGGCCACCGCGGAAAAATCTCCACCGCCCGAGAAGATCGAGCTGCCGCTTTGGCTCAAGCAGCCTGCGGGGGCCGACGCGCCCGGATCGCGGCTGCTGCGGCCCTCGCGCACGCAGGACGATGACGACCCGGCGCACCGTTTCGCCAGCACTGGCGACCGGGACAAGGCGTTGCGGCGCGGCACGCTGCTGCACCGGCTGATCCAGTCGCTGCCGGATATTCCGCCGGCCCATCGCGCCAAGGCGGCCGCGCATTATCTGGCGCGGGCGGGCAAGGATTTCAGCGCGGCCGAGCGCAACACATTGGCCGGCGAAGTGTTGCGGCTGCTCGACGACGTCCGGTTCGCGCCGTTGTTCGCGCCGGGCAGCCGCGCCGAGGTTTCGATCGCCGGTAAGCTCGCCGGCAGCAGCGACACTTTCCTGGTGGCGGGCCAGATCGACCGCTTGGCGGTCACGGCAAACGAGGTGCTGATCGCGGATTACAAGACCAACCGCCCGGCGCCAAAACGAATCACCGACGTGCCGTCCGGCTATATCCGGCAGCTCGCGCTCTACCGCGCCGTGCTCCAAAGACTGTACCCAGACCACGCCGTTCGCGCGTTTCTGATCTGGAGTGAAACCCCTGATTCAATGGAGGTTTCCAGCGACGTGCTCGATGCAACGCTGGCGCATCACCTAGGCGTTACTGCGGCTTGACCCTCTCCGACCCCGTCCATAGGTTCTGCGCCTCGCCTTGATGCGCACGCGGCGCCGCCACAAAAACACGAGGTATCCCATGGCCGTTGGCAAAACATCCGACTCGAGCTTCGACGCGGACGTGCTGAAATCGTCCACGCCGGTAGTGGTGGATTTCTGGGCGGAATGGTGCGGCCCGTGCCGCATGATCGCGCCCGCGCTCGAGGAGATTGCCGGCGCGCTCGGTGACAAGGTCAAGATCGTCAAGCTCAATGTCGACGAGAACCCGCAGGTCGCGGCGAAATACGGCATCATGTCGATCCCGACCCTGATGATGTTCAAGAACGGCGAGATCGCCTCGCGCCAGGTCGGCGCCGCGCCGAAGCAGAAGCTGCACCAGTGGATCAGCGGCGCGGTGTGACCGCGCGGCATAGTTGGTTTCATAAGCGGCCGGGCAATTTCCCGGCCGTTTTTTATTGGGGCGGCGAACCGTTCTGGCGCAAAACGTCGCCGGCCAGATACAGCGAGCCGGTGATGAGAATGCGCGGCGGCGGATCGAGATCGAACTTGCGCGCGGCTTCAAGCGCCTCTTCAAGATTGTCGCGGCTCGTCGCCGGCAATTCGATGCCGCGCGCCACGTCGGCCAGCGCTTGCGCGGTCATGCCTTTCTCGGCGCCCGGCACCGGCACTGCGATCAAGCGGCGGGCGAGCCCGGTGAAATTGCGCAGGAATCCTTCGCAGTCC
>JBBRAN010000020.1:0-37470 GCA_038206695.1 Hyphomicrobiales bacterium | reverse complement strand
GATGCCGGTGGCCTTGCCGATGCCGGTGCCCAGCGCCGTGATGAGCGTGAGGATTTCATTGCTGGTGAGCAGCTTCTCGTAGCGCGCCTTCTCCACGTTCAGGATCTTGCCGCGCAGCGGCAGGATGGCCTGGAACTTCCGATCGCGGCCCTGCTTGGCGCTGCCGCCGGCGGAGTCGCCCTCCACGATGTAGATCTCGCACATCGCCGGGTCCTTCTCCTGGCAGTCGGCCAGCTTGCCGGGCAGGCCCATGCCGTCCAGCACGCCCTTGCGCCGCGTCATCTCGCGGGCCTTGCGGGCAGCCTCACGCGCGCGCGCCGCCTCGACGATCTTGCCCACGATGATCTTGGCGTCGGTGGGGCGCTCCTGCAGGAAGTCGTTGAGCTTGTTGGCCACCACGTCTTCCACCGGGCCGCGCACTTCGCTGGAGACCAGCTTGTCCTTGGTCTGGCTCGAGAATTTTGGCTCGGGCACTTTTACGCTCAGCACGCAGGTCAGGCCTTCGCGCATGTCGTCGCCGGTGACTTCGACCTTTGCCTTCTTCGCGAACTCGTTTTCTTCGATGTACTTGTTGATCACGCGCGTCATCGCGGCGCGCAAGCCTGTAAGGTGCGTGCCGCCGTCGCGCTGCGGGATGTTGTTGGTGAAGCAGAGCACGCTCTCGTGGTAGCCGTCGTTCCACCACAGCGCGGCTTCGACCGTGATGCCCTCGCGCTCGGCCTTGATGTAGATCGGGTCGGGCACCAGCGCTTTCTTGTTGCGGTCAAGATATTTCACGAAGGCCTCGACGCCGCCCTCGTATTTCATCTCTTCGCGCTTCTCGACCGCGTGGCGCTTGTCGGACAGCACGATCTGCACGCCGGAATTGAGGAAGGCGAGTTCGCGCAGCCGGTGCTCGAGCGTGGCGAAGTCGAACTCGACCATCGTGAAGGTCTTGGTCGAGGGCAGGAAGGTGACCTCGGTGCCGCGTTTGTCCTTGGCGCTGCCGACCGTTTTCAGCGGAGCGACTGCGACGCCGTCGCGGAATTCCATGAAGAATTCCTTGCCGTCGCGCCAGATCGTCAGCTTGAGGTGGGACGACAGCGCGTTGACCACCGAGACGCCGACGCCGTGCAGTCCGCCCGATACCTTGTACGAATTCTGGTCGAATTTTCCGCCGGCATGGAGCTGGGTCATGATGACCTCGGCCGCCGAAACGCCTTCGCCCTTGTGGATGTCGGTCGGGATGCCGCGGCCGTTGTCGATCACCGTCACCGAGCCGTCCGGATTGAGCGTGACGGTGACGCTGTCGGCGTGGCCGGCCAGCGCCTCGTCGATGGCGTTGTCGACCACCTCGTAGACCATGTGGTGGAGGCCGGAGCCGTCATCGGTGTCGCCGATATACATGCCCGGCCGCTTGCGCACGGCATCGAGGCCCTTGAGGACCTTGATCGATTCTGCGCCGTAGTCGGACGGAATGTTGCGGGCCGGTTCAGCCATTGGCGGGACCCTTAAGGACGACGAAAAAGTGAGTCGGAAACGACATTCGGTGTGACACGAAAAGGCAGGGCCGTATAGACCAATCTGGTACGCGTTAATTTGTTGATTTAACTGACAATTTTCAAGGTTTTCGACCGTAAAAATCCACCGTTTTTTGGCCCGGAATCGGCGCCGAAATTGCCTGACCATTCAACCGGGAAAGGGCGTCAGCCGCGCGGCTCGATCCGGCCCTGGCGCACCTCAAACGTCTGCGCGCGCGAGGCGATGTCGCCGAACGCCGCGGCGTCGGCGCCTGTCATCCAGACTTGCGCGCCCAAGGAAGCGAGCGCGTCGTAGAGCGCGGCGCGGCGGACCGGATCGAGATGCGCGACGACTTCGTCGAGCAGCAGGATCGGAGCGGTGCCGAGCATGTCCTTGAGCAGCCCGGCATGCGCGAGCACCAGCCGGATCAGCAAGGCCTTCTGCTCGCCGGTCGACGCATCGGCGGCGGCAATATTCTTGGCCGCGTAGCGCACCGCCAGGTCGGTCAGATGCGCGCCCTCGAGCGTGCGGCCGGCGGCGGCATCGCGGCCGCGGTTCTCCAGCAGCACGTTGCGATAGCGATCCTCGATCTCCGCGGCGGAATGCGTCGGCAGCAAGCGCTCGATCCAGCCGTCGAGCTCGATCGCGGCGGCGGGAAACGGCGAGCCGTCGTCTTTCGCCGCGGCGAGGGCTGCCGCGAGACGGTTGACGGTTTCGGCGCGGGCGGCCGCCACGGCCACCGCGAGCTCGGCGGTTTCATGCTCGACGGCGTCGAGCCAGTGCGGATCGCTGTGCGGGTTTTCCAGCAGGCGGTTGCGCGAGCGCAGCGACCGCTCGAGCGCCGCGACCCGGCTCGAATGCCGCGCGTTGACCGCAAGCACCAGGCGGTCGAGGAACCGCCGCCGCTCCGAGGCCGGGCCGTTGAACAACTGGTCCATCGCCGGCACCAGCCAGATGATACGGAGATGATCGGCGAACGCGGCGGCCGACGACACGCTCTCGCGGTCGATCCGGCATTGGCGCGAGGGCGAAGCGTCTTCGCCGGCCGGCGGATCGATGCCGGTACCGAGCGTCGCTAGCCCCACCATGCCTTCGATTTCGACCGCAACCGCCCAGGCGCCGTCGCCTTCGCTGAAAGCCACTTCCTCCAAAGTGGCGCGGCGCAGCCCGCGGCCCGGCGCCAGAAACGAGATCGCCTCGATCAGGTTGGTCTTGCCCGCGCCATTGGCTCCGGTCAGCACGACCGGGGCGTCGGGCGCCAAAACAAGCTGCGCCGCGTGATAACTGCGGAAATTGCTCAGTGTCAGGCGGCGGATCGCGGCGGTGGCCATTCGTCTCTGTCATGGCCGGGCTGACCCGGCCATCCACGTCTTGCTTCACGCCAGAACCTAAAGACGTGGATGCCCGGCACAAGGCCGGGCATGACGAATAAAAAGAGCTTGGCGGTTGCTTAAAGCCGCCAATCAGACCCGCATCGGCATCAGGACATAGAGTGCGCCTTTGGCGTCCTTGTCCTGAATGAGGGTCGGCGAGCCCGGGTCGGCGAGCCGCAGCACCGCGACCTCGCCTTCGATCTGCGCCGCGATGTCGAGCAAATAACGCGAGTTGAAGCCGATATCGAGCGGCTCGGCGGCGTATTCGACCTCGAGCTCCTCGGTCGCGCTGCCGGAATCCGGGTTGGTCACCGACAGCACCAGCCTGCCGCCCGCGATCGACAGTTTCACGGCGCGGCCGCGCTCGCTCGACACCGTCGAGACGCGGTCGACCGCGGCCTCGAATTCCTTCTTGTCGACGATCAGTTGCTTGTCGTTATTGGCCGGAATGACGCGGCCGTAATCGGGGAAGGTGCCGTCGATCAGCTTTGAGGTCAGCACGACGTCGGCGATGGTGAAGCGGATCTTGCCCTGGCTGAGCTCGACGCCGACCTCGCCTTCGCCCGTTTCGATCAGGCGCTGCAATTCGGCGACCGTCTTGCGCGGCACGATGATGCCCGGCATGCCGGCGGCGCCTTGCGGCACCGGCAATTCGACCTGGGCGAGGCGGTGGCCGTCGGTCGCGACTGCGCGCAGCGCGGAACTCTTGCCCGGCGTGACGTGCAGATAGATGCCGTTGAGGTAATAGCGGGTTTCTTCGGTCGAGATCGCGAACTGGGTCTTGTCGATCAGCCGCTTGAGGTCGCTGGCCGCGATCTTGAAGGAGTGGCTCATCTCGCCGGCGGCGAGATCGGGGAAGTCGCTTTCCGGCAAGGTCTGCAAGGTGAAGCGCGAGCGCCCGGCGCGAAGCGACAGCACGGCGCGGTCACCCGACCCTTCGAGCACGATCTGCGTGCCTTCCGGCAGCTTGCGCACGATCTCGTAGAACATGTGCGCCGGGACCGTGGTCGAGCCGGCCGGCGAAACCTCGGCCGCGATCGAATCCGTCACTTCGAGGTCGAGGTCGGTCGCCTTGAGGCTGAGCTTGGAGCGCTCGGCCTTGATGAGGACGTTGCCCAGGATCGGAATGGTGTTGCGGCGCTCCACCACGCGGTGGACATGGCCCAGCGACCTGAGCAACTCGGCGCGCTCGACAGTAACTTTCATCTCAATCCCCGCCCTTCGGACCGCAAACGTGACGCGCCGTGTGGGATTCCGCAAGGGTGCGGGTGGATTCCCACAATTACGCCCGTGAAGCGAACGCTCCGCCCCCGACCGGGCCGGGCGCTAGTAAGCCGCCGGCCTCGGACCGGAATGCTATTCCTGCAACTGCCGCTTGAGGATTTCGATTTCCTCGGCGAGCGCTATGTCGTTGCCGACCAGGTTCTCGATCTTGCGGACTGCGTGCAGCACCGTGGTGTGATCGCGGCCGCCGAACCGCCGCCCGATCTCGGGCAGCGAGCGCAGCGTCAGCGTCTTGGCGAGATACATCGCGACCTGGCGCGGCCGCACCACATTGGCGGTCCGGCGCGAGCTCAGGAGGTCCGAGCGGCTGACGTTGTATTGGCGGGCGACGACGCGCTGGATGTCCTCGATCTTGACCCGCCGCGGCTCCTGGGGCCGGATCAGGTCGCGCACTTCGCGCTCCGCCATCTCCATCGTGACGGCATGGCCGGTCAGCTTGTTATGGGCGAGCAGGCGATTGATGGCGCCTTCGAGATCGCGGCCGTTATGGGTCACCGTCTTGGCGATATAGCCGAGCACATTGACCGGCACGTCGAAGCCCGGATGGTGGCTGCGCGCGGCCATGACGCGGGCCTTGAGGATTTCGAAGCGCAATTCCTCGCCGAGCGAGCCCATTTCGACCACCAGGCCGCCGGCGAGCCGCGACCGCACGCGGTCGTCGAGGCTCTCGAGGTCGGATGGCGGCCGGTCGGACGCGATCACGACCTGGCGGCCGGCGTCGATCAGCGCGTTGAGCGTGTGGCAGAACTCGGCCTGGGTTGACTTGCCCTGCAGGAATTGCAGGTCGTCGATGACGAGGACGCCGATGCCGCGCAGGGCTTCCTTGAAGGCCAGTGCCGTCTGCGTGCGCAGCGCCGACACGAAGCCGTACATGAACTTCTCGGCCGTCAAATAGAGCACCTTGCGCTCGCCGATCGCGTTGCCGGTCCAGGTAATGGCCTGCAGCAGGTGGGTTTTGCCGAGCCCGACGCCGGCGTGGATATAGAGCGGGTTGAACATCACCGGGTCGCCGCGCTTGGCGGCGGCGACCTGCTTGGCCGCCGCGTGCGCCAGCGTGTTGGAGCGCCCGATCACGAAACTGTCGAACGTCAGCCGCGGATCGAGCGGTGAACCGCCGAGCGCTTCATGCAGTCCGGCGTCGCCGGCCGTCATCGGCCGTCCGCCGGCGCCGCTGAAGCCTTGCCCAAAGCCATGGCCAAAGCTTTGGCCTTGGGTGCCGAGCTGGTCGAATTCATTGCCTTTCGGCTTGGCAACCACCGTGCGCAGCACCGCGGAGCGCACCGTGAGCTCGACGCGATTGATCTTGTTCTCCTCGGCCTGCCAACAGGCGAGGACGCGCTCGGCGTAGTGCGACTGAATCCAGCTTTTCAGGAAGCGGGTCGGAACCGAGAGCCGTACCGTGCCTTCCTCGAGGCCCTCCATATCCATCCTGGCGAACCAGCTGGTGTAAACGTCGTCACCGACTTCGGCGCGCAAGCGGCCTCTGACTTTTGACCAGCGCTCCTGATCCGTGCTCGTCATTTCGTTTCTTTCTTTCGTTGTCGTGTTTGTACGGACTGGGGTTGCTCGGCTGGCGGAATAATCCGTCAACGCGCCGGGACAAGACGCAACTTCACTCATTCGATGCCGGTGCCGGGAGGGAGCTTGTCCGCAGGGGCGATTTCCTGCGTTACCGCGGTCGGAGCGCGACGAGGAGGTTGCGCTAGCAGCGGGGAGGCGGCGTGGCGCCCCGAATCCCCGCCGGAAGGCCGCAGCACAACCGGGGGATGGTGAAGGATGAACGGCGCGTAGGAACCGGGCCCGCCGATACGACGTGTTCGTGCGAAAGCAGCGTATGTTCGATCGTCGTTCGGACGCCCGCGCCGGCGAAAATTACCGGCCCTCGTTCCATTGCCGTCATCTGACCCCCCAGATTGCTTCGGGTGTTCACCCGATAGTTCTCGACTTCGACACTTCCACTTCGGCACTTGGGCTGACAGCGGACAAAAAACAGCCGTTCTCATCCGCGGACGAGCGTGACGTACGACCTTTGCTGGTGACGCCCAAGACTTTCGAGCGCGCTTTTAAAATTACACGTGGACCGTGGGCCCGCAACGCCTTTCAAGCCGCGCGACGTTGCGTATTTCAACCGGCGCTGTGCAATTCCGGACACCTGTTGATAAAGCGCAAATTAAGACGTTGAATAGTCGCGTGGATTTGTTCGGTTCGCGACGCATCAGGCGTCGCAGCAATTTTAAAAATTTATCGCGCGCATGACCAGCGAAGCCTTGCTGCACAAGGATTCTCGGGTCCCGCTGTTTGCTATTGCCTTAAGTCTTTATCGCCGCGTATTTTTTCGTGTGCGAGATTTGCGAGTACCCCACGCTGGAACGCGCTGGCGCACAGGCGCTTTCTGCGCGTTCTCAAAAACCTGTCCAGTAAATTCGCAAGCAGCAAATCGTTTTGACGGCCGGGTGACGGTTTTGCAACAAACGGGCACGCGCGTCGCCCCGGGCAGGCGGCCGCCGTTATCGTCCATTCAAGTTGGTTTCGTTTGCATTCGCCGAAAACTGCGGGAAAAAATTTCGCCGCGCCGCGAAACCTGTCGAAATGGATTACTTCGCGAGCTTGGCGATCCGTTTCGACAGCCGCGACACCTTCCGGCTCGCATTGCTCTTGTGAACGACACCGCGTTGCGCGGCGCGCATGATCACCGGCTCGGCGTCCTTGAACGCCGCCATCGCCTTGGCCCGATCGCCGGATGTGATCGCTTCCTCGACCTTGCGCACCGAACTGCGAAGGACCGCACGCCGGTTCTTGTTCACTTCTGCCCGCCTCGCGATGACGCGGGTGGCTTTGCGGGCGGACTTTGTATTGGCCATGGGTTCTCGCTTGGGAACTGTTACATGCGGGATTGCCCCGCTAGATGATCGAACTCTTAAAGATAGACGGCAGATCAGCGATCTGACCGCGACCGCGGCTTATAGTAGCCGGCTTGGGGGGCCGTCAACGGGCGGAACGCCTCAAGCGACCTGCTTGGCGCGCACCGCATCGTGGCCGGCGACCGCGGCGATGCGGTCGGCCGCTGCGTAAGCGACAAAAGGCGGCTTGACGCGCACCAGCGCCGGGTCGCCATGGATATGGGCCAGCAAGGCTTTGACGCCGGGAACCAGCGGTTTCCCGTCGAACAGCTTGCGGATGGTGACCGCGGCCTCCAAAGCCGGCGCGTCACCGGCCTGCCAGGCACGAGCGCACAGATCCGCGTTGAGATTGACGGTGGCCGAGATGCAACCGGCGAACTTGCCGTCGCGGCCCTCGAGCAGCGCCGCCTCGGTCGAGGGGAATACGGCGAATTCCGGCGACAGCGCCGCGGCGGCGCGCGAGTACGCCATGTCGCCGGAGGAATCCTTCAAGCCGACGATGCGGCCTTTGTAAGTTTTGATCAGGCGGTCGACTAGCGGGATCGGCCAGGCCACCGCCGAGGTCTGCGGGATGTGATAAAGGTATAGCGGCACCGTCTTGGCCGCGGTCGCCTTCACGATCACGTCCATATAAGCGACCAGCCCGTCGTCCGGCACGCCTTTGTAATAGAACGGCGGGAGAACGAGGGCGCCGGAATAGCCGAGGTCGGCGGCGTGTTTCGTCAGGGCAACCGCATCGGCCACCGCCGCCGCGCCGGTGCCGACCATCAGACGGTCCATTGGCAACCCGGCATTTTTGAAAGCGCTCATCACCGTTTTGCGTTCATCGAGCGAGAACGAGGTCGCTTCGCCGGTGGTGCCGAGAACGTTGAGTGCACTGCAGCCGGTATCGAGCAGGAAACGGGCGAGCTTAACGGCGCGTTCGGTGTCGGGACGGCCGTCTTCGTGGATCGGGGTCGCGATCGCCGCGATGACGCCCTTGAGCTTGCCGTGCGCCGCCATGTTTTGCCTCCTGGATCAGCCGCTGACGTTGTAGGCGGCGAGCGCCGCCATGTTGACGAGTTGACTGTCTTTGGCGCCGAGTTGCACGATTTGAACCGGGCGATCAAGACCAACCAGCAGCGGGCCGATCACGGTCGCGCCGCCGAGTTCCTGCAGCATCTTGGTCGAGATCGACGCCGAGTGGAATGCCGGCATCACCAGCACGTTGGCAGGCCCCGACAGCCGGTTGAACGGATAGGCCGCCGCCAGCGCGGGATTGAGCGCGACGTCGGCGGCCATCTCGCCCTCATACTCGAAATCGACACGCCGGCCGTCGAGGATCTTGACGGCCTCGATCACGCGGGCCGAGCGTTCGCCCTGCGGGTGGCCGAAGGTGGAGAACGCCAGCATCGCGAGACGCGGCTCGTAGCCCAGCCGGCGTGCCACGCCGGCGGCTTCGATCGCGATCTCGGCCAGTTCCTCGGCATTGGGCATTTCGGTCACGGCGGTATCGGCGACCAGCACCGTGCGTCCGCGCGCCACCACAAGCGACACGCCGATCACCCGGTGGCCGGGCTTCGGATCGATGACGCGCCGCACATCCTCCAGCGCGACCGAGAAGTTGCGGGTCACGCCGGTCACCAGGGCGTCGGCATCGCCGAGCGCCACCATGGTGGCGGCGAAATGGTTGCGGTCGGTGTTGATGAGGCGCTGAACGTCGCGCACCAGATAGCCGTGACGCTGCAACCGCTCGTAGAGGTAATTGATATAAACGGTGTTTCGGTTCGATAAGCGGGCGTTGATGATCTCGATGCCTTCGCCGAGCTCGATGCCGGCTTCTTTTGCGCTCTCTCGGACCAGATCCTCGCGGCCGACCAGCAGCGCGGTGCCGAGCCCCTGCTGCACGAAACTCGCGGCGGCGCGAATGACCTGTTCCTCCTCGCCTTCGGCGAATACGACGCGCTTGGGCTGCCGGCGCAGCCGGGCGAAAACCTGAACCAGGGTTCCGGCGATCGGATCGCGGCGCGAGCGCAACTGCTCGCGATAGGCGTCCATGTCGACGATCGGCTTGCGCGCGACGCCGGTGTCCATCGCGGCCTGGGCAACCGCGGGCGGGATCGAGGAGATCAGGCGCGGGTCAAACGGTACCGGGATAATGTAATCCGGCCCGAACTTCGGCCGCGCGCCGTAGGCGGCGGCGACCTCATCCGGCACGTCTTCGCGGGCGAGCGACGCCAGCGCGCGCGCCGCGGCGATCTTCATCTCCATGTTGATGGCGCTGGCCCGCACATCGAGTGCGCCGCGGAAAATGTACGGGAAGCCGAGGACGTTATTGACCTGATTGGGATAATCCGAGCGCCCGGTCGCCATGATGGCGTCGTCGCGGACTTCCGCGACTTCCTCGGCGGTGATCTCCGGGTCGGGATTGGCCATTGCGAAGATGATCGGCTTGCCCGCCATCGACGCGACCATCTCCTTGGTCACCGCGCCCTTGGCGGAAAGCCCGTAGAACACGTCGGCGCCCTTGAGCGCATCGGCGAGCGTGCGGGCCGAGGTTTTCACCGCATAGGCCGACTTCCACTGGTTCATGCCGTCCTTGCGGCCTTCGTAGATGACGCCCTTGGTGTCGCACAGGATCAGGTTCTCGGGACGGAAGCCGATCGAGCGCAGGAGTTCGAGACAGGCGATGCCGGCGGCGCCGGCGCCGTTGCAGACCAGTTTGGTGGTGGCGATCTCGCGTCCGGTCAGGTCGAGCGCGTTAAGCAGGCCGGCGGTCGCGATGATCGCGGTGCCATGCTGGTCGTCATGAAAGACCGGAATGTCGAGCAGCTCGCGCAGCCGTTGCTCGATGATGAAGCACTCCGGCGCCTTGATGTCCTCGAGATTGATGCCGCCCCAGCCGACACCGAGATAGCGCACGCAGTTGATGAACTCGTCGGGGTCTTCGGTGGAGACTTCAAGATCGATGGAATCGATGTCGGCGAAGCGCTTGAAGAGCACTGCCTTGCCTTCCATCACCGGCTTGGCGGCAAGCGCGCCGCGGTTGCCCAGCCCGAGGATCGCGGTGCCGTTGGTGATGACCGCGACGAAGTTGCCCTTGACCGTATAGTCGTAAGCCTTGCTGGGATCCTCGGCGATCGCCAGCACCGGCACCGCGACGCCCGGCGAATAGGCGAGCGACAGGTCGCGCTGTGTCGCCATCGGCTTGGTGGCGACGACTTCCAGCTTGCCGGGGCGTCCGACGCTGTGAAATTGCAGGGCTTCCTGGTCGGTAAAGGTCGGCCGGTTATGGCCGGGAGGGCGCTTGGCGGGCATTGATACTCCTGACTGTCCGCGAAGGGCGAAGCTAGCGGAAAGCCCGGTTCCGGCTCAAGACAATGCGGCTTTTATTCTGATTTTTGATGCGGTTGAACGGGCGCCCCGCGCGCGCTATGCGAAGGGCCAAGCGTAACCGGCGGCTGCCATGATCCGTTTTTTCCTGCGTCTGTTGGGTCTTTTGTGCCTGGCGGCCGCATTCCTGCTCACCATCTATGACGGCACCAAATCGATCGCCGGCAATGCCGTCGCGATCACGAGCGTGCGCGCCTTATGGGAGACGATCCACGCCTCGAGCCTGCTGAGCTTGCGGCCTTTGATCGAGAACACCGCGGGGCGGTTCGCGTGGGATCCGGTTTTCAGCGGCTTCCTAATCGCACCGAGCTGGGCGGTGCTCGGCGGACTCGGTATCGTTCTCGTTCTGCTGGGGCGCAAAAGACGGCCGCTGATCGGTTATGCGCGCTGACTTTGCCGTGAGCCGCCAGTGACTTGCGCTGGCCAAGACGTGATACGCGCGCCTACTGCGGGACACCGAGCAAGCGCATATATTGGCGCCATGTCAGGGGAGAAACCCGATGTTCTCATTTCGTAAGCCGTTAGTCGTCCCGAATAAGGCCGATGCTCTGCCCGGGCGGCCGAACGCGATCCGCACCGCCGAGAAACATTTCGTGCTCGGCACCAGCCTGAAAGGCCCGTACCCGGATGGCGCCGAAACGGCGGTATTCGGCTTCGGCTGCTTCTGGGGCGCCGAGCGCAAGTTCTGGGAGCTGGGCGACGGCATCTATACGACCGCGGTCGGCTATGCCGGCGGCGCGACGCCGAACCCGACCTACGAGGAAGTCTGCTCCGGCAGGACCGGCCATAACGAGGTCGTGCTCGTCGTATTCGATTCGAAAAAGATCTCGTACGAGACGCTGCTCAAGACGTTCTGGGAAAATCACAATCCGACCCAGGGCATGCGCCAGGGCAACGACATCGGCACGCAGTACCGCTCCGGCATCTACCCGTTCAATGCCGAGCAGAAAACAGCCGCCGAAGCGTCGAAAGCGATGTTCGGCGCCGAGCTCAAGAAGAAAGGCTACGGCGCGATCACCACCGAGATCGTCGAGGCTCCGGAGTTTTATTTCGCCGAGGGCTACCACCAGCAGTATCTCGCCAAGAATCCCTACGGCTATTGCGGGCTCGGCGGCACCGGCGTGACCTGTCCGATCGGCATCGCGAAACCCGCGGCCAAGACGCCGCAGACGGCGCAGCCGGCCTGACGCGGCGCTCATTCCGCGCCGGAACTTTCATCTTCCGCTCCGAGTTTGCTTGACGGCCGGGTTCTGACGGGACCCGGCCGTTCGTTATTTGCATTGATTATTTTGAGCCGGAGATTTGCATGACCAGGTCGAACAAGCGCTCGAGCACGTCCTGTTCAACGCCCGCTGGCTGGTGCCGGCCTTGCGGTCGCGTTGCTGCTGCTGCTTTATCATTTTCTCGTCCAGCTTGCAGCCTTTGTCGGCGGCATCGGCCAGATGGACGAGGGCCGGGTCATTCTCGGTATTCTCGGGCTGATCGACCTGTCCTTCACCGGGAATCTCATTCTGATCGTGATCTTCTCGGGCTACGAGAATTTCGTGTCGCGCATCATGTCGGCACGCGCGACCGGCCGGTCTGGATGACCAAGATCGATTTCGGCGGCCTCAAACAGAAATTGATGGCCTCGATCGTCGCGATCTCGGCGATCAAGGTGCTCAAGGGCTTCATGACGCTTGATGAACCCAATGCGCTGCGGCTCGGTTGGCTGGTCGGCATCCACCTAGTGTTTCTGGTGTCGCTGCTGGTCGTTGCGATCGCCGACCGCATTAGCGAACCGGGCGAGCATCCGAGCGAAAGTGCCGGGCCGTCGCGACGCGGCCGCGGACGCATGATGGCGAAGCCGAGATAGGCCGCAAAAACCTCGGCTAAAAGGCCGGTGAGGTTTTATTAACCATCTAAAGTGTTAATCGGACTTCATTCGCGCGCGGGAGAGCGGATTCGCGCATGCGGCAAATGTCCTCGGCTTCCCGGTTATCGACTGGCCTCTGCGTGATCGCCATCGCCGCGCTGGCGCTTGGCGGCTGCGCGCGCCGTTCGGCCCAGACCTACACCGTGATCGATCCGGCCACCGGGCAGCAGATGCAGGTGGTCGCCGCGCCGCAGGCCTATCCGCAAACCTACGCGCAATACCCGCAAACCTATCCTGCTGCCACGGCGCAGGTTTACGCGCAGCCGCCGGTTCAGCCCGCGCAGGTCTACGCGCAACAGCCGTCGGCCCGGCCGCAGAATTTTTCACTGACGCAGACCTACATCCCGCCGCAGGTGCAGGAAACCGTCGCTCCGCCGCCGCAACCGGCGCCGCAACGCGGGCGGGGACTTTTCAATTCGCAGCCGCGCGTCGGCGAGCCGCAGCCGCAACAGTCTTATGTCGTGCAATACGGCGCGGGGCAGACTTACGTCCAGCAGCCGCGAGCCGCGGCGCCGGCCGGCGGCCCTTATCAGGCGGCGCCTTATGCCTATGCCTCGGCTCCCACCGAGGCCTACGCGCCGTCCTACACGCTCGATGCCGGCGACCGGCTTCGCATTGTGGTGTTCGGCCAGGACGGCATCTCCAACAGCTATCTGGTCGATGCCGGCGGCAATGTGAACATGCCGCTGATCGGGACCGTGGCGGCGCGCGGCACCACGCCGCAGCAGCTGGCGCGGCTGATCACCGACCGCCTCAAGCAGGGTTACGTGCGCGAGCCACATGTCACCGTCGAGGTCGAGGCCTACCGGCCGTTCTTCATCCTCGGCGAAGTCACCAATCCCGGCCAGTATGCCTACGTCGCCAACATGACGGCGGAAACGGCGATCGCGATCGCGGGCGGCTTTGCCCCGCGCGCCAGCAAGTCCAAGGTCGAGCTGACGCGAAACGCCGGCGGCCAGCAGATGCACGGCGATGTGCCGCTGAATTATCCGCTGCGGCCGGGCGACACCATCGTCGTCAAGGAGCGCTGGTTCTAGGACCGCGCGTTACGCAGGCCCTGAGCCGGGCGTAATTTCACCACCCGCCCATCGCCATCGTTCGAGTGCGCCGCCGCAACCTTGTCGGCCAACTCACTCAGCGTGAAAGGCTTCGCCAGCCGCCGCACGTCCGGCGCGTCCCCGGAGCAAGTCGGCGTAACCGGTGGCGAGAATGATTTGCACGCCGGGCCATTCGTTGCGGATCTCGTCGGCAAGCGCATGCCGGTCATCTGCGGCATGACCTGTGACGACCAGGTCGACCGCTTGCCGCCGCAGGATCTGCAAGGCCTCCTGCGCCGAGGAAGCCGGCAGAACGGTATGACCGAGGTCTTCCAGCATCGCCACGGTGTTGGTCAAGACGAGGTTGTCGTCGTCGATCGCGACGATGGTGAGCGGCGTTCCTTGGACTTTCGCCTGCGCCGCGGCAGCGGCGATATCCGACGCGACTGCGCCGTCCTGAGTGATCGGCAGCCAGAGCTCCGCATTGGTGCCTTGGCCGAGGCGGCTCTGCAGCGTGAAACGCCCTCCGAACTGCTCGGTCAGGCCATACACCACGGCTTCGGCACCGTTGAGTGCTGGGCGGCGATGTACGTTTCGTTCCAGGGATGGGAGTCTTCGGCTACTTCAAATGCCTGGCGAAGAACTCACGCGTGCGCTTGCCGGCGATTTGCGCGCTGGGCGCATGGAAATTGGGGCGGTCGCTGTTGGAGAAGGCGTGGCCTGCCCCTTCATAGACATGGACCTCGACCTCGGGGCGCTTCTGCTTGATGAGTTCGACGTCGCCCATCGGGATGCTGGGATCGGTGGCGCCGAAATGCAGCATCACGGGGATCTTCGGCTTCTCGTCGACATTCTTGGCGATCATGCCGCCGTAATAGCCGACCGCGGCCTTGAGGCCCGAAAGCCGCGTGGCGGCGAGAAAGGCGATGCTGCCGCCCAGGCAATAGCCGACGATGCCGACCGGACCGGCCGCCTTGACCTCGTCGATCGCGGCCTGGGTGTCGCGCAGCATAGCGGCGATGTCGGGATTTTCCAGGAACTTGCGGGCCGCGGCGACCTCGTCGGGCGAATAGCCGGATTCGAAGTTCTTCTTCTTACGGTCGAACAAAGCCGGCGCGATCGCGACATAGCCTTGCGCCGCGAATTCATCGCAGGTGGTGCGGATGTTGTTATTGACGCCGAAGATCTCCTGGATGACGACGATGGCGCCCTTCGGCGAGCCTGCGGGATCGGCGCGATAGCCGCCAAGCATGAACTTGTCGGCCGCGGTCAACGATACGTGCTTGCCCAAGACAACCTCCCTGACTGAAATACAAACCCTTGAAGCGGCGGGAGGTTAGCCGCGCCCGTTACGTGGCGGCAAGGGCGGGCTTGAGCGCGAAAGCTTGCGCCAGCAATTCGTAGGATCGCTTGCGAGCGGCATGATCGAAAATCATGGTGGTGATCATGAGTTCGTCGGCCCTGGTCGCTTCGACCAGCGGCTTGAGCTTGGCGAGGATGGTCGCCGGACTGCCGACCGACATCTTGGCGCGGTTGCGCGCGATCGCGGCGAGGTCGGCGGCCGAATACGGATAGGCCTCCTCCTCCTCGGGCGAAGCCAGCGGCAGGTATTCGCCTTTGTTGCGGCGGACGATGTTGAGGTCGACGGCTTTCGCCAGCCGGTCGGCTTCCTCGTTGGTGTCGGCGCAGACGGTGGCGGTGCCGAGGATGGCGTAAGGCGTGGCGTGCTCGGGCGAGGGGCGGAAGTTGTCGCGGTAAAGTTGCATCGCCTCGGCGGCGTCGAACGTCGCGAAATGGTGCGCGAAGGAAAACGCCGCGCCGATCTGGGCGGCGAGCCGCGCGCTGTAATCCGACGAGCCGAGCAGGAAAATCGGCGGCAGCGGCGTTTCCGCCGGCATCGCACGCACGCTATGGAACGGGTGGCTGGCGGGAAACGAATGGCGCTCGAGCGCCATCAACTCGCCGAACCGCTCGAGGAAATCATCCTCGTCGCTGATGCCCTGGCGCCGCCGCAGCGCATAGGACGTCGCCGGATCGGTGCCGGGCGCGCGGCCGAGCCCCAGATCGATGCGGCCGGGGAACAGCGCCTCCAGCACCTTGAAGCGTTCCGCCACCATCAGCGGCGCGTGATTGGGCAGCATCACGCCGCCGGAGCCGATCCGCATATGCGTGGTGATTGCGGCGATCTGGCCGATCATGATGTCCGGCGCCGACGAGGCGATCGAGGGCAGGTTGTGATGCTCGGCGCACCAGTAGCGCGTGAAGCCGAGCCGGTCGCAGGCGCGCGCCAGGTCGAGCGAATTGCGCAGCGCCTGTGCGCCGGTCGAACCGGCGCTGACGGGCGAAAGATCGAGGACGGAAAGCGGGACCATGACCTTCTCTATATATCCGATCGCTGGAGGCGAAGGTCCGGCGAGGTTTGACTTGGGTCCGGCTTGCGCCTTGCTGCGGCGATGACCTAGTACCAAAACGGCCCGCCGTGATTATGATGGGCTTGGAGCGAAGGGGTAGCCGATGGCCAGCGTCAGCGAGTGGAAGGTTCCGCAATCGGCCCAGCCCCGCCGCGAAGACTACGGCTACGACCTCGAAACGGCGCTGACCTCGGTGGTCGGCCTGCATTCCATCGTGCCGCAGGACGCCTTCACCGCCGACGCGCTCGGCGTCGAGCGCGCCGGCAACGGCGTGGTGATCGGCTCGGGCCTCGTCCTCACGGTCGGCTACCTGATCACCGAAGCCGAGACGATCTGGCTGCACCGTCATGACGGGCGTTTCGTGCCCGGCCACGCGCTCGGGGTCGATCAGGAAACCGGGTTTGGCCTGGTGCAGGCGCTCGACCGGCTCGAATTGCCGGCATTGCCGCTCGGTTCCTCGGCGGCGGCCAAGGTCGGCGACAAGATCGTGCTCGGCGGCGCCGGCGGGCGCACGCGCTCGGTCGCCGGCCAGATCGCCGCCCGGCAGGAATTCTCCGGCTACTGGGAGTACGTGCTGGACGAGGCGATCTTCACCCACCCGGCACATCCGAACTGGGGCGGCACCGCGCTGATTTCGCCGCGCGGCGACCTGATCGGCATCGGCTCGCTGCAGCTCGAGCGCGAGCGCAACGGCAAGAGTGAAAATCTCAACATGGTGGTGCCGATCGATCTGCTGAAACCGATCCGCGAAGACCTGCAGAAATTCGGCCGCGTCAACCGATCGGTGCGGCCGTGGCTCGGGCTTTATTCGACTGAGATCGAGAACAAGATCGTCGCGGTCGGCATCGCCGCCAAGGGACCGGCGGCGCGCGCCGAGATCAAGACCGGCGACGTCATCGTCGCGGTGCAGGGCGAAAAGGTGTCGACGCTCGCCGCGCTCTACCGCAAGGTGTGGTCGCTCGGCACTGCCGGCGTCGAAGTCCCGCTCACGCTCTACCGCGACGGCGTCACGTTCGACGTGCGGGTCAATTCATCCGACCGCGCGAAATTCCTGAAGGCGCCGCGGCTTCACTGATTGGCAGGCTTAACGGAAGGTTTCGCCCCGGCGCGCAATCATTCGACAAATTGCGCCGCCGCCGTTTGCGAGATCGCAGCGCATTTCCTCCATTCTGCCGGCGGTCGCATTCACCTGCAGGCCTTCATGTCGAACAACCGGTTGCGCGCCCTGATCAAGGGCCTTTCCATTCTGATCGTCGATCTGAACGCTTTTCTGCGCCGCCAGACCCGCACGATGCTGCTCAATCTCGGCGCCAAGTCGGTCTACGAGGCGACCGACGGACTGTCGGCGCTCGAGACGATCCGCATGCACGACCCCGACATCATGGTGCTCGACTGGGACATGCCGGTCCTGACCGGCGCCGAACTGATGCGCATCGTGCGCTCGCCGGAATTGTTTCCGCGGCCCAATCTGCCGATTATCATGCTGAGCGACAATGCGAAGCGCTCCCACGTCCTTCACGCGCTGCGGCTCGGCGCGCATGAATTCCTGCTCAAGGCGACGTCGCCAAAGGCCTTGCAGGACCGCCTGCTGTCGATCGTGATCAAGCCGCGGCCGATGGTGCAGATCGGCAAATATTACGTACCGCAGCCGCGCGGCGGCGCCGCCGTCCCCCGCCTGCCGCAGCAGCCGGTGGTCTGAAGCGACCTGCGACCCGCCACGCGATGGCCGTAGCGCGATATGGTAGGACACGCCGCAAGGCTTCCCGCCAAGGACGCGCAAAGGACGCCACCGATGGCCGATTTTCCCCGCTCCACCACCGTGCTCGACTCGATCCTGTTCCGCGACGCGTTCGGCACGCCGCGCATGCGCGAGATCTTTTCCGATTACGCGCTGGTGACGCGTTACGTCGCGGTCGAGGTCGCGCTCGCCAAGGCCGAGGCCAGATGCGGCGTCATTCCTCAACAGGCCGCCGACGAGATCGCGCAGCGCGCCAATGCCGACGCGCTCGACTATGACCTGCTGCGCAAGGAAACCGACAATGTCGGCTATCCGATCCTGCCGCTCGTCCATCAGCTCGTAAAGCAATGCGGCGAGGCCGGGCATTACGTGCATTGGGGCGCGACGACGCAGGACATCATGGACACCGCAGTGGTGCTGCAGATGCGCGCCGGGCTGCAGATCGTGGCCGACGACATCGCGGCGCTGCGCGGCATTCTCGCCGGCATGGCGCAGAAATACCGCGACACCCCGATGGCGGGCCGCACTCATCTCCAGCAGGCGCTGCCGGTGACGTTCGGCTACAAGGCGGCGATCTGGCTTGCGGTGTTCGACCGCCACGCGCAGCGGCTCGACGAGCTCAAGCCGCGCGTGCTGGTCGGTCAATTCGCCGGCGCCGCCGGCACTTTGGCGTCGCTCGGCGAGCAGGGCTTTGCCGTGCAGCAGGCTTTGTGCGAGGAGCTCGCGCTCGGCGCGCCGGTCTCGACCTGGCATGTCGCGCGCGACGGCTTCGCCGAGGCCGTGAATTTTCTCGGCCTCGTCACCGGCACGTTGGGCAAGATCGCGCTCGACATCATGCTGATGGCGGCGACCGAGTTCGGCGAGGTGTCCGAGCCGTTCGTCACCGGGCGCGGCGCGTCGTCGACGATGCCGCAGAAGCGCAACCCGATCTCGTCCGAACTGATGCTGGCCGCCGCCAAGGCGGTGCGCCAGCACGCCGGCCTGATGCTCGACGCCATGGTGCAGGACTTCGAGCGCGCCACCGGGCCGTGGCACGCGGAATGGCTGGCGATCCCGGAGGCGTTCGTTCTTGCGGCCGGTGCGCTGCATCAAGCGAGGTTCGCGCTCGGCGGGCTGATCGTCGACGACAAGCGCATGGCGCAAAATCTCGGAATGTCGAGCGGGCTGATCGTCGCCGAAGCGGTGATGATGCAAATGGCGCCGCATATCGGCCGCCAGGAGGCGCACGACGTCGTCTATGCGGCATGCCGCGCCGTCAACGCGCAGGGCGGCACGCTCGCCGAGGTGCTGGCGCGCGATCCGCAGGTGACCGAGCATTTCGCGCGCGAGGAGATCGAGCGCTTCACCGATCCGGCGAATTATCTCGGCCTCGCTCCGGCGATGGTCGACCGCGTGCTGCAATCGGTGGTCCGCTGACGGACGGCGGCCGGCTCACTTCGCTGAAGAATACGGCGCAGGGTTCGCAACCGAACGTTCGAAGCTGCGACAGGCCGACCGCCTTCGTTTGCGGTGGGTCAAAGTTCGGGAAAACTGGCGCGCCCGAGACGATTCGAACGTCCGACCTTTGCCTTCGGAGGGCAACGCTCTATCCAGCTGAGCTACGGGCGCCTGCGCACTCAATAACCCAATGCGCGGGGAGCGGCAACGCGAAGCCCGCCGGATGGCCGGCAAAGCGGCCCCATTCGTGCAATGGTGGCGGTTGACGCTCGGGCCATCGTGGCCATAATCCCGCGCCCACAGGCATTTTGGCCCACCTTCATGATCAGAGAGCAGCGGGATTCGATCAGGCTTCTGCAAGGTGCGTTGATCGCGGCGATCGTGCTCCCGCTGGCGCTGTTTTTATACGCCGCGTGGCTCGTCTACAGCGACACGCAACTGACCGCCGATCGTCAGATCGAACGCACGACCGACGTGATCAACGAGCACGCGCTCAAGGCCTTCGAGTCGGTCGAGCGGACGGTCGCCCAGATCAACGAGATGGTGCGCGATCTGTCCGACGCGGAGGTCAAGGGCCAGGATATCGAGCTGCACCGGCGTCTCGAGCGGATGGCCGAGGAATCCACCGAGATCAAATCGCTGTGGATCTTCGACCGCAACGGCCGCGCGCTGGTCAACAGCCTGGCCTATCCGGCGATCGACATCGATTTTTCGGACCGCGATTATTTCAAGGCGCACGTCGCAAAAGACATCGGACACTATGTCGGGTCGGTTCTGCATCCGCGGCCGCCTTATGGCGGCGCGCCGTTTTTCGGCGTGAGCCGGCGGCGGGCGCTGAAGGACGGTCAATTCAACGGCGTGATCCAGGCTTCGGTGCTGCCCGAGTACTTCGAAGGATTTTACCAAAAGATCGCGCGCGAACCGGGCTCCTATTCGTCGCTGATCCGCGACGATGGATTGCTGCTCGCCCGCTTCCCGCCGCTCGGGCGGGGCCGCTCTATCAGTCGATGCTGCGGGAGCCGGCGGCCGGAAGGTCACTTTAGTTTCGGCGCTTGACGGCGCCGGCCGCAAGGTCTCCTACCGAAAACTCAGCGATTTTCCGGTGTTCGTGCTGGCGGGTCTGGAGACCGCCGCGATCCGCCACGAATGGATGACGAAGCTGGGCAGCCATCTCATTTTCGGTCTGCCGGCGATGGTCGCGCTGATCGGGCTCATCGCATTGGGCCTGACACGAACGCGCCGGCTCTACGCCGAAGCGGCCGGGCGAGTCGCGGCGGAGGAGGCGCTCAAGCAGGCCCAGCGCCTCGAGGCGCTCGGCCAGCTCACCGGCGGCGTCGCGCATGACTTCAACAATCTTCTGATGGTAATCGGCGGCAGCGCCGAGCGGGCCAAATTGAAAAATGCCGAGACCCAGGCCGCCCGCTCGCTGGACATGATTCAGGCCGCCGTTCAAAAAGGCCAGGCCCTGACCCGCCGCCTTTTGTCTTTTTCGCGCCGTCAGGCGCTGGCCCCCGTCGTGGTCGATCTCGCAAAGTGTATCGAAAGCGTGCTCGACGTGCTGCGCCAGCCGTTGCGCGGAAACATCAACCTCGATTTCGAGAACCGCAGCGGGCCGGTGATCGTCAAGCTGGACCCCGACGAGCTCGAGATCGCCCTGCTCAATCTGGTGGTCAATGCGCGTGACGGCGCTGCCGTCGGGCGGCACGGTCAAGCTGAAATTGGCCAAAGAGCGCCTGGCCGCAGGTGCCGGGCGCGGCGGCCTGGTCGGCGACTTTGCCGTGGTCTCGGTCAAGGATACCGGCGTTGGAATATCCGCCGACATGAAGGAGCGGGTCTTCGAGCCGTATTTCACGACCAAGGCCGAGAAGGGCAACGGCCTTGGCCTCAGTCAGGTCTACGGTTTTGCCAAGCAATCCGGCGGCGGCGCGTTTGTCGAAAGCGAATTGGGCAGAGGCGCGACCTTCAGCCTGTATTTCCCGATTTCGACCGAGCAGTTGGCGGCGGACGAGGCCGCCTCGGTGCCGGAGACGGATCCCATTTCGGGCGGCCGCGTTTTGCTGGTCGAGGACAATCCGGAAGTCGCCATCGTCGCGGCCGAGCAGCTTAAGCAGTGCGGGTGCACGGTGATCCAGGTCGACAACGCAAAAGCCGCGATCGATGTCCTCAACAACGACCCCGACATCGACCTGCTTTTCTCCGACATCGTGATGCCGGGAATGAGCGGCCTCGAACTCGGGCGCTGGACCCGCAAGAAGCTGCCGGACATTCCCGTGGTGCTCGCCAGCGGCTACAGCGAGCAGGCCTCCGCCGCCATGCAGGAAGGCTTTGCGCTGCTGAGCAAGCCCTATTCGTTCGATACCCTGAAACAGGTGCTGGCGCGCAGCGGCATGCGGTGCCGGCCCAGTTAGCCCCTGTAACGCTCGCGTTTACACGACTGAGGACACGGCAAAGCCGCCAGCCTATAATTCGCCGAAGACAAGCCGGAGAAACCCGAGATGTCGCAAGCGGCGGAAAAGAAAGAACAGGCGGCCGGCAAGCCCGCTGTCTCGCTGAAGGATTCCGATTTCGTCTGGGAGGATCCGCTCGGCATCGAGGTCGACCTCACCGAAGACGAGCGCATGGTGCGCGACACCGCGCGCGGCTTCGCGCAGGACTACCTGATGCCGCGCGTGCGTGAGGCTTACGCGCAGGAGAAATACGATCCCGACCTGATCCCGAAGATGGGCGCGCTCGGCCTGCTCGGGCCGACGATCCCCGAGGAATACGGCGGCGCCGGCCTCGGCTACGTCTCCTACGGCCTGATTGCGCGCGAGCTCGAGCGTGTCGACTCCGGCTACCGCTCGACCATGTCGGTGCAGTCCTCGCTGGTGATGTACCCGATCTATGCCTACGGCACTGAAGCGCAGAAGCGGAAATATCTGCCCAAGCTCGCCAGCGGCGAGTTGATCGGCTGCTTCGGCCTGACCGAGCCCGACCATGGTTCCGATCCCGGCTCGATGGTGACCAAGGCGAAGAAAACCGCCGGCGGCTACAAATTGAACGGCGCCAAGACCTGGATCTCCAACGCGCCGGTCGCGGATATCGCGATCGTGTGGGCCAAACTCGATGGCAAGATCCGCGGCTTCATCGTCGAGCGCAGCGCCAAGGGCTTCTCGACGCCGAAGATCGAGGGCAAGCTGTCATTGCGCGCCTCGATCACCGGGCAGCTCGTGCTCGAGGACGTCATGGTCGGCGAAGACGCGCTGCTGCCGAACGTGCAGGGCCTCGCCGGTCCGTTCGGCTGTCTCAACATGGCGCGGTTCGGCATTTCGTGGGGCGTCATGGGCGCCGCCGAGTTCTGCTGGCACGCGGCGCGCCAGTACACGCTGGAGCGCAAGCAGTTCAACCGCCCGCTCGCCGCCAACCAGTTGATCCAGAAGAAACTCGCCGACATGCAGACCGAGATCGCGCTCGGCCTTGCCGGCGCGCTACGGCTCGGCCGCATGCTGGAAAAAGGCACCGCGGCGCCGCCGTCGATCTCGCTGATGAAGCGCAATAATTGCGGCAAGGCGCTCGATATCGCGCGGCTCGCGCGCGACATGCACGGCGGCAACGGCATCGCCGACGAGTATCATGTCATGCGCGTGCTTTCGAACCTCGAGACCGTCAACACCTACGAAGGCACCCACGACATCCACGCGCTGATCCTCGGCCGCGCGCAGACCGGGCTGCAGGCGTTTTTCTAGCAACGCCGCCGCCGGATTTTCGCAATGGATGTTCTCACAGCGGCGATGCTGGTCGGCGCCGGCGTGCTCGCCGGCATCATTGCCTCGATCGTCGGCGGCGCGGCGGTCGTCGTCTATCCGGCGCTGATCGCGGCCGGGCTGACGCCGCAGATGGCTTCGGTCGCCAATCTCACGGCATTGATGCCGGCCACCATGCTGGCCGCGCTCGCCGACCGCTCGCAACTGCCGCCGTTTAACCGAGCGTTCGGCGGCCTGATCGCCACCTCGATCCTCGGCGCCGCGGCCGGGGCGCTGCTGCTGACCTACACGCCGGACCGCATGTTCTCGATGATCGTGCCGCTGCTGCTTGGCTTTGCCACCGTGCTGTTTGCGTTCTCCGAGCGCATCAGCGCCTGGGTCAAGAAACGGGCGGCGCATCGCGGCCACGCCATCGCCTTCAACGTCACCAGCCTGAAGGTGTTGTTGCCGGTGTCGTTTTACGGCGGCTATTTCGGCGCCGGCGTCGGCATTCTCATTCTCGGCGTGTTCACGCTGGCGACCGGCGGCGATTACCGCTCCGCCAACGTCACCAAGAACTTCGTGTCGAGCCTCAATGGGCTGGCGGCGAGCGTGATATTCGCCATGCAGGGCGCGATCGTGTGGCCGCATACGCTCGCGCTGATGGCGGGCACTCTGGTCGGCGGCTATGCCGGCGCGCACATCGCGCGCGTGATCCCGCGCAACGTCGTGCGCGTGCTGATCGTCGTGGTCGGCGCGGCGCTGACGGTCGCGTTCGCGCGGCGCTACTGGTTCGACTAGATCGCCGCGACTTGACGGCTGAGTTCGACGACGCGCTTGGTCATCGCGCTGTTGGCGTCCATCAGCGGCTCGATCACGTCGAAATGGTTGGCGCCCGGCACTTCCTCATAACGGGTGTCGGCCATGCCCTGGCGCCAGGCTTCGGCGACGATGCGGCTTTGCCGCAGGAATTCGGCGGATTCCTCGCCGCCGACCACCGCATCGAGCGAGTGTCCCGCAGGCACGCGCCAGTAGAGCGGCGAGACCTCGCGCGCTTCCTGCTCGCTGCGCAGCCGCAGGTCGGCGTTTTGCGAGACGTGCAGCAGCGGCGTCAGATCGAAAATCCCGGAAATCGCGTAGGCCGCAGGCACCAGGTCGGCCGGCGCGTCGGGCGCCAAGGTCTTCCAGTCGATCGCCACCATGCAGGCGGCGAGGTGGCCGCCGGCGGAATGGCCGTAGACCATAATGCGCTGCTTGCGCTTGCGCCACAGGTGAAGGCAGGCCGCGCGAATCTGTTCGATGATGTCGGCGATGGTGACGTTCGGGCAGAGGTCGTAACCGGCGACCGCGACATCGATACCCTGAGCGTTCGATCCGATCGCGCAGTGGCTGTGCAGCGACGGCTCCAGCGAACGCCAGTAGCCGCCATGAATAAAGAGCGCCAGCGGGCCTTGGCTGCCATGCCGGGCGGGGAAGAAATCGATGGTCTGGCGCGGCCCGCTGCCATAGCGCTCGCCGATCGTGGCGTCCGCTTTGCGCTTCTCGCGGTAGGCCGCGGAGACGCTCGTCCAGCGCGCGAAAATTTCCGGGTATTGCGGCACCCGCGCACGGTTGTTGTATTCCTTCTCGTAGTCGACGCCGGCCATGAGCGATTTTCCCGCGCGGTTCCCGCGATTGTGGAGCAAGTAAGCCGCGGCTTTTCACCGCCGTCAAACACGGCTAAGAACTCCGCCCATGCGTCCCGCCCTGCAACCGATCGAACTCCCCGTCGATGGCCGCCAGTCGGAAACCGCGCTGGCGGTGGCGCGCGGCACGATGCGGCTCATGCTGGCGCACGGGTTCTCCTGCATCAGCGAACTCGCTTTGCCGTCGGGTCGCCGCGCCGACATGGTCGGGCTCGATCCATCCGGCGAGATCTGGATCGTCGAGATCAAATCCTCGGTCACCGACTTTCGCGCCGACCAGAAATGGATGGACTACCGGCTGCATTGCGACCGGCTGTTCTTCGCCACAACGCGGCAGGTGCCGTGCGACATCTTTCCGGCTGACACCGGGCTGATCGTCGCCGACGGGTTCGGCGGCGAGATCGTGTGCGACGCGCCGGAGCATCGGCTGCCGGCGCCGACCCGCAAGGTCGTGATGCTGGCGATCGCGCGCACCGCCTCGCTGCGCCTGCAATCGCTGATCGACCCGCACGGGACGTATGGCGACGTCGAATGAAAACTAGTGCGGAGCGCGCTTGGCCAGAATCCGCTGCAGCGTGCGGCGGTGCATGTTGAGCCGCCGCGCGGTCTCCGAGACGTTTTGCCCGCACAATTCGTAGATGCGCTGGATATGTTCCCAGCGCACGCGGTCCGCCGACATCGGATTTTCCGGCGGCGCGATCTGCTTGTGGTCGAGCGCGAGCAGCGCCGCCACCACGTCGTCGGCGTCGACCGGCTTGGCGAGGTAGTCGACAGCGCCCAGTTTCACCGCGTTGACCGCGGTCGCGATATTGCCGTAGCCAGTCAGGATGATGCCGCGCGCTTCCGGGCGCCGCCGCTTGAGCGCCGAGATCACCTCTAGGCCGTTGCCATCGCCGAGCCGCATGTCGACCACCGCGAAAGCCGGCGCCGCCTGCTCGACGCGGCGCAGGCCTTCGGCGACCGATTCCGCGATGGTGACTACAAAGCCGCGCGATTCGAGCGCCTTCGCCAGCCGCTGCAGAAATGAGCGGTCGTCCTCGACGATCAGCAGCGTGCGCTCGGTCGGCACCGGCTCGCGCGCCGGCGCCAGCCCATTTTCGACTGCGGTATCCATGTTTCCCTCGTGCGCCGTTTCTTGATTTTTATGACGGTGAGTTTAGCGGGCCGGCCGCCCCAAACCAATGCAAATGTTAGTCAGCCACCGCCACCGGTTGCCTGCCGTACAGCGGCGGCTGCTCGAAGTCGGCGCGGCTCCAGTGCACCCGCACGGTCGCGCCGCGCTCCGGAAACGCCCGATTCTCGAACGCCAAAGTGGCCCCCGAGCGCTCCAGCAGCGTCTTGGCGATGAAAAAGCCGAGCCCGAGCCCGGTCGCCTCGGAATCGACATCGGCGGTTTTGCGGCGCCGGCTGGTGACATAAGGCTCGCCGATCCGGGCCATGATTTCCGGCGCGAAGCCAGGCCCATCGTCGGTGATGGCGACATCGACGGCGGCGTCGTCCCAGCGGGCGTCGATCGCGACGTGTTCGCGCGCGAAATCGACCGCGTTCTCGACCAGATTGCCGAGCCCGTACAGGATGCCGGGATTGCGCGCGCCGACCGGCTCATGGCTGCGATCGCCCGGCAGCGCGACGTCGATGGTGACGCCGAAGTTGCGGTGCGGCGCCACCACTTCCTCGATCAGGCTCGGCAGCGGCAGGCGGTCGAACGGCTCGCCGCTGGCGGAAAGCTCGGTCAGCTTAGCGAGGATGTCGCGGCAGCGGTTGGCCTGCTCGCGCAGCAGCCGCACGTCGTCGCCGTGCGGCGCATCCGGGGCGATCGCGCGCTCGAGCTCCTTGGCGATCACCGAGATCGTCGACATCGGAGTGCCGAGCTCGTGGGCGGCGGCGGCGGCAAGGCCGTCGAGCTGCGACAGATGCTGCTCGCGCGCCAGCACCAGCTCGGTGGCGGCCAGCGCATCGGCGAGTTGGCGGGACTCTTCGGCGATCTGCCAGGCATAGACGCCGATGAAGCCGATCGCGAGCAGTATCGAGAGCCACACCCCCATCATGTAGATCGGTGGCAGCCGCAGCGGGTCGTCGCTGTCCCACGGCAGCGGGTAGTGCGCGAACACCAGCGCGGTCGCGCAGGCCACCGCGAAGCCGCCCAGCATCAGCGTGTAGCGTGGCGGCAGCGCGGTCGCCGAAATGAGCACGGGGCCGAGAAACAGGAACGCGAAAGGGTTCTGCAACCCGCCGGACAGAAACAGCAGCACCGCCAGCTCCGCTATGTCGAACGCCAGAAGCCAGGCCGCACGGTCGGGTTCGAGGCGCTGGGTTGAATGGAAGCGCAGCCGCAGTGCGATATTGAGCCAGGCCGACAGCGCGATGACGGCAAGGCAGGCCCACACCGGGAACTCGAATTCGAGCCCGAACGCCACCACCAGGACGGCGGTGATCTGCCCGATCACGGCAAGCCAGCGCAGCCGCACCAACGTGTCGAGCCGCACGTTGCGGCGCGGATGGGCGAGGTTGGTCGTTCGGGCGAGGGCGAGCGCGGCCATGCGCGAAGCTTAGACCCGCGCCCGGCGCGTTCAAAACCGGGGGGAGAGTGGCGAAACGGCGCGGTTCGCGCGTTCCGAGGTCTTGCGGTCGCCGCTTCGGCGCGTCACATCATGCCCGGCACGGATTGGCACGATGGACGCAAGCAACCCCGCGACGGTCACCGTCGAGCGGCTCACCAAGACCTACAAGGGCACCGTCGCGGTCGACGGCATTTCGTTCGTGTTGCGGCCTGGCGCGATCACCGGATTGCTCGGCGGCAACGGCGCCGGCAAGACGACGACGATCGCGATGATCATGGGACTGGTGACGCCGACCTCGGGCCGTGTCAGCGTGCTCGGCGCCGCGATGCCGGGCGAGCGCTACCGCGTCCTGCACCGCATGAATTTTGAGAGCCCCTATGTCGACATGCCGATGCGCCTCACGGTGCGGCAGAACCTTTCGGTGTTCGCGCAGCTTTACAGCGTTGCCGATATCGACGCCCGGATCGAGCAGCTCGCCGCCGCGCTCGAGCTCGGGGAATTCCTCGACCGCGCCAACGGCAAGCTGTCGGCCGGGCAAAAGACCCGGGTCTCGCTCGCCAAGGCGCTGCTGAACAAGCCGGAAGTGCTGCTGCTCGACGAGCCGACCGCCTCGCTCGACCCCGACACCGCCGACTGGGTGCGCACGCGGCTGGAGGATTACTGCACGCAGAACCGCGCCACCGTGCTGCTGGCTTCGCACAATATGGGCGAGGTCGAGCGGCTGTGCGAACGCGTCATCATGATGAAGAAGGGCAAGATCGTCGACGACGACAGCCCGCAGGCGCTGCTGGCGCGCTACGGGCGCCGGACGATGGAAGAGGTGTTCCTCGATGTCGTGCGCGGCCGTGCGAAAGAGCCGACGCCATGACCGCGCAGGTCGAATTTTCCTTCAGCCGCGTCGGCGCGATGGTGCGCCGCTACTGGTATCTGCTGCGCTCGTCGTGGCCGCGCATCCTCGACCTGATCTACTGGCCGACCGTGCAGATGCTGATGTGGGGCTTCCTGCAGCTCTACGTCTCGCAGAACGGCGGCCCGTTCGCGCAGGCGACCGGCGTCTTCATCGGTGCGGTGCTGCTGTGGGACATCCTGTTCCGCGGCCAGCTCGGCTTCTCGATCTCGTTTCTCGAGGAGATGTACGCGCGCAACCTCGGCAACATCATGATGTCGCCGCTGCGCCCGGTCGAGTTCATCAGCGCGCTGATGATCATGAGCCTGGTGCGGCTCTCGATCGGCATGATTCCGGTGTCGTTCCTGGCGATCGCGTTTTTCGGCTTCAACCTGTGGTCGCTAGGCCTCGCGCTTGCGGCGTTCTTTCTCAACCTCATCCTCACCAGTTGGTCGATCGGCATCTTCGTCGCCGGCCTGCTGCTGCGAAACGGCATGGGGGCCGAGAGCCTGGCCTGGACCATCATGTTCCTCTTCCTGCCGCTGACCTGCGTCTACTATCCGGTTTCGGTCTTGCCGGTCTGGCTGCAATGGGTGGCCTGGTCGCTGCCCCCGACCTATGTGTTCGAGGGCATGCGTTCGCTGCTGATCGACCACGTGTTTCGCGCCGATCTGATGGTCGAGGCGCTTGCGTTCAATGTCGTGCTGTTCACCGCCGCCTCGGTCGCGTTCCTGCGGCTGCTGGAGAGTGCGCGGGTGCAAGGCTCGCTCATCCAGGGCGGTGAATAAATCGGAAATTGTCTCGGCAAATGAACGGCTTGCGGCCCATAAACGGGTTTGGAACGCCTTTTGGTTAAGTTGACCCTAGCGGCAAAAAACAGCAATGTGCTGCGGTGCACAAAAGGCCGGGGCCTGACAAAATGACGATCGGAAAATTCGATGCGGCAGCCGCGCTGCCGCGCGATCGCGGTCTGATGCCTTCGGCGCCACTGTATTGGATGTACGAGATGGGTCACGCCGCGCTCAATCCGGCGCGCGCGATGGCCGATGCCACCCGATTGTTTTTCAAGAATCCGGCGAACCCGCTCTCCCACACGACCTATGGCAAGACTTTGGCGGCCGCCGCCGAAGTGTTCGAGCGCTCGACCCGGCGCTATCAGCGTCCGGAATGGCGCATCGACTCCACTCTGGTCGGCGGCGAGCGCATCGCGGTCCACCCGCGCACCGTGTGGGAACGCCCGTTCTGCAAGGTGACGCATTTCGAGCGCGCGCTCACGCATCCGCCGCGCCGGCCGCAGCCGAAGCTGCTGATCGTCGCGCCGATGTCGGGACACTACGCCACCTTGCTGCGCGGCACGGTCGAGACCTTCCTGCCCAATCACGAGGTTTACATCACCGAATGGGCCGATGCGCGCATGGTGCCGCTGTCGCAGGGCCGCTTCGACCTCGACGACTACATCGACTACATCATCTCGATCCTGCACGGGATGGGCGGCGATGCGCATGTGATCGGTGTGTGCCAGCCGTCGGTGCCGGTGCTTGCCGCCGTCGCGCTGATGGAGGCCGACAACGATCCGTATGTGCCGCATACGATGACCTTGATGGGCGGCCCGATCGACACCCAGGTGTCGTCGAACGCCGTCGATAAGCTCGCGGAGGACCGCGGCCTCGATTGGTTCCGCCATCACGTCATCACCAAGGTGCCGTTCCCGCATCCCGGCTTCATGCGCGACGTCTATCCGGGCTTCCTCCAGCTCAACGGCTTCGTCACCATGAACCTCGACCGCCATCTCGAGGCGCATCGCGACCTGTTCACGCATCTGGTCAAGGGCGACGGCGATTCGGCGCAGAAGCACCGCGAGTTCTATGACGAGTATCTCGCGGTGATGGACCTCACCGCCGAATTCTACCTGCAGACCGTCGATACGGTGTTCATCCGCCACGCTTTGTCGAAGGGCGAGATGACCCATCGCGGTCGCAAGGTCGATCCCGCCGCGATACGGCGCGTGGCGCTGCTGACAGTCGAAGGCGAGCACGACGATATTTCCGGGGTCGGCCAGACCGAGGCGGCGCACCGGCTCTGCGTCAACATCCCGGCCGACAAGAAGGTGCATTACCTTCAGCCGGCGGTCGGTCATTATGGCGTGTTCAACGGCTCGCGCTTCCGCGCCGAAATCGCGCCGCGGATCGCCGATTTTGCGTTGTCGAACAATGGCAGCCGCAAGCCTGCCGCCCGCGCCAGCGTGCGGCCGCCCGAGGTCGAACTGACCCGGAACTAAGGCGCGACTCAAGCTTTCAACAAATGTGAAGAGACTGGGATTGCCGTCGCCTCCTGCCGGGGATATGGCAGTCTTCGGCTATCTGTCGAGGGTCGCCATGCCGTTGCGCGCCTTGCTCTACCGCCGTCCTATCGAGCCGACCGCGATCACGATCGCTGACGAGCACTCGGTCTATCAGGTCCGCGTCCAGCGTCATCGCCAGGCCAGGCGCTACACGCTCCGCATCCAGTCGGCGACGCGTGAGGTGATCTTGACGGTGCCGCCGCGCGGCAGCCTGAAGGAAGCGCGCGCCTTCGCGCAGAAGCATTGCGGATGGATCGCGGCGCGCTTGCACCGGCTGCCGGAGCCGGTGCCGTTCGTGCCCGGCATTGTCATGCCGCTGCGTGGCGAGCCGCATCGGCTGGTGCACCGGCGCGGCCGCGGCACGGTGTGGGCCGAAATCGGCGACGACGGCTCGCGCGCGCTGTGTGTCGCCGGCGAGGAGGCGCACATCCCGCGGCGGCTGCGCGATTATCTCAAGCGCGAGGCCAAGGCCGATCTAGAGGCGGCGAGCCGCCGCGCTGCCGAGCGGCTCGGCGTCAGGATCAAGCGCGTCTCGATTCGCGATCAGGCCAGCCGCTGGGGCTCTTGCTCGACCACCGGCGTGCTGTCCTATTCGTGGCGACTCGTTCTGGCGCCGTCTTATGTGCTGGACTACCTCGCCGCGCATGAAGTCGCGCATCTCGTCGAGATGAACCATTCGCGGCGGTTCTGGCGCCTGGTCGCCAAGATCTATCCGCAACTGCCGCGCGCCAAGGCCTGGCTCGACGCGCATGGCGCGGAGCTGCACCGCTACGGCCTGACCAAGGCCGACGCCCGCATCGCGCAATCGCGCCACGCCTGAAAAATCCGCCGTGCTTCGTCCCGATACGTTCGCGCTGACCGCGCTGCTCGCCGCGCTCACCGCGATCGGACCGTTGACGACCGACATGTATCTGCCGTCGCTGCCCGACATCGCGCGGCTGATGCAGGTTCCGGCAGCGCAGGCCCAGCTCACCATCTCGTCCTATCTGGTCGGGTTTGCCGCCGGCCAGCTCATCTACGGCCCGCTGTCGGACCGGTTCGGG
Source organism: Hyphomicrobiales bacterium (assembly GCA_038206695.1). Lineage (GTDB taxonomy): Bacteria > Pseudomonadota > Alphaproteobacteria > Rhizobiales > Xanthobacteraceae > Pseudolabrys. The sequence goes on along the minus strand of JBBRAN010000020.1, from coordinate 6,265 downwards.
CGAAAGCCGGTGCTGCTCGGGGCCAATATCCTGTTCGTTGTCGCGACGGTGTTATGCGCCGCCGCGCCGTCCAACGCGCTGCTGCTCGGCGCGCGGTTTCTCCAGGCGGTCGGCGGCTGCGGCGGGATCGTCATCACCCGCGCCATCGTGCGCGACCTTTATGCCGGCACGCGGGCGGCGCGCGAACTGTCGCTGATTGCCTCGGTAATGGCGCTCGCTCCCGTCATCGCGCCGCTGATCGGCGGCGTGCTGCATGCGCTGTTCGGCTGGCGCTCGACCTTCATCCTGCTGGCGCTGTTCGGCGCCGGCCTGACGCTCGCGGTCGCGCGCATGTTGCCGGAAACCATGGAGAAACACGCGCGCCAGCCGACGTCGGTGCGCTCCACCGTGCGGGTGTTCGGCCGCATGCTGGCCGACGGCGGGTTTCTCGCGCATCTCGGCATGGTGGTGCTCAGTTTCGGCGGCCTGTTCGTGTGGATTTCGGGCACCTCGTTCGTGCTGCAAAATCTGTACGGGCTGGCGCCGGTCGAGTTCGGCGTGGCGTTCGCGATCGGATCGCTCGGCTACATGTCTGGCGCCGGTCTGGCCGCGCGCATGGTCGGCCGCTGGGGGCTCGATCGCACGATGGGAACTGGCGCTGCCGCGCTCGCCGCCGGCGGCACGCTGATGGCGGCGGCGGTGTGGCTGCAATTATCGTCGGCGCTGTCGCTCGTCATCCCGATGGCCGTTTATCTCGCCGGCATGGGCCTGGTGCTGGGGCAGGCGATGGCGGGTGCGATGGCGCCGTACAAACGCCACGCCGGGGCCGCGTCGTCACTACTCGGCTTTATTCAGCAGAGCGGCGCGGCTCTATGCGGCGCGCTGGTCGGGCAACTGCTCGGTGACAGCGCGTGGCCGCTGGCCGGCAGCATCGCGATCCTCGGCTGGCTGTGCCTGGCGCTGTGGGCGGCGACACGCGGCACCCGCGCGCGGGCCGCGCAGGCGCACTAACTCAGCGGCCGCCGAGCAATTTGTCGAGCAGCCAGAAATCGAGCGTGCCCTTGCGCGCCGGTTCGGGCTGCGGCTCCGGCGGCTCGGCATCCCGCCGCTGCGCCGAGGCGAAGCCGCCGAGGAAGCCGGACAACAGGCCGGGCGAGGTCGCGCTCGGCAGCTCGCTCGCCGCGACGCCTTGCAGCGCGTCGCGCATGAAGCCGCTCCAGATTTCGACCGGCAGCCCGCCGCCGGTGGTCTTCTTGGTCGGCGTGCCGTCGTCATTGCCGAGCCATACCCCGGTGACGAGGCTCGCGGTGTAGCCGACGAACCAGGCGTCGCGGAAATCCTGGCTGGTGCCGGTCTTGCCGGCAGCCTGCCAGCCCGGCAGCGCGGCGGAATGCGCGGTGCCGATCGTCAGGGTCTGCTGCATCATTGCGTTCATCTGGCCGGCGATATTGGCTTCGACGATGCGGCCGAGCGGCTGCGGGTTGCGCGCGTACAGCACATTGCCGCCCGCCGTCGAGATGCGCTCGATCACGTGCGGGACGACCGCGAGCCCGCCATTGGCGAACGGCGCATAGGCGCCGACCAATTCCAGCATCGAGACTTCCGAGGTGCCGAGTGCGATCGAGGCGTTGGGCTCGAGCTTCGAGGCGATGCCGAGGCGGTGCGCGGTGCGGATCACCGCCATCGGCGTCAATTCCAGCGTCAGCCGCACCGAGACCGTGTTGAGCGACAGCGCCAGCGCCTTGGTTAGCGTGACCGGGCCGAAATACTCGCGGCTGTAATTCTCCGGCTGCCAGTTTTTGACCTTGATCGGGCCGTCCTGGCGCACCGAATCGGGCGTCAATCCGTGCTCCAGCGCGGTCAGGTAGACAAACGGCTTGAACGCCGAGCCGGGCTGGCGGCGTGCCGCGACGGCGCGGTTGAACTGGCTGTCGGCGTAATTGCGGCCGCCGATCATCGCGCGCACCGAGCCGGTCGAGGTCATCGCGACGAGGGCGCCCTGGGTCACGCCGCTTTTATCGCCCTTGAGATTGAGCGCGTCGACCAGCGCCTTCTCGCCGCCGCCTTGCAGCCGGGAATCGATCGTGGTGACGACGACGAGGTCTTCCTCGACGTGGCCGATCAGGTCGTTGACGCCGTCCATCACCCAGTCGGCGACATAATTGACCGAGCCGTTGCCGGGCTGCGCGGCGATGCGCGGCGGGCTTTTGAGGGCCGCCTTTTCGTTGGCGGCGCTGATGAAGCCGAGTTCGGTCATCGCATTAAGCACGAGTTGCGCGCGCTCTTCGGCCGCCTCGTAATTGCGGTTGGGCGCGAGCCGCGACGGCGACTTGACCAGCCCGGCCAGCATCGCCGCTTCCGCCACCGTCACCTGGCGCGACGGCTTGCCGAAATAGCGCTGCGCCGCCTGCTCGATGCCGTAGGCGCCGGCGCCGAAATAGACGCGGTTGAGATAAAGTTCGAGGATCTGCGTCTTGGAGAATTTACGCTCGAGCCACAGCGCCAGCATGGCTTCCTGCAGCTTGCGAGTGACGGTGCGCTCCTGCGTCAGGAACAGGTTCTTGGCGAGTTGCTGGGTCAGCGTCGAGCCGCCCTGCGACACGCCGCGATGAAGGACATTCGCCATCAGCGCCCGCGCGATGCCCAACGGATCGAGGCCCCAGTGCGAATAGAAGCGGCGATCCTCGATGGCGACGAACGCCTTCGGTAGATATGGCGGCAGGTCCTTGAGCGCGATCACCGCCCCGGCATTGTCGCCGCGCGTCGCCAGCGGGCGCAGGTTGAGATCGACGATCTGGATCGAGGGCGGCCGCTTCGGAATCTCGAGCGACTGGATCGGCGGCAGATGCGCGCCGACCCAGATCACGATGCCGACCGCGGCAATCGCGCCCCACAGCGAGACGACCGCGCCCCAATATAATGTGCGGCCGGCCCACGACCGGCGCGGGCGCTTCGGCTTGCGGCGGCGGCCGGCGCTGCGCTTGCGCGGCGCCGCGCGCGGCTCGGGCGGCGCGTCGAACACCGGCTCGCGGCGCGTCTGTTGTCCCGCTTTGTCGCTCATGATTGTCCTGCACGCCGGCAAACCGGCCTCGCCGGGACGCTAGGACTGCGACTTTAAGACCTCGTAAACATCCTTTGACAAGGCGCCAAAGGGCTTCTCAGTCGGCGCTGATTCCGCTGGCTTTGATCGGCGCCGCCCATTTCTCGATCTGGTCCTTGACGAATTGAGCGAGGTAATCCGAAGACCGGCGCTCCGGCGCGACGACATTGGCGCCGATCTCCCGCAGCCGATTCTGCACATCCAGCGTGTTCAGCGCGGCGACCGCCGCGTCATGCAGGCGGCGCACTATCGGCTCGGGCGTGCCCTTGGGAAAAAACAGCGCGTTCCAGGTGTAGACGTCGAACCCTTTCAGGCCTTGCTGCTCGGCGCTGGGCAAATCGGGAAATATCGGCGAGCGCGCGTGCGTGGTGACGGCGAGCGCCTTCAATGCGCCGGCTTCGACCTGTTGCACGGCGGTCGGCATGATGAAGCAGGAATAGTCGATGCGGCCGGCCAGCAAATCGATCAGCGCCGGAGCGCCGCCACGATAAGGCACGTGAGTCGCATCGATGTGCAGCGTGGCGTTGAGCAGAACACAGGCCAGGTGGTCTGCCGAACCGCTGCCGGCCGATGCGAACCGCACGGTCGTTGGATTGGCTTGGCGTAGGCCGCGAGCTCGGCCAGGTTTGCGGCCGGCAAATCCTGGCGCGCCACGACGGTCAGCGGCGTCTCGGCGATTAGCACCACCGGCGCGAAATCGGTCGCCGCATTGTAGGCGGGATTATAGAGCGATTGGCTCTGGGTGTGGGTATCGACGCTGCCGATCACGAATTGGTAGCCGTCGGGCGCGGCGGCGGCCACGCGGCTTTGCGGGCGCCGCTGCGGCCAGCAAGGCGAGGACTGCGAGCGGGATCCTGATGCCGGGCATCGAAACCTCCTTCAGCCGCTAGCCTTGGCCGGCTTTGCCGCGTCAGGCGCCAGCAGTCCGATCAGCGCGCGCTTGATGGCGGCTTGGCGGGTTGCCGAGGTGACCTGCGCCCCGAGCAGATCGGTCACATAGAACACGTCGACCACCCGCTCGCCGAACGTCGCGACATGGGCCGAGGCGATGTTGAGGTTGAGCTTCGAGAGCGTCGCGGTCAGTTCGTACAACAGGCCGGTGCGGTCGAGCCCGGTGACCTCGACCATCGTGTAGCGGTGCGACCACTGGTTGTTGATGGTGACCGCGGGCTCGAGTGCGAACGCCTTGATGCGGCCCTTCGGCGGCGTGCGCTTGGTCACCACGTCGGGCAGCCGCAGATCGCCACGCAGCGCCTTCTCGATCGAATCGGCGATCCGCGCGGCGCGCCGTTGTTCGTCCTCATCGCGCTCGAATTCGCGCGATACCGCGATGGTGTCGAGCGCCATGCCGTCGGTGGTGGTGAAGATCTGCGCGTCGACGATGTTGGCGCCGGTCATCGCGCAGGCGCCGGCGAGGATCGACAGCAGCCAGGGATGGTCCGGGGCGAACACCGTCAATTCGGTGACGCCGCGGTCGGCATCGAACGACACCGTGGTGGCGAGCCGTTTCTCGGCCGCCTCGGCGGCACGCACGAAGTTCGCGTGCTCGACCTTGTGCGCGAGATCGACCTTGAGCCAATAGGCCGGATAAAGCCGCGCGACATAGGCCTCGACCTGCTCGGCCGGCCATTCCGAAGAGCCGGCCTTGAGCGCTTCGCGCAGTTCGGCCTGCGCCATCGCCACCCGCTGCGCGCGATTGACCTCGGAAAAGCCGCCGGTCAGCGTCGGCTCGGTCTCGTAATACAGCGTCCGGATCAACTGCGACTTCCAGCCGTTCCAGACGCCCGGCCCGACGGCGCGGATATCGGCCGTCGTCAGGATGGTGAGCAGTTTCAGCCGCTCGACCGACTGCACCACCGCGGCGAAGTTCTCGATCGTCCTGCGGTCCGACAGGTCGCGCGACTGTGCCACCGACGACATCGTGAGATGCTGCTCGATCAGCCAGGCGACCAGCTCGGTGTGGGCCGGGGAAAAGCCGAGCCGGGGGCAGAACCGCCGCGCCACCCGCGCGCCGGCGATCGAGTGATCCTCGATGCGGCCTTTGGCGATATCGTGCAGGAACATGGCGACGTAGAGCACCATGCGGTTGCCGGGCAGGAGCTTGTGGATCAGCTCGTTGGCGAGTTGCGTATCGGCGCTGGCGGCGCGCTCGATTTCATTCAGTATCCCGATGCAGCGCAGCAGATGCTCATCCACCGTGTAGTGGTGGTACATGTTGAACTGCATCATCGCGACGACCTTGCCGAAGGCCGGCACGAAGCGACCGAGTACGCCGGCCTCGTTCATCCGCCGCAGCACGGTTTCCGGGTCGTTCTTGGAAGTCAGGATTTCCAGGAACAACTGGTTGGCTTCCTTGCTGTCGCGCAGCTTGGCGTCGATCAGATGCAGCGAACGCGTCAAGGCCCGCATGGCGTCCGGGTGAAATGCCAGATTGTGCTTCTGCGCCAGTTGGAAAAATCGGATCGTATTGACCGGGTCGCGCTTGAACGCATTGCTGTGGGCAAGCCTGATGCGGTTCTTGTCGACGATGAAATCGTCGGTTTCGGCGAGAGTCTTGCGCTTGACCGTGCGGAATTTCGCCATCACGCGCGAAAGCACCGGCACGCTCTTGGCGTGGCTGTCCTCCAGCTCGGCGCACAGAATAGCGGTGAGGTCGCCGACATCCTTGGCGACCAGGAAGTAGTGCTTCATGAAGCGCTCGACGTCTTCCTGGCCCGGATGCGCGGTGTAGCCGAGCCGTTGCGCGATCTCGCGCTGGATGTCGAAGCTCAATCGTTCCTCGGCGCGGCCGGTGACGAAATGCATGTGACAGCGCACCGACCAGAGGAAATCCTCGCAGGCGCGGAAGCGTTGATATTCCTGCTTGTTGAACACGCCGCGCTTGATCAGCTCGTCCGGTTCGCGCACGCGGTAGACGTATTTCGCGATCCAGAACAGCGTGTGCAGGTCGCGCAAGCCGCCCTTGCCGTCCTTCACATTCGGCTCGACCAGATAGCGAAATTGTCCGCTGCGGCGGACGCGGTCCTCGCGCTCGGCGAGCTTGGCGGCGACGAATTGCACCGCGGTGGTGCGCACGACGTCCTTGTCGAAGCGGGTCACCAGTTCGTCGAACAATTTTTTGTCGCCGAGCAGGAAGCGCGCCTCGAGAATGGCGGTGCGGATGGTCATGTCCGCCTTGGCCTGGCG
>JBBRAN010000019.1:0-46048 GCA_038206695.1 Hyphomicrobiales bacterium | reverse complement strand
CGGCGTGTCGGGATAGTCGTAGAAGCCCTTGCCGTTTTTGCGGCCGAGGCGCCCGCGGGCGGTGACCATATCGTCGATCATCCGCCACTCCGCCTCGGGCACGGAATCCTCGCCGAGGTCCTTGCGCGTCGCCGCCATGATCTTCTGGGACAGGTCGAGCGCCGTCTCGTCGTTCAGCGAAAGCGGCCCGACCGGCATGCCCGCCATGCGCGCGACGTTCTCGATCATCGCCGCCGGAATGCCTTCCAGCACCATCAGGTGGCCTTCCTGAAGATAATTGATGACGCAGCGATTGGCGTAGAAGCCGCGCGAGTCGTTGACGACGATCGGCGTCTTGCGGATGGCGCGCACATAATCGAGCGCGGCGGCGAGCGCCTTGTCGCCAGTCTGCTTGCCGACGATCACCTCGGCGAGCAGCATGCGGTCAACCGGCGAGAAGAAGTGTATGCCGATGAAGCGTGCCGGGTCCTTGAACTCGGCCGCCAGCGACGTGATCGGCAGTGTCGAGGTGTTGGAGGCGAGGATCGTCTTGTCGCCGATCGCCGCCTGGATTTTCGCGATCACCTCGGATTTCACCTTGCGGTCCTCGAATACCGCCTCGATCACCAGGTCGCAGTCTTTCAGTGCGCCGTAATCGGCGGTCGCGGTGATGGCGGACAGCAGCGCGTCGCGCTGCGCGCTGGTGGCGCGGCCCTTGGCGATGCGGTCCGAGATCGCCTTGTGCAGCGCCGCCTTGCCCTTGTCGGCGGTCTCCTGGTCGCGGTCGACCAGCACGACCGGGATGCCGGCGGCGGCGGTGACCTGCGCGATGCCCATGCCCATGAAGCCGGCGCCGACGATGCCGACTTTCTTGAGCTGGGTCGGCGGCACGGACGGCGGACGGCGCGCGCCCTTGTTGAGCTCCTGCATCGAGACGAACAGAGTGCGGATCATCGCCGCCGCTTCCGGCGAGCGCATGATCTTGGCGAAGTAGCGCGACTCGACGCGCAGCGCCTGGTCGATAGGCAGTTGCAGGCCTTCGTAGACGACCTGCAGGATGGCGCGCGCGGCCGGGTAGTTGTCGTAGGTCTCGCGGCGATAGATCGCGTTCGCCGCCGGGAACACCATCATGCCGGCCTTGGAATAGACCGGCCCGCCCGGCAGCTTGTAGCCGTCGACGTCCCACGGATTTTTCGACTTGCCGCCGGCCTTGATCCAGTCTTTCGCGGTCTTGATGAGATCGGCGGCCGGCACGACCTCGTCGACCAGCTTCATCGCCTTGGCGCGGTCCAGCTTGAGCTGGTCGCCCTTGAGCAGCATCTGCAGTGCGTCGGCGGGGGGCAGCATGCGCGCGATGCGCGTGGTGCCGCCGGCGCCGGGGAACAGGCCGACCTTGATTTCCGGCAGGCCGAGCCGCGTCTTGTCGTTCTGCGCGGCGACGCGGCGGTGGCAGGCGAGCGCCAGCTCGAAGCCGCCGCCGAGCGCGGTGCCGTTGATGGCCGCAACCCACGGCTTGCCGCAGGTTTCGATGCGGCGGTAGAGCAGCGACAGCCTGCGGCTTTCCTCGAACAGGTTCTTGACGGCCGCCTCTTCGCCCTTTTCCTTGGCGAGATTCGGGAAGCTCCCGACCAACTTTTCCAGCATGGTCAGATCGGCGCCGGCGCAGAACGTCTCCTTGCCGGAGGTGACGACGACACCTTTGACCTCGGCCTGACTGGCAACGGTCTCCACCAGAGTCGACAGCTCCTCCATCACCGAGACGTCGATGACGTTCATCGAGCGGCCCGCCATGTCCCAGGTGATCAGCGCGATGCCGTCGGCGTCGACGTCGAACGAGAAATTGGCCATCGTGGCTCCCTCAGAACGGCTCGCCGTTCTTTTTTGTGTACCGCGCACCTTTATCGTCGCGCTCAACTTTCATGTCGATGTCGGGATAATCGGCTCTGTCGGCCGGCGCGCGGGTGCCGACCTCGAGAAATACCGCGTCCGCCGCCGAGCGATTGACCAGGCAGTGGCCGTTGGCGACCCCGGCTTTCCAGGCCGCGGCGTCGCCCGGCCGCAGCACGATGTCGCCGCCGTCCTCGCGCAACACGACCTCGCCCTTGAGCACGTAAACCAGTTCGTCCTCGTTCTCGTGCCAGTGGCGCTGCGACGACTGCGCGCCCGGCTTGAGGGTGCAGATATTGACGCCGAACTGGGTTAGCCCGGCGGTCCGCGCCAGCCGCTTTCGCGAGCGGCCCTCGATTTCCTTGCGGTATTGCGGCGGATAGCCGGTCGAAGTGTCGACCGCGATCTTGTCGATGTCGATTTTCGGCATGGCCCGCAGAACCCTAGACGCGCTCGATGATGGTCGCGGTGCCCATGCCGACGCCGATGCACAACGTCACCAGCGCGGTCTGCTTGCCGCTGCGCTCGAGCTCGTCGAGCACGGTGCCGAGAATCATCGCGCCGGTCGCGCCGAGCGGATGGCCCATCGCGATCGCGCCGCCGTTGACGTTCATTTTGTCGTGCGGAATGCCGAGCGCCTGCATGTAGCGCAGCACCACCGAGGCGAACGCCTCGTTCAGCTCGTAGAGGTCGATGTCCTCGGCCTTCATACCGGCCCTCCTGAGCACCTTCTCGCTGACGGGAATCGGCCCCGTCAGCATGATCGAGGGCTCCGAGCCGATATTGGCGAAGGCGCGGATGCGGGCGCGCGGCTTGAGGCCCGCTTTCTTGCCGGCCTCCTTGTTGCCGATCAGCACAGCGGCGGCGCCGTCGACGATGCCCGACGAATTGCCCGGCGTGTGGACGTGGTTGATCGCCTCGACCTCGGGATAGCGCTGGATCGCGACCGCGTCGAAGCCCGCCATCTCGCCCATCTGCACGAACGACGGATTAAGCTGCGCCAGGTTCTGCATCGTGGTGGTCGGCCGCATGTGCTCGTCCTTGGCGAGCAGCGTGATGCCGTTGATGTCATTGACCGGCACCACCGACTTCTTGAAGCGGCCCTCTTCCCACGCCTTGCCGGCGCGCTTCTGGCTCTCGACCGCGTAAGCGTCGACGTCGGCGCGCGAGAAGCCGTATTTGGTCGCGATCAGGTCTGCGGAAATGCCCTGCGGCACAAAATAGGACGGCACGGCGATCGACGGATCGACCGGCCAGGCGCCCCCGGAAGCGCCGATGCCGACGCGGCTCATCGATTCGACGCCGCCGCCGATCGTCATATCGTGCTGGCCCGCCATCACCTCGGCGGCGGCGAAGTTCACCGCGTCGAGACCGGAGGCGCAGAACCGGTTGATCTGCACGCCAGGCACGCCGTCGCCATAGCCGGCCACGATTGCCGCGACGCGCGCAATGTCGCCACCCGCCTCGCCGACCGGATCGACGCAGCCGAGCACGACGTCGTCCACCAGCTTCGGATCGAGCTTGTTGCGGTCCTTGATCGCCGCCAGCGCCTGCGCCGCCAGGTTGAGCGCGGTGACTTCGTGCAGCGCGCCGTCGGCCTTGCCGCGGCCGCGCGGCGTGCGAATCGCGTCGTAAATGAAGGCGTCCGCCATCGCGTCTCCTTACCTCGGGCCCGGCCCTCCGGGTGGCGCGGCCTACAGGCTGCGCGCGATCAGCAAATTCATGATCTCGTTCGTCCCGGCATAGATACGCATGACGCGGGCGTCGCGATAGAGCCGCGAGATCGGATATTCGTCCATGTAGCCGTAGCCGCCGAACAGTTGCAGGCAGCGGTCGATCACCTCGCCCAAAGTATCGGTGCCCCAGGCCTTGGCCATCGAGGCGGTGACGGCATCGAGCGAACCGCCGACATGGCGCTCGATGCAGTGGTCGATGAAGACCTTGGCGACCGTCGCCAAAGTCTTGCACTCGGCGAGCTCGAACTGGGTGTTCTGGAACTCGATGATCTTCTTGCCGAACGCGCCGCGCTGCTTGACGTAATCGACGGTGAGCGCCAGAGCGCGCTCCATCATCGCGCCAGCGTGCAGCGCGACGATCAGGCGCTCCTGCGGCAGCTCCTTCATTAGTTGATAGAAGCCCTGGCCTTCCTCGGGGCCGAGCAGCGCCTCGGCCGGCAGCTTGACGTCGTCGAAGAACAATTCCGAGGTGTCGGCGGAATCCATGCCGAGCTTCTTCAGCTTGCGGCCGCGGCGAAATCCCGCGGCGGCGTCGGTCTCGACCACCATCAGCGAGACGCCCTTGGCGCCCTGCTTCGGATCGGTCTTGGCGACGACGATGACGAGGTTGGCGTGCTGGCCGTTAGTGATGAAGGTCTTGGCGCCGTTGAGCACGTAGCCGTTGCCGGATTTTTTCGCGCTCGACTTGATGCCTTGCAGGTCCGAGCCGGTACCGGGCTCGGTCATCGCGATGGCGCCGACCATCTCGCCGGTCGCCAGCTTCGGCAGCCAGCGCTTCTTCTGCTCCTCGGTGCCGTAATTCAGAATGTAGGGCGCGACGATGCCGGAATGCAGCGGCGCGCCGAACGTGTCGAAGCCGGCCAGGCTGAACTCGCGGTTGATGATCGCCTCGTGCGCGAAGCTGCCGCCGGCGCCGCCATATTGTTCGGGCATCGAGGCGCACAGCAGGCCGGCTTCGCCGGCCTTGGTCCACACCTCGCGCGGGTACATGTGGCCTTCGTGCCAGCGGTCGAGCTGCGGCGCGAACTCGTCACCGATGAAGCGGCGCGCCTGATCCTCGAGCAGGACTAGGTCCTCCGTCATCCACGCCGGGCGCGGGAGGTTCAAGGCATCCATCGGCGAATCATCCCCCGGCCACCCTAACGCGGCCTATGACGGGGAATAGCAGAGCGCTTGAGCGCCCGCGAGGGCTGGTTTGGCGCGCCTAGAACGCGTCGTCCGGCAATTCCATCATGCTGGCGCTGCCGGACTGGATGCGGGCGAGGTGCGCCGCAGTTTCCGGCAGCATGCGCTCCATGAAGAACCGCGCGGTGACCAGCTTGGCGCTGTAGCGCGGCGCGGTGCCGTTCGCTTTCGGAAATTTCGCGTTGGCCGCCTCGACGATCCTGCACCACATGTAACCGAGCGCGACCAGCCCGAACATGTGCATGTAATCGTAGGAGCCGGCGCCGGCATTGTCGGGCTTGGCCATCGCGTTCTGCATGAACCACATCGAGGCCTGCTGCAGATGGCCGAGCGCGACGCTAAGCGGCGTGACGTAAGGCTTCATCGCGTCGTCGGCGGTCTTGTCCTTGATGTAGGCCTGCACTTCGTTGAAGAACGCCATCAAGGCGCGGCCGCCGTCGCGGCCGATCTTGCGGCCGACCAGATCGAGCGCCTGGATGCCGTTGGCGCCCTCGTAGATCTGGGCGATGCGCGAGTCGCGTACGAACTGCTCCATGCCGTGCTCGGCGATATAGCCGTGGCCGCCGAAGATCTGCTGCGCCATCACCGTGTTGGCGAAGCCCTGGTCGGTCAGCACTCCTTTGATGACCGGCGTCAGCAGTCCCATATGGTCGTCGGCGCTCTGGCGCTCCTTTTCGTCTTCGGAGCGGTGCGCGACGTCGGCCTTGAGCGCCGTCCACATCACCAGCGCGCGCGCCGCCTCGTTGAAGGCGCGCATCGTCATCAGGTTACGCCGCACGTCCGGATGCACGACGATCGGGTCGGCTGGCTTGTCCTGGTATTTGACGCCGGAGATAGAGCGGCCCTGCAGGCGCTCTTTGGCGTAGATCGCAGCGTTCTGGTAGGCGACCTCGGACTGCGCGAGGCCCTGCACGCCGACGCCGAGCCGCGCCTCGTTCATCATCACGAACATCGCATTGAGGCCGCGATTTTCCTCGCCGATCAGCCAGCCGGTCGCGCTGTCGTAGTTCATCACGCAGGTCGCGTTGCCGTGGATGCCCATCTTGTGCTCGATCGAGCCGCAGGCGACGCCGTTCTTTTCGCCGAGCGAGCCGTCATCGTTGACGACGATCTTCGGCACGACGAACAGCGAGATGCCCTTGCTGCCCTCCGGCGCGCCTTCGATGCGCGCCAGGACGAGATGGATGATGTTGTCGGCGAGGTCGTGCTCGCCGGCCGAGATGAAGATCTTGGTGCCGGTGATCTTGTAGCTGCCGTCGCCCTGCTTGACCGCCTTAGTTCGCAGCAGGCCGAGGTCGGTGCCGCAATGCGGCTCGGTCAGGTTCATGGTGCCGGTCCATTCGCCGGCCACCATCTTCGGCAGATATTTTTTCTTGAGGGCCGGCGAGGCATGCGCCAGCAGCGCGGCGATTGCGCCCTGCGTCAGGCCGGGATACATCGCGAACGCCATATTGGCCGAGGACAGGAACTCGTTGACGATCTCGGTGAGCGTCGCCGGCAAACCCTGCCCACCGAATTCCGCCGGCACCGAAATGCCGATCCAGCCGCCGTCGCGGATCTGCTTGTAGGCCGCTTTGAAGCCGGCCGGGGTGGTGACGCTGCCGTCGTCGTGGCGTGTGCAGCCTTCGAGGTCGCCGATGCGATTGAGCGGGGTCAGTGTCTCCTCGGCGAGTTTGGCCGCCTCGCGCAGCACCGCTTCGATAACGTCGGGCGAAGCGTCGGCGAAGCCCGGCAGGTTGCCGTAGCGCTCGAGTTGAAACACGTCGTTGAGCAGAAACAGCGCCTCGTCGACCGGCGCGCGATAGGTCGGCATCCTGAAATCCCCCAACCCCCAGCTTCGTCCCCCAACGGTTCCGCCGGGTTCGCTCGGCCAATATGATGCCAGCGCGGGTTTAGGGCCGGCTTAAACGGCAAACCGCGGCGCCGCGGCCGGGTTCCATGCGATTTCGCCTAATTTCGGCAGACAAACCGGGCACTTCGGGCCAATCGTTAACGGCTTCTTTACCATAAAGGTTAAAAAGTCAGAGCCGGTGACGAAGGGCGGGCGGCTCTTCGTTTCCCGTTCGCACCGGCTTGCCACCACCCCAATGGCCCGTGCGCCACTCCTCGAAAGTGGACGAGCATGAAACTTGGCGTCCCGTGGAGCGTGAAAGGCATCCGGCCGGAAGCCCGCGAGACTGCCAAGGAAGCCGCGCGCCGCGCCGGCATGCCGCTGTCGGAATGGCTGAATACCGTCATCATCAATTCCGCCGCCGACGCCGGCATCGATCCCGCCGAGTTTGAAGTCGAGGGCGGCAGCGACGACGTTGGCGCCGTTCACGCCCGGCTCGACGACCTGACGCGCAAGATCGACCGGCTGGTTTCCGCGCGCGGCGGACCGGAAGCCTACGCGCCGCCGCATGTGCGCGCCGCGCCGCCGGTGCAGCCCTACATCCCGCCCGCGCCGCAACTGCCGCCGGTGCGCAGCGGCCCGTTCGCCGACGCCGCCGCACAGATCGCGGCGCGCCAGCGCGCGCTCAACGGTGATCCGCCGCTCGCCGCGCGGCCGCCGGTCACGATAACGCAAGCAGCGCCACTCTATGTACCGCCACCCGCGCCGGTCATGATGGCGCCGCCGGTGCAGGACCTGTCCGGCCTCGAAGAGCAGCTCAACCGCATCACCGACCAGATCGAGACGTTGCGCCGCCCCGGCGTCGAGGAAGCGATCAATGCGCTGCGCGGCGAACTGGCCGAGATCGGCCACGCACTCAACGACGCGATGCCGCGCCAGGCGCTCGACGCGATCGAGCAGCAGGTCCAGGGCCTGACTGCCCGCGTCGCCGAAGGCCGCGACGCCGGTGTTGACGCCCAGTCGATCGCCAATATCGAGTACGGCCTCGCCGAAGTGCGCGAGGCGCTCGCTCATCTCACCCCGGCAGAAAACCTGGTCGGCTTCAACGACGCCATCGCGGTACTGGCCGAGAAGATGGACCTGATCGTGGCGCAGAAAGACCCGGCTACGCTCCAGCAGCTCGACAGCGCGATCACCACTCTGCGCGGCATCTCGACCCATATCGCCTCGAACGACACGGTGCGCCAGTTGTCCGAGGACGTCGCGCTGCTGGCCGAAAAGGTCGACCGCATCGCCAATGCGACCGCGGCGGGCGACGCGCTGACCAGCCTCGAAGAGCGCATCGGCGCGCTGTCCGACGCGCTCGCCGCGCGCAGCAACAACGGCGACAACGTTCCGGTCGGGCTCGAGGCGCTGGTCCACTCGCTCACCAGCAAGATCGAGCAGCTTCAGCTCTCGCGCGGCGACAGCCTAGCCGCCGGTCATCTCGAGGATCGCATCGTCAAGCTGGTCGAGCGGCTCGACGCCTCCGACAACCGGCTCGGCCATCTCGAGGCGATCGAGCGCGGGCTCGCCGACCTGCTGATCCATATCGAGGAGATGCGCACGCAGAAGGGCCACGGTGGCGTGCGGGCCGACGACGGCCTCAAGGTCGACCTGGTGCGCACCCAGAACAGCATCGACAAGCTCGCCGGCACGCTCGGCCATGTCGTCGACCGGCTCGCCGCAATCGAGCACGGCATCATGGGGCGCGGCGACGGCGTGCTCGAACTGACCGACCCGGTCGCGGTGCCCGGCAAGCTCGCGGCCCGCGCCGTCAGCGCGCCCGCCCCGGCGCCACCGCCGCCACCTGCCCTACCGCGGCAGCGTCAGGCCGCGCCGCCGCCCGAGCCGAAGCGCGCGCCGCTGCCGAACAAGAACCGCGCGCCGCTCAATCCCGAGCTGCCGCCCGATCTGCCGCTCGAGCCGGGCTCGGGACCGCCGACCCGCGCCAATCTCGCCGCCCGCATCGCCGCCTCGCAAGCCGCGCTCGGCGACGCCAATCCCGCTCCGGCTGATGAGCCGACCGGCAAGTCCGGCTTCATCGCCGCCGCGCGGCGCGCCGCCAAGGCCGCGCTCGCGCAACCGCAGGCGGCCGCCCCGCCAGCGCGGGACGAACCCGACGACAGCGCCCGCGACGGCGCGCCGACCTTGCGCGAACGGCTGTCGCGCCGCGTCAAATCGCTGTTCCTCGCCGCCAGCGTGATCGCGATCGTGATCGGCGGCTTGCAGATCGGCTCGACTTATTTCGACCTGTGGCAACCGCAGCAGACGGCCCACGATGTCCGCAACGACGCCGCCAAGGTGGCGGCCGACGCCGCCGGCGCGCCGGCCACCACGGCGGCGATCGAAGCGCCGAAGGCCGAGATCGCCCTGCCCGGCGCGCTGCCGCCAACCGGGCCGTTCGGCATTGCCACCCAGCCCGCCACAAATCCGCAGATGCCGGCCACCGCCTTGAGCTCGGTCCCGATGCTGACCCCGGCGCCAAGTGCCAGTTCCGACATCACCGGCGCTATCGCCAAACCGTCGCCCCGGATCGCGCCGGCCGCGGCGCCCACGGCGGCACCGCCCCAGGACCGGCTGCCGATAGCGATCGGCGGCGCGCCGTTGCGCACGGCGGCAAGCGCCGGCAATCCGGCGGCGGCTTATGAAGTCGCCATCCGCTTCGCCGAAGGCCGCGGCGTGCCGGTCGATCCGGCCGAAGCGGCGCGCTGGTTCGAGCGCGCGGCGCGCGAGGGCCTGGCCCCCGCGCAGTTCCGGCTCGGCAGCCTGTACGAAAAGGGCAACGGCGTGCGGAAGGACCTCAAGGAGGCGCGCCGGCTCTATGCCGCCGCCGCCGCCAAAGGCAACGCCAAGGCGATGCACAATCTCGCGGTGCTGCACGCGGAAGGCGTCGACGGCAAGCCGGATTATGCCGCGGCGGTCGGCTGGTTCCAGAAGGCCGCCGCCCGCGGCATTTCCGACAGCCAATACAATCTCGGCGTACTCGCCGCCCGCGGGCTCGGCATCGAGAAGAGCTACGTCGAGGCCTACAAGTGGTTCGCGCTGGCCGCCGACCAGGGCGACCGCGAGGCCGGCAAGAAGCGCGACGAAATCGCGCTGCGCCTCGACGCCAAGGCCCTCGCCACGGCACAGCAGAACGTCAAGTCCTGGGTCGCCGAGCCGCAGCCGGAAGCGGCGACCACGGTGCCTGTGCCGGACGGCGGCTGGGACCGCGCCAGCACAGACGCGACCCCGCCGCCCGCCAAGCCGAAGCGGCCGGGCCACTACGAGATCGGAAAAAGCTGAGCGCGCGGTGCGTTTCGCCGCGGTTGCGATAGATTAGCGTGCGCGCACGGCGTTAAGATCGAACTGGAATCATTCGCCTCGGGGCGGGTGTTCGACGCGCGGTGATCATGCTCGACACCGCGTCTTGAACCGCCGGCGCGAGGCCGACCACCCTCGAAGCCGGATCGCGCCGCTTGCAGATTTATCTCCCGATCGCGGACCTGCCGGTCAACATCTTCCTCGTGCTCGGGATGGGGCTCGCGGTCGGCTTCATCTCCGGAATGTTCGGCATCGGCGGCGGCTTCCTGATGACGCCGCTCCTGATCTTCATCGGCATCACGCCGGCGGTCGCGGTGGCGAGCGTCGCCAGCCACATCGCCGCTTCCTCGTTCTCCGGCGCGATCTCGTACTGGCGGCGCGGCGCGGTCGATTTCACGCTCGGCCTCATGCTGCTCGGCGGCGGCATCGTCGGCACCGCGGTCGGCGTCTGGCTGTTCACGACATTGCGCGCGCTCGACCAGCTCGACCTCGCGATCGGGCTTTCTTACGTGACGCTGCTCAGCATCGTCGGCGGGCTGATGGTGTACGAGGGCCTGCGCGGCATGTTGCGCGCGCGCAAGGGCATGCCGGCGATCCCGCGGCGGCCCGGCAGCCACACCTGGTTTCACGGCCTGCCGCTCAAGCTGCGGTTCAAGCGCTCGAAGATCTATGTCTCGGCCATTCCGGTCTGGGCGATCGGCTTTATCATCGGCTTCGTCGGCGCCATCATGGGCATCGGCGGCGGCTTCCTGCTGGTGCCGATGCTGATCTATTTCCTGCGGGTGCCGACCGCGACGGTGATCGGCACCTCGATGATCCTGACTTTGGTGACGATGGCGTCGGCGACGGTGATGCATGCCGCCACCAACCATCTGGTCGACGCGGTACTCGCCCTCATCCTGATGGCCGGCGGCGTGATCGGCGCGCAGTTCGGCGCGCGCACCGGGCAGAAGATGCGCAGCGAGCGGCTACGGCTGCTGCTTGGCGTGCTGGTTCTGGCGGTGGGCCTGCGTTTTGCCTATGAGCTCATCGCCACCCCGGAGGACCTGTTCTCGATCCGCGTCGTGGAGAACCGGCCATGAGGCGGCTGACGCTCCTCGCCCTCGCCGCCGTTTGCGCCGGCGTGACGCCCGCCTCGGCCGAGCGGCTGGTGGTGTCGCTGTCGAACCACCGTGTCGCCATCACCTCGAATTTCGTCGGCGAGGACCTGGTGCTGTTCGGCGCGATCGAACCCGACCCGAACACGACTTTGCGCACCAGCCGCTACGACATCGTCGCCACCGTCAGCGGGCCACCGCGGACCTTGCGCACGCGGCGCAAGGCCCGCGTGCTCGGCATCTGGGTCAACGTCGACTCGCGCGAGTTCATCCGGGTCCCGGCCTATCTCGCGATCCTCGCCAACCGGCCGATGGCGGAGATCACCAATGTCGAACAGGCGCGCCGGCTCCAGGTCGGGCTCGACAATTTCCTGCTGACGCAGCGGGTCGGCGCGGATTTCGCCGACACGGTGCGCGACGATCCGTTCCGCGCGGCATTCGTCCATCTCGAGACGCAAGCCGGCCTCTATAACGAGCGCGCGACCGGCGTGACGTTCCTGACCCCCACCGTGTTCCGCGCCGCCATCCCGGTGCCGGCCAACGCGCCGGTCGGCAATTACGCGATCGAGGTCAAGCTGTTCGCCAACGGCGCGCTGATTACGCGGGCCACTTCGGCATTCGAGATCAGCAAGACCGGCTTCGAGCAATATGTCGCCAATGCCGCCGTCAATCACGGGCTGCTGTACGGCCTCGCCACCGCGCTGCTGGCGCTGCTGACCGGCTGGTTCGCCAGCGTGGTGTTCCGCAGGGATTAGTCAGTCGGGCCGGCAATGGCGGGCCGCGAAGGCGTAGAGCCGCCCGTCACCCAGCATGTGCGCGACGAAATCGAGCGTGCCGAACACGTCGGCAAACGCCGCGTCGCGCACGTTCAACCCGCCGGTATAGGCGCCGAACGCCGGCATCACCATGCGCATCGCGTCAGAGGCAAAGCAGCGGCGGCTCACCGCGCGGCCGCGATGGCTGACGCGCGCCACCGGATGCAGGTGCCCGGCGATCTCGCCGGCCGAGCCGTGCGGAATATGCCGGAACGTGAGGGCCCCGATCGCCAGCGCGCCGCCGAACTCGCCGCCGATGTTTTTCGCCGGCTCGGGATCGTGGTTGCCAGTGATCCAGATCCAGTCGCGCCCGGCCTGCAACGCGCGCAACTGCGTGCGGTCGGCGTCGGCCAGCCGGTCCGGCCCGCCGCCGTCGTGGAAGCTGTCGCCGAGCGCGATCACCGCGCGCGGCGCATAGCGCACGATCAGGCGGGTCAGGCGCGCCAAGGTCGCCGCGGTGTCGTAGGGCGGCAGGAAAATGCCGCGCCGCGCATAGCTCGAGCCCTTCTCGAAATGCAGGTCGGCCACCGCCAGCAGCCGCTCCTGCGGCCAGTAGATCGCGCCGCCGGGATCGCCGACCAGCGAAACGCCGGCGATTGTCACGACATCCGGGGTCCCGCTGTCGCGGGCTTGCGTGGAACCGGCGCTCGGCGTCACTGCATCGCTTCCTTCACCAGGTCGTCGGCGGCCTCGCGCAGAAGCTCGTCCGACGCCTCTCCATAAACCGTCTCGCGGCCGATCTCCAACAGCGCGGGAACCGCCAGTGGAGAAACATGGTCGAGCGCTTTATGGATGATTCGGCCCTTGATGCGCGAGAGCATTTCGCTGAGCCGCCTGATGTCGAGCAGGCCGGTGACGGCGTCGGCGCGCGCCGCGCGCATCAGCAGGTGGTCGGGCTGGTGCTTGCGCAGCACGTCATAAACCAGGTCGGTCGAGATGGTGAGCTGGCGGCGGGTCTTCTCCTCGCCCGGGAAACGGCGCTCGATCAGCCCGGCGATGATCGCGCAGGTGCGGAAGGTGTGCTTCATCAGCGCGGATTCGGCGAGCCATTCCTCGAGATCATCGCCCAGCATGTCCTCGTCGAACAGTTTGGCCAGCGACAAAGTGCCGTTGCCGATGCGCAACTGGAGGTCGCCGACGCCCCACACCGCCAGCGAATATTCGTTGGCGACGAAGCCGAGCGGCTTGAGCCCGGCGCGCTCGAGCCGGCGGGTCAGCAGCATGCCGAGCGTCTGGTGCGCCAGGCGGCCCTCGAACGGGTAGCAGACCAGATAATGCTTGGCGGCGCGCGGGAAGGTCTCGACCAGCAGATCGCCGGCCGGCGGCAGCAGCGAGCGCCATTCCTGAATCTCCAGCCATTCGCGCACCTGCTCGGGCAACGCGCGCCAGGTCCTGGAATCGGCGAGGATGGCGCGCACCCGCGCCGCCAAATAGGTCGACAGCGGAAACTTGCCGCCCTCATAGGCCGGCACTTTCGGATCGGTCGCGGTCGAGCGCGAGACATAGACCTCGTTCTCGACGATCGCCTCGTATTTCAAAATCTCGCCGGCGAACACGAAGGTGTCGCCCTGCGTCAGCATCTCGATGAAGTATTCCTCGACCTCGCCGAGCACGCGGCCGCCGCGTAGCACGTGCTGGCCGGCGCGGCGTGAACGCACCAGCCGGACCTTGAGCATGTCGGCCTCGACGATGGTACCGACGTTGAGACGGTAACGCTGCGCCACGCGGGGGTGGGTGATGCGCCAACGGCCGTCCGCGCCTTGGCGAATCTTGGCGAACCGCTCGTAGGCCCTGAGCGCATAGCCGCCGGTCGCGACGAAATCGACCGCGGCGTCGAAGTCGGAGCTCACGAGGCCGGCATAGGGCGCGGCGGCGCGCACTTCGGCGTACAGCTCGTCGCTCAGAAACGGCGCGCCGCAGGCGCGGCCGAGAATATGCTGCGCCAGCACGTCGTGCGCGCCGGTGCGCGCCGGCGGCGTGTCCTGCGCGTTGTCGGCGACCGCGCCGAGCGCGGCCTGGCATTCCAGCACCTCGAAACGGTTGGCCGGCACCAGCACGGCCTTCGACGGCTCGTCCAGCCTGTGATTCGCCCGTCCGATTCTTTGCATCAACCGTGACGAGCCTTTCGGCGCGCCGACATTGATGACGAGATCGACGTCGCCCCAGTCGACGCCGAGATCGAGCGAAGAGGTGCACACCACCGCGCGCAATTGTCCCGCCGCCATCGCGTCCTCGACGCGGCGGCGCTGCGCGACGTCGAGCGAGCCGTGATGCAGCGCGATCGCTAGATTGTCGTCGTTGAGACCCCACAATTCCTGGAACAGGAATTCGGCCTGGCTGCGGGTGTTGACGAAGATCAGCGTCGTGGTGTGGCGCTTGAGCAGGTCGTAGATTTCGGTCAGCGCGTGGCGCGCCGAGTGGCCGGCCCACGGCAGCAGCGATTTCGTGTCGAGCATCGAGACGTCGGGCTTGGCGCCGCCTTCCGCCACCACCAGATCGGCCATCGCCGTGCCGTCGAGCGGCTGCGGCACCAGATAGCGGCGCAGGTCACCGGGTTCGGCGACCGTCGCCGACAGGCCGACGCTGGTGAGCTGCGGCGCCAGTGCGAACAGCCGCGCCAGCCCGAGCGACAGCAGATCGCCGCGCTTCGAAGTCACCAGCGAATGCAGCTCGTCGAGCACGACGCGGCGCAAGGTGCCGAACAGAAACGGCGCGTCGGCACTGGCGAGCAGCAGCGCGACCTGCTCCGGCGTCGTCAGCAATATGTCGGGCGGATCGCGGCGCTGGCGCTGGCGCTTCGAGGCCGGTGTGTCGCCGGTTCGCGTCTCGAGCCGGATCGGCAGGCCCATTTCGCGCACCGGGGTCTCCAGGTTGCGCGCGATGTCAACGGCGAGTGCCTTCAGCGGCGAGATATAGAGTGTGTGGAGGCCCTGCGAGCGCGTCACCGGCCGGCCGGCCGCTTGCAGCTTGCGCGGCGTGGCGCCGCGCGCCGACAGTTCGATGAGGCTCGGCAGGAAGCCGGCAAGCGTCTTGCCGGCGCCGGTCGGCGCGATCAGCAAGGCCGATTTGCCGGCTTCCGCCTTGGCCAGCAATTCGAGCTGATGATCGCGCGGCTGCCAGCCCCGCTGCGCGAACCAGCGCGCGAAACCATCGGGCAGGATTTGCATTTCGAAGTGCCGGACCAGCGCCACAGTCAGCCTTCCGCCGCAGGTTTGCGCGCCACCACGACCAGCCCCGGCACCGCCACGCCCTTTTCGGTCCGGGTCGCGGCGGAATCGAGGCGCACGAGGTCGAGACCTGCGCCGGAAATCGCGGCTCGCACGTGATCGGCGCCATGGGCGTAACGCAAGGTGTCGCGCAACAGCACGCCCGCGCCGTCATGGCTCTCGACCGTGAAGGCGAATGTCGCGCCGGGCGCCATTACCGCCGCAGCCAACGCCAGCACCGCATCCAGCCCGGGCAGATACATAAAGACGTCGGCGGCCAGCACCAGGTGATAGCGCGCATGGGCTTGTGCCTCGCCGTGCAGGAACGCGACGGCCTCGGCCTCCGCCAGACGATCATAGAGTCCCTTGCCGCCCGCCTCCCGCAGCATGCCCGGCGACAGGTCGACGCCGACCAGCCAGTCGCAGAACGGGCGGAACGCCGCGCCCGCGAGCCCGGTGCCGCAGCCGAGATCGAGCGCCGAGCCGAACTTCATCGGCGCGACGGCGGACTGCACCACCGCGAGCAGAAGCTGCGGCGCGCGATAATCGAGGTCCTCGACCAGCGCCCGGTCAAAGCTGGCGCGTATTCGTCGAACACCGCCCGGACATAGGCCGGCGGCATCGGTTCGGGAGGCGGGGCGCCGAGCCGCGCCAGTTGCAGCGCCGCGCCGAGCCGGTCGGCGGGATCGGCGGTGCGCGCGCGCGTGAAGGCCTCGATCGCGGCGGGCTTGTCGCCTTGCGCCGCTTTCACCTCGCCGAGCGCGAACCAGGCCGCGGCATGGCCGGGCGCAAGTTCCACGGTCTGCGCCAGCAGATCGGCAGCCGCGGCGAGATCGCCCTTTTCCCGCGCATCGCGCGCCCATTCGAAGCGGCGGTCGGCGATCAGGTCGCCGGACGACGAGGATAAAGGCGCAATCGGCCGCAACCGGGTCGCTCCATCTCGCATGAGGCAGTTTATGACATATCTAGGAAGCGATGCGGCCCGAAGACATTCTCATTCCGACGCCGTCCGGCCTGTGTTCCAAGGCGGGCGGCTTCCACATCGACCCGACGCGGCCGGTGGCCAAGGCCCTGATCACGCACGGCCACTCCGACCATGCGCGCGCCGGCCACGGCGCCGTGCTGGCGACGCAGGAAACCCTCGACATCATGCGGCTGCGCTACGGCGAGGGCTTCGCCAAGACGACGCAGGCGATCGGCTATGGCGAGCGCGTCGCGATCGGCGACATCGCCGTGAGCTTTCATCCCGCCGGCCACGTGCTCGGCTCGGCGCAGATCCGGGTCGAGCGCAAGGACAAGTGCATCGTCGCCTCCGGCGACTACAAGGACGTGCGCGATCCGACCTGCGCGCCGTTCGAACTGGTGAAGTGCGACGTCTTCATCACCGAGGCGACGTTCGGCCTGCCGGTGTTCCGCCACGGCGACCCGCGCGGCGAGATCGACAAATTGCTGCGCTCGGTCAAGCAGTTTCCCGAGCGCGCGCATCTGGTCGGCGCCTATTCGCTCGGCAAGGCGCAGCGCGTCATCGCCTTGCTGCGCGAGGCCGGTTACCGCGACACCATCTACCTGCACGGCGCGATGGAAAAAGTGACGCGCTACTACGAGACGCGCGGCGTGGCGCTCGGCCCGCTCGAACTGGTGCGTGGCGCCAACAAGGCCAACCTCGCGGGCACCATCACTTTGTGCCCGCCGTCGGCAACCAAGGATCTATGGACGCGGCGCTTCCCCGATCCGCTGGCCGCCTTCGCCTCCGGCTGGATGCGGGTGCGCGCCCGCGCCCGCCAGGGCCAGATCGAGCTGCCGCTGGTGATCTCCGACCATGCCGACTGGGACGGGCTGACCCGGACGATCCGCGCGACCGGCGCCGGCGAAGTCTGGGTCACGCACGGCCAGGAAGACGCGCTGGTGCACTGGTGCCAGACGCAAGGCCTGAAAGCGCGGCCGCTCGACATCGTCGGCTATGGCGAAGAGGACGAACCGGCCGAGGCGGCGCCCGAATGAACCGCTTCGCCGAACTGCTCGACCGCCTCGCCTACGAGCCGGCGCGCAACAACAAATTGCGGCTGATCGAGGACTACCTGCGAACGACGCCCGATCCGGAGCGCGGCTATGCGCTCGCCGCGCTGACCGGCGCGTTGTCCTTCAAGCACGCCAAGTCCGGCATGATCCGCGCGCTGATCGCCGAACGCGCCGACCCGGTGCTGTTCGCGCTGTCCTATGATTATGTCGGCGACCTGTCGGAGACCGTCGCGCTGATGTGGCTGGCCGACGCGAACGTGCGGGCCAATCGCGCGCCGCCACTGTCGGAGGTGGTCGAGACCTTGCAGACCCTCGGCAAGGCGCAACTGCCGGCGCAGCTCGCGCGCTGGCTCGACGCGCTCGACGAAACCGGGCGCTGGGCGCTGTTGAAGCTCGTCACGGGCGGCCTGCGTATCGGCGTCTCGGCGCGGCTTGCCAAGACCGCGGCGGCGGCGCTCGGAGATAAGGACGTCAACGAGCTGGAGATCATGTGGCCGGGGCTGAGCCCGCCTTTTCTCGACCTGTTCGCCTGGCTCGAAGGCGGCGATAAGCCGGTGCCGCGCGCCGGCGCGCGCTTCAGCCCGGCGATGCTGGCGCACGCCATCGAGGAGCCCGAACTCGCCGCGCTCGATCCGGCGGCGTTCGTCGCCGAATGGAAATGGGACGGCACGCGGGTCCAGGCGGTCGCGGCGCCGCGCGCCGACGGCGATCTGGAAACCCGGCTTTATTCGCGCACCGGCGAGGACATCTCCAACAGCTTTCCCGACCTGGTCGATGCGCTGCGGCTGCCCGGCGCGATCGACGGTGAATTGCTGATCCTGCGCGAGGGCCGCGTCCAGCCTTTCAACGTGCTGCAACAGCGGCTCAACCGCAAAACCGTCAACGCCAAATTGCTCGCAGAATTCCCGGCGCACCTGCGCGCCTACGATCTGCTCGCGCAAGGCGGCGAGGACCTGCGCGAATTGCCGTTCGACCAGCGCCGCGCCCGGCTCGCGCAATTCGTCGCGCGGCTTAACACCGAACGCATCGATCTGTCGCCGCTGGTGCCATTCGCGACCTGGCCGGAGCTGATCGCGGCGCGCGCCGATCCGGCTGCGGCCGGCGCCGGCGAGGACGCCGCCGCAGTCGAAGGCGTCATGCTCAAGCGCCGCGACGCGGTTTACGTGCCGGGGCGCCCGAAAGGGCCGTGGTGGAAATGGAAGCGCGACCCGATGATCGTCGACGCCGTGCTGATGTACGCGCAGCGCGGCCACGGCAAGCGCTCGTCGTTTTATTCCGACTACACGTTCGGCGTCTGGACCGCGGGCGAGGACGGCGACGTGCTGGTGCCGGTCGGCAAGGCCTATTTCGGTTTCACCGACGTAGAGTTCAAGGAGATCGACCGTTTCGTGCGGCGAAACACCCTCGAGCGGTTCGGCCCGGTGCGCGAGGTGACGCATACCGGCGACACCGGCCTGGTGTTCGAGGTCGCGTTCGAGGGCTTGCAGCGCTCGAGCCGGCACAAGGCAGGCCTCGCCATGCGGTTTCCCCGCATCAGCCGGCTGCGCTGGGACAAGCCGCCGCGCGAGGCCGACCGGCTAGAAACGCTGGAGAAGATGCTGGCGCGCAGCGAGCATGGCCGCGCCCCGGCGGTCGCCAAGAAGCGAAAAATGCCGCAATCGGCTGTGATAGGATCGGCGGCCGAGGGAGAGAACAATGACTGACCATCAGACCACGACGGACGACAGGATGACGCGCTGGGTCGGCGGCTCGCCGCTGGCGGTGATCGGACGGCTCGCGCTGGTATCGATCCTGGTCGGGGTCATTCTCGCCGCGCTCGGGCTCGATCCGTGGAACATCCTCGAAAGCATGCGGCTGATCGCGCAGCGGTTATGGGAAATGGGCTTCGACGCGGTGCGCTGGCTGTGGCGCTATTTCCTGCTCGGCGCCGTCATCGTCGTGCCAATTTGGCTGATCATGCGGCTCGTCAACGCGCCGCGCGGCAAATAATCAGCCCGGCCAACTGTCCGCCGTCATCGCCGCGGCGTCGGTGCCGATCATCGCGGCCAACGAACTGCGGTGGCCGCGCCGCACCGCCGCCGTCAGATCGTTCTTGATCTCGGCGACGAGGCCGATGCCCTTGAACACCAGGCCGCTGTAGAGCTGGATCAAAGTGGCGCCGGCCTTGATCTTGGCGATGGCGGCCGCGCCCGAATCGACGCCACCGACGCCGACCAGCGGGAACGCGCTTTCCGCGCGCACGAAGGTTTCCGCCAGCATGCGGGTCGACAGCTTGAACAGCGGCCGGCCCGACAGGCCGCCCGCTTCCTTGCCCCTCTCGCGCGCCCGCAACGATTGCGGCCGCGAGATCGTCGTGTTGCCGACGATCATGCCGTCGACGCGGCGCTTGCGCGCGACGCCGACCACGTCATCGAGGTCGCCCAGCGAAAGATCCGGCGCGATCTTGAGCAGCACCGGCACCGGCCCGGCGCTGAGCCGCGCTCTGTCGCGCGCCTCGATCGCGCGCGTCAGCAGATCGTCGAGCGCGTTGGCCGATTGCAGGTCGCGCAGCCCCGGCGTGTTGGGCGACGACACGTTGACGGTGAAATAGCTGGCGACCGGTGCGAAGGTCTCAATCAGCCGGGCATAGTCGCCGATGCGGTCGGACGAATCCTTGTTGGCGCCGACATTGACGCCGACGATGCCGCCCGCCTCCGCCCGCGCCGCCAGCCGCGCCAGCGCGGCGTTCTCGCCGTCATTATTGAAACCGAGCCGGTTGATGACGCCCTCGTCGGCGTCGAGCCGGAACAGGCGCGGCCGTGGATTGCCGGGCTGCGCGCGCGGCGTCACCGTGCCGACCTCGACGAAGCCGAAGCCGACCTTGAGCAGCGCGTCCGGCGCCTCGGCGTTCTTGTCGAAACCGGCGGCGATCCCGACCGGATTGGGGAAATTCAGCCCGAACGCACGCACCGCGAGCTCGGGCGGATCAACCGCCGGGCGGCGCAGCGGCATCACCCGAAGCGCCGCCATCGCCAGAGTGTGGGCATCCTCAGGCTCGAGGGCGCGCAGCAGCGGACGGGACAGACGGTCGAACAGGCCGATCACAGGCTCACCGTATCGGCGCCAGCAGCGCTTGTCCAAACCGCTTGCCGGGACGGCGCGACTCAAGGTAATAATTCCTAGATAAAGTCGGACATTCGCGTCAGCAAAGGGGGTCGCCGTGGCCCGTGCCTCCAGTCAGTTGACCCATTCGCAAATCTGGTCGGCGATCGACCGGCTGGCCGCCCGCGCCGGGTTGTCGGCCTCGGGGCTGGCCAAGAAGGCCGGGCTTGACCCGACCACCTTCAACAAATCGAAGCGCATCACGCCGGACGGCCGCGAACGCTGGCCCTCCACCGAATCGGTGGCAAAATCGCTCGCCGCGACCGGCACCCCGGTCAACGCCTTCGTCAGCCTGATCACCGACCCCGGCAAGCAGACTTTGGCCTCGGTGCCACTGATCGGCTTTGCCGAGGCCGGCGCCGGCGGCTTCTTCGACGACGGCGGCTTCCCGGTCGGCAAAGGCTGGGAGGAGATCGCGCTGCCGAAAGTCAGCGACGAGCACGCCTACGCGCTGGAAATCTCCGGCGATTCGATGAAGCCCCCCTACCGCAAGGGCGACGTCATCATCGTGTCGCCGTCGGCGCCGGTGCGCAAAGGCGACCGCGTCGTCGTGAAGACCAAGGACGACGAGGTGATGGTCAAGGAGCTCAAGCGCAAGAGCGCCAAGAGCATCGAATTGAAGTCGCTCAACGCCGAGCATCGCGACCGCACGCTGCCGATGAGCGAGGTGCTGTGGATCGCGCGCATCGTCTGGGCCAGCCAGTAGGCGCTGGCGCGTCACCGCGGCGGGGACTAGGATCGTCCTCTTTCAAAGGGGGTATATACGATGACAACATTTCATCATGATGGCTGCGCCTGTTGCAGCGATCTGTTGCGCCCGCGGTTCGACCGCCGCCGCTTTTTGCACCTGACGGCCGGCGCTGGTTTGCTGGCGACGTTTCCCTCACTGGCGTTCGGAGCCGAAGGCAATTACGAGGCCATGCTGCTGACCTGCATCGACCCGCGCTTTCCGGAGCCGACCATCAACTACATGAAGAGCCGGTCGATGGTGGGAAAATACAGCCAGTTCACCTTCGCCGGGGCTTCGATCGGCGTGGTCGCGCCATCGTTCAAGGATTGGACGCCGGCGTTCTGGCAGAATCTCGCCGCCTCGATGGAATTGCACCACATCCCGAAAGTGATCGCGATGAACCATCGCGATTGCGGCGCAGCGAAAATCGCCTACGGCGCCGACAAGGTCGCCAGCCGCGAGATCGAGACCGAGACGCACAAGGCGGCGCTGATGGAATTCCGCAAGCAGGTCGCGGAGAAGCAGCCGAAGCTTCAGGTCGAGCTCGGATTGATGGCGGTCGACGGCACGGTCGAGACGTTCTCCTAGGCGGAGCGCAGCCGGGTCCAGCGATCTTCTACGCGCTGCGCGCCAGCGCGTCATCGATCATGCCGACGGTGTTGTCGACGCCATAGACCGCCACGAACGAGCCGAACCGCGGGCCTTTCTCCTGGCCGAGCAGCACCTGGTAGAGCATGTTGAACCAGTCTAGCGCGACGCCCGGGCGGCCGTCCTTGGCTTTCTTGGCGTGGTCGAGGAACGGCTCGCGGCGGCCGATCTCGTAAACGACGTTCTGGATGTCCTCGGCGGTGGCCCCGGCCTTGAATTGCGCGAGCGCGTCGCGCAAATCCTGCAGCGCCTGGCGCTCGGTGTCGGTCGGCTCCCGGAATTTCTTCTGCGGTAGCACGAAATCGCGGAAATACTGGATGGCGTATTCGACCTGGGCCTGGAACTTCGGGTGGCTCTGCGGCGTGACGCCGGGCCGGTAACGGCCGATGAAGCCCCACAAAGTCTCGGCGTTTTCGGCGTTCGAAGACGACACCAGCGTGAGCAGCATCTGGAACGTGACCGGCATCTCGACCTGCGGCGGCGCGCCGGCGTGGATGTGCCAGACCGGATTCGACAGCCGCTGTTTCCAATCCTGGCGCGGATAGCCGTCGAGGAATTGCTGGTAGTCGTCGACGTTACGCGGGATGACGTCGAAGTAGAGCCGCTTGGCCGCCTTCGGCTCGCGATACATAAACAATGACAGGCTCTCGGGGCTGGCATAGCGCAGCCACTCCTCGATCGTCAGGCCGTTGCCTTTCGACTTCGAGATCTTCTGGCCATTCTCGTCGAGGAACAGCTCGTAGTTGAAGCCCTCCGGCGGCATGGTGCCGAGCGCGCGGCAGATTTCGCCCGACAGCTTGACCGAGTCGATCAGGTCCTTGCCGGCCATCTCGTAGTCGACGCCGAGCGCCAGCCAGCGCATCGCCCAGTCCGGCTTCCATTGCAGCTTGCAGCGCCCGCCGGTGACCGGCGTGGTCACCGGCTGTTTGCTGTCGGGGTCCTCGTAAGTGATGGTGCCGGCCTTGGCGTCGTGGCCGGTGACCGGCACCTGCAGCACGACGCCGGTATCCGGCGAAATCGGCAGGAACGGCGAATAGGTAGCGGCGCGCTCCTCGCGCAGCGACGGCAGCATGATCGCCATCACCTTCTCGAACTGTTCCAGCACGGTGAGCAGCGCCTTGTCGAATCGCCCCGACGTGTAGCACTGGGTCGACGACAGGAATTCGTAGTCGAAGCCGAAGTGATCGAGGAAGGCGCGCAGCCGCGCATTGTTGTGCTCGCCGAACGAAGGATGAGTGCCGAACGGGTCCGGCACCTTGGTCAGCGGCTTGCCGAGATACTGCGTCAGCATCTCCCTGTTCGGCACGTTGTCCGGCACCTTGCGCAGCCCGTCCATGTCGTCGGAGAACGCGACCAGCCGCGTCTTGATCTTGTCGTCGGTCAGGACGCGGAAGGCGTGGCGCACCATCGTGGTGCGCGCGACCTCGCCGAACGTGCCGATGTGCGGCAGGCCGGACGGGCCGTACCCGGTCTCGAAGATCACCTCGTCCTTCGGCCGCTTCTTCAGCCGCGCGACGATCTTGCGCGCTTCCTCGAACGGCCAGGCGCCGGATTGCTCGGCAACCTCGCGCAAATCGGCCGAATTGGCGGTGGAATTGTTTTGAGCGGCCGTCATCGCGTTGGTTTAAGGCCGCCGGCCGCCGCCGTCAAAACGGGCTGACCGGGAAGTAGCGCAGCCACAGATCGGTGAACTTGCCGTTTTCCCACAGCCGGAACAGCGCCCAGTTGAACGCCTGGCGCATCAGTTCGTTGCCGCGGCGCACCGCGATGCCAACACCCTCGCCGAAAAACCGGCTTTCGAGGAACGGCCCGCCGCGAAACACGCAGCAGCCGTTCGAGTCGGTGCCGTTGAGCCAGAACGACAGCGAGATGGCGTCGCCGAACAGCAGGTCGACCTCGCCGCGCCGCAGCACCGCGCGCGCTTCCTCGGCGCTCGGATAAGGCTGCAGATCGAGCTCGGTGAACAGCGCGCGCAGATAGGCCTCGTGCGCAGTGCCGGCCACCACCGCGACCTTGCGGCCCTCGAGCGCGTCCGGCTTGACGCTGTCGATCTCGACGTCCTTGCGCGACACGAAGCGCGCCGGCGTGCGGTAATACGGATCGCTGAAGTCGACGCGACGGCGCATGTCAGGCGTCACCGCCAGCGAGGCGATGATGGCGTCGCCGCCATTGCCGTTGAGCGTATCGAGCAAAGTGTCGAACCGTCGCATCTGGATCGTGCAGTTGACCTTGATCTCCTCGCAGATCGCGCGCGCCAGATCGATGTTGAAGCCGGCCGGCTGGCCGTCGGGCCCGGCATAATCGAACGGCGGATAATCGATCTCGGTGAGGAAGCGGATCGCGGTGATGCGGGACAAATCCGGCCGCTCCGGGCGGCGGCGCGGGTCCCAGAAGCCGGGCACCGCCATCGGATCGCCGCTGGTGATGCCGGCGCGTGGCGCCGGCACGCGCTCGGGCGTCGCGACCTGCGCCCACACCGGAGCGGCGCCGAAGCCGAGCGCCAGGATGCCGCCCGTCAGGACGCCGCCAATCGCCGCGCGCAATAAGATAGCAAGCCGCATCGAGATTCGTCCGTGAACGCGGCGGACCATAGCATCCCACTTGCGGCGAAACAGCGGAAACGTCAGTCGAAGTGCTTCTGGATTTCCACAATCGGCAGATTGACGAGGTCCTTGTTGACCTCGCCTCGCACGGCGGCGCGCAACGCCTTGCCATAGGCGGCGCGAAGCACATGCAGCGCGCGCGGCGGGGCGGCGATCACGATGGATTTCGCCTCGTCGGAAGCGAGCGCGGCCTCCAGACGCTTGGCCACGCTTTCCAGGAAATTGCGCTCGGCCTGATCGTGCCAATCGGTCTGCGAAACGGCGCTGCTGGCGTGGCCGAACGAACCGTGCGTGCGGCCCGGCGCGTCGCTGCCGAGCTCATGGGTCGCCGGACTTTTATGCGCGTGGGTCTCGATCTCCTTGAGCCGCGGCGCATTGAGCGGGCCAGTATTCTCCATGATCAGCGCCTTGGCGCCGTCGGCCACGACGACCCATCGCCGTTGTGCAGCATCACGGAGGGCAACCGTGACGCTGTCATGCGCCGGTTTGACGTCCAGATCAAACGCGCCGGGGGCATTTAGTTGCTGCCGTCGAGCAGGCGGCGCGCGATGACCTGCGCCTGAATTTCGGCGGCGCCCTCGAAGATATTGAGGATGCGGGCATCGCACAGGATGCGCGACACCGGAAACTCCAGCGCGAAGCCGTTGCCGCCATGGATCTGCACCGCGTTGTCGGCATTGGCCCAGGCGACGCGCGCCGCCAGCAGCTTCGCCATGCCGGCTTCGAGGTCGCAGCGCCGGCCGGAATCCTTCTCGCGCGCCGCGTAATAAGTCAGTTGCCGCGCGATCATGATCTCGACCGCCATCAACGCGATCTTGTCGGCGACGCGCGGGAAGCCGACGATCGGCTGGCCGAATTGCACGCGGGCGCGCGCATAATCGAGCGCCTGCTCCATCGCCGCCTGGGCGACGCCGATCGCGCGCGCCGCAGTCTGGATGCGCGCGGATTCGAACGTCTGCATCAATTGCTTGAAGCCGAGCCCCTCGACGCCGCCCAACAGGTTCTCCGCCTTGACCTCGAAGCCGTCGAACGCGATCTCGTATTCCTTCATGCCGCGATAGCCCAGCACCTCGATCTCGGTGCCGGTCATGCCCGGCGCCGGGAACGGCGTGGCGTCGTCACCGCGCGGCTTTTCCGCCAGCAGCATCGACAGGCCGCGGTGACCGGGCTCTCTCGGGTTGGTGCGCACCAGTAGGGTCATCAGGTCGGCCCGCACCGGATGCGTGATCCAGGTCTTGTTGCCATAGACCTTGTAGACGTCGCCTTCGCGCACCGCGCGCGTCGTCAGGGCGGCGAGGTCGGAGCCGGTGTTCGGCTCGGTGAACACCGCCGTCGGCAGGATCTCGCCCGACGCAAGTTTCGGCAGCCACTTCGCCTTCTGCGCCTCGGTGCCGCCGCCGAGGATCAGCTCGGCGGCGATCTCGGAACGCGTGCCGAGCGAGCCGACGCCGATATAGCCGCGCGACAATTCCTCGGAGACGACGCACATCGATTCCTTGCCAAGCCCCATGCCGCCGAAATCTTCCGGGATGGTGAGGCCGAACACGCCGAGCTCGGACATCTGCGCGATGACGTCGAGCGGGATGTAGCTGTTGGTGCGGTGCCAACCTTGGGCGAGACCGATCACTTCGCTGTCGGCGAACTTGCGCATCTCTTCGCGGATCGACTCCAGCGTGTCGTTGAGACCGCAGGCGCCGGTGGTGGCGCCGTGGCTCGCCAGCATCAGCTCGACGAGGCGCGCGCGCCGCTGCGCGGTATTGCCGTTGCTGATCAGCCGTTCCACCGCACCCGCCAGCCGCAACGCCGCCTGCGGAGCCCCGATGCCGAGATCGGCGAGACGCACGATCTCGCCCTGGCTCATCGGAATGCCGCCGGCCATCTGGGCCAGATATTCGCCGAGTCCGATGCGAACGATGTGCTCCTCGATTTCCCCGAACACGCCGCCGCGTGTCATGCGCTCGGCATAGGCCGTGAGCTGTCGAACCGCGCCGACATAGGTCGCGAGCCAGCTCAGGCCGTGGGTCGCGCGCTGCTCGCGGTCGAACAGACGGTTGACGGCGTGGCCTTCGACCACCACCCGCGCGCGCACTTTCTGCACGGCGTCGGACAGCAGCGCCTCGAGCGCCGCGACGGCGTCGTTGGCGAGCTCAATCAGGTCGTTGCCGGGAGCGCTCGCCGTCGATGTGGGTTGAATCATGAGACCTCGAGACAGATGGACGCGAAGCCTACTTTTGCAGTGCACAAAAGAAAAGCCACCGCACGCTAGAGTGCTGTATTTACGAGGCGAATTCGATGCGCCCGGTGAAAATTTCAACAAAATTAACCATTTCGCGCTTCCATTCCCTTGCCCGATCGCGCGTCGCGTTCAACTGGGCCAGACCGCAACGGTGCCATGCGCGCTTTCTCGCTCAAATCGCTGCGCCGGCTTTCGACAACGCTGTCGGTACGCACCCGCATCATCGCGCTCGCGGTCATTCCGGTTGTCGGCTTCCTGGCCAACAGCTCGACCTTCATTTCCAGCGAGGGCGAAGTCGACTCCGCGTTCCAGACCGTGAAACGGTCGGCGGCGCTCGCCGACGCCAGCCGCGATTTCAAGGGCGCGATCGGAGACCTGCGGATCGCGACAAAGGATTTCGCCGACACCCCCAATGAGACCCGGGTCGTCCAATTCGGCACCGCCGAACGCGCTGCGATGAAGACTCTCGATGTCATCGAAAGCCTGGCCCAGGACCTCAGGAAAGAGGACGTGACGAACTTGCGGGCGCAGGTGGCCGGCATCACGACAAATTTTCAGAAGCTGGTTGCCGAACAAAAGCTGCTCGGGTTCGACGACTCCACGGGCTTGCGCCGCGCGTTGCAGGCGGCCGGCAGCGGCATCGAGCGCATCATCAACGCCAACATGACATGGATGGCGGATGTCGACGCCAAAAAGCTGATGATGCTGCTCTTGAAAATGCGGCACTACGAAGCCGAGCATCGGCTGACCTCGAGCGAACTCACGCATCAATTGTTCCTGGAGACTTACAAGCAATTCACGGACACTTTCGACCTGATCGACGGCACCTCAGCCATGAAGGACGGCCTGGAGAAGCAGGTCAAACTGTATGCCGATACGTTCGTGGCCTGGATCGAGATCAGCGGCCGCATCTATCCGTTGCGCACCATTATCGATATCGACAGCCAAAACATGTTGCCCCGCATCGATATCATCACTTATTCGGCGAGCGGCGCAGCCACGCGCGCCAGCGCCAGCCTCGCCGCTTCGCAAGGCAGGACGCGTAACAGCATTATCGCGGTCGGCATCGCGATGGTGGCATTCGGCGCGGCCTTGAGCTGGCTGATCGGCCGAAGCATCACCGGCCCCCTCAACAGTCTGGTGCTGGCGATGAAGCGGCTGGCCGCCCGCGATACCGCCGCCCGCATCCCCGGCACCCAGGCGCACGACGAGATCGGCGAAATGGCCCGCACCGTCATCGTGTTTCGCGACAGCATGGTCGAGCGCGAGAAGCTGGCCGACATGCAAAACGAGGCGAGCCGCTCGAAGGAGCAGCGCGGCGAGACGATCGCCTCGGCGATCGGCGCCTTCAAGCGCTCGGTGGAAACCGCATTGTCGCGTCTGCGCGGCGCCGCGATGAAGCTCGAACTGAGCTCGACCAACCTCAACAAGACCGCCGACACCGTCTCGACCGAGGCGCGCAACGCCGAGGCGCGCGCCAATGCGGCCTCGGAAAACGTCACCAGCGCCGCCGGGTCGGTCGAGGAGCTCGCCGCCTCGATCGAGGAGATTTCCAGCCAAGCGACGAAATCGACCGACGTCGCGCAGCGCGCCGTTTCCGAAGTGCAGCGCACCGTGACGACCATGAGCGAACTCGGCGGTGCTGCGACGCGGATCGGCGAAGTCGTCGGCCTCATTCAGGCGATCGCCGGCCAGACCAATCTGCTGGCGCTCAACGCCACGATCGAGGCGGCGCGCGCCGGCGAAGCCGGCAAGGGCTTTGCGGTGGTCGCGGCCGAGGTGAAGTCGCTGGCCGGCCAGACGGCGAAGGCGACCGAGGAGATCGCCGGACAGGTCGGTGCGATCCAGTCGGCGGCGGCCGATGCGGCGCATGCCATCGAGCAGGTCGACGCCATCATCCGCGAGATGGCGACGATCGCCGCGGTGGTGGCCGGCACAGTTGGCCAGCAGAACGCGGCAGTGTTCTCGATCACCGAGGGGGTCACTCGGGCGTCCGGCGAGGCCCGCACCGGCGCCGAAGCGATGAGCCGAGTGTCCGGCGGCACCGCCGATGCCCGCGGCACCGCGGCCGACGTCAAGACGCTGGCCGATGCCGTCGCGATCGAGGCCGAGAGCCTCGAAGCCGAGGTCCGGCAATTCCTCAGCAACGTGCAGGCGGCCTAGCTCACGGCCCGCGACCACGCGGCGGTATCCCTCGCTTGAGCTTTTTTGGTAATGCTGGTCGGGCGCAGTCGCGCATTCGTCAGGACCTGTCCGTACATGCTGCGATGGCTTCGCATTCCCTATGAGGCAATGGCCTCCTTCATCCGCGACGACGGCTGGGGCATTGCGAGCTATATCGCGCTGTCGGCGCTGATGGCGCTGTTCCCGTTCCTGATCGTGGTCACCGCGCTGGCCGGATTCTTCTTCGGCTCCAAGCAACTGGCGGACGAAGCGGCCGCCATCCTGCTCGAAGCATGGCCGTCTCAGGTCGCCGCGCCGCTGGCGGCCGACATCCAGGGCGTGCTCACCAGCCTGCACGGCGGCGCGCTGACCTTCGGCGCGGTGTTCTCGGTGTATTTCGCCTCGAGCGGCGTCGAGAGCCTGCGCATCGGCCTCAACCGCGCCTACAGCATCACCGAAGGCCGGTCGTGGTGGTGGTTGCGGATCGAGGCCATCCTCTACGTCATCGTCGGCGCCATCAGCATCCTGGCGTTTGCGTTCCTGGTGGTGCTGGCGCCGCTGATCTGGGCCAAGTTGACGCGCTACGTCCCGGCGCTCGAACCGTTTAGCGACCTCATCACCTTCGCCCGCGTCACCACCGCGGCGGTCGTGATCATCGTCGCTCTGCTGATCGTGCATCTGTGGCTGCCGGGCGGGCGCCGCGGCCTGGCCGAAGTCGCGCCCGGCATCATCGCGACGCTCATTCTGTGGCTGGTGAGCGGCGAGCTGTTCGGCCGCTATCTGGCCGAGTTCGCCTATGGCTACGTCACGATGTATGCCGGGCTGGCATCGGCGATGGTTGCGCTGATCTTCCTCTATATCTGCGCGTCGATCTTCCTCTACGGCGGCGAGCTCAACGCCGAGATTGCGATCGCGCGCGCCAAGCGCGAACAAGAGCTCGAACGCCTGCGCGAGGTCGCGCTGGAACGCGAGCGCAAGCGCGCCTCCAGGCTCAAGCGCCGCTCGCCTCGATCACGTCGTCGTAGCTCCGCAGCCCGGTCGCCGGCGCATTGACCAGAACAGCCATGTTGCCGGGCGGGTGCTGGTTCTTCCACATCTTGGTGTGCGCGAGCGGGATCTTGTCCCAGGAAAACACCTCGCTCATGCAGGGATCGATGCGCCGCTCGAGCACGAACTGGTTGGCTTGCGACGCTTGCTTGAGATGGGCGAAGTGCGAGCCCTGGATGCGCTTCTGCCGCATCCAGACGTAGCGCGCGTCGAACGTGATGTTGAAGCCCGTGGTGCCGGCGCAGAACACCACCATGCCGCCGCGCTTGACCACCATCGAGGACACCGGGAACGTCGCCTCACCCGGATGCTCGAACACGATGTCGACGTCGCGCTTGCCGGTGATGTCCCAGATCGCCTTGCCGAAGCGGCGCGCTTCCTTGCTCCACTCGGCGTATTCCGGCGAGTTGACCTGCGGCAACTGGCCCCAGCACTTGAATTCCTTGCGGTTGATCGCGCCTTTGGCGCCGAGATTGAACACGTATTCCATCTTAGATTCGTCGGACACCACCGCGATCGCATTGGCGCCGGAGGCGGCGACGAGCTGAAGGCCGAACACGCCGAGACCGCCCGAGGCGCCCCACACCAGCACATTGTCACCCGGCTTGAGCGTGTGCGGCGGATGGCCGAACAACATGCGGTACGCGGTCGCCAGCGTCAGCGTGTAGCAGGCCGACTCTTCCCAGGTCAGATGCGCCGGCTTTTGCATCAACTGGCGCGACTGCACGCGGCAGAATTGCGCGAACGAACCGTCGGGCGTCTCGTAGCCCCAGATGCGCTGCGACGGCGACAGCAGCGGATCGCCCCCGTTGCACTCCTCGTCGTCGCCGTCGTCCTGATTGCAATGGACGGTGACTTCGTCGCCGACTTTCCAGCGCCGCACTTTGTCGCCGACCGCCCATACGATGCCCGACGCGTCGGAGCCCGCGATGTGGAACGGCTGGTTGTGGACGTTGAACGGCGTGATCGGCTGGCCGAGGCCGGCCCAGATGCCGTTGTAGTTGACGCCGCCCGCCATCACGAGCAGCAGGACTTCGTCCTCGCCGATCGTCCAGGTCGGCACCACCTCGAGCTGCATCGCGGTTTCCGGCGGACCGTGGCGGTCCTGGCGGATGACCCAGGCGTGCATTTTTTCCGGGACATGACCGAGGGGCGGGATTTCACCCACGGCGTAAAGATCCTTCAACACGTTCACTCGAACCTTGGATTGGGCCGTGGCCGGCATGACGCTCTCCCTGCGGATTTCTAGTCTGCCGCAGTTCATGTTGCGGTGCAATATGAAGCGCCGGCCGAAGCCGCCCGTTCCCCTCGGTTTTAAGGCTTCTTCAAGCCGCCCGGCCCCATAGCTGGGGGGATGGCTATTGTCGATTTGCCGCATGAGCGGGGCGCCGCACTGGGGCGACCGGTCGAATTGATCGCGTTCGCGGGGGTCATCGCGCATGTCGTCTATCTCGCGGCGGCG
The DNA here is from genome assembly GCA_038206695.1 of Hyphomicrobiales bacterium. Classification (GTDB taxonomy): domain Bacteria; phylum Pseudomonadota; class Alphaproteobacteria; order Rhizobiales; family Xanthobacteraceae; genus Pseudolabrys. The sequence continues at coordinate 14,918 of JBBRAN010000019.1, read as the reverse complement.
TATTGGCACGGAGTCTGGATCGTGGCGCCAGACGGTAGCGGGGTGGCGTCGGACTTCGTCAATGTCTGGGCGGCGGGAAAGCTGGCCCTCGGTCATGAAGCGGCGAGCGCCTACGACTGGCCGGCGCACAAGGCGATGGAAGAGGTGGCCGTCGGTCATGCCTTCGACGGCTATTTCGGCTGGCACTACCCGCCGCCGTTCCTGTTCGCGGCGGCTACATTGGCGCTGTGTTCGTATCCGCTGGCCTATGTCGCGTGGCTGGTCGCGACATTCCCGGCCTACATCGCCGTTGTTCGCACCATTATCGGTGACCGCACCGGCTACCTGCTCGCGCTCGCCTTCCCGGCGATCCTGTCGAACTTCGTGGTCGGGCAAAACGGCTTCCTCACCGCCGGCCTCCTCGGCGGCGCGCTGTGGTTCATCGAGCGCCGCCCGATCCTCGCCGGCGTGCTGCTCGGGCTCCTGACCTACAAACCGCATTTCGGCCTGCTGTTTCCAATCGTGCTCGCAGCGTCCGGACACTGGCGCGTGTTCGGCATTGCCGCCGTCACTGCGCTGGCGCTGGCGGCGGCGTCGTTGATGGCATTCGGGCCCGAGACCTGGCACGCGTTCTTCGCGTCGATCTCGCACACCTCGCAAGCCTTCCTGTCGGACGGCTGGGCAGATTTCGGCAAACTGCAGACGGTGTTCGGACTGACCCGCACATTGGGCGGCAGCGAGACCTTGGCCTGGACGCTGCAGGGCGTTGTCGCGCTCATCGTCGCGCTCGGCGTGTCGCTGTTGTGGCGCAGCCGCGCGCGTTACGAGATCAAGGCCGCCGCGCTCGGCGTCGGAGCGATGCTGGCGACGCCTTATCTCTACACCTACGACCTGGTCGTGCTCGCCGCGCCGCTCGCCTTCCTGTGGCGGCTCGCAGCGCGGCACGGCTTTATGGCCTATGAACTGCCGGCGATCGCGCTCGCTTGCGCGCTGATCGTCATATTCCCGTTCGTCACCGCGCCGGTCGGCCTCGCCGCCGTGCTGGTGGTCGCCGCGCTGGTGGCGCGGCGGGTGCACGCGGCATGAGTCTCGCGCTCGCAACACGCATGCCCGCTTCCGTACCGCGCATCGTCGCGTTGGCCGGCCTGACGCTGGCGCTTTGCTACGTCGTGGTGCTCGGCGCCGCCTTCATCGCCGGGCCATGGCTGATCGACGCGCAGGGCCGCCCGATCGCGTCCGACTTCGTCAATGTGTGGGCGGCGGGCGCGCTGACGCTCGATGGCAACGCGGCTTTGGCTTACGACTGGACCGCGCACAAGGCAGCGGAAGTCGCTGCGGTCGGGCACGGCTTCGAGAATTATTACGGCTGGCACTATCCGCCGACATTCCTGCTGGTGGCGGCGCCGCTCGCGCTGCTGCCGTTCGTGCCGGCCTCGATCCTGTGGCTCGCCGCCACGCTGCCGCTCTACGCCGCGGCGATCCGCTCGATCCTACACGAGCGCGCCGGCATTTTGCTGGCGCTCGGCTTCCCCGCGACGTTGTGGAATCTCGCCGCCGGGCAGAACGGATTCCTGACCGCGGCGCTGGTCGGCGGCACTTTGACGCTGATGGAGCGCCGGCCGGCGCTGGCCGGCATCTGCCTCGGCCTCCTCACCTACAAGCCGCATTTCGGCCTGCTGTTTCCGGTTGCCTTGATCGCCGCCGGACAGTGGCGGGTCATCGCGGTCGCCGCCGCGACCGCGCTCGCCATCGCCGCCGCGTCGTTGCTCGCATTCGGCGGCGACGCCTGGGCGGCTTTCTTCCATTGGATGCCGGCGACCGGCCAGGCCGTGCTCGGCGAAGGCCGCGCCGAATTCGGCCGTCTGCAAAGCCTGTTCGGATTGGTCCGCGCACAAGGCGGCAGCGAGCTGCTGGCGTGGAGCGTGCAAGGTGCCGCCGCTTTCGCCCTCGCCATTGCGGTGTTCGTGCTATGGCGCAGCCGCGCCGACTTCGCGCTGAAGGCGGCGGCGCTGGCCGCCGCCGCCCTGATCGCGACGCCCTACCTCTATATGTACGATCTGGTGGCACTGGCGGTGCCGGTCGCGTTTCTGCTGCGGTACGCCATGGCGGGCGGCTTGACCCGCGCCGAAACGCTCGGCCTGCCCGCCGCCGTGTTGCTGCTGCTGGCCTATCCGTATTTCAAGACGCAGGTCGGGCTCGCCGCCGCCTTGATTGTCGCCGTTCTGATTGCGGCGCGCATCGCCGCCATCACACCCCGCAAAACGGGCTGATCCCGCCGGTGGAACTTTACCTTCCGGCCGCGCGTTGGCAGCGCGGTTTGGACAGGAGGCTGGGATGCGTCTGCTTGTACTGATCATCGTCATCATACTTCTGCTCGGCGCGCTGCCGACGTGGCCGTACAGCGCCGGCTGGGGCTATTATCCCTCGAGCGGGCTTGGCCTCGTTCTGGTCATCCTGCTGATCCTGGTGTTGATGCGCCGCATCTGACACCGCGCGCGGTGAAAGCGGAGCCGGCGGGGCGACGGCGAAAAAAGCAAAGTCCGCCGGCAAACCCGCCGACAGCGTCGGCAAGCGCATCCGTTTCGAGCGCTCCACCTGGAACGCGGTCGAGCAACTACGCCTCGACCAGATGAAGGATCTCGACGAGGTCACCGAAGAGGCGTTCCACGACCTGGTGAGGAAGCCCGGGCGCAGCGCCGACTTGCGCGAGACGCTCAAGCTCAGCGCGCGCCGCTCGCCCGCCAACCGAAATAACGCCGGACTTCAGGCCACTTGCACGCCGGCGCGCGGCGAGGCACCTCTACACGCCCATGGCAAACAACATGGCAAACAACGACGTCGAAGTCGCAGTGATCGGCGGCGGCGCGGCCGGCATCGCCGCGGCGCGGCAGCTGCATGACGCCGGCATCTCGACCCTGATCCTCGAAGCGCGGCCGCGGCTCGGCGGCCGGGCCTGGACGATGTTCGCGCCGTTGGGCGAGGCGATCGACCTCGGCTGCGGCTGGCTGCATTCCGCCAACCGCAACCCCTGGACCGGCATCGCGGAGCATCAGGGCCGCACCATCGACAGAACGCGTCCGCCGTGGACGCGCACGTCGCGCGAAGACCGTTTTCCGATTGCCGAGCAGAAGGAATTCGCCAAGGCCCAGCAGGAATTCTACGAGCGGCTGGAGAAGATGACGCGCAGCGCGCCCGACGCTGCCGCCTCCGCCGCGCTGCAACCCGGCAACCGCTGGAATGCGCTGATCAACGCGGTAGCAACCTATATCAGCGGCGCCGAGCTCGATTGCGTGTCGATGGTCGACATCGACCGCTACGGCGACAGCCAAACCAACTGGCGGATCGTCGAAGGCCTCGGCGTCACGATCGCCGCGCACGGCGCCGACTTGCCGATGGCGCTGGAATGCCCGGTGACGCAGATCGATCACAGCGCGCTGCGCCCGAAGATCGAGACCACCAAAGGCATCGTCAAGGCCGATCGCGCGATCGTCACTTTGCCGAGCAACCTGATCGCGCAGAACGAGGATTTGTTTTTTCCGAAGCTGCCGGGCAAGATCGAGGCGGCGTGCGGCCTGCCGCTCGGCCTCAACGACAAGCTGTTCCTGTCGCTCGACTTCGCCGAGGAGTTCGAGACGGACAGCCGCATCTTCGGCTGCACCGACCGCACCGCGACCGCGACCTATCACCTGCGGCCGTTCGGCCGCGCCATGATCGAAGCGTATTTCGGCGGCACTTTGGCGCGCGACCTCGAAACCGGCAGCGAGCGCGCGTTCTTCGATTTCGCGTCCGGCCAGCTCACCGACCTGCTCGGCAGCGCGTTCGCGCGCCGCATCCGGCCGATCCACATTCACCGCTGGGGGCTCGATCCGTTTTCGCGCGGTGCCTACTCGTTCGCGGTGCCGGGCAAGGCCGATTGCCGCGCGGCGCTGGCACAGCCGCTCGACGGCCGGCTGTTTTTCGCCGGCGAAGCCACCTCGCGTGAGGACTATTCGACCGCGCACGGCGCCTATCTCAGCGGCGTGGCGGCGGCCGACGATGTCGTTCTGGCGCGGCCGCGGTAGTTATTGTTGCATTGCAGCATAATTCGCGCGACACTGGGGGCGAAGGCGGCCCGATGAGCGATCAGCCCAAAGCGACACGCCAACAGCCCGAGCGCGACAAGCCGTGGATGTTTCGCACCTATGCGGGCCATTCGACCGCGGTCGATTCCAACGCGCTCTACCGCAAGAATTTGTCGAAGGGCCAGACCGGGCTGTCGGTCGCGTTCGATCTGCCGACCCAGACCGGTTACGACAGCGACCATATCCTGGCGAAGGGCGAGGTCGGCAAGGTCGGCGTGCCGATCGGCCATCTCGGCGACATGCGCGCGCTGTTCGACCGCATCCCGCTCGACACCATGAACACCTCGATGACCATCAACGCCACCGCGGCGTGGCTGATGGCGCTCTACATCGCGGTGGCCGACGAGCAGAGCGCGCCGCGCCCGGCGCTGACCGGCACGATCCAGAACGACATCATCAAGGAATACCTGTCGCGCGGCACCTACATGTTTCCGCCGGCGCCGTCGATGCGGCTGATCAAGGACATCGCGATCTTCACGACGAGCGAATTGCCGAAGTGGAATCCGATGAACATCTGCTCGTACCACCTACAGGAAGCCGGCGCGACGCCGGTGCAGGAGCTGGCTTACGCGCTCGCCACCGCGATCGCGGTGCTCGACACCGTCAGGGCGTCGGGCGAAGTCGGCCAGGACAAGTTCGCCGAGGTGGTCGGCCGCATCTCGTTCTTCGTCAACGCCGGCATGCGGTTCGTCACCGAAATCTGCAAAATGCGCGCCTTCGTCGATCTGTGGGACGAGATCACCCGCGAGCGCTACGGCATCACCGACGCCAAGCAGCGGCTATTCCGCTACGGCGTGCAGGTCAATTCATTGGGCCTGACCGAGCCGCAGCCGGAGAACAATGTCAGCCGCATCCTGATCGAGATGCTGGCGGTGACATTGTCGAAGAAGGCGCGCGCCCGCGCCGTGCAGTTGCCGGCGTGGAACGAGGCGCTCGGCCTGCCGCGGCCGTGGGACCAGCAGTGGTCGCTGCGCATGCAGCAGATCCTCGCCTACGAGACCGACCTGCTAGAATACGGCGACCTGTTCGACGGCTCCAAGGTGATGGACGCCAAGGTCGAGGCGCTCAAGGCCGAGGCCCGCGACGAGCTGAAGCGCATCGAAGAGATAGGCGGCGCGATCGCCGCGGTCGAGACCGGCTACATGAAGCAAAGGCTGGTCGAGTCAAACAGCGCACGGCTCGAGGCGATCGAGCGCGGCGAGCAGATCGTGGTCGGCGTCAACAAGTTCCTGGAGACCGAAGTCTCGCCGCTGACCGGCGGGATCGACGCAATCATGACGGTGTCGGCCGAGGCCGAGCGCGACCAGATCGAGCGGCTGCAAGCCTGGCGCGCCGGCCGCGACGCCAAGGCGGTCGGCGCGGCGCTGAAAGAGTTGAAGCAGGCCGCGACCTCGAACAAGAACATCATGCCGGCCTCGATCGCCTGCGCCAAAGCCGGCGTCACCACCGGCGAATGGGGCTGGGTGCTGCGCGAGGCGTTCGGCGAATACCGCGCGCCGACCGGTGTCGGCACCGCGATGCGAAACGACGTCGAGGGGCTCGACGACCTGCGCGGCGAAGTCGACCGCCTGTCGCGCAAGCTCGGGCGGCGGCTAACGTTTCTGGTCGGCAAGCCCGGCCTCGACGGCCATTCCAACGGCGCCGAGCAGATCGCGGTGCGCGCGCGCGATGCCGGCATGCAGGTCGTCTATGAGGGCATCCGCCTGACGCCGGCGGAGATCGTCGAGGCGGCGCGCGAGCAAAAGGCCCATGTTGTCGGGCTTTCCGTGCTGTCCGGCAGCCACCTGCCGCTGGTGGCCGACGTCGTCAGCCGGATGAAGACCGAAGGGCTCGATATCCCCATCATCGTCGGCGGCATCATTCCGCCTGAGGACATGGAGCAGTTGACCGGCGCCGGCGTCGCCGCGGTCTATACGCCGAAGGACTTTGAACTCAACCGCATCATGTCGGACGTGGTGCGCATCGTCGACGCCGCCAATGGCGGCAACGTCTAGGGCTTGGCCTAAGGTTTGAGCGCGGACAGCGCCTGCGCCAGCCGGCCGGGGCTGACCGGTTTGACGAAATATTGGTTCATGCCGGCGGCGCGCGCCGCGGCTTCCTGCGTGCTCTCGCTGCCGCCCGATATGCCGACGATCGGAATCTGCGCCACCGCGCCGGGCAGCGCGCGGATCTGCCGCGCCGCCTCCAGCCCGTCCATGATCGGCAGCGTGACGTCCATCAGCACCACGTCATAGGTGCCGCCGGCGACCGACTTCACCGCGGCGTCGCCGGTCTCGACGAAGTCGGCGCGATGGCCGAGCTCGGTCAGGATAGTGTTCATCACCACGCGGCCGTACGGATTGTCCTCGGCGCACAGCACTGAGAGGCTGCGGCCGCGGCCGGCGCGCGCAACCTCGCTGCCGAGCCCCGGCCGCGCCGCCGCCTGCTCGACCACGACGCTGAGGCGAAACGTGCTGCCTTTGCCCGGCGTGCTGGTGACGGCGAGACCGCCGCCCATCGCCTTGGCGAGCCGCTTGACGAAGACGAGGCCGAGCCCGGCGCCGCCATAACGCCGTGACACGTCCTCGCTCGCCTGCGCGAACGGTTTGAACAGCCTGCCGATCTCGGCCGGCGTTAATCCGATGCCGCTGTCGGAGATGCTGAAGGTCAACCGGGTGCGGTTTTTCGCGGCGCGCTCGGCGCCGACCGCCAGCGCGACGCCGCCCTGCCCGGTGAATTTCACCGCGTTGTCGGCGAGATTTTCCAGCGCGGCGCGCAGCCGCAATTCGTCGCCGATCACCAGGCCCGGCAGATCGCGCGCCACCGCGACGTCGGCCTTGATGCCGCGCGATTGCGCGCGGGCGCCCAGCGCGCGGCCGACCACCTCGGCGAGCCGGCGCGGCGAAAACGGCTCGTTGCGCAACGTCAGCCCGGCGGCGTCGGCCTTGGCGGCATCGACGATCAACGTCGTCAGCGCGGCGAGATGCTCGGCGCCGCTCTTGATGGCGCCGGCCCATTGCCGCTCGCGCTCGCCGAGGTCGGAGGCGGCCAGCAATTCAGCCAGCGCGAGGACGCCCGTCAGCGGCGTGCGGATGTCATGGGCGACGCCGGCCAGCGAGGCTTCGATCGCGCGCGCCGCATTGCCAGGCTTGCTGCTGCGCTTGCCGGCGCGCTTTGCCGGTTTCACGCGCAATTTCCCGGCCTTGCCCGCGCGCGGCCGCGTGCCAGATTTTTTCCTGCGTTTCGCCATCGCCCCTGCCCCGGCCGGACCATGCCACGGCGCGGCGGTTCAATCGAGGCCGACCAGGCGGCGGATATCGGCGGGGCTTTGGCCCGCCGCCCGCAGCTCGCGCAGACCCGTCGCCTGCGTCGATTTCGACAGCTTGTTGCCCGCGGCGTCGAGGATCAAGGCGTGGTGCCGGTAGCGCGGCGCCGGCAGGCCGAGCAGCGCCTGGATCAGCCGGTGGACGCCGGTCGCGTGAAGCAGGTCGAAGCCCCGCACCACGTCGGTGACGCCCTGCGCCGCGTCGTCGACCACCACCGAGAGGTGATAGCTGGTCGTGGTCTCGCGCCGCGCCAGGATGACGTCGCCCCACGCGGCCGGATCGGCGGCGATCGTGCCGGCGCGCTCGCCGGTTTCGATCCAGTGGAGCGGCCCGGCGCGCTCGAGCGCCGCGGCGATATCGAGCCGCAGCGCGTAAGGCGCGCCCTGCGCGATGCGGCGCGCCCGCTCGCCGGGGTCAAGCGCGCGGCCATTGCCGGGATAAAGCGGCGCGCCGTCGGGGTCGCGCGCCCACGGCGCGTTCGCCGCGCTCTCGCGCTGGCGCACCAGCTGCGCGATCTCGGCGCGGCTCTCGAACGCCGGGTACAGCAGGCCCATCGCGTCGAGCTTCGCCAACGCGGCCTGATAGCCGGCGTGCTGCTCGGATTGCCGGCGTACCGGCTGCTCGAAACGCAGGCCGAGCCAGTCAAGGTCCTCGTAAATCGCCGCCTCGAATTCCGGCCTGCAGCGCGTCGCGTCGATGTCCTCGATCCGCAGCAGCAACCGGCCGCCGTCGGCGCGCGCGAGGTCGGCGTTGAGCAGCGCCGAATACGCATGGCCGAGATGCAGATAGCCGTTCGGCGACGGCGCGAAGCGGAAAACACTCATCCCCGTCACCCCCCGGGCTTGACCCGAGGGTCCATCTTCAATCATCCAAACTTCCTCGCTCATGGATTGCCGGGGCAAGCCCGGCAATGACAAGAAGAAAGCATGACCCACTTCCTCCATACCGACGCCGATCTCAAGGCTGGGCTCGCCAGGCTGCTCGCCGCCGACCCGCGGCTCAAGCCGGTCGCCGAGAAGGCCGGCGCCTTCGCCTTGCGCCGCCGCGAGGGCGGCTTTGCCGGCCTGTGCGCCATCGTCTGCGGCCAGCAGCTTTCGACATCGGCGGCCGCCAGCATCCGCGACCGGCTGTTCGCGGCGTTCGACCCGTTCCACCACGACACGGTGCGGGTGGCCCGGCCGGACAAATTGCGCCGGCTCGGCCTGTCGAACGCCAAGGTCAAGTCGATCAAGGCGATCGGCACGGCCATCGCCAGGCAACACATCGACCTCGACACCATCGGCAACATGGAAGCGGACGCCGCGCATGCCGAGCTGGTCAAGCTGCACGGCATCGGGCCGTGGACCGCCGACATCTATCTGCTGTTCTGCCTCGGCCATGCCGACGCGTTTCCGGCCGGCGACCTCGCGGTGCAGGAGGCGGCGCGCATCGCGCTTGGCCTGCGCAAACGCCCCGACGCCGCGCGGCTGACGAAGATCGCGGAGGCCTGGCGGCCGTGGCGCGGCGTGGCGGCGCATTTGATGTGGGCCTACTATCATGTCGTGAAGCGGCGCGAGGGCGTCATGGCAGGCAAGCCGGCGGCGAAGAAACCGGATCCGGCAAAGCAATGGTCGCAGATCAAGAAGGCCAAGCGGAAAAAGACAACGCGACGGCGTTCGGGAGGAGCATCATGATCAAGACACTGCGGGCTGCCGCGTTCGCCGCCGCCGTGATGGCCGCGCCGGCGGTGTTTGCCGACGAATGCGGCGACACGGTTCGCGACTACAATGCGGTGCTCAGCCGGCTGACCGATGCGATCGAGCAGTTCTCAACCTGCATCGCCGACAGCAAAGGCTCCGAGCCGTTTAACCGGCTGCGCTCGGTTCACAGCCAGTTCGCCTCCGTGGTAACGATCTACAGCAACCAATGTGAATCGCGCTGATGGCCGAGCAAGCAATCGACGTCCCCCACCTCGACGCGAAGTCCGGCACCGCCAAAAGCCTGGTCGTTTTCCTGCACGGCTATGGCGCCGACGGCAACGACCTGATCGACATCGGCCGCGCCTGGCAGAACCTGTTTCCCGACACGGCGTTCGTCTCGCCGCACGCGCCGCGGCCGTGCGGACAGTCGCCGATGGGCCGCGAGTGGTTTCCGCTGACGTTCCGCGACCCGAACGAGCGCTGGAGCGGCGTCAATGCGGCGGCGCCGGCGCTCAATGCCGCGATCGACGCCGAGCTCAGGCGCCGCAACTTGCCGGATTCGGCGTTGGCGCTGGTCGGGTTCTCGCAGGGCACGATGATGGCGCTCCATGTCGGGCTGCGCCGCGCCACGCCGCCGGCGGCGATCGTCGGCTATTCCGGCATGCTGGTGGTGCCCGCGACCGAAGCCGAGATGGAAAAGTTCGCGTCCGAAATCCGCTCGAAGCCGCCGGTATTGTTGATCCACGGCGACCGGGATCCGCTGATCCCGGTGCAGGCGCTGATGCACGCCGCGCAGGGGCTGTCGGCGCTCGAAGTGCCGGTGCAATTCCACGTTTCGCCTGGCGTCGGCCACGGCGTCGACCCCGAGGGCCTGCGTCACGGCGGCGAGTTTCTCGCCCGCTTTCTTGGGCCGAAGCCATAGCGGGTTGCGGGCGATCCCCCGCCCGGCTTCACAATCCCGTCACCCGCCCGTATAAATCGGGGCAGAGAAGAGTCGCGAGGTTGAGGAGCCTCGATTGAACGTTCATGTGCCGTCCAGCGGTTTTCCTGCCCTGGTGCTCAATGCGGATTTCAGGCCGCTGAGCTATTACCCCTTGTCGCTGTGGTCCTGGCAGGACGCGATCAAGGCGGTGTTCCTCGAACGCGTCAACATCGTCGCCAATTACGACCGCGCCGTGCATTCGCCAAGCTTCGAGATGAAGCTGCCGAGCGTCGTCTCGCTGAAGACCTACGTGAAGCCCTCGACGCACCCGGCGTTCACGCGGTTCAACGTGTTCCTGCGCGACCGCTTCCTCTGCCAGTATTGTGGCGAGCGCGACGACCTCACCTTCGACCATCTGCTGCCGCGCTCGCGCGGCGGCCATACTACCTGGGACAACGTGGTCGCCGCCTGCTCGCCGTGCAACCTGCGCAAGGGCAGCCTGACGCCGGCCGAAGCCAAGATGTGGCCGTCGCAGCATCCGTTCCAGCCGACCGTGCATCACCTGCACAGGAACGGCCGGCTATTCCCGCCGAACTACCTGCACGATAGCTGGCTCGATTACCTGTACTGGGACAGCGAACTCGAGCCCTGAGCCGTGCGGCGGCTAATCCTCGGATTCTTTCGATTCCGAATCTTTCGATTCCTTGACGCGCGCGGCGGCACCCGACGTCACGCTTTTTGCCGCGCCGGTCGCTGCGCCAGTCGTGGCGCCTTGTGTCGCACCCGCTGCGACTCCCGCAGTGGCGCCTTGCGACCCGAGCGCGGCACCGCCGATCGCGCCCTTGGCGGCGCCCTTCGCCGCTCCCTTCGCCGCTCCCTTGGCCGTTTCGGTCACCGGCTTGGCGTTCTTGTCAGGATGAGTGGCGCCATCGACCGCGCCTTGCGCGGCGCTGTCCTCGACGGCCGTCGGATTGACGGTCTGCGCGCTGCCGGCCGTGACAAGCCCGGCCACGAACGCCGCCACCAGGCAGCTCTGGAAATGGAATTTCATCCGGACACCCTTGCGTTTGTGTTCGGCATTAACGCCGCGCTGCAAGGGGTTGTTCCAGCGCCAGCGGGATTCACGCGCCCGGCAGCATCCGCTGCAGCACGCCGTCGCGGCGCACGAAATAATGATAGAGCGCGGCGGCGACGTGGAGCCCGATCAGGGCCAGCATCACGTACCACGCCAGCAATCCGTGAATATCGCCGGTCCAGGCCCAGCCCGGCGCGCGGGTGGCGAGCAGCTTCGGCATTTCGAACAGCCCGAACATGGTGACGGGAAAGCCGCGCCACGACGCGTTGAGCCAGCCGAGCACCGGCACGACGAACAGCAAAACGTAAAGCAGCCAATGCAAGACGCGCGCGCTGAGCGTCTGCCACGGCGGTACGCCGGCGGACGGCGCCGGTTCGCCGTACGTCACCCGCCACGCTAGGCGGATCAACGCGACGACAACGATCAGAACGCCGAGCGAGAAATGCAGCTCGATCAGCGTACCGGGCTGCGTGTTGCGCCCGATGTGCGGCATCAGATAGCCGACGACATATTGGCCGGCGAGCAGGGCAACGATCAGCCAGTGCAACGCCTTGGCGGTGCCGGTGTAGCGGGACGGGCGCGGTGTCATGAGAAAGAGCCTGTTTGCGGGAATGCGGGCGCCAAACGTTAACAAAAGCTGACGGCGGCCGTCTTGTTCCCGTCACATTGCATCCCTACATAGTTGGCATCGGCGGCGTTGAGTTGGAAACAACTCCGCAGCCGGAGACGGTCACGATAAGGTCCGGCGACGGCGGATGTACCCGCGCCTTCCTCTTCGTGGCCGTTAGCATTTTCAGCCCGCCCCGTTCGACTTACAGCGCCGACCTTCGCATGGCGCCGCGCGCGACCATGCCGGCAAAGCCGTGCGCCGCCACCGCGGCGAGCAGCAGCGACACCAGCACGTTCCAGCCGGCGAGCGACAGGCCGAGGAAGCGCCACGCCGCCTCGTCGCAGCGCACGATGCTGAACGTCTTGAGCTGATTGAGCACGCCGCCCTGCGCGTGCAGATCGGTCAGCGTGCCGGTGCAGTCGGTCGGCCCAGTCCAGAATTTCCACTCGATGCCGGCGTGATAGACGCCGAGCCCGGCGCCCCACAGCATCGCGACGGTGAGCGCGCCGAACCCCGCCAGCATCACCTTGCCGGTCGCGCCATGGCCGGAGCCGAGCCACAGCAGCAGCGCGAGCGGCACCGCGAAGTAATAGGCATAGCGCTGCTCGAGGCAGAGCGGGCACGGCGGCAGACCCATCACGAACTGGAAGAAGAAAAACCCGCAGATCGTCAGCGCGCTGGCGGCGGCAATGACGGCGCAGACCGCGGCTGGTTCCGCGCGTCGAAAGGCGGCGATGAAGGCATCCACGGGGGCTTCGCTCCGGCGTTGACGCGCCGCAATGCGCCACTATGATCCGCCCGGTCAAGCCCCTATGGCGGAATTGGTAGACGCGCCTGACTCAAAATCAGGTTCCGCAAGGAGTGCTGGTTCGAGTCCGGCTGGGGGCACCAGGTACTGTTCGCGATCATTCGCTCGCGTTCGCGAAAACATAAAACGTACGTCGTAACAAGAACTTAGTTAGCACAACGTCCGCTGACGTTCACGCTCGTTCTTGGGCAGCCAAAACATTTGTTGGTACTTTTGTTGGGATGACAGAGCGTGTCAGAGCGGTAATTCCGGGAATCGGTAACATGTTTATCCGTTGGCGATTACGACGTGACGTATTCCCATAGGTTGTGGCAAAGCGTGCTAATGCGGGACTTCTCAGCGCACGGTCCCGCGCGCCAGAAGTGCCTCGAGTTCTCCAACTCTGATGCGTAATCGTCCGCGGCCCTTTGGTGATGGCAATCGAACCGCGGACAGGTAGCCCGCTTTGATCCATCGCTTGATGGTACGCGACGAAATATTCGCGCGGTCCGCTGCGTGAGCGACAGTCAAATAGACCGCCGAGTCTGCCTGAAGTGTTTGTTGGCGAGGAGCGCTCATCAAGCCCCCAGCACATCAGTGCGGACCGGCAGCGACCTGATCCAGCGCTGCAATTCTTCCGCCTCGATTAGTGTCCGACGCCCTGCTTTACGCGCGACCAGGCGCCGGTTTCGTATTTCTTCGAAAAGATACGTCCTGCCGATCCCAGCTGCGGCGGCGGCTTCAGATGGCGTAAAGGCTAACTTTGGCCCGGCGCTTTCGATCATTGCCTCGTCCCTCGTTGTTCGTCTTCAGCGAACCTACGTGGTCGATCTCGTGATCGCTAAGGCCAAGATAGTGCTGTTATGAGGGTGCTTGCGCCTCGGATCTCAACTCACGAATTGCAAGTTGTGCCGCTCTATCGAGCTTTCTCCATGGAAAATTGACGCCATCGGGCTTGAAGTCAGAAAAGGCTGATTTTAGGAAATCCTTAAACATAGAATCTTCTTCATTGGCGTTCGTCCAATAAGCCGCTCTCTCAATTCTGTTTTCATAAAGCCAGGCCAACAGCCATGCGGTGTGTTTCAGTCTGATGTCACCAGGAGGCCCGGGTTTTCGCTTCTCGTTGTCGGGACGCCTTTGCGGAATGATAGAGGCAGCTGCGCCCGCCCACCGTGCAAGCACAACGAGCTGGCCCGACTGGATTAACTTTTGAAGAGTTGTTTCGTCGCCAATAAGACCGGCCGCCGCATGGAGGCGAAGCAGAGCGTGCGGCCCAAGCGTAGTGAGTGCCTTTGCTGCACGAGCGAGGCCCTTCGAGAGTTCGCTGAGCTCTCTTTTGATGACCACATGACTGCTGACCGTTGGGCTTCGGAAATAGTATCCGATGACCATCCGCGCTTCTTCCACGAGACTATTGATTTGGTTTGAGGCCGGTAGCCGCTGCCGCCATTTCAGCAATTTTATCTCCTGGAAAGACATTGGCTTAACCCTGTGAGAACGGCGCCCCCGCTTCAAGAGTGCTGCTTCGGTGTATCCAAGACCGTGGCCAGTTTGGAGAGCAGGTCGATCGTTACACTATAGCGGCCACGCTCCATGGCGCTGATCGCCGCAACTGCGTCGCGTTGGTTTTTTGTTGGCACTTCAACGAAAGCGCCCAACAAATGTGAGAGCATTCAACGCATTAAGGCCGTAGTGCCGGGCCCTGCTAGAGGCCCCAGGCTGGGACGGGTTTTTCAATTTAAGTCTGGCCAAATTGTAGGCGCTGTTGTGGTCATCGGCTATGCCACCGACGACCACGCACTTGCGAAAGCCAAACGCTCGGAGGCCACTACAGCTGAAGACCCGGCTGCAGGATCGCAACCGGGGGTGGTTTAGTTCATTGCTTCGGCGTACCCGGTTCGCCAGTTGGCCCAGCCGGACCAGCAGGTCCCGCGGGCCCTGCGGGTCCAGCAGGCCCGGTCGGTCCCGGAGGTCCCGCTGGGCCTTGCGCACCCGTATCACCCTTAGGCCCGGGAGGCCCCGCTGGGCCTTCAAAACAACCAGCAAGCGTGAGTGACGCGGTCAACAAAACTGCACCCATTACCGCTACGCGCATCGTTTTCTCCTGAATGTTGGATCGGTATTTTTAGTCTCTCCTATTGGTTGTCATAGTCAAACTAGGCCCATTCAATTTCGGGGGGCCGGGGCGGCAGGGACATGAATGGTGCAAAGGTGCGTCGCGCAGATAAGGAAAAGACGAGGCAGATAACCAGCCCAATGTCCGCTCTTGGGGGTGAAGCGGACAGGGCGCTGATGCGTTGTGGAGTGCGCCCCTAATGGCGGACAGTTTCAGGCGGCGGTTTTGACAGTTCGCTGGGCGTGGCGATCCTCGTATTGCGCGGGGCTGAGATAGCCGAGCGCGGAGTGGAGTCTGCGGGTGTTGTAGACCTCATCGATGAAG
>JBBRAN010000018.1:0-46578 GCA_038206695.1 Hyphomicrobiales bacterium | reverse complement strand
GTGAAGGTCACGCTCGGCCCGAAAGGCCGCAACGTCGTGCTCGACAAGTCGTTCGGCGCGCCGCGCATCACCAAGGACGGTGTGACGGTTGCCAAGGAGATCGAGCTCGAAGACAAGTTCGAAAACATGGGTGCGCAGATGGTGCGCGAAGTCGCCTCGAAGTCGTCCGACTTCGCCGGTGACGGCACCACCACCGCTACCGTGCTGGCCCAGGCGATCGTGCGCGAAGGCGCCAAGTCGGTCGCTGCCGGCATGAACCCGATGGACCTCAAGCGCGGCATCGACCTCGCGGTCGAAGCCGTCGTCGAGCATCTCAAGGCGAACTCGAAGAAGGTTACCTCGAACGAAGAGATCGCCCAGGTCGGCACCATCTCTGCGAACGGCGACAAGGAAATCGGTGATTTCCTTGCCAAGGCAATGGCCAAGGTGGGCAACGAAGGCGTCATCACCGTCGAAGAAGCCAAAAGCCTCGAGACCGAACTCGACGTCGTCGAAGGCATGCAATTCGACCGCGGTTACATCTCGCCCTACTTTATCACCAACGCCGACAAGATGCGGACCGAGATGGAGGACCCCTACATCCTCATCTACGAAAAGAAGCTTTCCGGTTTGCAGGAGCTCCTTCCGCTGCTCGAAGCGGTCGTCCAGACCGGCAAGCCGCTGGTCATCGTGGCGGAAGACGTCGAGGGCGAGGCTCTGGCCACGCTCGTCGTCAACAAGCTGCGCGGCGGCCTCAAGGTCGCGGCTGTGAAGGCTCCGGGCTTCGGCGATCGCCGCAAGGCCATGTTGCAGGACATTGCCGTTCTGACCGGCGGACAGGCGATCAGTGAGGATCTCGGCATCAAGCTCGAGAACGTCACGGTCAACATGCTTGGCCGCGCCAAGAAGGTAATGATCGACAAGGAAAACACCACGATCGTCCACGGTGCCGGCAAGAAGTCGGACATCGAGGCGCGCGTGTCGCAGATCAAGGCGCAGATCGAGCAAACCACCTCGGACTACGACAAGGAGAAACTGCAGGAGCGTCTGGCCAAGCTGGCCGGCGGTGTTGCGGTCATCCGCGTCGGCGGCGCCACTGAGGTCGAGGTGAAGGAACGCAAGGATCGCGTCGATGACGCGATGCATGCGACCCGCGCCGCGGTCGAGGAAGGCATTCTGCCGGGTGGCGGCGTCGCGCTGTTGCGCGCTACCGAGGCCCTCAAGAAGCTTCGCGCGGCCAACGATGACCAGAAGACCGGCATCGAGATCGTCCGCAAGGCGCTCTCTTCCCCCGCCCGCCAGATCGCCATGAACGCAGGCGAGGACGGCTCCGTCATCGTCGGCAAGATCCTTGAGAAGGACCAGTATGCCTTCGGGTTCGACGCCCAGACCGCCGAATACGGCAATCTGGTTTCGAAGGGCATCATCGACCCGACCAAGGTCGTGCGGGCGGCGATCCAGAACGCGGCTTCGGTCGCGGGTCTGCTGATCACCACCGAAGCGATGGTCGCTGAAATTCCGCAAAAGAAGAGCCAGGGCGCCGGTATGCCCGGCGGCGGAATGGGCGGCGGCATGGGTGGCATGGACTTCTAGTTCCAGCTACCCGAATCCGATTGAAGAGGCCGCCGCAAGGCGGCCTCTTTTTTTGTCTCCCGTACCGGCTAGGTTGGTGTCATGGCAGACACATTCGACGCCATCGTCATCGGCCTTGGCGCCATGGGATCGGCCACGACCTATCAGCTCGCCAAGCGCGGCCGCAAAGTGCTGGGAATCGACCGCTACTCGCCTCCGCACGGCATGGGATCGAGCCACGGCGAAACCCGCATCACTCGGCTCGCCTGCGGCGAAGGCGCGCAATACACGGCGTTCGCGCGGCGCTCGCACGAGATCTGGCGCGAACTGGAGGCCCGGACCGGTGAGCAGCTCCTGGTTCAGAACGGCCTGCTGGTGATCTCCGGGCCAGGCGAGCGTGCCAGCGCGCACGGCAACGCCGCCTTCCTCGACACGACGATCGTGGCAGCGCGCCAGAATCAAGTCGCGCACGAACTCCTGTCCGACAGCGCCATCAGGCAGCGCTTTCCCGCCTTCAATGTCGCCGACGGTGACCGCGGCTATTTCGAACCAGAGGCGGGGTTTGTGTTTCCCGAGCGCTGCATTGCCGTTCAACTCGCGCTCGCCCGGCAATCCGGCGCCGCCGTGCATACCGGGGAAACCGTGCAGCGCTTCGCTCCAGCCGGCGACAGGGTCGACATTGTCACGGATCACGGGTCGTATTCAGCCGCCAAGATCGTCATTGCCGCCGGGCCGTGGATTCCCGAGCTGGTGCCGCAGCGCGCGGCGCTGTTCACCGTGCGGCGTCAGGTCCTCACCTGGTTTGCCATTGACGGGCAAGCCGAGCGGCATCGGCCGCAGACTTTTCCGGTGTTCTACTGGCAAGTGCCGCGCCGGCAGGCGATCTACGGCTTTCCATGGATCGGCGGCGGCGAGCCTTCGCTCAAGCTGGCCGCCGAACAATACGATACCGCGACAACGCCCGGCACGGTGGACCGTACAGCCTCGCATGACGAGATAGCAGCCCTGCACACCCACTACGTGGCCGACTTTTTTCCCGGGGTCAGCGCACGCTGCGTGAAATCAGAGGTTTGCCTTTACACCTGCGTCGACGACGCTCGTTTCATCGTCGACGCGCTGCCGGATAATCCCAGGGTGATCGTCGCATCGCCTTGTTCCGGCCATGGCTTCAAGCATTCGGCCGCGATCGGAGAGGCCATCGCCGATCTGATCGTCACCGGCACAACCGGGCGCGTCTCGCTCGACGGCTTCAAATTCCGGAGCTAGGAGCGAAGCCAAAACGGGTCGCGTCATCCAGGGTCAAGCACTACATTGGGCGTCATGGCAAAGGCGGGCAGGATTTATTGCGGGGTCGGCGGCTGGACCTTTGAGCCCTGGCGCGGCGTGTTTTATCCAAAGGGGCTGCCGCACGCGCGCGAGCTGTCCTATGCCGCGCAGCACCTGACCTCGATTGAAGTCAACGGCACCTTTTATCGCACCCAGTCGCCCAAGACGTTCCGCAAGTGGGCCGGCGAGGTGCCCGATGGCTTTGTGTTTGCGCTCAAGGGCGTGCGCTACGCCCTCAACCGGCGCGCGCTGAGCGAGGCTGGCGACTCGATCAAGCGTTTCCTCGATTCCGGCGTCACCGAATTGGGTGACAAGCTCGGACCCCTGCTGTGGCAATTCGCGCCCTACAAGAAATTCGACGAAGCCGATTTTGGCGGTTTCCTCGAATTGTTGCCGAAGACGTTCGACGGGCGCCAGATCCGCCACGTGGTTGAGGTGCGGCATGCCAGCTTTTGCACGCCGGGCTTCATCAAGCTGTTGCGCGAGTTCGAAATTGCGGTCGTGTTCGCCGAACATGCCGCCTATCCGGCGATCGCCGACCTCAGCGCCGACTTCGTCTATGCGCGCCTGCAAAAAGGCCAAGAGACGCTGAAAACCGGCTATCCCCCGAAGGCGCTCGATGCCTGGGCGAAACGTGCCAAGGCCTGGGCCGGCGGCGGCGAACCGAAAGACCTGCCGCGCGTCGACAAGAAATCTGCGGCGAAGAAGCCGCGCGATGTTTTTATGTATTTCATTCACGAAGCAAAGGTGCGCGCGCCAGCAGCAGCGATGGCGCTGATGGAACGGGTCAAGTGAGAAAGTCCGCCCGAAAACCGGTGAAGGAACCCGCGAAAAGCCCGTTGCCGCTTTTCACCATCGGTTACGAGAAGGCCAAACCGGAAGCGGTGCTGCATGAACTTGCGCGCGCCAAGGTCGACGTGCTGGTCGATACCCGCGCCGTTGCGGCATCCAGGCGGCCTGGTTTCTCCAAGAAGCAGCTCGCCGCCGGCCTCGGCGACGCAGATATTGCCTATCTGCATCTGCAAAAGCTCGGCACGCCAGCCGAAGGGCGCGAAGCGGCCCGCGCCGGCGATTTCAAGACCCTCTGGCGCATCTACGACAAGCACATCGCGAAGGCCGCGGCGCAACGGGAGCTCGGCGAGCTTATCGCACTGATCAAGTCGGGCCAGCGCGTGGCTTTGCTGTGCTATTGCCGCGACCCCAAGGGCTGCCACCGCAGCCGCATCGTGGAAAACGTGAAGGACTGCATCTCGGTCGGGGTCACGGACCTGATCCCGCCGCTGTTTTGATTATTCGGCCGGCTGGGCCGCCGTCTGCTTGCCCTCGATGCTGACGATCAGCAGCACCAGAGCCAACGTACAGCCAAACATCACCAGGGCGATCAGGGCGTTGACGCCCAGCACGAGACTGAAACCGCCGGTCTTGTGCAGCAGGGAGATCAGGGCAATCGCACCGCCCGCGCTGATGAATAGCGTGAAATAGCGGATCGCATAGACGCGGCCGCGCCAGGCGTCGGCGGTGTAACGCGCGAGAATCATGTCGTTCACGGTGACCTGCCCGTAGATCGCGGCGACCGCGACCGCGAGCGCCATCATCAGCGTCACCCCGCTCGCGTAAGTCGCCCACAAGTTTCCGGCGAAACCGAGCGCGGTGACCACGGCAAAAATGACGTGGGGCGGCACCCATTCGACCAACCGACCGATTATGAGCTGCGCCAGCGCGCCACACACCAAGACGGCGGTTGCGATGCTGCCGACCAAAACGAGCGGCACCGTTCGCGCAATGCCTTCGTCGACGATCTTTGGCAGCGCGATGGTCAGCACGTTGAACACCAGGCCCGAACTGATCGCGATCACCAGAAAAAGCCCGAACACCATCGTGGCGAGTTTTGGCGTCAGCGGTACCGCGGCCACTGACTTGCGCGATTTGGCATGATGGCGGTCATCCGGGGTCAGCCAGAGATAAACGACGCCGGTGGCGATACACAGCATCGCCGGCGCGAGAAACGCGGCGCGCCAGCCAAACCAGGTCGCCAGCGCGGCACTGATGCCGGCAGCGAGCGAGACACCGAGATTGCCGCAGACGCCATTGAACGCGAGGGTGCGTCCGCGCGCACCGGAGGCCTCGATCAGCATCGCCATGCCGACCGGGTGGTAGATGGCCGCAAACATGCCGAGCGCGAACATCGCCACCGACATCCACACCAGATTGGGCGCGAACGCCGCGCCTATCATCGAAGCGCCGCAGCCGATGTAGAATGCCACCATCATGTTGCGACGGCTCCAGCGGTCGGCGAGCCAGCCAGCCGGCAGCGAAAACAGGCCGAACGCGACAAAAGCCGCGCTGGAAAGCGCGATCAGGTCGCTGTAGGGGCGCTGGTAAACCAATTCGAGCCCGATCACGATGGTCGGGTAGATCAGCAGCACGAAATGATCAATCGTGTGCGCCCAATTGAGAAACGCAATGGAGCGGCGCTTTTCGGGATCGTTGCGATGGTCGGTCATGGCATCCGCAGATTCGAAGCCCCCCGTATAGCCGTTCGGACCGCCACTTCCTATCCGGAACTCGCAACCCAGGCTCGACAGTTTCGCGGGACCGCGGTTTAGTTATGAAACGGCCGGAGCTACCGGCTGCGTCCCGAGGCGCGGCCCTCGATGCGTTGGTGGGCTGCGTGACTGCGGACCGGGAATATCAAATGGAGTGCCGCGAGCGGCTACGCGCGCGACAGCGGTTCGCACAGCGGCGCTTATTTCCGATTCGGCGTCTCTGCGCGGCGTTGGCGACGTCAGCCCTTGGCGTCGCATAGGAAGGTGCGGATGACGCAATCCTTGCCGCCCGCGCGATAGCAGGCGCGCAACGCCTCGTTCTGGGCCTGACCCAGCCTGGCCCCCTTGGCCCAGCCGCTGGCGCCGCATGGATTGGCGCCATCGACCGAATAGGCGGTGCAGCCGCGCTTGACGGTCGCAACCACCTTGCAGGAGCCGGTCTGACACTGCGCCAACGCGTTGTCGCGGGCGCCGGCGAGGTCGGGAAAATCGTAGGACTGTCCGTAGGCGCCGCAACTACCTACCGCCAGCGCGCCAGCGGCCCGCGCCGTCGTGAACGTCACCACCATCACGGTAGTGATGCCAATAACCAGCGCCGCCGCCACAAGAGCACGCAGCGTCGACGTCCAGTGGTCGCGCATTTCGACCCTTCCCATGGCGGAGGATAAGGGGGTGAGTCGCAAGGACGTTCAATGATTCGAGTCTCAAGCGCGCTCGATTTCTGCCTTGACGACGGAAAGCGACTCAGGGGTGTCGACGTCGGACAGGGCCGCATCACACTTCACCGGAAGTTCGGCCACCGCTTCGCCGTAGCTGCCGATCAGGTGCCGCGCGCCGATATCGCCCGCGATCGACATCAACTCGGGGAAGAAACGGCGGGCCCACACGACCGGGTTGCCGCGGCGGCCTTCGATTGTCGGCACCACGATCAGCGCGCCCTTGTCGGGATCGAATGCCCGCAGCAGGCTGTCGATCAGCGGCGCGTCGACCTGTGGCATGTCGCCGAGGCAAACAATTGCTCCATCGGCCATATCGGGTACGGCGGCGATCCCGGTGCGCAGCGAGGTGCCGAGCCCGTCGGCGTAGTCGGGGTTGTGCACGAAGCGAACGTCCAGACCCGCCAAAGCAGCCTCGACCTTGTCCCGCTGATGACCGGTGACGACGATCACCGGCTTGGCGCGCGAGGTGAGCACCTGCTCGGCAGCGATCCTGACCAATGGCTTGCCGCCGATCTGGGCGATCATCTTGTTGATCGCGCCCATGCGGGTCGACCGACCCGCGGCAAGAAGGACGGCAGCGATACGATTGCCCTTTTCCGGCGCGGGTTTGGCGCGGGGCTGCGGCCGCGTCACGATCTCCATCAGAAGCCCGCCGACGCCCATGCCGGTAATTTCCTCGCGGGCGACCGGCAAACCGGCCAGCATCCGCGTCAGTACCCAGTCGAAGCCGTTTTCCTTCGGCGAGCGCGCACAGCCGGGCGCGCCGAGCACGGCTGCTCCCCTCGCCTGTCCGATCAACATCAGATTGCCTGGATCGACCGGCATGCCGAAATGCTCGATGGTGCCGCCGACCGCTTCCAGCGCGGCGGGGATCACATCGCGGCGGTCGGCGATGGCCGACGCGCCGAACACAACGACGAGTTCGGCGCCGAGGCCAAGCAGTTCCTCGATCGCGTCCGCAAGCGCAACCTGCTCATGTGCGACACGACGCTCGGCGATAATCGTCGCGCCAGTCGGCGCCAGTCGGTCGGCCATGACCGTGAGGGTCTTTTCAACCACCTTGGGGGCGAGGCCCGGCAGTAAGGTCGATGCCACTCCTATCCTGCGGATCTTGTAAGGCGCAACGCGGATGACCGGCGCCTCGTTTCTTGCTTCCCGAAGCGCGGCATCGCGCGGGGCCGGCGCGACTGCAAAAGGAATGATCTTCACGGTGGCGACCATCTCGCCTTCGACCACGGCCTTGAACGCCGGCAGGGTTGCAAGCGTGATCGCCTCGTCGATCCGGTTAAGCCGATCGACGGCGTTTTTGTCGACGACAAGCACGCCGGCCGATTCCGCGAACATGTTGCAGCGGCCGGTAAATGCCCGATCCAGCCGAACGCCGTGTCCGGCAACCGCGCGAGCGATCTCGGCCGCGGCCTGATCCTCCGCGACGTCCGCCGGCTCCAGTCGGGACACCACGACCTCGGCGACGCCGGCCGCCTTCAAGGCCGCAACCTCCGCGGTTCCGATCCTGGTGCCCTTCTTGAGCACGAGGTCGCCCTTGCGGATCGAGTGCACGGCGGTCGCGCCGAGCGCCTCGTCGGGAGGAACGGGACCGAATTTCATGCCGCCGCCGCGCTCTTCTCGACTGCTTGGCGCAGCCGCGCGGTGATCTCGCCCATGATCGACACCGCAATTTCGGCCGGCGATACCGCGCCGATATCGAGGCCGATCGGCGCGTGGATGCGTGCGATGTCGGCGTCGTTCAGCCCCTTCTGCTTCAGCCGCTCGACGCGCTTGCCGTGGGTCTTTCGCGAGCCGAGCGCGCCGATGTAAAAACAATCGCGCGACAGCGCGTGCAGCAGCGCCGGGTCGTCGATCTTCGGGTCATGCGTAAGCGCGACGAACGCCGTGTAACGATCGATGCCCAGCGGCGGCAATGCCGTGTCGGGCCATTCCGCTAAAACCTTGACGTCCGGAAAGCGCTCGACGGTCGCGAATGCGGTTCGCGGATCGATGATGGTCACGTCGTAGCCCAGCATTTGTCCGAGCGGCGCCAGCGTTTGCGAGATGTGAACCGCCCCGGTGATCACAAGGCGCGCCGACGGCACATGGACGGTAAGGAAGAATTTGCCTTTGGCAGTCTCTTCCATCCCGCTTTTGCCGCTGCGAATATGCTTGCCAATCAGCTCCGCAAGGGGGTCCTTGGCCGCGTCCGTCGCCTTCACCAGCCGCTGTTCGCCGCCGGCAATATCCGTGACGACGACGACCGCGCGCCGTGCGGCGCGTTCTGCATTGAGCGTCTTCAGGATGTCGAGCTTCACTCAGTCCACCTTCTCGATGTATACGCGGATATTCCCGCCGCACGATAACCCGACATTCCATGCCGTTTCGTCGGCGATGCCGAACTCCAGCATCTTCGCCTTGCCGCTTTCGATCACGTCGAGCGCTTCCGTGACCACGGCGCCTTCGACACAGCCGCCAGATACCGAGCCGAGAAAATTGCCTTGGTCGTCGATTACCAGGTTGGAGCCGACTGGGCGCGGTGCCGAGCCCCACGTCTCCATCACCGTGGCGATGGCGACGCCGCGGCCATCCTTTTTCCAGTCTTCGGCAGCCCTGAGAATGTCCTCGTCGCGTCCAAGCATGACCGTCTCCTTACGCTGCGCGCCAAGATTTGGGATGGTAGGCCTTGGAATCGTAGGCCTTGCTGGCTGAGCCGGACAGCGCGCGGACCAGTTCGGCCATCGATTCCAGGCTGTGAATGGGCCGCAACTCGTCCACGTGCGGCAACATGGCGCGCACGCCCTTGGCCCGCGCTTCGAACCCTTCAAAGCGCAACAGTGGATTAAGCCAGATCAGCCGCCGACACGAACGGTGAAGCCGGTCGATCTCGAACGCCAGCGTGTCGTCGCCATCGCGCTCGAGCCCGTCGGTGATCAGCAGCACGATCGCGCCCTGGGTCAGCACGCGACGCGCCCAATGCTTGTTAAACTCATGCAGGGACGACGCAATCCGGGTGCCGCCCGACCAGTCGCTGACATGCGCTGAGCAGGCGGCGAGCGCCTCGTCGGGGTCCTTCTCCCGCAACGCCCTGCTGACGTTGGTCAGCCGCGTGCCGAATAGGAAGGTTTGGACACGTTTTCGCGCATCGGTGACGCCATGCAGGAAATGCAGGAATAGCCGGGTGTACTGGCTCATCGAGCCGGAAATATCCAGCAGCGCCACCACCGGCGGCTCCTTCTGCCGCGGCCCCAGGTATTTCAGGTCGATCACCGCCCCGCCCGCTTTCATGCTGGCGCGCAGGGTGCGCCGGATGTCGATGGTGCGGCCGCGACGGCGCGGTGCGAGCCGGCGGGTCTTCACCAGATTGAGCGGCATGATCAGCTTGGCCATTGCAGCTTTGGCGGCGGCAATCTCGCCGGCCGACATCTGCGCAAAATCCTTGTGCTGAAGCACTTCGCGATCCGACATCGTCAGACGCATATCGATGTCGATATTGGTCTTGTCGCGCTCGCTTTCGTTGATGCCCGCAAACAGCGCGTCCTGGATGCGCTGCGCACCCGGCGGCGGCTCGGCCGGTTCGGTGGCCGGCGCCTGAGGCAACATCGAGGCGATCAGTTTCTCCAGATAGCCGCGGCGTCGGAAAAAAATGCGAAACGCCTGGTCGAACAATATCGAGTGCTCGTGGCGCTTCACAAACACCGCGTGGAGGGTCCAGTAAAAGTCGTCGCGCGTTCCAATCTGCGCGGTCTTTACCGCCTCGAGCGCGTCGAGCACTGCGCCGGGCCCTACCGGCATACCGGCCGCGCGCAAGGCGCGGGCAAAGTAGAGGATGTTGTCTGCGAGGCTACCGCTATGTTCGGCCATCGCCTCACTCCGCCGCGCGCAGGTCCGACTTCACTTCGTCGAGCAGCGACTTGACCTTGCCGCCGTCGAGCTGCGCGATGTCGTCCTGATACTTGAGCAGCACGCCGAGCGTATCCGACACCGTGGCCGGATCGAGCGCCACCGCGTCGAGCTCGGTCAGAGCGCCGGCCCAGTCAAGCGTCTCGGCGACGCCCGGCGACTTGAACAGATCTTCCTTGCGCAGCGTCTGCACGAAGGCGACCACCTGCTCCGACAATTTCTTGCCGATGCCCGGCACCCGCGCGCGCAGGATTTTCAACTCGCGCTCCGCCGCGGGGTAGCCGACCCAGTGATACAGGCACCGCCGCTTGAGCGCGTCATGCACTTCGCGCGTGCGGTTCGAGGTAATAACGACGATCGGCGGATGCGCCGCCTTGATAGTGCCGAGCTCCGGCACGGTGACCTGAAAATCGGCCAGTACTTCGAGCAGGAACGCTTCGAATGCCTCGTCGGTGCGGTCGATCTCGTCGATCAGCAGAACGGGGGGGCCGTCGGGATTGGGCTCGAGCGCCTGCAGTAGCGGCCGCTTGATCAGGAAGCGCTCGGAGAACACGTCGTGCTCGAGACGTTCACGATCGGCGGTGCCTTCCGCCTCGCCGAGGCGAATGGCGATCATCTGCGCGCCGTAATTCCATTCATAGACCGCGGCAGCGACATCGAGCCCTTCGTAGCATTGCAGCCGGATCAGCCGCCGCCCCAGCGTCTCGGCTAGCACCTTGGCGATCTCGGTCTTGCCGACCCCGGCTTCGCCTTCGAGAAAAAACGGCCGGCCCATCCGCAAGGCCAGAAACAGCACGGTCGCCAGCGAGCGGTCGGCGACGTAATTGCCTTTCGCCAGCAAATCCAGCGTGGCGTCGATCGAGGTCGGAACGGTTATGCCTGCCATGAGGGACTTTAACCTAATGCGCCGGGGTCTTACATGTAGGCACCAAACCGCCGCGCGGCCATAGCTAAGCGCCCTGCGCGCCTGAGGATTTCCGAATGTCAAACCCGATTGAACTGGAAAAACAGACCGCCGGGGACGCCCGCCCCTTCGCGGCGATCGATGCCGGCGTGCGCATCGGCCACGTCCACCTCAAGGTGGCAGACCTCCAGCGCGCGGCGGATTTCTATGTCGGCGTGCTCGGCTTCGAGGTGACGACGTCGCGCCCCGGTGCGGTCTTCATGTCGGCCGGCGGCTATCACCACCATATCGCGCTCAACACCTGGGAAAGTAAAGGCGGCCAGCCGCCTGCCCCCGGCACGACCGGGCTCTACCACACCGCCATACTCTACTCGACACGACGGCTCCTCGCCGATGCGCTGCGCCGGCTGATCGCCGCCAAGATCCCGCTTGAAGGCGCAAGCGACCACGGCGTCAGCGAGGCGCTCTATCTGCGCGACCCTGACGACAACGGCGTCGAGCTCTATTGGGATCGGCCGAAAGACAAATGGCCGAAGCGGCCGGACGGCGGCTTGCAGATGTTCACCCACCCGCTCGATCTGCACGACCTGCTGGCTGAGCTGGAGCGCGAACCGAAATAACTCTATGCGGTCGCCTTCATCAGCGCGCGGCGCGCCAGCACGGCCACCAGATGCGCGCGATATTCGGCGCCGGCATGGATGTCGGCATTCATGCCGTTCGCTGGAAGAGTCATGCCCTCGAGCGATTTCGCGGCGAAGCGTTTCTTGAGCGCCTCCTCGAACGACTTGACCCGGAATACGCCGTTGGCCCCGGCCCCGGTCACCGCGACACGAATGTCCGCTCCGCGTTTCGACACGAATACGCCGACCAGCGCAAATCCGGACGCCGGGTGCTTGAATTTCTCGTAGCCCGCTTTCTTAGCGATGGGGAACGATATCTTGACGATGATCTCGTTCTCCTCGAGCGCAGTGGAGAACATGCCGGTGAAGAAATCGTCGGCGGCGATGCGCCGCTTGTTGGTGATGATAGTGGCGCCCAAACCGAGACAGGCGGCGGGATAGTCGGCGTTGGGGTCGTTATTGGCGACGGAGCCGCCGATGGTACCGCGGTTGCGCACCTGCGGATCGCCGATCGAACCGGGCACCGAAGCAAGCGCCGGCAGGGTATCCTGCACCAGTTTTGAATTGGCGACGTCGGCATGGCGCGCCAGGGCACCGATCACGATCGAGCGTCCCTTGACCTCGATGCCGGCGAGGTCCTCGATCAAGTTGAGGTCGATCAGAGCCGACGGCTGCGCCAGGCGCTGCTTCATCACCGGGATCAGCGAGTGGCCGCCCGCCAGCAGCTTGGCGTCCGGATTTTTCGCCAGCAGGTTCGCCGCCTGCCGCACGCTGGTCGGCTTGTGGTAGTTGAAATTATACACCGTGGTTCTCCGTATCCTTCAACTACTTCGCCATCGCGCGCGCACCGGCCGCAACTGCTTTGACGATATTGTGGTAGCCGGTGCAGCGGCACAAATTACCGTCGAGTTCCTCGCGGATCGTCTTGTCGTCGAGCTCGTGGCCCTTGCGGCGCACGATATCGAGCGCCGACATGATCATGCCCGGCGTGCAGTAGCCGCACTGCAGGCCATGGTTCTCGCGAAACGCCTCCTGCATCGGATGCAGCGGCTCTCCAACGGGGGCGAGACCTTCGATCGTGGTGATGCTGGCGCCCTCGAGCTGCACGGCGAGCAAGGTGCACGACTTCATGGCGACGCCGTTGACATGAACGACGCAGGCGCCGCATTGCGAGGTATCGCAACCGACATGGGTGCCGGTGAGCCGCAGATTCTCGCGCAGGAACTGCACCAGAAGCGTGCGGGCCTCGACGTCTCCGGCGACGGCTTTTCCATTCACCGTCATCGATACGGCAGGCATGTCATTCTCTCCCACTCCGGGCATTTTGCCCTGTTTTGAGCCTTAAACGAAAAACGGCGGACCTTTAAGGCGGCCAAACAAGCCTTTTCTCGCTTTTTGGGTTGCAACAAGTCTGAACCGAGCCCAAGGGCCGGGTCAAGACACCCGGTCGGGTTGCGGATCGCCTGCGCCACCCATCAGTTTGGCGAAATTGGCAAAGAAATCGTCGGCGATCTTCTTCGCCGCGCCATTGACGAGACGCTGCCCGAGTTGGGCCAACTTGCCGCCGATTTGCGCTTCGACGTTGTAACTCAGCAGCGTGCCGCCGTCTTTTTCAGACAGCGAAACCGTAGCGCCGCCTTTGGCGAAACCGGCAACGCCGCCATCGCCCTCGCCGGAAATTCGATAGCCGTTGGGCGGGTCGAGATCGCTCAAATGCACCTTGCCTTTGAACCGCGCTTTGACCGGACCGATCTTGGTGGTGGCGACAGCGGTCATTTCGGTATCGGACAGCTTGATCAGCTCCTCGCATCCGGGAATGCACGCCTTGAGCGTCTCGGCGTCGTTAAGCCTGGCCCAAACGATCTCGCGAGGCGCGGCAAGCTGCACCTCGCCATTCATCGTCATCGCCATCGCACAAAACCCTCCGTGGACGAACTGGACTTACGCCCTCGGCCGGGTCGTGAAAAGAGCTTTGCAGCGTACCGGCCGGGCCATTAGGGTGCCGCGCCAAAGGCCCAGAACGCGTGGAGGAAGCTCGATGCCGATGATCGAGACCAATGGCACACAAATTCACGTCGAACTGTCGGGCCGCGATGACGCCCCGCCCTTGGTGCTGTCGAACTCGCTCGGCACCGACCTGCACATGTGGGACGACCAGGCTGGCGAGCTTACAAAGCATTTCCGGCTGATCCGCTTCGACCGTCGCGGCCACGGCAAATCGGCGGTCCCCAAGGGTCCGTACAACATGGAGATGCTGAGCCGCGACGTGCTCGGCATCCTCGACGCGCTCAAAATCAAGAAGACGAACTGGTGCGGCCTGTCGATGGGCGGCATGGAGGGGATGTGGCTTGGCGCCAACGCTCCCGATCGTTTCGAGAAGATGGCGCTGTCGAACTGCACCGATTATTATGCCGATAAAACGCCGTGGAACGACCGCATCAAGGTGGTTCGCGACAAGGGCCTCGCCGCCATTGTTTCGGGCAACATGGAGCGATGGTTCACCAAAGGTTTCCGCGACGCCCACCCTGAAGTGATCAAGCGCTTCACCGACGCATTCCTCTCGACGAAGCTCGATGGCTATATCGCCTGCGGCGAGGCGGTGCGCGACATGGATCACCGCACGCTCATCCCCAAGATCAAGCCTCCGGTGATGTTCATCGCCGGGCGGCAGGACCCGGCGACCACGCTGGCGATCGCCGAAAGCATGCATCAACGGCTGCCGGGCTCGAAGCTCACGGCGCTCGACGCCGCGCACATCTCGAACGCCGAGCAGCCGAAGGCCTATACCGACGCGCTGCTCGGTTTCCTGCGGAGTTGACCATGGACGACAAGGAACGCCACGACAAAGGCATGGCGAAACGCCGTAAGGTGCTCGGCAATGCCTGGGTCGATAAGGCGATTGCCGGCAAGACGCCGTTGAATTCCGAATTCCAGGATTTCATCACCCGCTACGCCTGGGGCGAGATCTGGACCCGCACGCATTACGACGAGCGCACCCGCCGCATTTTGGTGATCGGAACCATGATGGCGCTCGACAAATGGGACGAGTTCAAGATGCACACGCGCGCCGCGCTGGTCGAGGGCGGGTTCTCGGCGGACGATCTCAAGGAGATCATCCTGCAGCAGGCGATCTATTGCGGCGTGCCGGCAGCCAACCACGCCTTAAAGCTGGCCGCTGAAGTGCTGGCGGAGGCGGGCAAGAATAAATAGCCATCACGGCGCGCGGCCGAAATAGCCTCGTCAAAACGCAACAAGCCGCCCGAAGGCGGCCTGCGCGTCCCACCAACTCTGAATTACTTACGAACGCCAGGGCGCAAACCAGGCCCGCTCCGGCAGATCCGCCGGCGACGCGACCTCGTCGCTGCCCGCCAATGGCAGCCGCGAACGCTCGATGATCAGCAGCGCCGCGGCAAGGCCGGCCAGCAACAATTGAATGAGGTGCTCGCGGACGAGGTCCGCGTTTTCGGTCCACAAAGCAGGCGCCACCGAGATGAGCGTGATCAGCACCACCAACATCATGGCGGCTTCGAGAACGCCGGGGTTTGCGGTGCCCGCAACCATGGCCCGGCCACGATCGAGGATATGGACGGCGCAGACGCCGGCGACGACAAGCTTGAGAGCGCCCAACACGGCCGCCAGCTTGATCAGGCCGACCGGGCCGAGGCCGATATAGCGGCCGACGCCGAACACGACCTGCGAGCGCCAGACATCGTCGAGGCCGTACATCGGTGAGGTGAGGATGCGCAGCGCATCGAAGCCCCAGAACATCGCGAAGTAAAAGGACACCGCCAAGATCATCGCTACGATTGCGCCGTGAGCCCGCATGGGACTGCCTCCGTTTTCGAGGTCAGGCGTAATCGTTTTAAATGCCGAATTCAAAACAAACCAAAATTTTACCTTACCCGTTAAGCGCGAACGCTCGTCTAACGCAGTTAATTGCCGCACAAACGAAGAAGCCCCGCCGAGGCGGGGCTTCTTGCAACACGCACTGTGTTTTTACTTGTTCTGCTGACCCTGCTGGCCTTGGCCACCTTGGCCGCCCTGCTGCCCGGGCTTCTGTCCGCCCTGCTGCTGCTGGCCGCCTTGGCCGCCCTGACCACCTTGCTGGCCGGGCTTCTGATTGCCCTGCTGCTGTTGGTTCGGGTCCTGGTTCTGGCCTTGTCCTTGGTTGCTGTTCTGGTTCATTTCTCTTTCCTCTCCAATTCGAGACGCGTCGGAGCTTTGGGGTTACGGCTTCGAAACCCCAACCCGACTTTAATTAACGCGTGCTGTCGGAAAACCGTTCCGCAATAAAAATTCAACTTTGCCGGAATGGAACTTGGCATCGCGCATTCCAAACGGCAGCGAAGCGAATGAGTCGATCGCCAATATTTTTGGACTACGGGCGCGCGGGTAGCTCGCTTTATGTGCGTTAACGTCGGTATTGCGGCGTAAATCCGCAAACTATGGGGCAGCGTTGCCGCTACGGGAACGCCCTGTTAGCCTCGCGGAACTTCGAGGGAGCCGTCGGCCGGGGCGGCGTGGGGTCTGCCCGACGCATGGAAGTTTTTCTTCAGCAACTTGTTAATGGCATCACGCTCGGCTCAATCTATGGGCTAATCGCGATCGGTTATACGATGGTGTTCGGCATCATCGGGATGGTGAACTTCGCCCATGGCGACGTCTTCATGGTCGCGGCCTTCATCGCGCTGATCGCGTTCCTGATCCTCACAACCTGGCTCGGCATTTCCTCGATCGCGCTCGCGCTTTTCATCGTGTTGATCGTTGCGATGCTGTTCACCTCGGTCGTCAACTGGACGATCGAGCGCATCGCCTACCGGCCGTTGCGCGGCTCGTTCCGCCTCGCGCCGCTGATTTCGGCAATCGGCATGTCGATCTTCCTGTCGAATTTCGTCCAGGTCACGCAAGGCCCGCGCAACAAATCGACGCCGCCGATGATTCAGGGCGAGTTCGTGCTGATGACGCGCAACGATTATGCCGTCACGCTGTCGTTCAAGCAGCTCATCATCTGGGGAGTCACCGCGGTGCTGTTGGCGGCATTCTGGTATCTCGTCGCCAAGACCCGGCTGGGCCGAGCGCAGCGCGCCTGCGAACAGGATCAGAAGATGGCTGCTTTGGTGGGCGTCGATGTGGACCGCACCATTTCCGTCACGTTCGTCATCGCGGCGGCGCTCGCCGCCGTCGCGGGCACACTCTACCTGATGTACTATGGGGTCGTGAGCTTTTCCGATGGCTTCGTGCCCGGCGTCAAAGCCTTCACCGCGGCGGTTCTCGGCGGGATTGGTTCGCTGCCGGGCGCCGTGATCGGCGGCATCCTGATCGGATTGATCGAGACCATGTGGTCGGCCTATTTCTCGATCGACTACAAGGATGTTGCCGCGTTCAGCGTTCTTGCCGTGACCCTTATTTTCCTGCCGCAGGGCCTGTTCGGCCGTCCCGACGTCGAAAAGGTGTAAAATGGCTGCGCCCGCGACCAGCGAGCGCCTCGATTTACCCCGCGCGTTGCGCGATGCCGGGGTCTCGGCGCTTTTGGCGGGCGGTCTGTTTCTCCCGCTGGTCGGGTTTCAGACCCTCACCAATATCAACAACGAGCTGATTCTCCAGACCCGCTGGCCACTGCTGCTGTGGTTCGTCTTGATCGTCGCCAGTCTGCGCCTGTTCTATTCCGTCGTGCTCGTGCCGTGGGCGGCTCGCCGGCGCTCGCTCGCGACGCGTCGGCCGCTCGCTCTGCCGCGCTCGTTCACGCGCTGGTTCACGCCGTTCGCGATCGGTTTCGTCATCGTTTATCCAGTGATCGTCGTCGCGATCAACGGTTTCGGCGGATCGGTCAAATGGGTCGACAATTTCGGCATCCAGATCCTGATTTACGTGATGCTCGGCTGGGGCCTCAACATCGTGGTCGGCCTGGCCGGCTTGCTCGACCTCGGTTACGTGGCGTTCTACGCGGTCGGCGCCTATTCGTACGCGCTGCTCGCCAAGACGTTTGGGTTGACGTTCTGGTTGCTTCTGCCGCTGGCTGGCATCCTGGCGTCGTTCTGGGGCGTCTTGCTCGGCTTCCCGGTGTTGCGATTGCGCGGCGACTACCTCGCGATCGTGACCCTGGCTTTCGGCGAGATCATCCGCCTCGTCCTCATCAACTGGGTCGATTTGACCAATGGCTATGCGGGTATCAGCGGAATTCCACGGCCAACATTTTTCGGCATTCCGTTCAATGCCAATGATGACGGCTTTGCCGCCGTGTTCGGTCTTGAGTTCACGCCGCTCTATCGCACTCTTTTTCTGTATTACATCATTCTCGCCCTCGCCTTCCTGACCGCGTTCGTCACCGTGCGGCTGAGGCGCCTGCCGGTCGGCCGGGCGTGGGAAGCGCTGCGCGAGGACGAGATCGCGTGCCGGTCCCTCGGCATCAACACGACAAACACCAAGCTCACTGCTTTCGCGATGGGCGCGATGTTCGCCGGCTTTGCCGGCTCGTTCTTTGCCGCGCGTCAGGGCTTCATCTCGCCGGAGTCGTTCACGTTCCTGGAATCCGCAACGATCCTGTCGATCGTCGTGCTCGGCGGCATGGGCAGCCAAATTGGCGTTGCGATTGCTGCGATTGCCATGATCGGCGGCACCGAGATCATGCGGGAACTGGATTTCCTCAAGCATATCTTCGGTAACGAATTCGATCCCACGCAATACCGCATGTTGCTGTTCGGCTTCGCCATGGTGCTGATCATGATCTGGAAGCCGCGCGGCCTGATCGCGACACGAGACCCCTCGGTATTTCTCAAGGAACGCAAGACGATCGCTGCCGAACTGGTCAAGGAAGGCCACGGCTGATGACGGGCGAGGCTCTGCTGCGGGTCGAGCACCTGACCATGCGCTTTGGCGGCCTGGTGGCCGTCAATGACGTCTCGTTTGAGGTGCCGCAAGGCAGCATCACCGCCCTGATCGGGCCTAACGGCGCCGGCAAAACGACGGTGTTTAATTGCATCACCGGATTTTACAAAGCGAGCCAAGGCCGCATCGCGATGCGGCACGGCTCGAGCGCGATATGGCAGGAGCTCGATACCCTGACCGAAAAAGGCGGACGCAGCCTGAAGCGCGCCGATGGCTCGCTCTATTTGCTCGAACGCCTTCCCGAATTTCTGGTGACGGATAAAGCCCGCGTCGCCCGCACGTTCCAGAACATCCGCTTGTTTCCGGGAATGACGGCGCTCGAGAACCTGCTGGTTGCCCAGCACAATGCGCTGATGCTGGCGTCCGGGTTTACTCTGCTCGGCATATTCGGTTTCCCGTCATACGCCCGGGCCGAAAGCGCCGCGATCGACAAGGCGAGCTACTGGCTCGGGCGCATCGGACTTTACGATCGGGCTGACGACCCGGCCGGCGACCTCCCTTATGGCGCGCAGCGCCGCCTCGAGATTGCCCGTGCGATGTGTACCGACCCGGTCCTGCTCTGCCTCGACGAACCGGCGGCCGGGCTCAACCCGCGCGAAAGCGCCGAGTTGAACCAACTGCTGCTTTCGATCCGGTCCGACAACGCCATCACGATTCTCCTGATCGAGCACGACATGTCGGTGGTCATGGGCATCTCGGACAAGATTGTTGTGCTCGACTATGGCGTGAAGATATCCGACGGCACACCGGATTTCGTGCGCAATGACCCCAAAGTGGTCGCCGCCTATCTGGGCGTCGAAGACAAAGACGTCGCCAAGATCGAAGCGGAGGTCGGACTGTGACCGCGCTCCTCTCGGTGCGAGGCGTGACGACCTTTTATGGCCGCGTTCAGGCGCTCAAAGGCGTCGACGTCGATGTCAACGAAGGCGAGATCGTCACCCTGATCGGCGCCAACGGCGCCGGCAAGTCGACTTTGATGATGACCATTTGCGGCAATCCGCGTGCGCGCGACGGTTCGATCATGTTCGCAGGCACGGACATCACGCGGATGCCGACCCATGAGATTGCCCGGCTGAAACTCTCGCAAGCTCCAGAAGGGCGTCGCATATTTTCGCGGATGAGTGTCTTCGAAAATCTGCAGATGGGCGCCATCGTCGCGGAAAAAGAGCAATTTGAAACCGATCTCGAACGCATCCTCGGACTTTTTCCGCGCCTGAAAGAGCGCATCACCCAGCGTGGGGGGACGTTGTCGGGCGGCGAGCAACAAATGCTGGCGATCGCGCGCGCGTTGATGAGCCGGCCGCGTCTTCTGTTGCTTGACGAGCCTTCCTTGGGCCTTGCGCCTCTGATCGCGCGACAAATTTTCGATGCCATCCGGCAACTCAACCGTCAGGACAATCTGACCGTATTCCTGGTCGAGCAAAACGCTTTTCATGCGCTCAAGCTTGCCCACCGCGGCTATGTCATGGTCAACGGCCAGATCACTCTGTCTGGCACCGGCGCGGAGTTATTGGAAAGACCCGAAGTCAAAGCGGCCTATCTCGAAGGCGGACGGCAGTGATGGACGGTCCGGAGGGGTTTTCGTTGGCGGCCCTCGTCTATGAGGAAGGCTCGTTGGGGGTCTTTCTTCTGGTGACGGTCGCCCTCGGCGGCGGCGGCGCGTGGCTGACGGGCGGCGCCATTGCCGCAACCTGGCGCCCGATCTGGCAGGTCGTTGGCTACACACTGCTGCTAGGGCTGGTGGTGCGTTTCTTCCACTTTGCGTTGTTCGGCGGAACCCTGTTGTCCTTTCATTACTACCTGATCGATGCAGGCGTTTGCGTTCTGCTGGGCTTGGCCGGCTTCCGTGCCACCCGCGTTCGCCAGATGATCGAGCAATATCATTGGCTGAACATGCGGTCCGGCCCGCTAGGCTGGCGCCGCCGGGCGCCCTGAGGTAGCATTTTTGGTCATTCCGTCTCGCCGGTTATGTTGTTTTCAAGCAGGGAGTTCACCATGAGAAAAATCACTACGCTTGGCCTCGCGCTGGGTATCGGGCTTGCGCTCGGTGGCAGCGCCGTGGCGCAGGTCAAATTCGGCGTCCAGGGGCCGATCACCGGACCAAACGCCGCGTTCGGCGCGCAACTTAAAAACGGCGCAGATCAGGCGATCGCCGACATCAATGCCGCCGGCGGCATCATGGGCCAGAAGATTGCCGTCCAATACGGCGACGACGCTTCCGATCCGAAGCAAGGCGTCTCGGTTGCCAACAAGTTCGCCGGCGACGGCGTCAAGTTCGTGGTCGGTCCGTTCAACTCCGGCGTCACGATGCCATCCTCTGAAGTCTATCAGGAGAACGGCATCCTCGAGATCACGCCCTCCGCCACCAATCCGAAGATCACCGAACGCAATATGTGGAATATCTTCCGCACCTGCGGACGTGACGATCAGCAAGGCGCTGTCGCGGCCCAGTACATTCTCAAGAACATGAAGGGCAAGAAGATCGCGATCGTGCACGACAAGACGACCTACGGTCAGGGCCTCGCCGACGAAACGCGGAAAGCGCTCGCCAAAGGCGGCATGAAGGAAGCGCTCTACGAAGGCATCAATGTCGGCGAAAAGGATTTCTCCGCGCTGGTGTCCAAGATCAAGCAGTCGAATGCCGACCTGGTTTACTGGGGCGGCCTGCACACCGAAGGCGGTCTCATCGTTCGCCAGATGCGCGACGCCGGCGTGAAGGCGCCCCTGATGGGCGGCGACGGTATCACCACCGACGAGTTCGCCCAGATCGGCGGCCCCGGGACCGAAGGCACACTGATGACCTACGGCCCCGACGCCACCAAGAATCCGGCGGCGAAGGATGCCGTGGCGAAATTCAAAGCCAAGAATTTCAACCCAGAAGCCTACACGCTCTACAGCTATGCCGCCGTGCAGATCATCAAGCAGGCGGCCGAGTCCGCGAAGTCGCTCGACCCGAAAAAGGTCGCCGAAAAAATGCACTCGGGCATGAAGTTCAAGACCGTGCTCGGCGAAATCTCGTATGACAAGAAGGGCGACCTGACCAAGCTCGATTACGTCATGTACATCTGGAAGAAAGACGCCAGTGGCAAGATTACGTATGTCGAGATGAACGCGCCTGCGACCAACTAAACCGGACGCCGCCGAAGCGCCCGCCCCTCACCCGGGCGGGCGTTTTCTTTTGCGGTTCAGCCGATCTTGCCGAGCGCGGGAAAGGCCTCGAGCAGCCACACGCTCACATTCGTGATGCTGCCGGTGAGAAACGCAACCCCCGTCAGGACCAGCAACGCTCCCATCGCCTGCTCGACCCGGTTCAGGTATTTGCGAAACCGCGCGAGAAAGGCGGCGAACGGCTCGATCGCCAGCGCCGCGGCGATAAAGGGAATTCCCAGTCCGAGCGAGTAGACCGCAAGCAGGCCCGCGCCCCGGCTGACGGTCTGCTCGGACGCCGCCACGGCGAGGATTGCCGCGAGGATCGGGCCGATGCATGGCGTCCAGCCAAACGCGAACGCCAGCCCCATCACATAGGCACCCCACAACCCGACCGGCGCGGCGACCTGCGCGCGCTTCTGGCGGTACAGCAGCCCGATCCGCGTTACGCCGAGGAAGTGCAACCCCATCACGATGATGATGATGCCGGCGATGGTGGCGAGCGGACCGGAATAGGCGCGGATGAGCGAGCCGACCGCGCTGGCGCTGGCACCGAGCGCCACGAACACCGTGGAAAATCCAAGCACGAACAGCACGGCCGCCACCACCGTGTCGCGTTTGACGCGCGGCTCGGGCTCGCGATCGGCCAGCCGTTCGAGGGAGGTGCCCGTGAGATAGACGAGATAGGGCGGCACCAGCGGCAGGACGCAGGGGGAAAGAAAGCTGACAAGCCCCGCGAGAAGCGCAGCAAAGATCGTGACGTCGGAGGTCATGGGCCGCCTTGATGCGACGGCCTGTCCGGCGATGCAAGCGTCGATCGCCCGATTTCGCCGGATCGTGATCCGGCGTGATAAGATCGCACCATGGCGACGCGCAATCTCATTACCGACGTGGCCGGCATCACGGTCGGCCATGCCGCCGATCAAAAGCTAGCATCAGGCGTGACTGCCGTGGTGTTCGACGCGCGGGCGACCGGCAGCGTCGATGTCCGGGGCGGCGGTCCGGGCACGCGCGAAACCGCGCTGCTCGATCCGGCGCAGACCGTCGAAGGCATCGACGCGATCTGCCTGTCCGGCGGCTCGGCGTACGGGCTCGACGCCGCCTCCGGCGTTCAGGCCTATATGCGCGAGATCTGCCGCGGCTTTATGGTCCGCACCGTCCGCGTCCCGATTGTGCCGGGTGCGATCATGTTCGACCTGCTCAATGGCGGCGACAAGGAATGGGGCCGCTATCCGCCGTACCGCGAGCTGGGTTACGAGGCGGCAAAAAGCGCAGGCCCGCAGTTCGCGCTCGGCAGCGCGGGCGCTGGTCTTGGCGCAACCACCGCAAACTTCAAGGGCGGCATCGGGTCGGCGTCGGCAATGACAAAAGATGATGTCACGGTCGGAGCGCTCGCAGTCGTCAACGCGGTCGGCAGCGTCGTGGTCGGCGATGGGCCGCATTTCTGGGCGGCGCCGTTCGAGCAAAATAGGGAGTTTGGCGGGCGCGGGGTCGCGCCCTCCCCGTCGGCAGCCGATCTTGCCTTGCGCGCCAAAGGCGGCCCGCTGCAAAACACCACTCTCGCGGTCGTCGCCACCGACGCCCGGCTGACCAAGGCGCAATGCAACCGGCTCGCCGTGATGGCGCAGGATGGTCTCGCCCGTGCGGTCTATCCGGTGCATACACCGCTCGACGGCGATGTCGTGTTCGCAGCCGCCACCGGGAAAATGACCCTGAGCGATCCGATCTATGGCCTCGCCGAACTCGGCATGATCGCCGCCAACGTCATGGCCCGCGCGATCGCCCGCGGCGTCTATGAGGCAAAGGCGTTGCCGTTTGCCGGCGCGCTTCCGGCCTGGCGCGACCGGCACGGCTGAACCACGGCAAAGCCCGCGCGTTGTGTCCCCATGCCGTCCTCCGTGATCAGGAATTTCGACTACAGCGCCGAGCACGCGCGGCTTACCGTCACGTACACCGCCGGCCGCGTCTACGAGTATTACGCCGTGCCGGAAGGCATTCACGCAGCGTTCCGGATGGCGTTCTCGAAAGGCACGTTCTTCAACACCAGAATTCGGGATCACTATCCGTTCAAGGATGTGACGCCGCCGGGCGCTCAGTTGAAGCGCAACGCGCTGTAAGGCGCCGGATCGCAGAACGGCGTCGTGCCCGTCATCATCTCGCCCAGCAGCCGCCCCGTCACCGGGCCGAGCGTCAGCCCCCAATGGGCGTGACCGAACGCAAGCCACAGCTCGTCCTGTCCCGGCGCGCGGTCGATCACCGGGCGCGAATCCGCGAAACACGGCCGCCGGCCGAGCCACGTCGGCTCGTCCACTTGCGGCCCGAGCGGGAAAAGCTCGCGCGCCTTGGGCAGCAGCCGGTCGAACTGGACCGGCGTGGGCGCAGCGTCGCGGTCGGCGAATTCCGCGCCGGTGGTGATGCGGATGCCCTGCTCCATCGGCGCCATGCAGTAGCCATTCTCCGCGTCGACCACCGCGCGCGTCAGCCCGGTATTGCCGGTCGGCGTGTAATGACGGTGATAACCGCGCTTGATGCCGAGCGGCAGGTCGATGTCGAAGCGTTTGAGCAGATCCGGCCCCCACGGCCCGAGCGCGACAACCGCGGATTCGGCGTCGAGCGAGCCCTCCGCCGTTTCGAGCCGCCAGGTCTTGCCGTTACGGCGCAGCGACAGCGCATCGCCGTTGAGAAAAACGCCGCCGAGCGCAGTGAAACGCGCCGCGTAGGCGCGCGTCACGGCGAGCGGATTGCTGATGGTGGCCGCGCTCGGCCAATGCACCGCGCGCTTGAACACCGGCTCGAGCCACGGCTCGAGCGCGCGCGCGCCATCGGTGTCGAGCGTGCGGAATTCGAGCCCGTATTGCGTGGCGACGTCGAGCTCGCGCTTGATCTCGTCGAAGGCTGCCTGCGTGCGGTAGACCTTCATCCAGCCTTCCTTGTGCAGGTATTTCGCCGCGCCGGATTCCTGCAGCAGCGCCTCATGCTCGGCGATCGCACGCGCAAACAGAGGCCGCATCGCGGCGGCGAATTCCATTCGCTTGTCGAAGCTTGAATTGAGCTTGTAGTTGAGGATCCAAGGCAGCGTGTGTGGCAGGTCGGCGAAGTGATAGTTGACCGCCGGTGTCTGCTTGAAAACCACTTCGAGGAACGCGCCGATACCGGCCGGAAACGCATGCGGCAACAGCGTGTTGCCTTCGAGCACGCCCGCATTGCCGTACGAGGTTTCCTCGCCGGGGCCTTTCCTGTCGATCAGCGCGACCGACAGTCCGCGCTTGGCCAAATGCAGCGCGATCGAGGTGCCGACAACGCCGGCGCCGAGGACTATCGTATCGGTACGAGCCATCGCAATCCTTTCCGCCTGCGCTTCAAGTAATGCTAGCTTCGACAATCGCCAGCCGGGTCAGCAAGACGAATGTTTGTTATCAACACCATGGCAGCCGCGCTAGCCGCGCTGGGCCGCCACGGCACGATCGCGGTGGCGCTGTCGATTTTCGCCGGAATGCTGGTGCCGGGGCTCGCCCCCGCCCTCAAGCCTTGGCTTGGCGAAACCATTATCGTCCTGCTCACGCTCGCGTTTTTGCGGGTCGACTTGGCCGCGCTGCGCATTCTGGCGCGGCGGCCGGCATTGGTGATCCTGGCCGCAGCCTGGGTGATGATTTTCACCCCATTGCTCCTCGCAGGCCTGTTTGGCGCCGCCAACCTCAGAGCCTCCCAACCGGACCTCTATTTCATCCTGATCCTGCAGATCTGCGCACCCTCGTTGATGTCGTCGCCGGCAATGGCCGCACTCATCGGCGTTGATGTCGCACTGACCTTGGCAAGCTTGCTGCTTTGCACGGCGCTGACGCCGTTCACCGCGACTGTCTTCACGCACTTCTTGTTGGGCAATGCGCTGATCGAGCCGTTCGGTTTTGGCTTGAAGTTGCTTCTCATCGTCGCGGGCTCCGCGCTCGCCGGAGCAGTGATCCGCCGCATCGTCGGCAACCGGCACATCGAGCGCCAACGCGAAGCCATCGATGGGCTGAGCGTCCTCGGCATGTTCGTTTTCGCCGCGGCTGCGATGGATGGCGTCGCTGCGCACTTCATGGCCGCTCCGGCCTTCGTGCTCGGCATCACCGCCCTGACATTTGCGCTGGCGCTCGGCATGATGGCGGCCACCACGTTGTTGTTTTTGCCGGCAGGACGCCATCGCGCCTTTGCGATCGGCATTCTCGCCGGCAATCGCAACATGGGCCTCATGATGACCGCCGTCGGCTTCGCGGTACCCGATCTCGCCTGGCTCTATTTCGGCCTCGCGCAGTTTCCGATCTATCTGATGCCGATGCTGCTGAAGCCTCTGGCGCGACGATTTGCGGAAAATCGTTAATACCGGCAAGGCCTTGATTGCCCGCGCTGGCGGCGCGTGTTACTCGAAGCGCGTCCGGAGGACTTATGCGCCCGCTCATCATCGCTCCGTCCATCCTGTCCGCCGATTTCGCAAGGCTGGGCGAGGAAGTCCGCGCAGTCGAGGTCGCGGGCGCCGACTGGATCCATGTCGACGTGATGGACGGCCATTTCGTGCCCAACATAACCATCGGCGCGGACGTCGTTAAGGCGTTGCGCGCGGTCAGCAAAAAAACCTTCGATGTCCATCTGATGATCGCGCCGTGCGATCCCTATCTCGAAGCGTTCGCCAAGGCCGGCTCCGATATCATCACCGTCCATGTCGAGAGCGGGCCGCATGTGCACCGCTCGCTGCAGGCTATCCGCGCGCTCGGCAAGAAAGCCGGCGTGACGATGAACCCGGCAACACCGGCGAGCGCGGTCGAGCACGTCATCGACATGGTCGATCTTATCCTGGTGATGTCGGTCAACCCCGGTTTCGGCGGCCAGGCCTTCATCCCCTCTGCGCTGGACAAGATCCGCGACCTGCGGGCGATGGCGGGTGCACGCCCGATCGATATCGAAGTCGACGGCGGCATCACGCCCGACAATGCCGCCAAGGTTGTGCAGGCAGGCGCCAATGTGCTGGTCGCCGGCTCGGCCGTGTTCAGGGGCGGGCGCTACAGG
The DNA here is from genome assembly GCA_038206695.1 of Hyphomicrobiales bacterium. Lineage (GTDB taxonomy): Bacteria > Pseudomonadota > Alphaproteobacteria > Rhizobiales > Xanthobacteraceae > Pseudolabrys. The sequence continues at coordinate 19,946 of JBBRAN010000018.1, read as the reverse complement.
GAAAATATCGCCGCCATCCGGCAGGCGGGCGCGATGGCGCGGGGTGAAGCGGCGTGACGATCCCGCGCTATTCCCGGCCTGAAATGACCGCGATCTGGTCGCCGGACACCCGGTTCCGCATCTGGTTCGAAATCGAGGCGCATGCGGCCGACGCCATGGCCGCGCTCGGCGTCATTCCGAAAGAAGCGGCCAAGAAGATTTGGGAGAAAGGCAAAGCGGCGAAGTTCGATGTCGCCCGCATCGACGCGATCGAGGCCGAGGTCAAGCACGACGTCATCGCTTTCCTCACCCATGTTTCCGAGCTCGTCGGCCCGGAAGCCCGCTTCCTGCATTCCGGCATGACATCTTCGGATGTGCTGGATACTTGCTTCAACGTCCAACTCGTTCGCGCCGCCGATATTCTGCTCGCCGACCTCGACAAGCTCCTCGCCGCGTTCAAGCGCCGTGCCATCGAGCACAAGATGACGCCCACCATCGGCCGCTCGCATGGCATCCATGCCGAGCCGACGACATTCGGTCTCAAGCTCGCCTATGCCTACGCCGAATTCGACCGCGGCAAGAAGCGGCTTGAGGCGGCGCGCAAGGAAGTCGCGACCTGCGCGATTTCGGGCGCCGTCGGCACCTTCGCCCAGGTCGATCCGCGCGTCGAAGCGCATGTCGCCAAGGCGATGGGGCTCGCGGTCGAGCCGGTGTCGACGCAGATCATCCCGCGCGACCGGCACGCGATGTATTTCGCGACCTTGGCCGTGATCGCATCCTCGCTGGAGCGGCTCGCCATCGAGATCCGCCATCTGCAGCGCACCGAAGTGCTCGAGGCCGAGGAATTCTTCTCGGCGGGTCAGAAGGGCTCCTCGGCGATGCCGCACAAGCGCAATCCGGTGTTGTCGGAAAATGTCACCGGGCTCGCCCGCCTGGTGCGCTCCTATGCTTTGCCTGCCATGGAGAACGTCGCGCTGTGGCACGAGCGCGATATTTCCCATTCCTCGGTCGAGCGGATGATCGGGCCGGACGCCACGGTGACGCTGGATTTCGCTCTCAACCGCATGGCCGGCCTGATCGAGAAGCTCGTGGTCTATCCCGGCAACATGCAGAAGAACCTCGACCGCCTCGGCGGCCTTATCCACTCGCAGCGCGTGATGATCGCGCTGACGCAAAAGGGCATGGCGCGCGAGGATGCCTATGCGGCCGTCCAGCGCAACGCCATGAAGGCGTGGGCCGGCGAGTATGAGTTTCTCGCTTTGCTCAAGGCAGACCCCGCCGTCGCCAAAACGTTGAGCGCGAAGGAAATCGAGGCGAATTTCGACCTCGGTTACCACCTCAAGCACGTCGACACCGTATTCAAGCGCGTGTTCGGGACCTAACCGCGTTAATGGCTGCGCCTAGCATCCTGATTTTCGATTCCGGGCTCGGCGGGCTGACGGTATTTCGGGAGGTCGTGAAGGCGCGGCCGGACCTGCGGTATCTTTATCTCGCCGACGACGCCCGGTTTCCGTATGGCGGCATCGCAGAAGCCGAACTGGTGCCGCGCGTCGTCTCGGTGATCGGCGAGGCAATCGCCACGCACAGGCCCGATCTGGTGATCGTCGCGTGCAACACCGCCTCGACTATGGCGCTCCAGGAATTGCGGAAGAACTTCACCGTGCCTTTCATCGGCACGGTGCCGGCGATCAAGCCGGCCTGTGCAAGCTCCAAAACCCGGCGCGTCTCGGTGCTCGGAACGGTGGCTACGGTCAATCGCGAATATACCCACGGCCTGATCCGCGAATTCGCGCAAGGCTGCGACGTCAGACTGATCGGCGCGGCGCATTTGGCGTCTTACGCGGAGGCCGAGCTGCATGGCAGCCCGGCGTCCGATCAGCAGCTCGCCGCCGAAATCGCACCCTGCTTCGTCAAGGGCGGCGGGGGACGCACCGACACCGTCGTGCTGGCCTGCACGCACTACCCGTTGCTGCTCGACCGCTTGCGCAAGGTTGCCCCCTGGCCGGTCGAATGGATCGACCCGGCGCCGGCGATCGCGCGCCGGCTGGTCGAATTGATAGGCCCGGCCGGCGATGGCGCTGCTCCGGGTTCGCGCATCTTCTTCACGTCGGGCCGTACGCCGCCATCGACGCTGACGCGGGTGCTGGCGGGATACGGACTTTCGCCACAAAGCGCTGAAAATCCTTGATTTTTTCGCGCCTTCGCCATTTGACACCCTGCCCCGATCGCCCTAAAACCCGCGCGCCTCATGGTTTCTGCATTGTCAGGTCATGAGGTGTTTCGCACCCGCGGCTTGTCCTTGCGCTTTCGAGGTCTCGCCTGTCGGTCCCGGCGACGGGGCAAAGGAGGGCGCGGTTCCTCACATTCATCAACACCGAGGACGCGATGACCAAGCGCCATGAAGCCAAGTACAAGCTCGACCGCCGTATGGGCGAGAACATCTGGGGCCGCCCGAAAAGCCCCGTGAACAAGCGCGAATACGGCCCCGGCCAGCACGGCCAGCGCCGCAAATCGAAGCTCTCCGACTACGGCGTCCAGCTCAAAGCCAAGCAGAAGCTGCGCGGCTATTACGGCAATATCTCCGAGAAGCAATTCCGCGGCATCTACACCGAGGCGATCCGCATGAAGGGCGACAGCGGCGCCCACATGATCGGGCTGCTGGAACGCCGCCTCGACGCCATCGTATTCCGCGCCAAGTTCGTGCCGACGGTGTTCGCCGCGCGCCAGTTCATCAACCACGGCCACATCAAGGTGAACGGCCGCCGCGTCAACATTCCGAGCTTCCGCGCCAAGGTCGGCGACGTCATCGAAGTGAAGGAAAAGTCGCGGCAGATGGCGCTGGTGCTGGAAGCGCAGGCGCTGGCCGAACGCGACGTGCCGGACTACATCGAGGTCGATCCCGGCAAGATGACTGCCAAGCTCGCCCGCATCCCGGTGATCGGCGACGTGCCCTATGCGGTCCAGATGGAGCCGCACCTGGTGGTGGAATATTATTCGCGCTGAGACCTAGGCACGCCGTGCCGCTCACGCGCCGCACTTTTATCGCCACTACGGCCGCCGCGGGCTTAGCAGCCCGCAGCGTTTCTGCATCTGCGGCGGACTCGGCGCGCTTTCGGCACGGCGCATTCGAAATCATGGTGATCAGCGACGGCTATCTGCAACTGCCGACCGCGTTTCTCGCGCCGTCCGCCCCGGCCGCCGAGCGCGATGCCCTGCTCAACGAGAGCGGCGAGACCGGCGAGCAATATCATTCGCCGACCAACGTCACGCTGATCCGTACAGCCAACGACCTGATCCTAATCGACATGGGCTCCGGCGACCGCTTCATGCCGAGCGCGGGGAAGCTGTGGGACAATCTCAGGTCGGCCGGCATCGACAAGGGCCAGATCACCAAAGTCATCCTCACCCACGGCCACCCCGATCACCTGTGGGGCGCCGTCGACGACCTCGACGAACTGGCATTGCCGCAGGCCGCCTTCTACGTCGCCGCGGCGGAATGGGACTTCTGGCACGGCGACAATGCCGCGAACGGCCTCCCCGCCGAGCGGGCCGGCTCCGTCACCGGCGCGCGGCGCAATTACGGGGCGATCAAGGATCGGGTCACCATGCTCAAGCCGGGCGACGACGTCGTCACCGGTATCCGCGTCCTCGCGACGCCCGGTCACACCCAAGGTCATATCGCGCTGGAGGTCGCCGGCGGTGATGGTTTGATCGTCGGCGCCGACGCCCTGACCCATCCGTTGATCTCGTTCCGTTACCCCGATTGGCGCCCGGTCGCCGACCACGTGCCCGAAGTGGCCGCGCAGACGCGCCGCCGGCTGCTCGACCGCCTGGCAGTCGACCGCAGCCGCCTGATTGGCTTCCACCTGCCTCATCCCGGCGTGGGACGGGTCGAGCACGAGAACGGCGCCTACCGCTATATCGCCGAGGCCTAAGGGGCTTTGTTGCACAGCAGCAAAATCTGGTGGGTGCAGCGTGATGGCTAACTACATTTAGTGACCATTTCGCGCTATCCATGATGCGGTACCCCGAATCAGGGGACCTCTCTAGGGAGCATCCGCAATGAAAGGCATCGATACCGTCAAGGACTGGGTTGGTGCGTTGACGGAGCTGGGGCTGATGATGTTGGCACTAGCTATCGTGTTGTCCCTGCTGGTCGGTTCGCAAATGCCGTTTTTCGGCAGCGTAACCGCAAACATCATGACTTGGGTGAAGGACATGGGCTCGAACGGGCTCGTCGGTCTCATCACTCTCGGCTTGATCCTTTGGCTGTTTTCCCACCGGAAGATGGCCTGACGAATGCCGTCCGGCCCGGGCTCGGGCCGAACCTGACAAGCCCGGTGGGGGGCGGAGCTCCCCACCACTTTAAAAAAATCGCCGTCGGGGATTCGTCATGTGGAAATTCGTCGGCCAAGCCAGACGTGTGCTGTGGGCCTTCGTCGAACTCGCCTTCCTGGTCGTTCTCGCCCTCATCCTGATCCATCTGCTGCTCGGCCAGGGCGCGGGCAGCTACGTCGCATCGGTCGCCGATAACGTGACCAAATTTGCGACGGGCGCGAGCTCGGGCGTGCTCGGCATCGTGATCCTGCTGGGCATCATCTTTCTGGTGCTCCGGCGTAACGAGCAGTTTCTGGTGCTCCGGAATACCGACCAGCCGGCACCGCGCAAGCGGGCCTGACAGCGCGGCAAGCAAAAGGGCGCGGTTTTAAGCCGCGCCCCTCCATGGATTTACCGGTATTTCGGCGTCAGGCCGTCGTCTGGCTCGCGACGCCTTTTTCCTTGAGCGTCTGCTGCAATTCGCCAGCCTGGAACATCTCGCGCACGATGTCGCAGCCGCCGACGAACTCACCCTTGACGTAAAGCTGCGGAATGGTCGGCCAATTGGAATAGGCCTTGATGCCGTCGCGCAGCTCCGGCGACTCCAGAACGTTGAGGCCCTTATAGGCCACGCCGAGATGGTCGAGAATCTGCACGACCTGGCCGGAGAATCCGCATTGCGGAAACTGCGGCGTGCCTTTCATGAACAGCACGACATCGTTGCTCTTCACTTCGTTTTCGATGAATTGGTTGATGCCCATGGTCGTGTTCCCTGGCGCCCGCGGCGCCCCCTTCCGTATTCGCCATATATGTAGCGCAGATTCCGCCCCAAGTGCCATCCCAAGTGGCGATCCCGGTTAATAGTTATGCGCGGATGCGCTAGGTTGTCTTGCCAACTTGCGGGGAAAATATGACCGAAACCGTGCGCGTTGCCGTCATTCAGGATTGTCCCGTGCCATTCGATCTGGCCGGCACCATCGCCAAGGCCGAAAAGCTGGCGCAGAAGGCCGCCGCGACCGGCGCCCGGCTGATCGTGTTCCCCGAAGCATTTGTGTAATACGACTTCGACGTCACCGGCCATTATGCGCGGCCCGACGTCTTCCATCTGTCCGTCAAGGAGCGGGCGATGACTGCGGTATCGAATTCGATCGGCGCGCCGGCCGATCCGTTCGCCGACTAGCTAGCTTTTGGCGCGTAGAACGTCCCTTCGACCTCGAAGAAGTCCCCCTGTGCCAGCGCCTTGCACTCGATGATGCTGCGCGGTGGATAAGGCCCGCCGCTCCACAATTCTTCCTGCACCTTGTTGGTAATCGGCCGGTGTCTGCCCATGTCGGTGACGAACACGGTGAGGCGCACGCAGTCCTGCAGCGTGGCGCCTTCGGAAGCGGCGATCCGCGCCATGTTGGCGAAGGCCTGGCGCACCCGCGCCTCCTCGCCCTCGACCATCTTGTCGGTGTTGGGGTCGATGCCGCGCATGCCGGCGACGAACACGAAATCGCCGGCGTGGGCGCCGAGGCTCCACGGCCCGGTCGGCGTGAAGGCGCCTGCCGGCGCAAGGAGCTTCACTTTCATGCGCTGTCGGGCGTGCCGGTCTGCAGCGCGAGCGCGTGGAGCGCGCCGCCCATCCGCCCCTTAAGCGCGTTATAGACCAGTTGGTGCTGTTGCACGCGCGACTTGCCCTTGAACGAGCCGGCGATCACCGTCGCGGCATAATGGTCGCCATCGCCCGCGAGGTCGCGGATGCTCACCGTGGCGTCGGGAATGCCTTCCTTGATCAGGCGCTCGATTTCGGCCGCGTCCATCGCCATCGCACGCGCTCCCGCTGATGCGCACTCTCACGAAGTGGGCGGCAGATCCCCGGTCATGTACTGGGGCAGCCAGCCCTCGAACCGTTCGCGCAACGTCTTCACCAGAATGGGCCGCTCGCCGGCCAGCGTCAACGCGTCGCCGCCGGTGGTGCCGAGTCGCGCCGCCAGGATGCCCGCGCCGCGCGCCCGCGCGATGACGGCCTCCGCCTGCGCGGCCGGCACAGTGATGACATAGCGCGCCTGGTCCTCGCCGAACCAGAACGCATGCGCGGGGACGTCGTCGGGCGCCGCCTCGAGCGTCGCCCCGATGCCGGAGGCCATCGCCATTTCGGCGAGCGCCACCAGCAACCCGCCATCCGACAGGTCGTGCGCCGCATTGGCCGAGCCGTCGAGAATGCGGCCGCGCACGAAGTCGCCGTTCTCGCGCTCTTCGACGAGATCGACCGGCGGCGGCGCGCCCTCTTCGAGCCCGCAAATATCGCGCAGATAAAGCGACTGGCCGAGCCAGCCCTGCGTCTCGCCGATCATCAGAACGACATCGCCCGCATTCTTGAAGGCGAGCGTGGCGGATTTGCTGAAATCTTCGAGCAACCCGACCCCGCCGATCGACGGCGTCGGCAAAATGGCGCGGCCATTGGTTTCGTTGTAGAGCGAGACGTTGCCCGACACGACCGGGAAATCGAGCGCCTTGCAGGCTTCCGCGATGCCACGGACGCAGCCGACGAATTGCCCCATGATCTCGGGGCGTTCCGGGTTGCCGAAATTGAGGTTGTCGGTGACAGCGAGCGGCCGCGCGCCGACCGCGGTCAGGTTGCGCCAGCATTCGGCTACCGCCTGCTTGCCGCCCTCGAACGGATCAGCCTCGCAATAGCGCGGCGTCACGTCGGTCGCGAGCGCCAGTCCCTTCGGGCCGTCCTCGACGCGCACCACTGCGGCATCGCCGCCCGGACGCTGCACGGTATTGCCGAGGATGATGTGGTCGTACTGCTCCCACACCCAGCGTTTCGAGCACAGATCCGGCGTCGCCAGCAAAGTCTCCAGAGCCTGGGCGGTACCGATCGGCGGCTCGACCGCCAGCGCATCGACCGCTTTCGGCTTGGTCGCGACCACGAAAGCCCGCTTGTATTCCGGCGCCTGGTCGCCGAGTTCCTTGATCGGCAGGTCGGCCATCACGTCGCCGCGGTGCCGCACGATGAAGCGCTTGGTCGGCGTCGTTTCGCCCACCACCGCGAAGTCGAGGCCCCATTTGCGGAAGATCGCTTCGGCTTCCTGTTCCTTCTCCGGCTTGAGCACCATGAGCATGCGCTCCTGGCTCTCCGACAGCATCATCTCGTAGGCGCTCATGCCCGCTTCGCGGGTCGGCACCTTGTCGAGATCGAGCGTGACGCCGAGGTCGCCCTTGGCCCCCATCTCGACCGCCGAACATGTCAGCCCGGCCGCGCCCATGTCCTGGATCGCGATCACGCAGCCTTTCTGCATGATCTCAAGGCAGGCCTCGAGCAGCAGCTTCTCGGCAAACGGATCGCCGACCTGCACGGTCGGCCGTTTTTCTTCGGAATCGTCGTCGAATTCCGCGGAGGCCATCGAAGCGCCGTGGATGCCGTCACGCCCGGTCTTGGAGCCGAGATAGACGATCGGCATGCCGACGCCGGACGCCGCGGCGTAGAAAATCTTGTCCTTCTGCGCGAGCCCGACCGCCATCGCATTGACCAGGCAGTTGCCGTCGTAGCGCGTGTGGAAGCGCACCGAGCCGCCGACCGTCGGCACGCCGAAGCTGTTGCCGTAGCCGCCGATGCCGGCGACCACGCCGGAGACGAGATGCCTGGTTTTCGGGTGCTTGGTGTCGCCGAAGCTCAAGGCGTTGAGACAGGCGATCGGCCGCGCGCCCATGGTGAAGACGTCGCGCAGGATGCCGCCCACTCCGGTCGCCGCGCCCTGATAGGGCTCGATATAGCTCGGATGGTTGTGGCTCTCCATCTTGAACACGCAGGCGAGGCCGTCGCCGATGTCGATCACCCCGGCATTTTCGCCCGGCCCCTGGATCACCCACGCCGCCTGGGTCGGCAGCGTGCGCAGGTGGACCTTGGAAGACTTGTAGGAGCAGTGCTCGTTCCACATCGCCGAGAAGATGCCGAGCTCGGTGATCGACGGCTCCCGGCCGATCAGGTCGAGCACGCGCTGGTATTCGTCGGGCTTGAGGCCGTGCTCGGCGACAAGCTGCGGCGTAATTTGCGGTTCGTTGCGGCGCACGTCGTCACTGCGTGGCGGGTCGGAGCGAGCGGGTATGGCGGTCACTCAGGCAGCCTTGGACAGATGAGCGGAGAGCCCGGTGAACAGGCCGCGGCCGTCGGTCGAGCCGATCGTGCTTTCGACGTGGTTTTCCGGGTGCGGCATCATGCCGAGTACGTTGCCCTTATCGCTGGTGATGCCGGCGATCGAGTTAATTGCGCCGTTGACGTTCCAGTCGGGGTCGAGGGAGCCGTCGGGCGCGGCGTAGCGGTAGAGCACCCGCCCCTCGCCCTCGAGCCGCGCGATGGTGTCGGCATCGGCAATGTAATTGCCCTCGCCATGAGCGACCGGGACGCGGATCACTTGGCCGGCATTGTAGCCGCGCGTGAAAGGCGAATCCGAACGCTCGACCCGCAGATAGACGTCGCGGCACAGGAAGCGCAGCCGCGCATTGCGTTGCAGGACACCGGGCAGCAGGCCTGCCTCGCACAAAATCTGGAAACCGTTGCAGACGCCGAGCACCAGCCCGCCTTTGGCGGCGAAGCCGCGCACGGCATCCATCACCGGGGCACGCGCCGCGATGGCGCCGCAGCGCAGGTAATCGCCATACGAAAAGCCGCCGGGGATCACCACCAGGTCGGTTTTGGGCGGCAGCGCGGTTTCGGCGTGCCAGACCATTGCCGGGTCTTTGCCGGACACGAGCTTGAGCGTGCGCGCCATGTCGCGCTCGCGGTTGATGCCGGGGAAGACGATAACCGCCGCCCTCATCCCAGCACCTCGACGCGATAGTTCTCGATCACCTTATTGGCGAGCAGCTTGTCGGCGGCCTCCTTGAGCGCGGCTTCCGCCTGCGCGGCGTCGTCGCCTTCGAGCTCGATGTCGAACACCTTGCCCTGCCGCACGCTGGCGACAGCCGCGACCCCGAGCGATCGCAACGCGCCCTCGATCGCCTTGCCTTGCGGATCGAGGATTCCGGTTTTCAGGGTGACGGTGACGCGGGCTTTCATGTGAGCGGCTTATGGCATGAGTCGAGTGCCGGACCCGGCCCGAATTGACCCGGAGAGGCTGAATTCACTGCGAACGGCGGGCACGCCCGGCGTCCGGCCCTAAACTAAAGACGGCGAAGGCCGGCACAAGGCCGGCCTTCGGGTCATTCACATGCAAAAACGGCTGGATCGGGGCGGCTTGCCTAGCCTTTGACCAGCACCGGGCCTTGGCCGCGCGGCGGCTCGCCTTCGCTCATGATGCCGAGCCGCTTGGCGACTTCGGTATAGGCCTCGAGCAGCCCGCCGAGATCCTTGCGGAAGCGGTCCTTGTCGAGCTTCTCGTTCGACTTGATGTCCCACAGCCGGCAACTGTCGGGCGATATCTCGTCGGCGACGACGATGCGCATCACGTCGTTCTCCCACAGCCGGCCGGCTTCCATCTTGAAATCGACCAGACGGATGCCGACGCCGAGGAAAAGCCCGGTGAGAAAATCGTTGACCCTGATGGCAAGCGCCATGATGTCGTCGATCTCCTGCGGCGAAGCCCAGCCGAACGCGGTGATGTGCTCTTCCGACACCATCGGATCGTTGAGCTTGTCGCTCTTGTAATAGAACTCGATGATCGAGCGCGGCAATTGCGTGCCCTCTTCGATGCCGAGCCGTGTCGCCAGCGAGCCGGCCGCGACATTGCGCACCACGACCTCGAGCGGGACAATCTCGACCTCGCGAATCAACTGCTCGCGCATGTTGAGCCGGCGGATGAAATGCGTCGGCACGCCGATGTCGTTGAGGTGCTGGAAAATGTACTCCGAGATGCGGTTGTTGAGGACGCCCTTGCCTTCGATCACCTCATGCTTCTTGGCGTTGAAGGCGGTGGCGTCGTCCTTGAAATGTTGGATCAAGGTCCCGGGCTCGGGGCCCTCATAAAGGACCTTCCCCTTGCCTTCGTAAATGCGACGACGGCGGCTCATCGGGGTGTACCGTGGTTTTTGAAAGTCCATCGGATTGCCGTGGCTCCTGCGTTCGAGGTCTCAGATCCGCGGCGGCGGACCGAACGTGGAGACAAGTTGCTGCGCGTTCGGTTACGAGGTCAAGCTAGCCGATCACCTCAGGCAGCACAATCGAGGGTGCCCCGCTTTGTCCACTCCGCATTCCGTGCTGCGACGCCGCCCCAGGTTGCCTTGACCCTCCTTGGGCGATATGCAAGGCGCAGTATGTAATGCCGTAACAAACGGCTGTGCGAGGGCGCCATGACTACGTTCGATAAGCGCGAGGAGGGCTTCGAGAAGAAGTTCGCGCATGACGAGGAGCTGCGTTTCAAGGCCACGGCCCGGCGCAACAAGCTGCTCGGGCTGTGGGCTGCCAGCAAACTGGGAATCACCGGGCCGGAAGCCGACGCCTATGCCAGGGAAGTCGTCATTGCGGATTTGGAAGAAGCCGGCGATGGCGACGTGGTGAGGAAACTGCGCAAGGATTTCGACGCCAAGCAGATTTCGGTCAGCGACCAGGACATCAAAACCATGATGATCGACTTGATGGCGCAGGCCGTCGCTCAGGTCCAAGCCGGCAAATAGGGGCGGCCATGGCACTTTCGGGTTTTTCGCTCGCGACGCGGCTGCGCGCCGGCGAAGCGGTCTACAGCGGCTGGTGCTCGCTCGCCTCGCCGGTCGTGGTCGAAGTCGTCGCCCGCGAGGGCTTCAACACGGTCGCGATCGACGGTCAGCACGGCCTGTGGGATCACGAAGCGATCCGCGTCGGGATCGCCGCCATCCGCCAGGGCGGCGCCGCGCCCATTGTGCGCATTCCGCTCGAGGATTTCGGCGGCGCATCGCGCGCGCTCGATTGGGGCGCCGAAGGCATCGTCGCCCCGATGATCAACACGGTCGCCGACGCCAAGCGTTTCGTCGATGCCTGCAAATTCCCGCCGCTCGGCGAGCGGTCGTGGGGCCCGCACCGCGCATTGATGCTCTCCGGCATTTCGGACCCGAAGCTCTATCTCCGCGAGGCCAACGATAACATCGTGACCCTGGCGATGATCGAGACCAGGGAAGCGATGAACAACCTCGACGCGATCGCGGCGGTGCCTGGCATCGACGTGCTGTTCGTCGGCCCCTCTGATCTGTCGATCACGCTCACGAACGGCGCCGAGCTCGAGCCGCACTCCAAGACTGTCGAAGCGGCGCTCGAAAAGGTGCTGGCGGCGTGCAAGAAAACCGGCAAAATCGCCGGTCTTTACTGCGTCAATGCCGAGCGCGCGGTCGAGACCGCCAAGCGCGGCTTTCGGTATCTCGCGGTCGGGAACGATCTCGGCTTCCTGCGCTCCGCCGCCGCCGCACAGGTCAAAATCATCAAGGCGGGCTGATCGTCTCGGCGAGCGCGACGAGCGTGCGCGCGATGTCGCGATCGACCGCGGCCGCGCTGACGACCACCACTTTGTAGTCGTGCTGTTCGAGCCAGATGCGCTTGCTTTCGCGCGTCTGGGCGGCGGGCTCGCTTTCGCCGGCCGGCACCACGTCGATCACACAGCGCAGCGCAAACGACACAAAATCCACCACATGCGGCCCGATCGGGATTTGCCGCTTGAAGCCCTGCCCGGCGAATCGCTTGTCGTTGGTGAGCGCCTGCCACAGCGTGCGCTCCGCCTCGGTCGGATTGCGCCGCAGCAGCCGCGCGAGCCCCCGCGCCGGCGTGCGGTCGGCTGCCGCGCCTCGCTCGGCGATCAGCGCACGCAGCATGTCGGACTCCGGGCCATCGAGAATGCCGCCGCGCGCCGGCCCCTTACGGCCGTGCGCCAGCGCCATGAAGACCCCGTGCAGCGTGCGGATGTCCTGCTCGGACGGCGTCATGCGGGTAAAGATGTTGCGCAGGTTGATGCTCATGGTGCCGCGCTTCTCGTGCGGGCGGAAAAATTCGATGCGGTCGAGTTCGCGTTCGAGGTCGTCGAAAAATGCGCCGAGCTGCTGTTTGGGCGCCGCCGGCGACTTCTGCGGCGTCGCAAACGGCAGTTCGCCGCCGCCCGCCAGCTTGAACCACTCGTAGGCGGTCACGGCGACCGCCTGGGCCAGGTTCAAGGATGCAAACGCCGGATTGACCGGCAGCGTCAGGATGACGTCGGCGCGGCCCACCTCCGCGCTTTCGAGGCCGTTACGCTCGCGCCCGAATACGAAGGCGGCGGTTTCGCCGGCCGCCACCTTCGGCGCGATCAACGCGGCGGCCTTGTCGGCCGACACCACCGGTTTGGCCTGGTCATGGGCGCGCGCCGTGCACGCAACCACGAAGGTGCAATCGGCGAGCGCGGCGTCGAAACTGGCGAACAATTCGGCATTGTCGATCACCCGGTCGGCGCCCGCCGCCATCACCCGCGCCTTCTCATTCGGCCAGCTTTGCTTCGGGCTGACGAGGCGTAGCCGCGCCAGCCCGAAATTCGCCATCGCACGCGCCGCCGCCCCGATGTTCTCGCCGAGCTGCGGCTCGACCAGGATCACCACCGGGCCCGGCGTCTTGATCCAGCGCTTGGTCTTGTCGGTGCCGGCTCCGGGCATCGGGTCTCTCAATAGATCAGGATGTCCGCGACCGAGGCGATCGCGTCGAGCTCGGCAATGGGCGTCGCCGCGCCGCCGTGGCCGCCGAGCCGGTGCCACGTGGTGTAATGCGTCTTGAGCAGTTCGCGGAAGGCCGCGCCTTCGGCGGAAGAAAAGCGTGCCGGCGAATATTCGATGACAAGCGGCGCCCGGCCGAGCAGGCCGCCGAGGCCCTTGAGCACCTCGAACTCGGCGCCTTCGACGTCGATCCAGATCAGCCCGATCCGCTCCGGCGCGACCGCGAGCGCCGTCAACGCTTCGTCGAGCCGCGTCACCGTCACGGTGACGCTCTGGGTGCCATCCATCGAGGGCGCAGTGCCGATCGCGTGGGCGCCCTTGTTGCGCGGATGCAGATGCAACTGCGCGCTGCCCTGGCGCGAGCCGAGTGCCTGCGCCACCAAGCTGACCCGCTCACGCAAGCCGTTGGCATCCACGTTCATGCGCAACAGCGCGGCATTGCCGGGCTCCGGCTCGAACGCGACGGCATGGCCGAACGGCCCCAGCCGCATCGCATAAACCAATTGGGTGCCGATATTGGCGCCGCAATCGACGAACACCGCCCCGGCCGGCAGGCGGCCGGCGCCGGTGAGATGGGCGATCGCCTGCTCGATCTCCTCGCGCTGCCAGCGGCCGTGCCACATCAGCCACGAGCCGATCACGCGGTCCGACGGATCGACGAAGAAATTGCCCTCCGGCAGCCGGCAATAGACCAGGTGGCCGCGCGCCGCCAAGGCATTGAGCACCGCTTCGCGCAAGGAGCGCACGCGCAGTATCACCGGCGTCAGCATGCGCTGGCGCAGCGAGCGGCGAAACCGCCCGGCGGCGCCGCGGGTCTGCTGATAGAGCGATTTATCCCTCACGATGCGCTACTCCGGGGCGACCCGGCGGGATTGTCCCCTCGCCGCGACGCCTGGATCGATTGAAGCACGGCATGGCCGGGGGCCGCGATTCCCGTTTCACCGATCGTCCTCTGTTTGCCCGACCGGCGCAGCGCGTCAATCCCGCGTCCCGGCGTCGGCGAAATCCGCCGTTGTGCGCGCTTTGACTGATCTGCGGCGGATGTTATAGCCACGCCCGCCGGTACTCCCGCGCGCGCATTTTTCCCTGAAAAGGCTCGATCAATGGCGAAAATCAAGGTGGTAAATCCTGTCGTCGAAATGGACGGCGACGAGATGACGCGGATCATCTGGCAGCTCATCAAGGACAAGCTGATTCACCCCTACCTCGACGTGAAGCTGCTCTATTACGATCTCGGCGTCGAAGCGCGCGACAAGACCAACGACCAGATCACGATCGACGCCGCCAACAAGACGAGGGAAGTCGGCGTCGCGGTCAAATGCGCCACCATCACGCCGGACGAAGGCCGTGTGAAGGAATTCGGCCTCAAGGAAATGTGGCGCTCGCCCAACGGCACCATCCGCAACATTCTCGGCGGCACGATTTTCCGCGAGCCGATCATCTGTAAGAACGTGCCGCGGCTGGTGCCGGGTTGGACCAAGCCGATCATCATCGGCCGCCACGCCTATGGCGACCAGTACCGCGCCACCGACTTCAAGTTTCCGACCGCCGGCACCATCTCGCTGAAATTCACCGGCACCGACGGCAAGGTGATCGAGCGTGAAGTGTTCAAGGCGCCCGAGAGCGGCGTCACGATGGCGATGTACAACCTCGACGGCTCGATCCGCGACTTCGCCCGCGCCTCAATGAATTACGCGCTCGGCCGCGGCTACTCGCTCTATCTGTCAACCAAGAACACCATCCTCAAGCAGTATGACGGCCGCTTCATGGAGCTGTTCCAGGAGATCTTCGACAAGGAATTCAAGGCGAAGTTCGACGAAAAGAAGATCACCTATGAGCACCGCCTGATCGACGACATGGTCGCCGCCGCGCTGAAATGGTCGGGCGGCTATGTCTGGGCCTGCAAGAATTACGACGGCGACGTGCAGTCGGACACCGTGGCGCAGGGCTTCGGCTCGCTCGGCCTGATGACCTCGGTGCTGATGACCCCGGACGGCAAGACGGTCGAGGCGGAAGCCGCCCACGGCACGGTGACGCGCCATTACCGCGAGCATCAGAAGGGCCGCGAAACCTCGACCAACTCGATCGCCTCGATCTTCGCCTGGACGCGCGGCCTCGCCCACCGCGCCAAGCTCGACAACAACCCGGCGTTGGCGAAATTCTCGACCACGCTCGAGAAGGTCTGCGTCGACACCGTCGAGGCCGGCTTCATGACCAAGGACCTCGCGCTGCTGATCGGGCCGAACCAGAAGTGGCTCACCACCACCGGCTTCCTCGACAAGATCGACGAGAACCTGAAGAAGGCGATGACCTGACCGCGGAGAGCTTTTAGACGATGAACCGCCGGGCTCGTCAGCCCGGCGTTTTCATTTCAGCTCTTCGGTCACTAGGTCGCCTTTGGTCGCAACCGCCTCGGCGCCGACGCGCTTTTCCATCACGTCGTTGATGCGCGCCGCGACGAGCGGATCGCGCTCCATCAGCGTATGGAGATCCTGCGCGTCGAGCACCAGCAGGCTGGTGCGCGTCACCGCGATCACTGTCGCCGAGCGCCGCGAGCGCTTGAGCACCGCGACCTCGCCGAAAAATTGCCCGACGCCGAGCCGGATGCCGGCGCCCTTGAGCTGCACCTCGACTTCGCCGGCCGCGACAAAATACATCGATTGCGCCGGGTCGCCCTGCCGCACGACGACCTGCCCCGCTTCCGCGACCTGCGCGCGCAACAGCCGCATGACGTCGGCGATCTCGGCGGCGTCCAGCTCGGCAAACAGCGGCACCCGTGCGATCATGCCCCACGTCACGATGAAGTCGCGCCGGTGCACCTGCTCGGAGAACGCTGTCGCGATGATGCCGACCGGCAGCGCGATCATGATGAGGCCAAGGAAGATCGTGATGGTCGCGACCAGCCGCCCGAGGCCGGTCAACGGCACGACGTCGCCATAGCCGACGGTGCCCAGGGTCACGATCGCCCACCACAGCGCGTCCGGGATGGTGCCGAGCCGGTCCGGCTGCACGTGGCGCTCGGCGAGATACATCAGCGTCGCGGCGACAAAGGCGGTGCCGACCAGGATGATCAGGCAGCCGAACAGCGCGCGGCGCTCGCTGTAGAGCACGTCGAACAGCGAGCGCATCGCCGGCGAATAGCGCGCGATCTTGAGAAAGCGCACGATGCGAAACACCAGCACGACGCGCAAGCTGTCCGGCACGAACATCGCGAACCAGAACGGCGCGACCGCAAGCAGATCGACCAGCCCGGACAAGCTGAACACATAAGCGAGCCGCGCGCGGGCGGGCGGCATCTGGCGCGCCAGCGCGTGTTCGCCCGCGGTCCATACCCGCAGTGCATATTCGAGCGTGAAGATCACCAGCGAGACGTATTCGAGCGCGTCGAACCAGAAGCCGTATTGCGCCGCGTAGGCCGGCACCGATTCCAGCGCGATCGCCACCAGATTGATGACGATGAGCACCAACAGCCCCCGCGCCAGAACGGCGCCGGCCGTGCTGCCGCCGGTGCCTTCTTCCAGAATGTCATGGATGCGCCGTCGTAGGTCGGCCACGCTCAGCTGCGGCATTGCCGGCTATCCTTCCGCTCCGCCGCGCATTGATAGCATCGGGCCCTCCATAACGTAATAAGGCGGCCGCCCCGGATCACGGCCTTTGCCGGTCACGGTAAATCCCCGCCGCTCGAAATAGAGCCGGTTGCCGGGCAGGTTCTGGCGCACCCGCAATGCCAGTCGTTCCTTGCCGCCGCGGCGGGCTTCGCCCTCGGCCGCCGCGAGCAGAGCGCGGCCAACGCCGCATCCGCGCCAGGCGGGCAGCACCGCCATGCGCGTGAGGTAACGTTCATCGCCTTTGCGCGCATAGAACACGCTACCGACGATGCCGCCGCCGGCGGCGGTCGCGACCAGGAAGGTCTCGCGGCCCAAGCGCGCCGACAGATCGTCCAAGGTTTCCTTCAGCACCCCGGACGGCGGATCGAGGCCGTCGAAGGCGCGATACAGGAGGGCCAGAAGTTCGGGCAGCCGTTCGACTTCGGTGCAGCGCGCGATGCTGAACGGCTGCGCCGTGGTCATCCGCCGAGCGCGCTCTCGATGGCCTTCAACGCGGCGTCGGCTTTCGAGCCGTCCGGGCCGCCGGCCTGCGCCATATCGGGCCGGCCGCCGCCGCCTTTACCGCCGAGCGCTTCGGCGCCCTTGCGCACCAAATCGACCGCGGAAAAGCGCTTGGTGAGGTCGTCGGTGACGCCGACCACGATGCCGGCCTTGCCGTCCTCGCTGGTGCCGACGATGGCGACGATGCCGGAACCGACCCGCTTCTTGCCCTCGTCGGCCAGGCTGCGCAGGTCTTTCAGGTCGATGCCGGACACCGAACGCGCCATCAGCTTGATGCCGGCGACCTCGCGCATGTCGTCTGCCGCCGCCGCCTTGCCGCCGCCGCCCATCGCCAGCTTGCGCTTGGCGTCGGACAGTTCACGCTCGAGCTTCTTGCGCTCGTCCATCAAGGCCGTGACGCGTCCCGGCATGTCCTCGAGCGAAACCTTAAGCTCCGAAGACGCGGCTTTGGCGGCCTGAAGCTGCTTGTTAGCGGACTGCCGCGCCAGCCTGCCGGTCAGCGCCTCGATGCGGCGCACGCCGGCGGCGACGCCGGATTCGCCGACGATCGAGACGAGGCCGATGTCGCCGGTGCGCCGGACATGGGTGCCGCCGCACAATTCGACCGACCAGCCGAGATTGTTACCCGACCCCTCGCCCATCGCGACGACGCGCACCTCGTCGCCGTATTTCTCGCCGAACAAAGCCCGTGCCCCCGAGGCGATCGCGTCGTCCTGCGCCATGAGCCGGGTTGTCACCGCCGAATTCTGCAGCACGACGTCGTTGGCGATGTCCTCAACCTGTTCGAGCTCGGCGGCGCTGATCGGCTTGGGGTGCGAAATGTCGAAGCGCAGCCGGTCGGGCGACACCAGCGAGCCCTTCTGCGCGACGTGGTCGCCCAGCACGAGCCGCAGCGCCTCATGCAGCAGATGGGTGGCGGAATGGTTGGCGCGGATCGCCGAGCGCCGCGCGTGGTCGACTTCGAGCAGCAACGGGTCGCCGATCTTGACCGTGCCTGCGGTCACCTTGACGGCATGGGCGAACAGGTCGCCGGCCTTCCGGTGGGTGTCGGAGACGGCGAGCTTGACCCCGTCGCGGCGCATGACGCCGGTATCGCCGACTTGGCCGCCCGACTCGCCATAAAACGGCGTCTGGTTGAGCACGACAAAACCGCTGTCGCCCTTGGCCAGGCTGTCGACCGATTTGCCGTCCTTGACCAGCGCGCTGACGATGCCCTCGGCGCTCTCGGTCTCGTAGCCGAGAAACTCGGTGGCGCCGACCTTCTCTCGCAGCGAAAACCACACGGTTTCGGTCGCCGCTTCGCCGGACCCCGACCATGAGGCGCGCGCCTTCGCCTTCTGGCGTTCCATCGCGTCGGTGAAGCTCGCGAGGTCGACCGAGATGCCGCGCAGCCGCAACGCGTCCTGCGTCAAATCGAGCGGAAAGCCATAGGTGTCGTACAGGGTGAAGGCGGTGTCGCCGTCGAACATGTCGCCGTTCTTGAGCGACTTCGAGCTCTCGTCGAGGATGGCGAGCCCGCGCACCAAGGTCTTGCGGAAGCGCGTCTCCTCCCGCTTGAGCGTTTCGGTGATCAGCGCCTGCGCGCGCACCAGCTCCGGATAAGCCTGGCCCATCTCGCGCAGCAGCACCGGCACCAGTTTCCACATCAGCGGCTCTTTGGCGCCGAGCAACTCGGCGTGACGCATGCCGCGCCGCATGATGCGGCGGAGCACGTAGCCGCGGCCTTCGTTCGACGGCAGCACGCCGTCGGCGATCAGGAACGCCGACGCGCGCAGGTGATCGGCGATCACCCGGTGCGACGCCTTTTGCGGGCCGCTGGCCGAAACCTTGGTGTGCTCGGCGATCGCCTCGATCAACGCGCGGAACAGGTCGATCGCGTAATTGTCGTGGGTGCCCTGCATCACCGCGGCGATGCGCTCTAGCCCCATCCCGGTGTCGATCGAGGGCTTCGGCAGCTCGACGCGCTTGCCGCCTTCAAGCGCCTCGTACTGCATGAAGACGAGATTCCAGATCTCGATGAAGCGGTCGCCCTCGCTGTGGGGCGAGCCGGGCGGCCCGCCCGGAATCTTGTCGCCGTGGTCGTAGAAGATTTCCGAGCACGGCCCGCACGGGCCGGTATCGCCCATCGCCCAGAAATTGTCGGCGCCGGCGATCCGCACGATCTTCTTGTCCGGCAGGCCGGCGATCTTTTTCCAGAGGTCGAACGCCTGGTCGTCGTCGATATAGACCGTGACCATCAATTTTTCGGCCGCCAGCCCGAATTCCTTGGTGACGAGATCCCAGGCAAGCTTGATCGCCTGTTCCTTGAAATAGTCGCCGAACGAGAAGTTGCCGAGCATCTCGAAGAAGGTGTGATGGCGCGCGGTGTAGCCGACATTGTCGAGATCGTTGTGCTTGCCCCCTGCCCGCACGCACTTCTGCGACGATGTCGCGCGCGGGCTTTGCCGCGTTTCCAGTCCGGTAAACACGTTCTTGAACGGCACCATCCCGGCGTTAACGAACATCAGCGTCGGATCGTTGTACGGCACCAGTGGCGCCGAGGACACGATCTCGTGCCCGGCATTGCCGAAGTAATCGAGAAACGAGCGGCGGATTTCGTTCGTAGAGGTCATGCGCCGCGAATTAGGCGACCACCCGCCGCCTAACAAGCACCATTCGCCGCATCCTACGCGCTCGCGCGACTTCCCGAGACGATCCAGGCGGCTGCGGGATAGGCAACCTCGCCGCCGACCAGATGATCGGCGATGAATGTTTCAATTCGCGCCAGTGCTTCCGCCCGTCGTTCTTCCGGCAGAGTGCGGAAGGCAGCGGCAGCGGGACCGATCTGGAGCAGCAGTTCGCGCGCATCCCCCAGCGGGTCTGCCCCCGCGCCCGCGACATAGCGGTAATCGACCGCTTCGAAGCTCGGCTCGCCCCACC
>JBBRAN010000017.1:0-47682 GCA_038206695.1 Hyphomicrobiales bacterium | reverse complement strand
CGTGGTCTTGCCGGTGCCGGACAGGCCGAAGAACAGCGCGCTCTCTTTGCCGTCGTTCGACACGTTGGCCGAGCAGTGCATCGGCACGACGTTCTGCGCCGGCAGATAGAAGTTGAGCGTGGTGAACACCGACTTCTTCATCTCGCCGGCATAGGACGAGCCGCAGATCAGCACGATCTTCCGGGTGAAATCGATCGCCACCATCGTGTCGGCGCCTTCGCGGCCGCCATGGCGCTTCGGATCCGGCTTGAACGACGGGCAATCGATGATGGTGAGGTCGGGCACGAAACCGGCGAGCTCGTCGCGCTCCGGACGTATCAGCAGGGTGCGGATGAACAGCGAATGCCAGGCCAGCTCAGTGAAGACGCGGGTCTTGATGCGGTATTTCGGATCGGCGCCGCCATAGAGGTCCTGCGCGAAAAGTTTCTTGCCCTTGCAATGCGCGAGGAAATCCTCGTACAGATTATCGAAGTGTTGCGGCGACAGCTTGCGATTGCCGTCCCACCAAACGGTGCTCTCGGTCAACGCATCGACGACGGTGTGCTTGTCCTTGGGCGAGCGGCCGGTGTGATGGCCGGTTTCCGCGCACAGCGCACCGCCAGCCACGATCTGCGCTTCGCCCGCGGCGACCGCATGCTCGTAGAGCTTGGGCTCGGTCAGATTCCAGTGAACTTCCGCAAGACCTTTGAGGCCGAATTTGTCGGCGCCATAGGCCGGGTTATGCACGCCGGTCTCCTGCACGAAAACGATCCTCCCAAACCGGGCGGGTTTTATCCCGCCGGGCGTTCCCCTCAACATCAGTCCACGGCCATAGAACCTAAGTATAACCGGGTCCGCAAAGCGGCGCGACCATAGTCACCAAGCCTGCCGCTGCCAAGAACAAACGGCATGCGCGCCACGCACAGGGCATTGCATCCCGTCACTGGTTCCTCGGAAAAGTGCCGGACTCGCTAACCATATCCACAATCGCGGCGGTTCATGAAGCGGCGCGGGCGGCCTCGGCCATTTGCCGCAACACCGTGCGCAATTCCTCGGGGTTTATGACGCGGTGCGGAAACGGCAGCCGAAGCGCGGCGCGGCCGTCCTGTAGATCGAGACCTTCCGGATCGCAGCCGACGCACCGCCATGCGCCGTCCGGCGCATGCAGAAGCCTGGTGGCGTAAAGCCGCAGCGTGTCTTCATGACCGAGGTTCATATGTTCGATAGCACTCTGTTCCGCCTCGACCAGCGCCCCCGCACCCGATAGATCGGTCAGCACCTCGTCGGGCGCGAGATCGTCGATCCGGCCGAACCCCGCGACAAGATGCGCGGCTTTGAGCGTCATCCGGTAGAAGCCGAAATCGCCGAACCCAGCAAACATGTAGGCATCCGGATGCCGCGCGAGATACCGCGCGCGATGCGCCGCATCTTCGCTGACCGCAACCGATCCCATCAACATGATGCGGGCGCCCTCCAGCGGGTCACCTTCCGAATTTTTCCAATCATTGCGCTGGTCGAGCATCAGCGAGGCGCGCGGATCGGCCAGAATATTCCGGGTGTGAAGCGCAAGCCGCGACAGCAGCAACAACGGCGCGCCATCGCTGGCGGTGGCGACATTGACGAGCGAGCAATAGGGATCGCCGGCGCCGGGCATCAGCGTGGCCAGTGCCCCGCTGCGCGCCTGACGTAGCAGCCGTTTCGCGGCATTTTGGGCATTAAAGGGGGAATCGGGCGTCATTCACGGGATCCGGCGAAGGAATCGGGCGTTCAGGTGAACCGTTTGGCGTGGCGAGGGTTGAAATCGCAGCAGAATCGCATAGTTGTTGCAAGGACGTCACATTTCGGCCCCCGTTCGCGGGCTCACAAGATCGGGACACCGTCACGAACAGAGGGGCTTCATGCCGACCATCGCTCTCGTCGACGACGACCGCAACATCCTGACCTCGGTCTCGATCGCCCTTGAAGCCGAGGGCTATCGCATCATGACCTACACCGACGGCGCGTCCGCCCTCGATGGCTTCAAGACTTCGCCGCCCGATCTCGCCATCCTTGACATCAAGATGCCGCGCATGGACGGGATGGAGACGCTGCGGCGCATGCGCCAGAAGACCGACATCCCCGTGATCTTCCTGACGTCGAAAGACGAGGAGATCGACGAATTGTTCGGGCTCAAGATGGGCGCCGAAGATTTCATCCGCAAACCGTTTTCGCAGCGGCTGCTGGTCGAGCGCGTCAAGGCTGTGCTGCGGCGCGTTTCGCCAAAGGATGCCGCGGCAGCAGCGCCGAAAGCGGACGATCAGAAGGCGCTCGAGCGCGGCAACCTGCTGATGGATCCCGAGCGTCACACCTGCACCTGGAAGAACAAGCCGGTCACCTTGACCGTGACCGAGTTTCTCATTTTGCAGGCGCTCGCCACCCGGCCCGGTGTCGTCAAGAGCCGCAATGCGTTGATGGACGCCGCCTATGACGATCAGGTCTATGTCGACGACCGCACGATCGACAGCCACATCAAGCGGCTGCGCAAAAAGTTCAAGGTCGTTGACGACGATTTCGAGATGATCGAGACGCTGTACGGCGTCGGATACCGCTTCAAGGAAGACTGAGGCCCGCCGTTTGCGGTAAAATCGGGTCAGCGCAAATTCCCGAACAGTGGGACTTAAGTGCTCGATCGATCGACCGAACAGCCCCTCCAGCCTGCCGAGGCCGTGCGCCCCGGCGAAGCGAAGGCGTCGCCGCCGCCCGGCCACTTCAGCGCCGCGTCCGGCGCCGCGCGCTCGGTCTGGCGGTTTTTCGTCGCCCAAAGCTTTTCCAGCCTGACGCGACGCATTGTTTTTCTCAACCTCGCCGGCCTGATCGCGCTGGTCACGGGCGTGCTTTACCTGTCGCAATTCCGCGCCGGCCTGATCGACGCGCGGGTGCAGAGCTTGCTGGTGCAGGGCGAGATCATCGCAGGCGCCATCGCCGCCTCGGCCACGGTGGAGAATGAATCGATCACTATCGATCCCGAGCGGCTGCTCGAACTGCAGCCCGGCGAAAGCTACGGCCCCAACGACGAAGCCTTGTCCGGTATCGAATTCCCGATCAACCCCGAGCGCGTCGCGCCGGTGCTGCGCCGCCTAATTTCCCCGACCAAGACGCGCGCGCGAATCTACGACCGCGACGGCGTGCTGATCATCGACAGCCGCAATCTCTACGGCCGCGGCGACGTGCTGCGGTTCGACCTGCCCGCCCCAAACGTCGAGCAGCCCGGGCCGCTCGAGCGAACCAGCACCGCGATCCGGCGCTGGTTCGGCCGCGGGGACCTTCCGCTCTACAAAGAGCTCGGCCCGGAAAACGGCCGGGGATATGAGGAAGTTGGCCAGGCCTTGGCTGGACTCCACGCCTCGAAGGTGCGCATCAACGACCGTGGCGAGATCATCGTGTCGGTATCGGTGCCGGTGCAGCGTTTCCGCGCCGTGCGCGGCGCGCTGATGCTTTCGACCCAGGGCGCCGACATCGACGACATGGTGGAGGCCGAGCGGCTCGCCATCGTCAAGGTGTTCCTGGTCGCCGCCGCGGTCATGGTGCTGCTGTCGATCCTGCTCGCCGGCACGATAGCCGGACCGGTGCGGCGGCTGGCCGAGGGCGCCGAGCGCGTGCGCCGGCGTATCCGCACCCGGGTCGAGATTCCGGATTTCACGGCGCGGCGCGACGAGATCGGACACCTGTCCGGCGCGCTGAGAGAGATGACCGACGCGCTTTACACTCGGATCGAGGCGATCGAGAGCTTCGCCGCCGACGTCGCGCACGAACTAAAAAATCCGTTGACCTCGCTGCGCTCGGCGGTGGAGACGCTGCCGCGCGTGAAATCCGACGAAAGCCGGCAACGCCTGCTGGCCGTGATCATGCACGACGTCATGCGGCTCGACCGGTTGATCTCCGACATCTCCGACGCCAGCCGACTCGACGCCGAGTTGCAGCGCAACGAAGCGGCTCCGGTCGATCTCGCCAAGCTGATCGAAAGCCTGGTGACGGCGGCCAATGAGGTCGCCAAAGGCGGCGTGCGCACGACCGTGACCTTCGAGGGCAGCAGCGCCGCCAATCTCAAGGTGCCGGGCCACGATCTACGGCTCGGTCAGGTGATCAGCAACCTGCTCGACAACGCGCGCTCGTTTTCGCCGCCGGGCGGCACCGTGCGCATCAATTGCCGGCGCGTGAAGGACAATGTCGCGATCGTCATCGACGACGTCGGGCCGGGCATCCAGCCCGACGCCATGAGCAAGATCTTCGAGCGCTTCTACACGGACCGTCCTGACCACGGCTTCGGACAAAATTCCGGCCTTGGCCTGTCGATCTCCAAGCAGATCGTCGAAGCCCATGGCGGCGACATCGCCGTCGAGAACCGCAATGGTCCCGACGGCCGCGCGCTCGGCGCGCGCTTCACCGTCCGCCTGCCGGCGGTGTGATGGCTGAGACTTCATCGACGATCCACGCCGGCGCGGTTCTGGTCGGAGCCAGTGCCGTTTTGATCCGCGGCCCGGCCGGTTCGGGAAAATCCCGGCTTGCACTTCTTCTGTTGCAGGCAGCGGCGGGCGGCGTCCTGCCATTCGCGCGACTGGTGGCGGATGACCGCTGCCGCGTCGAAGCCCGAGCCGGACGTTTGCTGGTCCGCCCCGCCCTCGAGCTCGCCGGCCTGCTCGAAGTTCGGGGTCTCGGAATTCGCCGCCTGCCCTACGAGCCGCTGGCGGCGGTCGGGCTGGTGGCGGATCTCGGGGCTGGGGCCGAACGAATGCCGGCCGCAGCGGCCCAGGAGGCTGCCATCGCGGGGGTGCGGCTGGCGCGGCTGGCCATCCCGGCCGAGGCCGACGCGCTGGCCCTGGTCCTGGCGGCGCTAGCGACCCCCAGTCACATTTGACCCCGCCCCGGGCCTGAGCTACCCCCCATCCGCTCAACGGCCGGTCGGAAAAAAGTAACTATAATCGGTCTACATTGCCGGCATGAGCGGACAGGCCAAGGTAGGGATTCTCTCCTCTTATTGCAGTGCACCAGCACCCCTATATAGGGAGATATCCCCTTGCACGCGGCATTTGGATGGTCATGATGGCCCCGCTTTCGTGCGGCGCAACCGACGCGCCCGCGAGGAGTTCGTAATGATTGGCCTTGTACTCGTCACGCACGGGCGGCTCGCCGTCGAGTTTCGCTCTGCGCTCGAGCATGTCGTCGGGCCGCAGCGCCAGATCGAGGCCGTCACCATCGGCCCCGACGACGACGCCGAGCAGGCCCGCAAGCAGATCCTCGAAGCGGTCAAGCGCGTCGACAGCGGGCAAGGCGTTGCGATCCTCACCGATATGTTCGGCGGCACCCCGTCAAATCTGGCGATTTCCGTGATGTCCCAGCCCAAAGTCGAGGTGCTGGCCGGCATCAATCTGCCAATGCTGATCAAGCTCGCCAAGGTGCGAGAGACCTGCCCGCTGGAGCAAGCGGTCGCCGCGGCCCAGGAAGCAGGTCGCAAATACTGCACGATCGCCAGTCGAGTGCTCACCGGAAAATGAGCGACTCCGCCCCCGGCGGTGGAGCGGATGACGGGTTGGCTGGCCCGGCCAAAGATCAGCCCGAAGACGCCATTACCCGCGAAGTCGAGATCCTCAACAAAAAGGGCCTGCACGCCCGCGCCTCGGCCAAATTCGTGCAGATCGCCGAACAATTCGACGCCTCCGTGACGGTTACCAAAGGCCATGAGTCGGTCGGCGGCACTTCGATCATGGGCCTCATGATGCTGGCCGCCGGCCCAGGCACCACGCTGGTCCTGAAGGCGAGCGGCAACGAAGCCGGCGCGGCGATGGAAGCGCTGTGCGATTTGATCGCGAGCCGGTTCGGCGAAGAAGAATAGCGTCCCTTATATATAAAGATTTCCTTATATATCTGTTGCGGGGTTGAGCCGGCTTTGTTATAGCCACGGCCGTTCCATCCCTTCGTATCAGTCGCACAGGATCGTCATGACCGCCTCTGCCGCCAGAAAGCCTTCGACCGCCGCCGTTGAATACATCATCAAGGACATCGGTCTGGCCGAGTTCGGCCGCAAGGAAATCGACATCGCCGAAACCGAGATGCCGGGCCTGATGGCGACGCGCGAGGAATACGGCAAGTCGCAGCCGCTCAAGGGCGCGCGGATCGCCGGCTCGCTGCATATGACAATCCAGACCGCGGTGCTGATCGAGACGCTGAAGGTGCTCGGCGCCGACGTGCGCTGGGTGTCATGCAACATCTACTCGACGCAGGACCACGCCGCCGCGGCGATCGCCGCCGCCGGCACGCCGGTGTTCGCGGTCAAGGGCGAGAGCCTCAAGGAGTATTGGGACTACACCGCCAAGCTGTTCGAATGGCACGGCGGCGGCACGCCCAACATGATCCTCGACGACGGCGGCGACGCCACCATGTTCGTACATCAGGGCCTGCGCGCCGAGCACGGCGACACCGTGTTCCTCGATCAGCACAATTCCGAGGAAGAGGAAGTGTTCTACGCGCTGATCAAGCGCCTGCTGAAGGAAAAGCCGAAGGGCTGGTTCGCCGAGCTCGCCAAGAACATCAAGGGCGTTTCCGAGGAGACCACCACCGGCGTGCACCGCCTCTACGACATGCAGAAGGCCGGCACGCTGCTGTTCCCGGCGATCAACGTCCACGACAGCGTCACCACGTCGAAATTCGATAACCTCTCCGGCTGCCGTGAGTCGCTGGTCGACGGCTTCCGCCGCGGCACCGACGTCATGATGTCGGGATAGGTCGCAATGGTCGCGGGCTTCGGCGACGTCGGCAAGGGCTCGGCCGCCTCGCTGCGCCAGGCCGGCTGCCGCGTCCTGGTGTCGGAAATCGATCCGATCTGCGCATTGCAGGCCGCGATGGAAGGCTACGAAGTGACGACGATGGAAGACGCGGCGCCTCGCGCCGACATCTTCGTCACCGCGACCGGCAACAAGGACATCATCACCATCGAGCACATGCGGGCGATGAAGGACCGGGCCATCGTCTGCAACATCGGCCACTTCGACAACGAGATCCAGATTTCGCATCTCAAGAATCTGAAGTGGACCAATATCAAGCCGCAGGTCGATGAGATCGAGTTTCCGGACAAGCACCGCATTATCTTGCTGTCGGAAGGCCGGCTGGTGAACCTCGGCAACGCGATGGGCCATCCGTCATTCGTGATGTCGGCCTCGTTCACCAACCAGACTTTGGCGCAGATCGAGTTGTGGGCCCACAACAAGGACGGCAAGTACAAGAAGGAAGTCTACGTGCTCCCGAAGACTCTCGACGAGAAGGTCGCGCGGCTCCATCTCGCCAAGATCGGCGTCAAGCTGACCGAACTGCGCAAGGACCAGGCCGACTATATCGGCGTGCCGCAGCAAGGCCCATTCAAGGCCGATCATTACCGCTACTGATCGCGGCGCTGCGCGCTTTCACTGCCTTCTTGCATGATGAGGCGCTCCACAGCCAGTGCGTCGCCACTTGCAGGCGGTTCTCGAAGCCGACCAGCAGATAGACGTGCACCAGCGCCCATAACAGCCAGGCGAAGCGACCCCGGATGCGGAAGCGGCCGAAGTCGAACACGTAGAGCAGCGGTACAAAGAGATGGTAGTTGCGGCGGTCGATCAGCGTGACCTGCGCGTCGGTCCGCGCCAGGCCCTTGGCGCAGGCGAGCCCGCCGAAGCCGGCCCCGACGATGACGATCCGCCGCGGGTTCATCTTCATGAGTCACATTCTACACATCATCGGCGCGGCGCACCTTGAGCGCTTGCCGCACCGCGGCGCGGGTGTTATCTGCCCCCGCATGACGGCGGGACCGATCAACAATATCCGCAACTTCTCCATCGTCGCGCATATCGACCACGGCAAGTCGACTTTGGCCGACCGGCTGATCCAACTCACCGGCGGGCTGACCGATCGCGAAATGGCGGGCAAGGAGCAGGTGCTCGACTCGATGGATATCGAGCGCGAGCGCGGAATCACGATCAAGGCGCAGACCGTGCGCCTCAAGTACCGCGCCAACGACGGCAAGGACTATATCCTCAATCTGATGGATACGCCCGGCCACGTCGACTTCGCCTATGAGGTCAATCGCTCGCTCGCCGCCTGCGAAGGTTCGCTGCTGGTGGTCGACGCCAGCCAGGGCGTCGAGGCGCAGACATTGGCCAACGTCTATCACGCGCTCGATGCCGGCCATGAGATCGTGCCGGTGCTCAACAAGGTCGACCTGCCGGCCGCCGAGCCGGAGAAGATCAAGAAGCAGATCGAGGACGTCATCGGGCTCGACGCATCCGACGCGCTAATGATCTCGGCCAAGACCGGGCAAGGCGTGCCCGACGTGCTGGAAGCCATCGTGACCCGGCTGCCGCCGCCGAAAGGCGACCGCGACGCCACGCTCAAGGCGCTGCTGGTCGACAGTTGGTACGACGCCTATCTCGGCGTCGTGGTGCTGGTGCGCATCGTCGATGGCGTGCTCAAGAAGGGCCAGCGCATCCGCATGATTGGCATCGACTCGTCCTACGAGGTCGACCGCACCGGCGTGTTCACTCCGAAGCTCACCCCGGTTGACGAGCTCGGGCCCGGCGAGATCGGCATGCTCACCGCCTCGATCAAGGAAGTGGCGGACACCCGGGTCGGCGACACCATCACCGACGAGCGCAACCCGGTCGACGAGCCGCTGCCCGGTTTCCGTCCGGCGATCCCGGTGGTGTTCTGCGGGCTGTTCCCGGTCGATGCCGCGCAGTTCGAGGATTTGCGCGCCGCCATGGGCAAGCTGCGCCTCAACGACGCCAGCTTCAGCTACGAGATGGAGACCTCCGCGGCGCTCGGCTTCGGCTTCCGCTGCGGCTTCCTCGGCCTGCTGCATCTGGAAATCATCCAGGAGCGGCTGGAGCGGGAATTCAATCTCGACCTGATCGCGACCGCGCCCTCCGTCATCTACAAGATGAAGTTGCGCGACGAGTCCGAGATCGAGATCCACAATCCGGTCGACATGCCGGACGTGATGAAGATCCTGGAGATCGAGGAGCCGTGGATCGAGGCGACGATATTGACGCCCGACGACTATCTCGGCGCCGTGCTCAAGCTCTGCCAGGACCGCCGCGGCACCCAGAAAGAGCTGACCTATGTCGGCAGCCGCGCCATGGTGAAATACGACCTCCCGCTCAATGAGGTCGTGTTCGATTTCTACGACCGGCTCAAGTCGGTGTCGAAAGGTTACGCCTCGTTCGATTATCACCTGACCGACTACCGGCCCGCCGACCTGGTGAAGATGTCGATCCTCGTCAACGAGGAGCCGGTCGATGCGCTCTCGATGCTGGTCCATCGCACGCGCGCCGAAACGCGCGGCCGCGGCATGGTCGAGAAGCTTAAGGAGCTGATCCCGCCGCACATGTTCCAAGTGCCGATCCAGGCCGCGATCGGCGGCAAGATCATCGCGCGCGAAACGGTGCGGGCCTTGCGCAAGGACGTCACCGCGAAATGCTACGGCGGCGACGCCACCCGCAAGCGCAAGCTGCTCGACAAACAGAAGAAGGGCAAAAAGCGCATGCGGCAGTTCGGCAAGGTCGACATCCCGCAGGAAGCCTTCATCGCGGCGCTCAAGGTCGACGTCTAGCTACCAGCGGAAACCCTGCGCTTCGGAATAACGTTCGCGCGGCCGCGGCCGCGGCTCGCGCGGGGGTTCGGGCATCGGCCGCCGCGAGCCGAGCTCGCGCTCGATCTCGGCCTGGCGGCGCGCATTGCGCTCATATTCCCGCAACAATTCGAGCCGGTCGCGCGGCGGCGCCATGTCGCGCCGCGGCTCATAGCGGCCGGCGTCACGCTGCGGCCGTCGCGCCTCGTAGCGCGGATCGGGGCGCCGGTCATCGCGCGGATCGTACTGTGGCGGGCGCGAACGATAGCGCGGCGGTTCACGGCGATCATCACGCATGTCTTCCCGGCGAAGAGTCTGGCGCATGTCCCGCCGCGGCTCATAGCGGCTGGAACGCGATCGATCGTAGCGGTCGCGCTCGCGCGGATCGTAACGCGGCTCGGTGCGCAACTGCCGGGGTGGCGGGCGCCGGAGCGCGTCGCGCGCATCGCGACGCGGCGGCGCGTATCGCGGCGCGTCGCGCGCATCGCGGCGCGGTTCGCTGCGTGGATCGTGGCGCGGTTCGCTGCGTGGATCGTGGCGCGGTTCGGAGCGCCGATCGTTGAGCGGGCTCAGGCGCGGATCGAACCGCGGGTCGTTACGCGGATCGTATTTCGGTTGGTCACGCGGGTCGCGTTGCGGCTCGGCATCGCGATTGTCGGGACGCTGCGGCGGCGGTCCATCGGCTACTTTGATGACTGGACGCTCGCTCGCCATCGACATCTGGCGCGAGCTGTCATCCGGAATCTCGCCGCTCACGACGACGCGCGTGTTCGACAGGCCGTGCGCGCTCACGAGCGCGTAAAGCGTGGCAGCATTGTCACGCGTCAGGCGCACGCAGCCGTGCGAAACCGGACGGCCGAGTTGGCCTTCCTGATACGTGCCATGGATCGCGTAGCCTTCGTAGAAGAACACCGAGTTGGGCATCGGCGCGTCGTCGAACTTCTTCGAGTAATAGACTTTGGCCAAGCGTTGCGCGGTGAAGCGGCCGTTCGGGGTGTCGCGGCCCGGAGAACCGGTCGATACTGTCCAGTGGTAGGTCGGCGTGCCGTTGATCGCGACGGCCATTGCCTGTTGCGACTTGTCGATGGCGATTGTCACTTCGGCGCGGGCCGGCATCGCCAGCCCGAGCGCCAACCCGATCGCCGCAATACGCAGCCAACGCATACTGACCCTCAACCAAACGCCAGCATGGCCTCAATCCGGCCAGTCGGCAAGCTTTCGTTAACCATATAACACGCAGGTCCAACTGGAGTTTTTGACCTGCCGCAGGTTGTCGGGAATTCGGCGGGCTTAACCCATCGCCGGGTTTTGACCTGACACCCCGCCGCGAACGCTTTAGACCGGCCCCATGAGACGGCTTTCCGGGGCCTTGGCCCTGATCTTCATCATGACCGCCAGCACCGCGCTGGCCGATCGCTGGCACGTGGCGCAGGCGCCTGCCGTGACGCCGGGCGACACCCCGCCGCCGGCGGCCCCGGCGCCGTATGTGTTGCCGGAGCCCTCCCCGGCCGCGCCGAACGACGCGACGCCACCCGGCGACGCGGCTGCGCCGCCCGCCGAGGAGCCGTCGCCGACCGCCGATCTGCCTGACGAGAAGAAAGGACCGATCAAGAGCGCGGTCGATGCCGTGAAGAATCTGCTCGGCGGCGCAAAGCCGGCCAAGGAGTTGTTTGCCGCCAAGAAGCTGCCTTCGCTCGGTGATGCGATGGCGATCGGCTATTACCCGCGCGGCTGCCTGCAAGGCGGCGTCGAATTGCCGGTCAACGGCCCGACCTGGCAGGTCATGCGACTGTCGCGCAACCGCAACTGGGGCCATCCCAGTCTGGTGCGGTTTGTGAAGAATTTCTCGCAACGCGCCGCCAAGGCGACCGGCTGGAACGGCATCCTGGTCGGCGACCTCGCGCAACCGCGCGGCGGCCCGACGCCGACCGGCCACATGAGCCACCAGACCGGGCTCGACGTCGACATCTGGTTCGTGCCGATGCCGAAGGAAACGTTGACGCCCGAGCAGCGCGAGACGATGTCAGCCAATAATCTCGTCGCCGACGACTGGAAGCACGTCAACCCGGAGGTCTATACCCCGCAGCACGCCGCCTTCATCAAAGCCGCGACCGAATCCCCGGATGTCGAGCGCGTCCTCGTCAACGCCGCGATCAAGAAGAAGCTGTGCGACACGGTCACCGGCGACCGCTCCTGGCTCGAGAAAGTGCGGCCGTGGTATGGCCATCACGACCATATCCACGTCCGGCTGCGCTGCCCCGCTGGGCAAACCGGCTGCAAGGCGCAGCCGCCGACGCCGTCGAGCATTGGCTGCGCGGATTCCGACTTCAAGTTCTGGTTCACCAAGGCAATCGAACCGAAGAAGCCGTCGACCAAGCCGCCGAAGGCCTTGACCATGGCGGACCTGCCGCCGGCCTGTAAGTCGGTGCTCGGCGCGGCAGAGAAATCCGTCCAGTAGAGCCCGGTGGCGCGAGCGGCGCGCTCGCTTTCAGTCCCGCGCGGCGCGGGCTAGAATGCCGGCATGAGCGACAATCTGCCGATCCTGCGCGAACTCGAAAAGAAAGTGCTCTGGCTGGCGAGCTGGATGATCCACAACGCCAACCATCTGCGCGAGCATCCCGACGGCCTCAAGGTCGGCGGTCATCAGTCGTCGTCGGCCTCGCTCGCCACCATCATGACCGCGCTGTACTTCGACGTGCTCAAACCGGCCGACCGCGTCGCGGTCAAGCCCCATGCCGCGCCGATCTTCCACGCCATCCAGTACCTGCTGGGCTGGCAGACCGCCGACAAGATGGAGAATTTCCGCGGCTACAAGGGCGTGCAGAGCTATCCCTCGCGCACCAAGGACAGCGCCGACGTCGATTACTCGACCGGCTCGGTCGGCCTCGGGGTCGCGCAGATCCTGTTCGGCTCGCTGGTCCAGGATTATGTGCGAGCGCATGGCTGGGGGCTCGAACGTCCGGAAGGACGCATGATCGCGCTGGCGGGCGACGCCGAGCTCGACGAGGGCAACATCTTCGAGGCGCTGCTCGAAGGCTGGAAGCAGGACTTGCGTAATTGTTGGTGGATCGTCGATTACAACCGCCAGAGCCTCGACGCCTTCGTGCGCGAGGGCCTGTGGGAACGCTACGAGCAGCTATTCAAGAATTTCGGCTGGAACGTCGTGGTGCTGAAATACGGCTTGTTGCAGCAGGCGGCGTTCAAGGAACCGGGTGGCCAAAAACTCAAGCAGTGGATCGATAACTGCCCGAACTCGCTCTATTCGGTTCTGGTGTTCGCCGGCGGAGCAGCCTGGCGCAAGCGGCTGCTCGACGAGATCGGCGATCAAGGCGACGTCACGCGGCTGATCGAGAAGCGCAACGATGCCGCGCTTGCCGCGCTGATGAACAATCTCGGCGGCCACGACCTGCCGTCGATCCGTGCTGCATTCAAGGCGGCGACCAGCGACAAGCCGACCTGCTTTATTTGTTACACCATCAAGGGCTTCGGCCTGCCGATGGCCGGCCACAAGGACAATCATTCGGGGCTGATGACGCCCGCGCAGATGGAAATCTACCGGCAGGCCAACCAGATCCGGCCCGGCCACGAATGGGACAAGTTCGAGGGCCTGGCGCTGCCAGCCCAGCAGCTTCAGGACTATCTCGACCGCGTTCCATTGATTCAGGAAGGCCGCCGCCGCCTCAGCGCGCCGGCCATCGAAGTCCCGGACGAAATCGCCATCGCGATCCCGCCGACGATGTCGACCCAAGCCGGCTTCGGCAATCTGCTCAACGAAGTCGGCAAGGCCGACAGCGACTTCGCGCGGCGCATCGTCACCGCATCGCCCGACGTCACCGTCTCCACCAATCTCGGGCCTTGGGTCAACCGCCGCAAATTGTTCTCGCGCACGGCGATGGTCGATACCTTCAAGAGCGAACGAATCCCCTCGACCTTCAATTGGGAATTCTCGCCGGAGGGCCAGCACATCGAGCTCGGCATCGCCGAGGCGAACTTGTTCATTCTGCTGTCGGCGCTCGGCCTGTCGCACACCATCAATGGCGTGCGGCTGCTGCCGGTCGGCACGCTGTACGATCCCTTCATCGCGCGCGGCCTCGATCAGCTCAATTATGCCTGCTACCAGGATTCGCGCTTCATCGTGGTGGCGACGCCGTCCGGCATCACGCTGGCGCCCGAAGGCGGCGCGCATCAGTCGATCGCCGAGCCGCTGATCGGAATGTCTCAGGATGGGCTGGCCAGTTTCGAGCCGGCATTCGTCGACGAGCTGGCGACAATCCTGCCGTGGTCATTCGCCTACATCCAGAAAGCGGACAAGGACAGCGAGGCCTCGGAGCGCAACTGGCTGCGCGACGAAACCGGCGGCTCGGTCTATCTGCGGCTTTCAACCCGTCCGATCGAGCAGATCCAGCGCGCCATGACGCCCGAGCTGCGCCAGCAGATCGTCGATGGCGCCTACTGGCTGCGCAAGCCCGGCCCGAACTGCCAGGTCGTGGTCGCCTACACCGGCGCCATCGCGCCGGAGGCGATCGAGGCGGTCGGGCTCATGGCGGAAGACCGCCGCGACGTCGGCCTGCTCGCCGTGACCTCGGCGGATCGCCTCAACGCCGCCTGGACCGCAGCGCAGCGCGCGCGCGAACGCGGCCTCGTCCATGCGCGCTCGCACATCGAACGGCTGTTCGCCGATCTGCCGCCGAACTGCGCCATCGTCAGCGTGCTCGACGGCCACCCGGCGGCGTTGGCCTGGCTCGGCTCGGTCAACGGCCATCGCACCCGTGCGCTCGGCGTCGAGCATTTCGGCCAGACCGGCTCGCTCGCCGACCTCTACCGGCACTACGGCATCGACGCCAACGCGATCGTCGCAGCGGCGCAGGCGATCGCGCCGGGCCGGCCGATCCGCCACCTTAAGGCGCTGCCTTAGACGAGCTTGAAATACCGCGCCAATTGCCAGATCGACAGGCTGATGATCAGGCAGCCGACCAGCACCATCAGCACGCGCGCCGAGATGCGCTTGACCATCCAGCCGCCGACCGGCGCGGCCAGCACGCCACCCACGATCAGCGCCAGCAATTCGCGCCACGGCGCAGCGCCCAGCTCGACGAAAAAAGTGGTCGCTGCCGCAACGGTGACGAAGAACTCGGTGGTGTTGACCGAGCCGACCGTGGTGCGCGGCGCATGGCCGGAGCCGACAAGCGTGGTGGTAGCGACCGGGCCCCAGCCGCCGCCGCTGCTGGCGTCGAGAAAGCCGGCGACGAAGCCGACCGGCGCGGTCCATAGCGTCGGGGCATCGCGCATCGGCGCCAGCCGCCAGGCCTTGTACAGGATGAAGACGCCGATCGCGGCCAGATAGATCGCGATGAACGGCTTGGCGGCCGAACTGTCGACGTTCGACAGGATCCAAGCGCCGAGCACGGCGCCGAGCACCCCGGCAATGCCGAGCCGGATCACGATGCGCCAATCGACGTTGCGGTGATAAATGTGCGAGGCGGCCGAAGCGCCGGTGGTGAAAATCTCGGCGGTGTGAACGATGGCACTCGCCTGCGCCGGCGCGACGCCGAATGCGAGCAGCGCGGTGGTGGAAATCACGCCGAACGCCATGCCGAGCGCGCCGTCCACAATTTGCGCGACGAAGCCGATCGCTGCCAGCAGCCGATAATCGCCGAACATCGGGTCGCCCCCTTTGTGCGCGAAATCCAGGCCGAGCCACATTAACGCGAGCGTGAAAGGCCAGTTCCGCGACATAGCGGCGCGGCCGGTTTGGCGCGCTATTTGGGCGCGTCCTCCAGAATCATCTCGGCGCCCTTCTCGGCGATCATCATGGTCGGCGAGTTGGTGTTGCCCGAGGTGATCGACGGCATCACCGAGGCGTCGACGACGCGCAGGCGCTCGAGCCCGATCACGCGCAGCCGCGCATCGACCACCGCGAGCGGATCGTCGTCGCGGCCCATTTTGGCGGTGCCGACCGGATGGAAGATCGTGGTGGCGATGTCGCCGGCCGCCTTGACCAGTGCCGCTTCATCGCCGTCGCGCAGCTGCGGGCCGGGCAGATATTCCTGCGGCAAATATTTTTGCAAGGCCGGCTGCGCCACGATCTTGCGGGTGATGCGGATCGATTGCGCAGCGACGTGCCGGTCTTCGGGGGTCGCCAGGTAATTCGGATCGATCGCCGGCGCGTCGGTCGGCTCGGCGGACTTCAGCCTGAGCGTGCCGCGGCTCGTGGGCCGCACATTGGCGACGCTCGCGGTGAAAGCCGGGAACGGGTGCAGCGGGTCGCCGAACTTGTCGAGCGACAGCGGCTGGATGTGATATTGCAGGTCGGCCCGCTCGCACGACGGATCCGACCGGGTGAAGGTGCCGAACTGTGAGGGCGCCATCGTCAGCGGGCCGCGACGGAACATCGCGTAGTTCAGCCCCATCCAGCCGCGTTGCATCAGCGAGGCGTACATCTCGTTCAGGGTGCGGATGCCGGTCACCTTGTAGATCATGCGCAATTGCAGGTGATCCTGCAGATTGCCGCCGACGCCGGGGCGGTCGAGCGCAGGCGCAATTCCGAGCCTGGCGAGATCGCCCGCGGGGCCGATGCCGGACAGCATCATGATCTGCGGCGAGCCGATCGAGCCCGCCGACATGATCACCTCGCCTCGCGCAGCCGCGCTGCGCGCGACGCCATCCTGTTTCCACTGCACGCCGGCGGCGCGTTTTCCCTGAAGCAGCAGCCGCTCGACCATGCAGCCGGTCTCGACCCGCAAATTGGGCCGGTGCAGCACCGGCTTGAGAAAACCGCGCGCGGCGGACCAGCGCCGGCCGCGCTTTTGGTTGACGTGGAAGTAGCCAGAGCCCTCGTTGTCGCCAGTATTGAAGTCATCGACCTTCGGGATGCCGTATTGCTCGGCCGCGTCGCGCCATGCGTCGACGATGTCCCAGCGCAGCCGCGGAAACTCGACGCGCCATTCGCCGGCGGCGGCGTGGTGCTCGCTGTCGCCGAGGAAGTGGCTGACCTGCTTCTTGAAATACGGCCGCACGTCCTCCCATGACCAGCCCGGCAGCCCGAGCTGGCGCCAATGATCGTAGTCGCCGGCCTGCCCGCGCATGTAGACCATCGCGTTGATCGCCGAGGAGCCGCCGATCACCTTGCCGCGCGGGTAGTTGAGCGCGCGGCCGTTGAGCCCCTTTTGCGGCTCGGTCTTGAACATCCAGTCCGAGCGCGGATTGCCGATCGCGAACAGGTAGCCGACCGGAATGTGAAACCAGATCCAGTTGTCGCCCCCGCCGGCCTCGAGCACCAAAACGCGGTTGTTGGGATCGGCTGACAGTCGGTTCCCCAGTACGCAGCCGGCGCTGCCCGCGCCGACCACGATGTAATCGAACTCGCCGATGCTAGTGTGTGCGCCTTGAGACATGCGATCCCAACCCAGGCCGCCAATCGGGCAAACTCAGTAGACGCCGATCAGCTTGGCCCCCGCGATCAGGAGCACCAATCCAAGGGCGCGCTGGATATACGTTACCGCAAATTTTGTTCCGAAAGCGGTGCCGATCAGCGCACCAAGAAAGACCGCCACGGCGTAAATTGGCAGTTCGGGCGGCAATGATCGGACCGCTGCAAAATTGCCAAGCAGCCCTGCTATAGAATTTGCCAGAATAAATACCGCTGCGCAGCCGGATGCCCTGCGCAAATCCGACCAGCCCATGAAGACGATCACCGGCGACAGGAAAATGCCGCCGCCTGTCCCGGTGAGGCCGGAGAGAAATCCGACCCCGATGCCCAGCAGGACGCCAAGCCAGATCGGCGGGTCGCTCAACGAGAGTTGGGCGACGATATTCGGCCGCCACAGCAACCTGAGCCCCGCCATCAGCAGGACGCAACCGACAATGGGCCGGTAGTACTCGCCGGGCAGTTGAAAGCCGCCACCGATAAAGGCAAACGGCACCGAGCCAGCCAGAAAAGGCCACACCGTGCGCCAGCGGAAATAGCCGACCCGCGCGTAACGATAGGTCGCGAAGCTCGCCGCCAGAATGTTCAGGACCAACGCTGTCGGCCGCATCACCGCCGGCGACACCGCGAACAACGCCATCGCCGCGATATAGGCGGAAGCGCCGGCATGGCCAACCGAGGTGTAAAGCACCGCGCCCAGAAACATGCACGCGGCCAGAAGATATTGTGCGTCGGGCATCGCAAACCGATGGCGCCACTTGGGCGGTTGTAGTCGCGTGTCGAAAAAGCAACCGGCCGGAGCCATCGTCCCGGCACTGGCGGCTGCGCACGGCAGGCCGCTGCACCTATGGTAACAGAGCGCCGTTGCTTGTCTATGCAGCGAAACGACGGACGCCGGGCGGCGAGCTATAATGCGCCATGTTCCCGCCCGAGCGCATCGTCTGTCTGACCGAGGAGACCGTCGAGACCCTGTATCTGCTCGGCGAGGACCGCCGCATCGTCGGCGTCTCCGGCTATGCGGTGCGGCCGCCACGCGTGCGCCAGGAAAAGCCCCGCGTGTCGGCATTCATATCGGCCGATGTCCCGAAAATTCTCGCGCTGCGGCCCGACCTTGTGCTCGCCTTCTCAGATCTGCAGGCCGACATCGTCGCCGAGCTCATCCGCCATAATGTCGCCGTGCACGTCTTCAACCAGCGCGATATCGCCGGCATTCTCGACATGATCCGCACGCTCGGCGCGCTGACGGCCTCGCCCGCCAAGGCCGATGCGCTGGCGGACAGCCTCGCCGCCCGGCTTGCCGCGGCGCGCCTCAAAGCGGCGGCCGTGACCCGGCGGCCGAAAATCTATTTCGAGGAATGGGACGAGCCGATGATCTCCGGGATCGGCTGGGTGTCCGAGCTGATCGAAGCGGCGGGCGCGGCCGACGCCTTTCCGCAATTGGCGCAACGCAAGAACGCCAAGGACCGAATCGTCTCCGCCGCCCAGGTGATCGAGGCCGCGCCCGACATCATCATCGGATCCTGGTGCGGCAAGAAATTCGTTCCGGCCAAGGTCGCGGCGCGCCCTGGTTTTGCGCCGATTCCCGCGGTCGCCGGCGGTTTTCTGCGCGAAATCAAGTCCATGATCATCCTGCAACCGGGCCCCGCCGCCCTGACCGACGGCCTCGCTGCACTCACCGCCATCGTGCAAGAATGGGTGGAGAAGGCACCCGCGGCCGTGTTAATGTCGCGAAACACCGGAACTTGAAGGACATCGGGTTGATGAACGCGCCGCTCCAACGCATCTCTATTCCGCGCAACGACCTGCTGCTGGTGGCCGGGCTGATCGTGCTCGACGTTGCCGCGCGGCTGTTGCCGCACGAACCGAATTTCACTCCGCTCGCCGCCAGCGCGCTATTCGCCGGCACGATGCTGCGCACGCGCGGGCTCGCCTTTGCGGTGCCGTTCGCCGCGATGTTCATCAGCGACACCATCATCGGATTCGACGGCCGCGTGCTGACCCTGGTGATCTACGCGCTGTTCATGCTGCCCGCGCTGGTCGCCTATCTGCCAGGCCGGCTGCGCTCGCCGGGCATGTTCGCGCCGGTGATCGTCGCTTATTCGCTGATCTTCTTTGCCGCCACCAATTTCACGGTATGGGCGACCACCGCGATGTACCCGCACACTTTGGCGGGACTGGCAACCGCCTATGCCGCCGGCCTGCCCTATCTGCCGCAGACCGTTGTCGGCGACCTGTTCTGGGCGGCCGTGCTGTTCGGCGGCGCCTCGCTGGTGCGGCTCGCTCCGGCGCGGCGCGCGATCTAGCCCAAGATTTCTTTTTTGACCTGCCGCAGCGCCGCCGCGAGGCGGCTTTGCCAATTGACGGGAGCTTCGGCATCGGGTTCGGCGAGTTGCAGGCCGACGGTGACGACTTTGCCCTTGGCAACCTGATGCGCGAGCAGCGCAATCGGCCCGATCTGGATGATATCGCCCTGCTTCACGGCGCGCTTGAGTTGATCGGCGAATTCATCCGCCAGCGTGAACTCCATGTGCTCCAGCGCGACCTGCAACCCGTAGATCTCGGCCAGCGCGCCTAGGGTCGCGCTGCCGGGCACGAAAAAATCGCCGAGCAAGCGGGGATCGGGCCGCGCCGGCGGCGGCATGTTGACGAAGAAGCGGTCCAGCGCCTGCGCCTTCTGCGGCGGCGCGAGCAGATAGACATAATCGCCGACCCGCACGTCCTTCGCCTCT
Organism: Hyphomicrobiales bacterium; assembly: GCA_038206695.1. Lineage (GTDB taxonomy): Bacteria > Pseudomonadota > Alphaproteobacteria > Rhizobiales > Xanthobacteraceae > Pseudolabrys. Next base: position 27,914 of record JBBRAN010000017.1, on the reverse strand, counting down.
TCGGGCGTGAGGATCTGCTGCTCGCGCACGAATAAAGTCGGCTTGGCCCAGGACGGGATCAGACGGCGGCGCAAGTAAGGACTGTTGGCGGCGACAGGGTAACCGACCAGCTCCTGCTCGATCTGGCCCGGCAAATCGAGTTCGACGCGGCGGGGCGGCGCCGCGGTGCGACGCAGCGCAACGCCGAGCCGGCGCGCCGCCGGGCCGATCGTCCAGCCCTGCACCAGCAGCGAGACCGAAACGACGACGAAGGCGACGTCAAAGTATACCGACGCGTTGCGCAATCCGACCAGCAGCGGGATCGAAGCAAGGAAGATGCCGACCGCGCCGCGCAGCCCGACCCACGACATGAACAGTTTCTCGCGCCAGGAAAACCCGAACGGCGCCAGACAGAGAAACACCGCCGCCGGCCGCGCCACCAGCATCAGCGCGAGCGCGACCGCCACCGCCCCGAACATGCTGTTGACCAGGCGATCCGGCCAGGCGAGCAGACCGAGCAGCACGAACATGACGATCTGCGCCAGCCAAGTGATGACGTCCAGAAATGCGACCACCGAGCTGTAGGCGCGGGTTTGCTGGTTGCCGAGCACGAGGCCGGCGAGATAGACCGCGAAAAACCCCGATGAGTGCAGCACATTGGCGAAGCCAAACAGGACGAGCGCGCCGACGGCGACAAAGGCGGCGTGCAAACCTTGCGCCAGTCCGAGCCGATTGAGCGCCAGCGCGATCAGCTTGCCGCCGCCCAGCCCGATCACGCCGCCCAGCACCGCTTCGCGCAGCAGCGCCACCGTCAGGTCGCCCCAACCCTTGTTACCGACCAGGAGAATCTCGATCAGCGCGATGGTGAGAAAGATGGCGAATGGGTCGTTGACGCCGGATTCTACTTCGAGAGTCGCGCCGACCCGCGAGCGCAGCCGCAGGCCGCCCGCGTTGATCAGGAAGAACACCGCCGCCGCGTCGGTCGAGGCGACCACCGAGCCGACCAGCAGGCTTTCGAGCCAGTTGAGGCCGAGCGCGTATTTGGCGACCGGCGCGGTGATCGCGGCGGTCAGCACCACGCCGATGGTGGCGAGGACCCCGGCCGGCGCCAGCACGCTTCGAAACGTGGAGAGGCGCGTGCGCAGGCCGCCGTCGAACAGGATCAGCGCAAGCGCGACCGAGCCCACGGTATAGGCGGATTGGACGTCGTCGTAACGGATGCCGCCTGGCCCGGATTCGCCGGCTATGACCCCGATCAGCAGGAACACCAGCAGCAGCGGCGCCCCAAAGCGCAGCGCAATCACGCTCGACAGGATCCCGGCCAGCACGACCAGGCTGCCGAGCAGAATGCCGAGGCTGACGGTGTCGAGCGCGGCCATGCGAACCTCCGCCCCTATTGGACGGCCTCGCGCGGCGCAGGGCAATGACCAATCGGTCGCAGCCGATTCAGAACGCGACTTTATCGCCACCTTTGAGCGAGAGGATCTCGCGCGCCTCGTCCGGGTTGGCAATCTCCAGCCCCAGGCCTTCAAGAATCTTGCGGACTTGCGTGACCTGCTGGGCGTTCGATTCGGCAAGGCGGCCGGCGCCGATCCAGAGCGAATCCTCCATGCCGACACGCACATTGCCTCCCATCGCCGCAGCCTGCGCGGCGACGCGCATCTGGTTCTGCCCGGCCCCGAGCACCGACCAGTGATACTGGTCGCCGAACAGTCGGTCGGCGGTGCGCTTCATCATCAGGACGTCTTCCGGATGCGGGCCGATGCCGCCGAGGATGCCGAACACCGACTGCACGAACAGCGGCGGCTTGACCAGGCCGCGGTCGAGGAAGTGCCGCAGCGTGTAGAGATGGCCGATGTCGTAGCACTCGATCTCGAACCGGGTGTTGTTGTCGGCACAGGTGGTAAGAATGTACTCGATGTCGGCGAAGGTATTCTTGAACATGCCGGCCTTCGAGCGCTCGAGATAAGGCTCCTCCCAATCGTGTTTGAATTTGCCCTTGAAGCGCGGGATCATCGGATAGAGCCCGAAATTCATGGTGCCCATGTTGAGCGATGCGACCTCGGGCTTGAGCGTCGCCGCCGGCTTGACCCGCTCTTCGGCGGTCATGGTCGGCGCGCCGCCGGTCGTGATGTTCACCACCACGCCCGAGCGCTGCTTGATCACCTTGAGGAACGGCAGGAACGCTTCCGGCGTCTGGTCGGGCCGACCGTCTTTCGGATTGCGGGCATGCAGGTGGACGATGGCGGCGCCGGCCTCGGCTGCGCCGATCGCGGCGTCGGCGATCTCCTGCGCCGTGATCGGCAGATGCGGCGACATCGAAGGCGTATGGATCGAGCCGGTGACGGCGCAGGTAATGATGACTTTCTTCGACTTGGCCATGGCAGCTCCTTGGGCAATTTCCGACGCCGGCGATGACAGCTATGTTATTTGGTCATTGGACGCAGGCGCGATCCTAGAGTATCGACCGGGCTCCCGTCACGCATCACCGAGGCCGCATGACAAGCGCCGAACAAGCGCACCGGGCGACGCTGATCATCGGCACGGTCTGCGGCTCGCTGGCCGCCTTGTCGTGGGCGGCCGGTTTCGTCGCCGCCAAGCACGGCGTCGAGATCGGATTTACACCGGCTGACATCGCCTTCCACCGTTTCTTCTGGTCCGGCCTGCTGTTGCTGCCGAAGTTTTTTCGCGAGGGCATTCGCGACCTCGGCGGCGTCGGATGGGGGCGCGCGCTCGCCCTCACCCTGTTCGGCGGCCCGGCGCAGGCTTTGCTGGCCTACACCGGCTTCATCTTGGTGCCGCTCGGGCACGGCACCACAATCCAGCCGGCGACCGCGGCGCTGTCGGGCCTCCTGCTCGCCGCGCTATTCCTGCGCGAGAGCGTATCGCCGCGCCGGATCGCCGGCGCCGCCGCCATCGTCGCCGGGTTGCTGGTCTATGGCGCGGAATCGCTGACCACGATCGGCAGTTCAGGTGTGGTCGGCGACCTGCTGTTCATGTCGGCCGGCTTATCGTGGGCAATCTTCGGCACATTGCTGCGGCAATGGCATGTGCCGGGCATGCGCGCGGTGGTCGCGATCGGGGTGATGTCGATCGTCTTGCTGGCGCCGTTCTACTTCCTGTTCGGCGGCTGGAGCCAATTGGCGCGGCACGGCCTGCTCGAGAATCTGCTGCAGATCGTGATGCAGGGCATTTTCGCAGGGCCCGTCGCGACGTATCTGTTCGCCCATGCGGTGATCGCGCTCGGCGCCGGGCGGGCCGGCACATTCCCGGCGCTGGTGCCGGTGTTCGGCGTCATCGTCGGATTTCTGGCGCTTGGCGTGGTGCCGAGCGTCGCGCAGTTCATCGGATTGGCGATCGTGCTGATCGGTTTTCAGTTCACGTTGCGGAAGTAATTCAGGTTTCCGGCCCGGCATATTTGCCCGCGGTCTGCGGAAACATCGACTTGACGATCTTCATCTTCGAGATGTCGACCGTCGCATCCATATGCAGGAAAATCGCGGCGTCGCGGAACAGCTTCTCGACGCCGAAATCAAGCATCGCGCCATTGCCGCCGTGCAGTTCGAGGCAATGCTGGGTGACCTTGAGGATTTCCTCCGAGGCATAGACCTTCGCCATGTTGCAGAGCGTGTCGGCTTCCGGCGCGTTGTCGTCGACCGCCTGCGCGGCGCGGTCGAGCAGCGCCCGTACCGCCTCGATCCGCGTCGCCATATCGGCCAGCCGCAACGCCACCGCCTGATGCTTGATCAGAATGCGGCCGCCCTGCACGTAATTCTGCGTGTAGTCGGCGGCGACCTCGAAAGCGCGCACGCCGACGCCGAGGTTCTTCGCGGCTTGGATGATCTTGCCCGGCCGGAAATAGATGCCGGCCTTGCCGAGCGCGTCGTTCTCGACCAGCAGGTGATCTTCCGGCACCCGCATGTCCTCGAATACCAGCTCGCCATTGTTCATGAAGCGGCAGCCGATCGTCTCGTTGCAGCGCGCCACCGTCAGGCCGGGCGTGTCGCGCGGCACCAGGAACGACGAGGTGCCCTGCAACATGCCGACCTTGGGGTTGGTGTTGGCATAAACGACATAAAGCCCGGCGTCGTAGCCGTTGGAGATGAACTGCTTGCGGCCGTTGATGACCCACTCGTTGCCCTGCTTCACCGCGCGGGTCTGCATCGCGGCTTCCGGCACGTTGTACGGCAGCCAGCGATCCGACGCGCCGCGCGGCTCGGTCAAGCAATGCGCCAGCAGGAACTGGGCGTCCTCGCGCAGCCGCTTGAACCACTTCTCCTGCAGATTCCGGGGCGCAAGCTCGCGCAGCAGCACCGCGACCTTCCAGTTCTGCACCAGTTTGTCGGCGAGCCCGGAATCGCCGCGCGCGATTTCCTCGGCGACCAGCGCGAAGGTCCGCACCTCGGTGGCGCGGTCGAGCTCGATGCCGCCATAGCTTTCCGGCACGCCGAGCGTGCGGATGCCGACCTCCTCGGCGCCTTCCAGGATCGATTTCGGCAGCCGGCCGGCTGGATCCATCGACCATTCACGCTGCCATTCCTTGCGGATGAAGGGAATGACGACGTCGTCGACGAAGGCGCGGCACGATTGCCGCATCAGATTCTGTTCTTCGGACAATCCGTGCAAGAGTTAGGCAGCTTTCCGGTTCGCCAGGAATTCGCCCATGCGGTCGAGCGCCTTGAGGATGTTCTCGGTCGAATTCGCATAAGACAGCCGCAGATAGCCCTCGCCGAGAATGCCGAAATCCGGGCCGCCGATGGTGACGACGCCGGTATCGTTCAGGAGCGTATTGGCCAGTTCCTTGGCCTTCCAGCCGGTGCGTTTGACGTTGGGGAAGGCATAGAACGCGCCCTTCGGCACCACGCAGGACACGCCCGGCAATTTGTTGAGGCCCTCGACCACGACCTTCCGGCGCTTGTCGAACTCGGCCACCATCTTGTGGGCGGCATCCTGCGGGCCGGTGAGCGCCGCCAGCCCAGCATATTGCGCCGAGGCATTGACGCACGAATGCAGATTGACCGCGAGCTTGCGCGCATAGTCGTAGAGCTTGCCGGGAAATATCCCGTAACCGAGCCGCCAGCCGGTCATGGCGTAGGTCTTCGACCAGCCGTTGAGCAGGATCAGCCGGTCGCGGATCGAGGGATAGGACAGCAGGCAGACGTGCTTCTCGCCGTCATAGGTCATCTGGTCGTAGATCTCGTCCGACATGATCGCGACGTCCGGCCACTTCTCGAGCCCGGCGACGAGCTTGTCGACTTCGCTCTTGGGCGTGACGCCGCCGGTCGGGTTGGCCGGCGAGTTGATGATGAGGAGTCGCGTCTTCGGCGTGATGAGCTTGAGCGTCTCCTCCGCGGAGAAGGCGAAGCCGTTTTCCTCGCGGATCGGCACCGGCACAGGCTTGGCGCCGGTGAACTCGATCATCGAGCGGTAGATCGGGAAGCCCGGATCGGGGTACAGAATCTCCGCGCCCGGCTCGCCGAACATCATGATCGACATGAACATGGTCGGCTTTCCGCCCGGCATGACCATCACGCTGTCCGGCGAGACATCGACCTCGTAGCGCTTGTGCAGATCGGCGGCGACCGCCTCGCGGAGCGGCGGAATGCCGTTCGCGGCGGTGTAACCGTGATGGCCGTCGCGCAGCGCCTTGATCGCCGCCTCGACGATGTGGTCCGGCGTCCTGAAATCGGGCTGCCCGATGCCGAGACTGATGATGTCGCGGCCCTGGGCGGCGAGCGCGTTGGCGCGCGCCAGGACGGCGAAGGCATTTTCCTCGCCGATCCGGTCGAAGGCTGCGATGGTTTTCAGCATGGCGTATCCCCGAGCGTTTGCCGCTAGTTGCGCCGGAGATTGCCGGAGCCCGACGCTTGCCGTCAATCCGGCTAGCTGCGCCGCCTTTTGCGCCTCGGCAGGCGCGGGAATTTCACCTCAGCCATGGCGATCACCTCGAAGATCACCGCCACCGACCAGCCGACCAGCAAAAGCCCGTTGAGCGCGGTGATCGGCCCGGTCAGCCGCCAGCGCTCGGCCGGTGTCGCATCGCCGTAGCCGAGCGCGGTGTAATTCTCGAAGGCAAATTCGAAACTGGTCGCGTTCTCCACCTCGAGGCCGATCAGGTGGTAATACGCCGACCACACCGTGATCTCGACGACGTGCGCGCACATCAGCGCGACCATCGTCATGATGAGGAGCGCGGCGACCCGCGCGAACATGCCTTTCTCCCCGATCACCGAACCCATGTGCCGGGTCACGACGACGATGAGGCCGGTAATGACCGCGTGAATGCCAAAATTGAGCAGGCTGATGACGGCGCCGCCGCCGAGTTGGGTGAGCATGGCGTTGCAACGCGGGATACGGCTCTGGCGTTCCTTTGGGCAGTCCTTTGTGCGTTCCTTGGGGCGACCCTTGGGCGACCCTTGGGCGTTCCCGTATCGCGGGCGTGCATGCCAACATCACCGAATTGCGTTGGCCTTGCCGATGGGGACATGGCAGGTTTCGGGCGTTTTTACCGGGGGAAATCGTGGCCGAACCGTCCGTCAGAGAGAAAAGGCGAACCTTCCGCGAGCTGCACCGTAGTGGCTGTTTCGTCATCCCCAATCCGTGGAATGCCGGCAGCGCCCGCTATCTTGAGGGCCTCGGCTTCAAGGCGCTGGCGACCACGAGCTCGGGCTACGCCCACGCCCAGGGTTTTCCCGACGGCGCGATGACGCGCGACAACGTGCTGCAACATTATCGCGAGCTGGTTGGCGCGACCGCGCTTCCCGTTAATGCCGATTTCGAGAACGGCTTTGCGCACGACGCGGACGGCGTGGCGGCCAGCGTTGCGTTATGCGTCGGCACCGGGGTCGCCGGCCTGTCGATCGAGGATTTCACCGGCGACGAGAAAACGGCGATCTATCCGCTCGATACCGCCGTGGCGCGCGTCAAGGCGGCACGCGCGGCGATCGGCCGCAACGGCGGCGACACCGTCTTCACGGCGCGTTGCGAGAATTTCCTGCACGGCAATCCGAGCCTCGACGACACGATCCACCGCCTCAAGGCCTACTCTGAAGCGGGCGCCGATTGCCTCTATGCGCCCGGCATCAAGACCCGCGAGCAGATCGAGGCGGTGGTGAAGGCGGTGGCGCCCAAGCCCGTCAACTTTCTCAATTCCGGGCCGTTCGGCTTCACCCTCGCCGATATTGCAGGGATGGGCGTGCGCCGGATCAGCGTCGGCGGCGCCTTGGCGCGCGTCGCCATGAATGCCTTCATCAAGTCGGCGCGCGAGATCGCTGAGCACGGCAAGTTCGACAGCTTCGCCGGCATCACGCCGAACGCCGAGCTCAACGCCTTTTTCAGCCGTTACGGGCCTTCGCCATGATCGACATCGTCCCGCAAAACGGACAGCCAGTCGGCGAGCCGGTCGACGCCACGCCCGCCCGCGTGCCGGGTCCGGTGACGATCGAGGGCCGCTATGGCCGGGTCGAGCGGCTCGATATCCGCCACGCCGCCGACCTGTGGCAGGCGGTGAAAGGCCACGACGCGATCTGGACCTATATGTCGGCCTACGGACCGTTCGCGAGCGCCGAGCAATTCGCGGCGTGGATCCCGCAGCGGATCGCGCTGCAGGACCCCTATGCCTACGCCATCATCGACACGGCCGGCCACGCGGTCGGCATCGCGACCTTGATGGACATCCGGCCGGCGCACCGCTCGATCGAAGTCGGCCACATCGTCTATTCGCCGGCATTGCAGAAAACGCCGCTCGGCACCGAGGCGCAGTATCTGCTGGCGCGCTACGCATTCGAGACGCTGGGCAATCGCCGCTACGAGTGGAAGTGCAACGCGCTCAATGCCCCGTCGCGGCGGGCGGCATTGCGCTACGGCTTCCGGTTCGAGGGCATCCTGCGCGAGCACATGATCGCCAAAGGCCGCAACCGCGACACCGCCTATTTCTCGATGCTCGAAACCGAATGGCCGCGGCGCAAGGCGAATTTCGAGCGCTGGCTGGCGCCCGACAATTTTGCCGCCGGCGGCAAGCAGAAATCGAGCCTTGCCGCGCTCAATGCCGACGCCGCCCGGCAGTGACGCCATCGCCTGCGCCGCTCCGGCTGATCGACCAGAGGCCGTTCGTGCTGTTCTGGTGCTCGCGCGTCGCCGCGACGCTCGGCTACCACATGATGGCGGTCACCATCGGCTGGACGGTCTATGCGCTGACCGGCAGCGCGTTCGATCTCGGCCTGGTCGGCCTCATCCAGTTCGTGCCGGCGGTGGTGTTCACCTTGCTGATCGGCCATGTCGCCGACCGCTACGACCGCCGCCACATTGTGCGCCTGGCGCAGGCGACCCACGCGCTGGCGGCGCTGATCGTGCTCGCAGGGCTGGCGAGCGGGAGCCTGACCCGCGAATGGCTGTTCGTCGCGGTGTTCCTGATCGGCAGCGCCCGCGCCTTCGAACTGCCGAGCGGTCACGCGCTGGTGCCGGCGACCGTCGCACCGCCGCTGGTGCCGCGCGCCATCGCGGCCTGGGCGTCGGCCAATCAGTCCGCCGTGATTGTCGGCCCGGCCGCCGGCGGGCTTTTGTACGCGTTCAGCCCGATGCTGGTTTGCACGCTCTGCGTCGTCCTCTCTCTGATCACGATCGCGCTGGTGACCCTGGTCAGGATCGAGCGCGTGGCCGCGCCGCGCGAGCCGGTGACATTAGCCTCGGTGCTGGCCGGCTTTCACTTCATCCGCCTGCGCCAACGGCTTCTCGGCGTCATCACTCTCGATCTGTTCGTCGTGCTGCTCGGCGGCGTGACGGCGCTGCTGCCGATCTATGCGAGCGACATCCTGTATGCCGGCCCGCAGGGCCTCGGCCTGCTGCGCTCGGCGCCCGCTATCGGCGCCCTGACCATGACGATTATCCTGGCGTGGCGGCCGATCGAGCGGCATATCGGCATCACGATGTTCTCCGTCGTCGCGCTGTACGGCATCGCGACCATGGTATTCGCGTTATCGACCTCGCTGGTGCTGTCGATGGCGGCGCTCGCTCTGCTCGGCGCCTCGGATTCGATCAGCGTGGTGATCCGCTTCTCGCTGGTACAGATCGAGACGCCGGACGCCATGCGCGGCCGGGTCAGCGCCATCAATTATCTTTTCGTCGGCACCTCCAATACGTTAGGTGAGTTCGAATCCGGGGTTCTGGCCGCGTTTCTGGGCGCGGTGCCGTCGGCCTTCATCGGCGGCCTGGGGTCATTGCTCGTCGCCGCGATCTGGATGATGATTTTCCCATCGCTGCGCCGGGTCGACCGTTTCGAGCCGGCCAACAAGTAAAACGGGAAGAAACCATGCATATTCTGATTACCGGCGCCGCCGGCATGATCGGCCGCAAGCTCATTGCGCGCCTTGTCAAGGAAGGCTCGCTCAACGGCCAGCCGATCGAGGCGCTGACGCTGACCGACGTGGTCGCGCCGGAACGCCCGGCGGGCTTCAAGGGCCATGTCGAACTGGTCGCCGCCGATCTCGCGGCGCCGGGCATCGCCGGAAAGCTGATCGCCGCCAAGCCGGGAATGATCTTCCATCTCGCCGGGGTCGTTTCCGGCGAGGCCGAGGTGGATTTCGACAAGGGCTATCACGTCAATCTCGACGGCACCCGCGCGCTGCTCGAAGCGATCCGCCACGCGGGCGGCGGTTACAAGCCGAAAGTGGTGTTCACCTCGTCGAACGCGGTGTTCGGCTCTCCGTTCCCCAGCGGCGGAATTGACGACGACTTCCATCTGACGCCGCTGACGTCCTACGGCACGCAGAAGGCGATCTCGGAACTGCTGCTGGCCGATTACAACCGGCGCGGCATGCTCGACGGCGTCGGCATTCGCCTGCCGACCATCTGCGTACGCCCGGGCAAGCCGAACAAGGCGGCGTCCGGCTTCTTCTCGGGCATCATCCGCGAGCCACTGGCCGGCGCGGAGGCTCTGCTGCCGGTCGCCGATAGCGTGCGTCACACCCATGCCAGCCCGCGCGCCGCGGTCGGCTTCCTGATCCACGCCGCCGGCCTGCCGCGCGAGCAGCTTGGCCCGCGCATCAGCCTGGCGATGCCCGGCGTGTGCTGCACCGTCGCCGAGCAGATCGAGTCGCTGGCGCGCATCGCCGGGCCGAAGGTCGCCGCACGGATCAAGCGCCAACCCGACGAACTGGTGATGCAGATCGTGTCCGGCTGGTCGGAGCGTATCAACGCGGAGCGCGCCAGGGCGCTTGGTTTCCGGGCGGAGACCACTTTCGACGATATTGTGCGTGCCCATATCGACGACGAATTGGGCGGCAAGATCGCGGCGTGACGGGTCAACTTGCCTTGAGGCAGCCATCGCTTACATTGACGCTATGACCTATGTCGACGCGGCCGTCGCGCCCCTGCGCAAGACCGGCCAGATCAAGATCCACGGCGCCGCCGCCTTCGAAGGGATGCGGCGCGCCAGCCAGCTCGTCGCGCAATGCCTCGATATGCTGGTCGACGAGGTCAAGGAAGGCGTGCCGACCGAGAAGATCGACCGGCTGGTTTACGATTACGCGATGGATCACGGGGCGCTGCCGGCGACCTTGATGTATCGCGGCTACCGGAAGTCGACCTGCACCTCGCTCAACCATGTCGTCTGTCACGGCATCCCGGGCGAGAAGCCGCTCAAGGATGGCGACATCGTCAATATCGACGTCACCTTGATTCTCGACGGCTGGCACGGCGATTCGAGCCGCATGTACACGATCGGCAACATTCCGCGCAAAGCCGAGCGGCTGATCGAGGTCACCTACGAAGCCATGATGCGCGGCATCGCCGTCATCCGTCCGCAGGCAACCACCGGCGACATCGGCCACGCGATCCAGACCTATGTCGAAGCGCAGAACATGAGCGTGGTGCGCGACTTCTGCGGCCACGGTCTCGGCAGGCTGTTCCATGACGAGCCGAACGTCGTCCATGTCGGGCGCGCCGGCGAAGGCATCGTGCTCAAGCCCGGCATGCTGTTCACGGTCGAGCCGATGATCAATCTCGGCCGGCCCCATGTGAAAGTGCTGTCGGACGGCTGGACCGCGGTGACACGCGACCGCTCGCTGTCGGCTCAGTTCGAGCATACCGTCGGGGTCACCGACCGCGGCGTCGAAATCTTCACGTTATCGCCAAAGAAACTCGAGAAGCCGCCCTATCAGTCCTGACGTTTGACCGCGACTGGCAGTTCTCAGTCATAGGCGCCAGGTCATGGCGGGTAAGACGAAAATCACCGGCAAAAAAGGCCTCGCGGAACCGGCGCCGCATTATCACGGCCATCGTGAAAGGCTGCGGACGCGTTTTCGCGACGCCTGCAGCGACGCGCTGACCGATTACGAGCTGCTCGAAATCGTGCTGTTTCGTTCGATCCCGCGCCGCAACTTCAAGCCGATGTGCAAGGACCTGATCGCCAGGTTCGGCTCTTTCGCCGAGGTGCTGGCGGCGCCGCAGCAGCGGCTGGCCGAGAGCAAGGGCCTCGGCGAAGCGGCGATCACCGACCTCAAGATCATCCACGCCGCCGCCAGCCGCCAGGCCAAAGGCAAAGTGCAGCAGCGCCCGGTACTGTCGTCATGGTCGAACGTGCTGGATTATTGCCGCACCACCATGGCGTTCGCCGACCGCGAGCAATTTCGCATCCTGTTCCTCGACAAGCGCAACAAGCTGATCGCCGACGAGCTCCAGCAGGTCGGGACGGTCGATCACACCCCGGTCTATCCGCGCGAGGCCGTCAGGCGCGCGCTCGAGCTGTCGGCGACCGCATTGATCCTGGTGCACAACCATCCGTCCGGTGACCCGACGCCGTCGCATGCCGACATCGTGATGACCCAGGCGATCGTCGATGGGGCGAAGCCGCTCGGGATCGCCGTGCACGACCACATTGTGGTCGGCAAGGAAGGCCACGCCAGCTTCAAGGGATTGAAGTTGATCTAGCCGGGACTACTGCCGGACCAAAGTGTAGGGATTGGGCACTTCCGGCACCCGCTGCCAGGTCTTTTCGTCGACCGATTCGAACCGCCACGGGTTGCCGCGTGCCGGCGTCAGCATCAGCTCGTCGCGGTCGATCCGCCACTGGCTGAAGCCGAGCCGCACGATCGCGGCGTCGCAGCTAGGCTTCGCCGACAACGTCATGCCGTCCGGCGCAGCCGTGGTCGTCAGGGTCAGCGTGCACAGCACCTTGCCGCCCCGCATGATCGCCCAGTCGCCGGCGACTTCCTCCGGCGGCCGCGGCGGCGGCCCGGCGTCGCCCGGATGCTGCAGGAACAGCACGCCGATCCCCGGCGTCGGTGCTTCGAAAATGCCGGATTCAACCTCGCTGAATTCGACCAGCGACTTGCCCTTGCCGTCGACCAGCCGCAGCAGGTCATTGTCCGGATGTTTCCACGCTGTGACATCCTTCAACGGCGGAAAAAGATCGGCGCATTTCGTCTCGAACTGGACTTTGAACCCGCCGCTGGCGCGGTCGGTCGAGAATTCCGCGCCGCAAACCTTGTCGCGCTCCGCGTTGGATAAATCCCACGATCCAGCCATGCCCTTCTCGGCGTCGCTCGGCACGTTCTGTGCCAAGGCAGCGCTTCCACAGACAAGCGCGAGCGAAACGGCGGCAAAGCGAAGCATCATGACTACACCAGTGCCGTGACCGGCTGCTCGACGTAAGCCTTGAACGCAGCGAGCAGTTCCGCACCGAGCGCGCCGTCCACCACCCGGTGGTCGCAGGACAGCGTGACGGTGAGCTGGCTGACGAACTTCACGCCGCCATCCGCGGTTTCGACCGCGGAACGGCGCGATGCGCCGACCGCCAGGATCGTGGCATGCGGCGGGTTGATGATCGCGGAAAACTCGCGCACGCCGTACATGCCCAGGTTGGAAATGGCGCTGGCGCCGCCTTGGTATTCCTCGAGCTTGAGCTTCCTGGCTTTGGCGCGCGCCGCGAGGTCGCGGATCTCGGCCGAGATCGCGGTCAGCGATTTCGTCTCGGCGCTGCGGATCACCGGCGTGATCAGGCCGCCCTCGACCGCCACCGCGATGCCGATGTCGGCGCTGCGAAACCGCAGGATGCGATCCTGCGCCCACACCGCATTGGCATCCGGCACGCGTCGCAACGCCGCGGCCCAAGCCTTGACGATGAAATCATTGAGCGAAAGATGGAACGCGCGGTTGCCATCTTTGTCCGACGACGCCGCCTGGTTGGCCTCCTCGCGCATCGCGGCGAGGCGGTCGGTATCGACATCCGCGGTGAGATAAAAATGCGGGATGGTCTGCTTGGCCAGCGTCAAGCGCGCCGCGATGGTGCGGCGCATGGCGTCGACCGGCACTTCCTCGTAAGCCACGCCCTGATAGAGCGCGATGACCTGCGCGGCGCTGGCGCCCGGTACAGGCCCGCTCTCACGCAGCGGCGGCGCGTTGCCGATGTCGCTGGCGACGACACGGCCGTGCGGGCCGGAGCCCTTGATGCCGGTCAGATCGATTCCCCGTTCGCCGGCGAGCCGCCGCGCCAGCGGCGTCACATGCGCGCCGCCCGGCAGCCGGGCCGGGCCGTAATTGCGCTCGGGGCTGCGGACTTCGTTGAACGGGTCCATCTTGATCGGGGCAAAAGCCGCCGCAGCGACAGCAACCCGCTCATTCCCGCGCAAGCGGGAATCCAGTTCCGTGCTGCGTTGGTCTCGGCCCTGGTTTTGGCCCTGGACCCCCGCTTTCGCGGGGGTGAGCGGAGATTGCGGAGCGGCTTTCGCAGGCGCCGCCGATGCCGTCTCGCCGGCGGCAAGGATCTGCGCCACCACCGCGCCCACTTTGGCGACATCGCCGACCTTGAAATTGATCGAGGTCAGCGTTCCCGCCGAAGTCGCCGGCACCTCCATCGAGGTCTTGTCGGTCTCGATCTCGAACAGGTTGTCGCCCGGCTTGACCGCGTCGCCGGCAGACTTGAACCATTTGGTGATCTTGCCCTCGGCGACGGTTTCGCCGAGTTGCGGCATCAGGACGTCCATGCGTCAGCGGCTTCCGGTCGTTTACTGGATGCCCACCTGCGCGGGCATGACAGAATAAAAATCACCACGTCGTCGAGATGTATTGCGTCTCGAGGAATTCCATCAAACCCTCGTGGGCGCCCTCGCGGCCGACGCCGGACTGCTTCATGCCACCGAACGGCGCGGCGGGGTCCGACACCAGGCCGCGATTGAGCCCGATCATGCCGAAGTCGAGCTTCTCCGACACGCGCAGGCCGCGGCCGAGATCCCTGGTGTAGAGATAGGCGACAAGGCCATATTCGGTATCGTTGGCGCGCTTGATGACTTCGGCTTCGTCCTTGAAGCTTTGCAGCGAAGCGACCGGCCCGAAGATTTCCTCGTTCAGCATCTTGGCGTCGTTCGGCACATTGGTGAGGACGGTCGCCGGATAGAAATAGCCCGCACCGTCCGGCCGCTTGCCGCCGGTCAGGATCTTCGCGCCTTTGCTCACCGCATCGTCGACCAGTTCGATGACCTTGTCGCGGCCTTCGGCATTGACCAGCGGGCCGAGCGCCACGCCGTCGTCGAGGCCGTTGCCCATCTTCAGGCCGGCCATCTTGGCGGTCAGCTTTTTGGTGAATTCGTCCTGCACCTTTTCGTGGACGTAGAAGCGGTTTGCCGCGGTGCAGGCCTCGCCCATGTTGCGCATCTTGGCGATCATGGCGCCGTCGATCGCTGCGTCGATATCGGCGTCCTCGAACACGATGAAGGGCGCGTTGCCGCCGAGCTCCATCGCCGTGTTGAGCACATTGTCGGCGGCGCTGTGCAGGAGCTTGCGGCCAACCTCGGTCGAGCCGGTGAACGAGACGATGCGCACGCGCGAATCGTGCAGCATGGCATCGACCACGGGGCCGGAACGGCGCGACGGAATGACGTTGACGACCCCGGCCGGAACGCCGGCTTCTTCCAGGATCGGCATCAACGCCAGCATGGTCAGCGGCGTTTCCGAGGCCGGCTTGAGGACGACCGGGCAGCCGGCGGCCAAAGCCGGGCCGATCTTTCTCGTCGCCATCGCCGCCGGAAAATTCCACGGCGTCACCAGAACCGCGATGCCCGCCGGCTTGTGGTGCACGAAGATGCGCGCGCCGGACGACGGCGCCATGCCGTTCTGGCCCAGGTTGCGCACGCCCTCCTCGGCGTACCAGCGGAAGAACTCGGCCGCATAGGCCACCTCGCCGCGTGAATCCGACAGCGCCTTGCCGTTCTCGATGGTGATGAGCTTCGCCAGCCGCTCGGCGTCGCGCATGATGAGCTCATAGGCCTTGCGCAAAATCTCGCCGCGCTCGCGCGGCTTCCTAGCGGCCCAGGCCGGAAACGCCGTGTGCGCGGCGTCGAGCGCAGCCTTGGCGTCGTCGACGCTGGCGCTGGCGACCGAGGCGATCTTGCGTTCGGTCGCCGGATCGATCACGTCGAAGCGCGCGCCGTCGGAAGACTTCTTCCACTGGCCGCCGATCCACAGATCGGTCGGCACGTTGGCGAGCAGGTTGTCGTAGTTGGCCATGACAAGCACCTCTACTGCATCATTCCGGCGCGGAGGCCGGAGCCGCAAAAAATCAGCTTCCGAGCGACCGCCTCACCGTCTCGACGATGCGCGCGGGCGTCGGCAGGACGATGTCCTCCAGGATATCTGCGGCCGGCAGCGGGATATGAGGCGTCGTGATCCTCACCGGCGGTCCATCGAGGTCATAGAACGACTCGTCGGCAACGATCGACACCACTTCCGCGCCCCAGCCGCACAGCCGGGGATTTTCCTCGACCGTGAACAGCCGGTGCGTCTTCGCCACCGAACCGAGGATCGTCTGGGTATCCAGGGGCACCAGCGAGCGCAGGTCGACCACCTCGCAATCGATGCCGTGCTCGGATTGCAGCGTATTGGCGGCCTCGAGCGCGCGCGGCACCATCAAAGCCAGCGCGCAGATCGTGGCGTCCTTGCCGGGGCGCACGATCCTGGCGGTGCCGAGCGTATCGACGATCTCGCCATCGGGCACCTCGCCCTTGGTGGCGTAGAGCGACTTATGCTCGAAGAAGATCACCGGGTCGGGATCGCGCACCGCCGCCGCCATCAGGCCGATCACGTCGCGCGGATTGGACGGCGCCACCACCTTGAGGCCCGGAATCATCATGCACCAGTTCTCGACCGACTGGCTGTGCTGCGCGCCGAACCGCGAGCCGGCGCCGTTGCCGGTGCGCACCACCAGCGGGCATTTGGTCTGCCCGTTCGACATATAGCGGCTCTTGGGAAATTCGTTGGCGATGTAGTCGAAGCAAACCGCGAAAAAATCCGAGAACATGATCTCGGCGATCGGCTTGAGGCCGGTCATCGCCGCGCCCATCGCGGCGCCGAGGATCGCCTGCTCGGAGATCGGCGTGTCGCGCACGCGCAGCGGCCCGAACTGCTCGTAGAGACCAACGGTCGCCTTGAACACGCCGCCCGCCTTGCCGACGTCCTCGCCGAGGAAGACGACGTCGGGATCGCGCGCCATTTCCTGGGCAATGCCGCGGGCAACTGCGTCGCGGTAGGTTATTTCGGCCATTTCAGTTTCTCCACGCCCAGCCGCCATCGGCATAGACGTCGGTGGTGAGGATATCGAGCGGCGGCATCGGCGCGGCCTTGCAGGCTTCGGTGGCGTCGTCGACTTCCTTGCGGACGCTGGCGTCGATCTGCGCGATCGCCTGGTCGCCGATGCCGAACTGCTTGAGCCGCTCGCGATAGATCTTGATCGGATCGCGCAGCTTCCATTTTTCCAACTCGCCTTCGGGACGATATTTGGCCGGGTCGGCGCGCGAATGGCCACTATGGCGATAGGTCATGCATTCGATCAGCGAAGGTCCGTTGCCGGCGCGCGCCTTGTCGTAGGCTTTCAACGCCTCGCGATACACCGCGTCGGCGTCATTGCCGTCGATCACGATACGCTCGAGCCCGTAAGCCGAAGCGCGGTCGGCCGCCGGATGCGGGACGGCCGTGACGTCGCCGATCGGCGTATATTCCATGTAGAGATTGTTCTCGCAGACGAACACCACCGGCAGCTTCCACACCGCGGCGAAGTTCAGCGCCTCGTGGAACGCGCCGATATTGGTAGTGCCGTCCCCGAAGAAGCAGACCGAGACGTCCTTGTCGCCTTTGTATTGCGCGCGCCAGGCGGCGCCGCAGGCGATCGGCAGGTGGGCGCCGATGATGGCGTAGGACCCCATCACGCCGTGCGCTTCCGAGGTCAGGTGCATCGAACCGCCCTTGCCGCGCATCAGGCCGTTGTCGCGCTGCATCAGCTCGCCCAATACCTTCTCGACCGGCACGCCGCGCGCCAAAGTGTGGGCATGGCCGCGATAGGTGCAGAATGACAGGTCGCCCTTCTGCATCGCGCCGGCAAAGCCCGCCGCCACCGCCTCCTGCCCAAGCGACAGGTGGCTGGTGCCCTTGACCAGATTTTGCAGGAACAGGTCGTAGGCGCGCTGCTCCGCCTCGCGGATCACAACCTGCAAGCGGTAGAGTTCGAGGCGCTTTTGCTCGCCGATATCGTCGTTGAGGCCGGAGCCGCCATTGGTCCGGTCATTGGGTCGCGCCATGAATATCCTCGAGAATTCCGCAGCGGCAGGAAGGCTTAGAGGGCAGAAACTTAGCGCCGCCCGCGCCGTCTAGGCAACCGGCGCGGAAGGCTCGACTTTTCGGACCGCTTCGCGGTGGAGCAAATAAAGGCCGGAAGAAATCACGATCAGCCCGCCCACGATCGTCCAGCGGTGCGGCACGTCGCCGAACACCGCGAATCCCAACGCCGTGGTCCACACCATCTGCGTGTAGATGAACGGCGCCAGCGCCGAGGCCGGCGCCAGCCGGTGCGCGCGGATCAGCAGATAGTGGCCGCCGCCGCCGA
The DNA here is from genome assembly GCA_038206695.1 of Hyphomicrobiales bacterium. Classification (GTDB taxonomy): domain Bacteria; phylum Pseudomonadota; class Alphaproteobacteria; order Rhizobiales; family Xanthobacteraceae; genus Pseudolabrys. The sequence continues at coordinate 10,069 of JBBRAN010000017.1, read as the reverse complement.
GCGCGCCGATCAGGATCATCAGCGCCGCGGTTAGAACACCGTCCGGCGTCTTCCAGACGAACGGCAGGACCAAGGTCATCACCGACGCACCGACCAGATTGGTGTAGAACTGCGTGGTCTCGCTGCTGTCGGTGCGCGACAGAACGCGGGTCGAGATGACGTAGAACGCATAACACACCGCGCTGACGAACGAGAGCAAGGCGGCCGGGTGCATGCCGCCGAAGCCCGGCCGCGTCACAATCAGCACGCCGAAGAAGCCAACGCTGATCGCGCTCCAGCGCCGCCAGCCGACGTGCTCGCCGAGCAGCGGGACGCACAGCAATGCCACCATAAACGGGGTCGAGAACAGGATCGCCAGCGCCTCATCGAGCTGCAGCCAGCGCAGCGCGAACAGATTGACCACGGTGGACAGCAGCAGAAGCGCTGAGCGGCCGGCCTGCAGAACCGGCCTTTTGGTCTTCATCAGGCCCGGCTGCCCGATCGGATTGGAAAACACCACCGAGAGCGCGAAAGCGAAGAAGTAGCGCGCCCACACGACCTGAAGTGTGTCCATGTGGTGGTTGAGGTATTTGCCGGTCGTGTCGAGCACGGAGAAGGACGCCACCGCGCAGCACATCAGCGCAATGCCGGTCAGGCGCTGTCGGCGAATCGTACTGGCGTCGGTCAATAGGTCGCCCGCCCGCCGGAGATGTCGAATGCCGAGCCGGTGGTGAACGAGCAATCGGCCGAAGCGCAGAACGCGGCCAGCGCCGCAATCTCGTCGACCCGCACGAAGCGCCCGCGCGGGATTTTCGACAGCATGAAATCGATGTGCTGTTGCGTCATCTGGTCGAAGATCGCGGTCTTGGCCGCCGCCGGCGTGATGCAGTTGACGGAAATGTCCTTGCCGGCCGTTTCCTTCGCCAGCGATTTGGTCAGCGCGATGACACCGGCCTTGGAGGCCGAATAGGCCGGCGCGTTGGGGTTGCCTTCCTTTCCGGCCACCGACGCGATGTTGACGATGCGGCCGTAGTTTTGCGCCATCATCCCGGGCACCACCGCCTTACAGCAATAGAACTGGCCGTCGAGGTTGATCGTCATCACCCGGCGCCATTCTTCGACCGGGTATTCCCACGTCGTCGTGTTCAGGCCGGCAACGCCGGCATTGTTGGCGAGAATGTCGATGCGGCCGAACGCCTTGATCGTCTCGTCGCGGGCGCGTTCGACGTCCGGGTAATCGGTCACGTCGGCCGCGACCGCGATGGTCTTGCCGCGGTTGCCGAGTTCCTTCGCTGTCTTCTGCGCCAAAGTCACATCGCGATCCCAGATAGCGACACTGGCGCCGGAATCCAGGAACCGCTCGACGATGGCCCGCCCGATGCCCTGCGCGCCGCCGGTGACGACCGCAAAGCGGCCTCCGAGATCGATCTTGTTCGCCATGATGCCCCGCGTTGTTGCCGCCGCGTTGACGCGCCGGATTGAGCGTTTCCTTGCCGTTGGTATACTCCGGCCGGGAAAGAAAATGCAGCCTCCGTTCGAGATGGCAGCCATTCATCCCGCGAGACAGCGCGATGGATGCAACGATCCTCACTCTTTTTCTGATCTCGATCTTTATCGGCGGGGTTGTCAGTGGGTTGGCCGGGTTCGCCTTCGGCCTGGTGGTATCGGGGGTCTGGCTTCACATCATCACGCCGCTGCAGACGACGACTCTGATCTGCGGCTACGGCATATTCGTGCAGGCCTACGGGATGTGGCGGCTGCGCCGGGCGTTCAACTGGCGCCACGTGACGCCCATCGTGATCGGCGGCACCGTCGGCGTGCCGATCGGCGTGTGGCTGCTCGCCTTCATGAACCCCGCTTACCTGCGGCTCGGTGTCGGGATCCTCCTGGTGGTCTACGGCATTGACGGATTGCTGCGCCCGACCGTTCGCGGCGTGCCGGCCAATGTCCCGGTCGAGCTCGGCATAGGCTTCTTCAACGGCGTGCTGGGCGGAATGACGGGACTGGCCGGCGTCTTCATCACGGTGTGGTGCAGCATGCGCGGCTGGCCGAAAGACGTGCAACGCAGCGTCTATCAGCCGGTGATCCTCGCCGCATTTGTGGTGACGGCAGCGGCGCTGGCGGCCAATGGCGCAGTGACGGCGGACGTCATGCGCCTTTACATCTATGGCGCGCCTGCGCTCGCCGCCGGGATCTGGATCGGATTCAATATTTACGGCCGGCTCGACGACCGCATGTTTCGCAAAATCATCCTGATCCTGCTGCTGATCTCGGGGGTCGTGCTGGTGGTGCCCGAGGTGGCGAACCTTCGCGGCTAGCGTTCGCGCGCCGCCGCGCTTTCGTGCCAGCGCCGCAGCGCCAGGTGGTTGACCAGCGACAGCAGGAAGAAAATGACGATGCCGGCAGCCGACAGCAGCACCAGCGCCGCGAACATGCGCGGAATGTTGAGCCGGTAGCCCGACTCTGCGATCCGGTAAGCCAGCCCCGAGCCCGCCCCGGCCGAGCCCGCCGCGATTTCCGCCACCACCGCGCCGATCAGCGACAGCCCGCCGGCGATGCGCAACCCGGCCAGAATCTGGGGCAGCGCGGCCGGCAGCTTCAGCCGCCACAACACGCGCCAGCGCGAGGCGCGGTACAGTTCGAACAGTGCCGCGAGATTGTGATCGACCGAATTGAGGCCGAGCGTGGTGTTGGCAAGCACCGGGAAGAACGCGACGATCCAGGCGCAGGCTAGCACCGCCGCGTGCTGCGGCAGGTAGATCAGCAGTAGCGGCGCAACTGCCACCACCGGCGTGACCTGGAGGATCACCGCATAAGGATAGAGCGAATACTCGACGAGCCGCGACTGGTTGAACAGAATCGCCAGCGCGATGCCGCCGGCGGCCGCCAATGCGAAGCCTTCGACCGTGGTGGTCAGCGTGACCAGCAGCGAATCCCACAACACGCCCCAGTCGGCGACCAAAGTTGCGGCGATCACGGCGGGTGCCGGCAGCACATAGACCGGCACGGCATAGAAATCGACCACCGCCTCCCAGATCGCGAGGAGCGCGATCAGCACCACGACCGGCAGCGCGATGCGAAGCACGCGTTCGTTCACGACGCCCCTCCAGTGGCCTGCGCCAGGGCTCCCGACACGACGCGGCAATAGCCGGCGTATTCCGGCGAGGTTCGGAAGCGCTCATTGCGCGGATAGGGCGCGTCGATCGCGATCTCGGCGGCGACACGGCCGGGCCGCGGCGTCATCACCACGATGCGCTGCGACAGGAAGACCGACTCGAACACCGAGTGGGTGACGAAGACGACAGTGCGGCCCAGCATCTGCCACAGAGCCAGCAGGTCGTTGTTGAGTCGGAACCGGGTGATCTCGTCGAGCGCGGCGAACGGCTCGTCCATCAGCAGAAGCTCGGGCTCGGTCACCAAAGCGCGGGCGATCGAGGCCCGCATTTTCATGCCGCCCGACAATTCGCGCGGATAGGCCTGCGCGAACTGCGCGAGCCCGACGCGCGAGAGCGTCTGCGCGACCGCCGGATCGTCTGCGTCGCCGCCGGTCAAGGTCAGCGGCAGCTCGACATTGCCGGCGACATTCGCCCACGGCATCAAAGTCGGTTCCTGGAACACAAAGCCGATGCGGCCGGGCGCAGGCGCCCCACTCGGCCACGTGACGCTGCCGCCCGATGGCTCGCTCAGGCCGGCGATGATGCGCAGCGCCGTCGATTTGCCGCAACCCGAAGGCCCCAGCAGGGAGACGAATTCACCGTTGCGGACGTCGAGCGACAGCCGGTCGAGCGCCACGACGCCGCTGGCATAGGTCTTATCGATTTCTCGCAAAGAGACGATCGCTCGCGGTGCGACGTTCGCCATCGTGTCACTTTGGCCGCAGGTCCAGGCCGACCTTCTTGTTGACGAACTGCAGCGTGTAGCTCTTTTTGTAGTCGAGCCCGGCCTTGACCACGCCAGCGCGCTGCATCGTGTCGTAGAAATCCTTCATGCGCGCATCGGTCATGGCGCCGATGCCAAGCGCCAGCGCATCGCCCGAATCGACGATGCCGTACTCCTTCATCTTGGCGACCGAATAGGCCAGCAGCGCATCGGTCATTTCCGGATTGTGCTTCTTGATGAGGGCGTTGCCGGCTTGCGCATCGCCGTAAATGTAGTGGTACCAGCCGACCGCCGAAGCATCGACGAAGCGCTGCACGACATCGGGTTTGCTCTCGACCAGGTCGCGCCTGGTCTCGATCAGCGTCGAATAGGCCGAGAAACCGTGGTCGGCGAGCAGGAAGATGCCTGGCTTGAACTTGCCCTGCTGCTCGACGGCGAACGGCTCGGAGGTGACATAGCCCTGCATCGCGCTCGACTTGTCGGCGAGGAAGGGCTGCGGGTTGAAGGTGTACGGCTTGACCCTGGCTTCGTCGAAGCCGAAGTCGCGCTTGAGCCACTGGAAGTAACTCGCCATGCCTTCCTTGGAGACGAACAAGGTCAGCTTCTTGAGGTCCTCAAATTTGTCGACGCCGGGGTGCGCGAGCAAAACCTGCGGATCCTTCTGAAAGCTTGCGGCGACCACGACAGTCGGGACGTTGTTGGCGGCCGCATCGAACGCCTGCAGCGTGTTGGCGCTCATGAAGAAGTCGAGCTTGCCGACCACCAGCAGAATGCGGTTGTTGACGTTCGGGCCACCCGGCACGATCGTGACGTAGAGCCCGTATTTCTCATAAGTGCCGTCGGCGAGCGCCTGGTAGAAGCCGCCGTGCTCGGCCTCCGCCACCCAGTTGGTGCCGAATGTGACCTTGTCGAGCGCGCCGGCCGGCGTCGCCATCAGAATGCCGAGCGCGGCCAGAGCCGGTTTCCATCCCGTCATGCGCCCATCGCCCCCCCGCCGCGCGCTCACCGAACCGTCCCAAGCTTTTAATTGATTCCAGCTTGCAAAAACAATGAGCCGTTGTTCTGCTCACAAAACGGGCAGCGATTCACATGATAGGCGTCGAAATATTGCGGGCACTGTGCGCCTTGGTCGGTGCCGCAGCCGCCGGGCTGCTGCCGCTGCACGCTCATGCCGCCGGCGCCTATTCGGTCGACGATTCGGAAATCGACAGGCCGGGCGCGTGCAAGGTCGAATCGTGGGTGTCGAGCGCAACGAACCACGATTTCTCGGCGATCGCCGCCCCCGCCTGCGTCGTTTCGCTCGGCGTCCCGGTCGAGATCGGCGGACAGTTGCAGCGCTCCCGCAAGGGCGACCAATGGTCGAGCGGCGCGACAGCTAAGGGCAAGGCCAATATCCTGCCGGCGGGCACCGGCAAAGTGGGCATCGGCATCGCTGGCTCAGCCGGCTGGGATCTCGGCACCGGTGCGTTTACCGGCCACACGCTCTACGTGCCGGTGACGTTTCAGCTGCGCGACGATGTCCGCGTCAACCTCAACGGCGGCTGGCAGTACGACGCTGTGGCGCGGGTGAGCTACGCCTATTGGGGTGCCGGCTTCGAATGGAATTTCATGAAGCCGCTGACGCTGATCGGCGAAGTCTATGGTTTCTCCGGGCCCTCCCAGGAGGTCCGCAGCTTGACCGACCCGCGGGCCCAGCTCGGCCTGCGCATCACCCCGGTCGAGGCGATCGACCTCGATCTGATCTACGGCCACAATATCGGCGGCGAAAACGCGCACTGGCTCACCTTGGGCGTAAATCTGAGGTTCTAGGGAACCGGACCAAAAACCGTTCTTGCCATGCGCGTTCGGTTTTGCATTGATGCCCCAACCAAAAGAGACGCCGCCCATTCACGCGCACGGCGCCAAACGCCGGGAGGAAATGCACATGTCGCCACTCAAATTTCTTTTGAGCGCCCTCCTTGCCGTCACTGTTTCCGTGGGCACCGCGGCGGCGCAAACTGAAATCAAGTTCGGCCATGTCGGTGAGCCCGGCTCACTGTTCGACCTGTCGGCGCAGGAATTCGCCAAGCGCGCGAACGCCAAGCTCGGCGACAAGGTAAAGGTCACTGTGTTCGGCTCGAGCCAGCTCGGCGGCGATGCCGAACTCATGAAGAAGCTCAAGCTCGGCACTGTGGATCTCGCGCTGCCGTCCACCGTAATGTCGTCGCAGGTGCCGTTGTTCGGCCTCTTCGAAATGCCGTATCTCGTCAAGAACCGCGCCCATATGGCGCAGATCCGCGACCAGATCGTCGTTCCGACGATGAAGCCCGCGGCCGAGAAGGCTGGCTATCACATCATCGGCGTCTGGGAGAACGGGTTCCGCCATATCACCAACAGCAAGAGGCCGATCGTAAAGCCGGAAGACCTTCAGGGCCTCAAGCTTCGCGTTCCACAGGGCGGCTGGCGCGTGAAGATGTTCCAAGCTTACGGCGCCAATCCGAGTCCGCTCGCTCTGTCGGAAGTTTTCGTCGCGCTGCAGACCGGCGTGATGGATGCGCAGGAAAATCCGCTCGCGCAAATCTATCCGTCGCGCTTCTATGAGGTGCAGAAATTTCTCTCAATGACCGGCCACGTCTTCACGCCGGCCTACGTCACCGCGGGCGCGAGCTGGTCGAAATATCCGGCAGACGTCCAGAAGATCCTGGCCGACACGGCGATCGAGATGGAGCCGGTGGTCGACAAGGTCGCGGCCGGCCTCGACAACGACCTGCTCAAGAAGCTCAAGGACTCAGGAATGCAGGTCAACGAGGCCGACAAGCCCGCCTTCATCAAGGCGAGCGAAAAGATCTACGAGGAGTTTTCCAAGGAAGTGCCGGGCGGCAAGGAACTGATCGACAAGGCTCTGGCGCTCGCGAAGACATCCTGACCGCAATCCGGGTCGGCGCAAAATGCCGGCCCTCACCTGCTGCCGGAGCCCGACTTGAATCTCCCGACGTTGCGCCTCGCATTCGAGCGTCTACTCGAGTGGATCGTTGTCGCCCTGGTGTCGGCGTTGACCGCGCTAGTCATCGCCGGCTTCACCTTCCGTTACATCGGCTACTCGCTGTCCTGGTACGACGAAACGGCGTCGATCGGGCTGGTATGGCTGACTTATTACGGCTCGGCGCTCGCCGCGCTCAAGGGCGCGCATATTGGTGTTCCTGGCTTCGTCGCCGCGATGCCGCGTAATCTACGCATCGGCGTGACGATGTTCGCCGAGGCCTGCGTCTTTCTGTTCTTCATCGTGCTCTCGTGGATGGGACTCAAGGTGCTCGGCGTGCTCGCCGGTGACGGCATGGTTAGCCTCTCGTGGGTGCCGTTGCAGCTCACCCAATCCGCCATCCCGATCGGCGGCCTGCTGTTCATCGTCGCGGAAGCGCTGCGCCTGCCGGAAACGCTCAAGAATGCCCGCGAGGGCATCGTCGTCGACACTGAGATGATTGAGGCGATGGCGCATGTCGAACTCGCACAGGACGCCGAAAACGCCAAGGGCAAGCGGCCGTGACCATCACCCTCATGCTGATCGGGATGCTGGCGCTCGCGCTGATCAACGTGCCGATCGCAGTCGCGCTGGGCCTGGTCGCGCTTGCCGCAATCTACATCACGCAGGGCGCGCAGATGCTGCCGAACGTCGCGCTGGTGATGTTCGACGGTGCTTCGAGCTTCCCGCTGCTGGCTATCCCGCTGTTCATCCTGTCCGGCGCGATCATGAACGCGTCGTCGATCTCGCGGCGTTTGATTGCGTTCGCGTCCGCGCTGGTCGGATTCGTGCGTGGCGGCCTGTCGATGGTGGCCATCGGCACGTCGCTGTTCTTCGCTGAAATCTCCGGTTCAGCAGTAGCGGACGTCGCCGCACTCGGCACCATCCTGATCCCGGCAATGAAGAGGCGCGGTTATTCGAAGGAAGTTGCCGCGGCCGTGATGTCGTCAGCCGCGAGCCTCGCCATCATCATCCCGCCCTCGATCCCGATGATCCTCTACGCCGTAATGGCGCAGACCTCGGTCGTGAAGCTGTTCGTCGCCGGTATCGTGCCCGGCCTGATCGGCGCTGTTGGCCTCGCCGCCGCAGCTTACTGGCAAGCTGTGCGATACAACTTTCCGGTCGAATCGCAGTTCCGGCTTTCCGAAGTGTGGCGTACCTTCAAGGAGGCGCTGTGGGCTTTCATCCTGCCGGTTGCCATCCTTGGCTCGATCTTTTCCGGCATCGTCACCGCGACCGAAGGCGCCGGCATGGCCGTCGTCGCCGCGCTTCTGGTCGGTGGGCTGATCTATCGCGACCTCAATTTCAGCGAACTGCGGAAGGCCTGTATCGACGGCGGCGTGCAGACCGCGGTCGTCATGCTGCTGGTCGCGGCCTCCGCGCTGATCGGGACGTTCCTGACCGAGGCGCAACTGCCCCAAGCGCTCGGCAACGCAATCACCGGGCTCACGACCAACAAGTATGTCGTGCTTGCACTGCTCAACGCCGCCTTCCTCGTGCTGGGGATGTTCCTGCACTCGGCAGCCGCGATCATCTTGGTGATTCCGATCGTGATGCCGATGGTCAACGCCGTCGGTATCGATCCCATTCACTTCGGGCTGGTTGTCACGCTCAATCTCGCGATCGGTCAGCAGACGCCGCCGGTTGCCAGCGTGCTGATGGCGTCCTGCGCCATCGCCAAGGCCGACATCTGGGAAACTACCAAGGTCAATTGGCCGTTTATTGCGGCGTTGCTGCTGGTGCTGATCCTGTGCACCTACGTGCCGTGGGTGTCGCTCGGGTTGGTCAACTTCTTCTACGGCGGCTGATCAAACTCGCGGCTTCGCCGCGACACTCATCGCCAGCACCCGCGCGACATGGATCGCATTGCGTCCGGCACCTTCGGCGATCTGGTGGCGGCACGAGGTGCCGTCAGCAACGATCAGCGCGTCTTCCGGAGCCTTGCGCACCGCCGGCAGCAGCGACAGCTCGCCCATCGCCAGCGACACGTCGATCGTGTCGGCGGCGTAGCCGAACGATCCCGCCATGCCGCAGCAGCTCGACTCCACCGTCTCGACGTCGAGACCGGGGACAAGCCGCAAGGTCTGCTCGACGGCGCCCATCGCGTCGAACGCCTTCTGGTGGCAGTGGCCGTGCAACACGACGCGGCGCCCGAGCGGCGCCAAAGGCAGATCGAGGCGCCCCGCTTTGCTCTCGCAGGCCAAAAACTCCTCGAACAGGAATGCATTAGCCGCCAACGAGTTGGCGTCGCCGCTTTTCATCAGCGCCGGCATCTCGTCGCGGAAGGTGAAGAGGCAGCTTGGCTCGAGCCCGATCACCGGGACGCCGCGCGTGACGTACGGCACCAGCGCTTCGAGCACGCGCGCGGCCTCGCGGCGCGCCTCATCGACCTGCCCGATCGCCAGGAACGTCCGCCCGCAGCACAGCGCGCGCCCGCCACCGCCCGCCGGCTTGGCGATGTGAACGCGATAGCCGCCGGCGGTGAGCACGGCGATGGCGTCGTCGATCGTCTCGCGCTCGAAGGCGCGGTTGAACGTGTCGGCAAACAGCACGACCTCGCGGCCGCCCGCCGGTCCCAGCGCGCCATCCGGATCGCGGAAAATATCGGAGCGCCAGCGCGGCAGGCTACGCTTGCGGGAAAAGCCGGCCAGGGTCTCCGACAGCGCTCGCAATGGCGCGAGGCGATTGCGCAGATTGAGCAGCCCCGGCACGTTCGCCGCAAAGCGGGCGTAGCGCGGCAGCCAGCCGACCAGCCGGTCGTGCAGCGAAAAGCCGTGCTTGAAGCCGCGCGCCGCCTGCACCTCGATCTTCATGCGCGCCATGTCGACGCCGGTCGGGCATTCGCGGCGACAGGCCTTGCACGATACGCACAGCGACAGAGTCTCCGCCATGTCGTCGGACGCCAGTGCGTCCGGCCCAAGCTGGCCGGAAATGGCGAGCCGCAGTGAATTGGCGCGGCCGCGGGTGACGTCACGCTCGTCGCGGGTGACGCGGTAGCTCGGACACATGGCACCGCCGGAGAGTTTTCGGCAGGCGCCATTGTTATTGCACATCTCGACCGCGCCCTGGAAACCGCCGCCGACGCCCGGATAGGCCGACCAGTCCAACTCGGTCTTGATCTCGACGCCGCGATAGTCGGGCTTGTAGCGGAACAGCGAGCGATCATCGAATTTTGGCGCGCGCACGATCTTGCCAGGATTGTACAGTCCGTTC
>JBBRAN010000016.1:0-50821 GCA_038206695.1 Hyphomicrobiales bacterium | reverse complement strand
GAAAATTTGACGTCTTTAGCAGCCATTGTTTGTAGTCCTTTGATGGGGGGTCAGAACGGCCTCAGGCGGCCTTCTTGCGAGAGACACTGGCGCCTTCGATGACGCCCATGATGTCGGATTCCTTCATGATCAGGAGATCCTCGCCGTCGAGCTTGACCTCGGTGCCGGACCACTTGCCGAACAGCACGGTGTCGCCGAGCTTGAGGTCGATCGGGATCAGCTTGCCGTTCTCGTCGCGGCCACCTGAGCCGACGCCGATCACTTCGCCTTCCTGCGGTTTTTCCTGGGCCGTGTCGGGAATGATGATGCCGCCTTTGCTCTTTGCGGCGGCGTCGATGCGGCGCACGACGACGCGGTCATGCAGCGGGCGAAATTTGGTCTTGGCCATGGGGTTCCTCGGCGGCTGGTCGGAAATCACGCAATGCCACAGTGCATTAGCACTCGCTTGGCACGACTGCCAAGGCCGCGGGGAAATATTGAATTAAGCCCAATCTGTCAAGCAGACCGCCGGGTTGGCTGCCTCCCGCGGTTCTTGCGCTCTGGCGCGTTGGACCGCAAAGTCCGCTACGTTGTTTGAAGGAGCCCTGATGGGACATCGACTGCCAAATCTGTTGGTCGTGCTGCTTGCCGGCGCAGCGCTGGCCGGCTGCTCGAGCATGTCGGAGCCGCCGCCGGTCGTGCAGGTTCCGGTCCAGGCTCTGCCGCCGGCCTTCCCGCCACGCGACATCGTCGGCCGCTGGGGCCTCGCCGCCTTCCACAAGTCGGAAGACCAGGAGCGCACCGAGCTGGCCGCGCAGAGTCAGTGCAAGCAGCCCTATGTGATCTCGGCGGGACCGACTGGCGGCGTCATCATGCATCTCGCTGACCAGGCGACTCCTGAAGAGTTGCGCCTCAAGGGCGCGCCGGGCGGCAAGACCTATATCGGCCCCGAGGGCGAGCCGGGCGGCGCGCAAGACCGTGAGGTCGTCGCCTTTAACGGCCGGGTTCTGATGTTGCGCTGGCTCGATCCGGAAGTGCAGGGCCGTTACGGCACGATGGTTTATGTCCGGTGCGGGCCCGAAGGCGAGAAGCGCCCGCCGGCCCGCAAGCGCGCCGCCGCCAAACCCAGGCCGGCCGCGCCCGCGCGCTAGTGCCGGCCCCGCGCGATTTTATATTTGGCTCGTGGCGCGCCGTGCTGGTGCTCGGCGTCACGCAGATTCTGGCATGGGGTGCGATCTTCTATACCCCGGTGCTGATCGTTCCCCTGATCGCGGCCGAGCGCGGCTGGTCCATTGCTTTCGCCATGGGCGGGTTCTCGTTCGGCCTGCTGTGTGCCGGATTGGTGGCGCCATGGGTCGGTCGCTCGATCGACCGGCTCGGCGGCCATGGCGTGATGGCCGTGGGCTCGCTGGTCGGCGCGCTCGGCCTTTGCCTGATCGTTTTCGCGGCTCATCCAATCGCCTATCTCGCGGTGTGGGCAATTTTGGGCGTCGCCATGGCGATGAACCTTTACGATCCAGCGTTCGCAACGCTGGGGCGCATTTTCGGCGCGCAGGCGCGCCGTCCCATCACGGCCTTGACGCTGGCGGGCGGCTTCGCTTCGACGGTAAGCTGGCCGATGACCCATGTGCTGATCGGCGCGCAAGGCTGGCGCGGCACGTATTTGATTTACGCCGCCGTGTTGGCGCTGGTTGCCGCGCCGCTGCATGCCTTCGTGCTGCCGCGCGAGCGCTTCGAGCATTTCCCCGCGCTCAAGCCGGACGGCGTGACGCCGGCCGAGGTGCTGCCGCCGCGCGGACTCCCGTTCCTGCTGGTGGCGTCGGCCTTTGCCGCTTACGCCTTTGTGCCGTCCGGACTGTCGGCGCATCTGTTGGCGATCTTCCAGCGTTCCGGGATCGATGCCGGCACCGTGGTCTGGATCGGCGCGTTGTTCGGTCCGGCGCAGGTCAGCGCGCGGCTGATCGAATTCACTTTCGGTCGCAACATTCACCCCTTGGGGGTCGCCCGCTTTGCGCTGAGCGTCCTGCTCGGCGCCTTCCTGATATTGGCAGTGTTGGGCTTTTCGACGCCGACGGCGGCGCTGTTCGCCGCCATGTTCGGCGGCGCCAATGGGCTCATCACCATTGCGCGCGGCGCCGTGCCGCTCGCGCTGTTCGGCGCGCCGGGCTATGGCCACCTGATGGGGCGTCTTGCCGGCCCGTTTCTGATCATGCAGGCGGCGGCGCCGCTGGTCATGGCATTCGTGATCGAGCGAATATCGGACCCGGCGGCTCTGGCGCTGGCGGCGGGTTTTGCCACGCTCGCACTGCTGTGCGCTTCGGTGATCCGCCGCCGCTAAACGACTCGGGAGAAGATGTGGTCGATGTCGCGCTGGTGGGCGTGGCCGCGATCGCCCTCGAGCTTCGGCCCGTTGACGAGCTGGCCGCTCGCCGTGGGCCTGCCGGCGCGGCGAACCTGCTCGATGCCGCCCCAGGCTTCGAGCATGCGCGTGACGCTCTGCTCGGCGGATTTCAGCGTCGTCATCGACTTGCTGATGCGCTGGCCGGAAATGTCCTGGAAATTGCAAGCTTCGTAGATCCGTGCGGCGCCGTCCTGGATGTCTTGGGCGAGGCCGCGATTGTACGGGTCCTTCAGGTTCGTCAGCAGCAGGATAGCGCGTTCGTCGATCGCTTCCGCGACCTCCAGAATTCTCAGCGTCGCCTTTTCCATCCCGGCGATGGCGGCGGCGAGCTCCTCCCTGGCGCGTCCCAGCGGCGAAACCTCGCCGGCTTGCCCGGCCAGTGCCGCAAGCTCGAGCCGGCTCCTTTCGATGGCGTGATTGACCGCGGCGGAATCGTGATCGGCTGCCGGCGCGGCGAGCGGCTCGACGCGATGCGTCTCGCGGCGCATTGCGCGCGGCTTGCTCATGGTCTGCTCGATGCGGAAAACTTTACGCTGCACGCACGCCCCCAATCCCCCGCGGCTTTTGTAACCGGAGCGCGATTAACGTAAGGTTGCAGACAGTGCTAACGCTGCATTTACCATGAGCTCCCGCGCTTTACGTAAAATAAACTGTAAGGCGACGATCAGCGCGATCTTCTGCGCTACTTCACGGGGAATGCCTCGCATTTTACCAAACGGTTGGTTGTTTGCCCTGTAATCGCCGGACGATGTCAGTGCCGGGCGTATCATGCGGTCATTAGTCGTTGCGTCGGTTGCCTTGCTGTTGAGCTGCGCCGGTGCGCAAGCGCAGCAGCAGATGATGGTGGTGACCCCGTCTTACGCCGCCCCGCCACGCATGGTGGTGGTAGCGCCCCATCCCCAGCGCGGGCGCGATGGACTCGATCTCGGCGGCGGCTTTGTCGAATTTCTGTTTGGCGAAGGCAATAACGGGCCGCAAGTCTACGCGCCGCCGCCGCCGCCGGATGCGCGGCCGGTCTATGCCAACACCACGACGCTCGATCCGCAATATTACAATCAGGCTTCGATCGATCCGGCCTATCTGCGTCAGGAGGTCGATTACTCCGGCAGCGAGGAAGCCGGCACCGTCGTGATCGACACGCCCAACCGTTTCCTGTTTCTCGTTCAAAGCGGCGGCAAGGCGTTGCGCTACGGCATCGGCGTCGGCCGGCCCGGCTTTACCTGGGCCGGGGTCCATGCGGTCACAGCGAAACGCGAATGGCCGGATTGGCGGCCGCCCGACGAGATGCTCCAGCGTCAGCCCTGGCTGCCGCATTTCATGGCGGGCGGTCCGAACAACCCGCTCGGCGCGCGCGCGATCTATCTCGGCTCGACGCTTTATCGCATTCACGGCTCGAACGAGCCGTGGACGATCGGCCAGATGGTCTCGTCGGGCTGCATCCGCATGCGCAATGAGGACATCATCGACCTCTACCCCCGCATCAAGGTGGGCGCGCGCGTCGTGGTGAGCTAGCCGAGCGTGACGCCGTTCGCGGCCAGCAGCCGCGGAAATTCATCCGAGATCAAGTAATCGCGTTCGCGCTCGCGCAAAGTCGTGAGCGGATCGAGCCGCTGCAGTTCGGCGTCGACGATGCCGGGATGGCACATCACGACGCCGCCGTCCGGCAGGCGGTCGAGAAACGTCCGGAACAGCCGGGCAAAATCCGCGTCGAAATCGAAGTCATAGGTGCCGGCGAAGGCGGGATTGGTGGCGACGCCCAGCCACCGCGCCTTGCGGCGAAATCCGACGCTGAGCACGTCGAGCAACAAACCCTTGGCGTCACGCAGCCGGCCCGGCAGCGGCGTGGCGCGGCCGCACTGGCGTACCCAGGCACCGGGTCCATCGCGCGCGGCGACCCTCAGGAACGCGTCGCGGATCTGCGGGAATAGCTGCACGTGTTGATGGCCGTCGAGAAAATCGGGGGGACGGCCGAACGCGGAGACGAAGGCCCGCAACTGCGCGCCGATCTCGGCCTCGATCGCGTCGGGCCGCAAGCGGCGCGCCATCGCGGCGCGCAGCATCTCCGGCAGGGCAAGAAAGCGGCCTTTGCGCGTAGGCGCGAACGCCGTCAGCGGCGTGAACGGGCCGGTCAACGTGACATGCAGGCCGATCTGCGTGCGCGGCCTATTGGTGTTGAGCCGCAGCAGCGCTTCGGCCTCCGAGCGGTCGAACGCCGGCGCCAGCGCCATCACCGAGGTGGCGTTGAGCCGTCCGGCCATGATGAGTTCGCGGATCGCGCCGTTGATCGGCCGCGTCATGCCATAATCGTCCGCGCACAGGATGATTTTGCGCGGTTGGGCTTTCACGCGGCGGCCCTCATTCGGCCGCGCGCGAGGCAGGCTTCGCTATGGGGCGCGACTTGGCGCCTTCGGCCGCGGACTTCACCAGATGGTCGGCGACCAGATAGACCGGGCGCGCTTTGATCTCCGAGAGCAGCTTGCCGATATATTCGCCGAGCACGCCGATCATCATCAGTTGGACGCCGCCGATCACCATCAGGCCGACGACCAGCGACGGGTAACCGGGAACGGCCTTGCCGTAGATCAGGGTCTCGAGCACCATCCAGCCGCCGAAGCACAGCGCGGTGGCCGCCAGCACGATCCCGAGCAGGCTGGCGACCCGCAGCGGCGCCACCGAAAACGACGTCAGCCCCTCGATCGAAAACGCCAGCAGCGACCAGACGCTCCAGGTCGTGCGGCCGTGCGCCCGCAAGGCCGGCTCGTAATCGACCCGGGTCTGGCGAAAGCCGATCCAGCTTGACAGGCCCTTGAAGAAGCGGTTGCGCTCCGGCAGGCGGCGCAGGGCGGCGACGGCGCGCGGCGACAGCAGGCGGAAGTCGCCGGCGTCCTCTGGAATCTTGTGGCGCGCCCCCCAGTTGATCAGCCGGTAGAATGCGTTGACCCCGGCGCGCCGCGCCCACGGCTCGTTGTCGCGGTGGGCCTTGGCGGTATAGACGACGTCGTAATCGTCATCGAGCCAGCGCGACACCAGAGTCTCGATCAGGCCCGGCGGGTGCTGGCCGTCGCCGTCCATGAACAGCAGGGCGGCGAAGCGCGCGTGATCGAGCCCGGCCACGAGCGCGGCCTCCTTGCCGAAATTGCGCGACAGCGCGACGACCTGGACGTCGAACAGGTCGGCCGGCAGTTCGCCGGCAAGGCGGTAGGTCGCGTCGCTCGAGCCGTCGTCGACATAGACGACTTCGAGCCTGATCGCGCGGGCGGCCTTGAGCCGGCGGGCGACCTCGCCGAGATCGGCGTGCAATTTTTCCAGACCGCGCGCCTCGTTGAAAAGGGGCACCACGATCGACAATTCGGGCGCGGCGCGCGCGCTGCGGTTCGATGGTTTTGCGGCTTTCGGCATCGTATCGCTTTGTCCCCGTCCAGGCGCGATCTATAGCGCAACAGCCCGCTTTCTGCGAGCAAGATGAATGTGGTAAGCGGGCCGCGGCATGACAGGCTTTCTCCAACGCATCGAAACAGCATGGCGCGAGCGCGCGGTGCTGCTCAAGGCGATCAGCTTCGGCCTGGTCGGTCTCGTCAATTCCGCGGTCGACTTCGCGGTGTTTTCCTTCGCTTATTACTATCTGGCACTGCCGATCATCGCCGCCAATGCGATCGCGTGGGCGGTCGCCGTGACTGGTTCATATGTCATGAACTCGAGGATCACCTTCGTTCATGAATCGGGCGGCAAGCTCGGCGTGAAAACCTATGCCGGCTTCGCGCTGTCGCAGGCCGCCGGATTTGTCGCCAATACCGCGACCGTGTTCATCGCGTCGTATTTCATGCCGGTGCTGATCGGTAAGCTGCTCGCCATCGCCGCGAGCTTTCTGGTCAACTTCACGCTCTCGCACTTCCTGGTGTTCCGCCGCGGTCCGGGCGCGCCGCGCTAACCGGCGTCGAGCGCGGCCGTCAGCTTGGCGAAGAGCGGATTATCGCGCGAGAACACGTAATCGAGATCGGCGACCGCCACCGCTTCGGCGCCGTTCTCGCGCAGGAAGCTGGTGAGCGCATAAACGTGCTCGGGCGGACAGTGCAGCGTGATCATGCCGGATGAGGTCGGCCCGCCGAACGGCGTCGCCACGCCAAAACGCGCGGTTGCGGTCTCGATCAGCGCATCGTCGAACGCGGCAAAGCGGGCGCGCACTTCGCGGAACGCCTGTGCGCGGCCCTGCGCCTCGATGCGGTCGAGCATGACCTGCGCGGCCTCGCGCTCGCGCTCGCCCCAGGCGGCGCCACGGGCGGCGACCAGATTTGCCTGCGAGCGCAGGATGGTGCCGTCGTCGACGACCTTGAGGCCGTTGGCGGCGAGCGTCGCCCCGGTCGTCGTGATGTCGACGATCAGCTCGGCGGTGCCGGCCGCCGGCGCGCCTTCGGTCGCCCCGGAGCTTTCCACGATGCGGTAATCGATGATGCCGCAACTCGAGAAGAAGCGCCGCGTCAAATTCACGTATTTGGTGGCGACCCGCATCTTGCGGCCGTGGTGATGGCGAAACGCGGTGGCGACGTCGTCGATATCGGCCATCGTGCGCACGTCGATCCACGCCTGCGGGACTGCGACCACGACATTGGCTTGGCCGAATCCGAGGCCGCAGATCAGCGCGACCCGCTTGTCGGCGTCGTTGATCATTTCGCGCACCAGATCTTCGCCGGTGACGCCGAGATGGACGCTGCCTTGCGCCAGGCTGGCGGTGATTTCGGCGGCCGAAAGGTAGGCAACCTCGACGTTTTCGAGGCCCTCGACGGCGCCGCGATAGTCGCGCGCGCCGCGTGGCTTGATCAAAGTGAGCCCGGCGCGGGCGAAGAACTTCTCGGCGTTCTCCTGCAGCCGGCCCTTGGCCGGCACCGCGAGGACGAGGGGAGCGCTCATGGCGCACCCCCGTAGATCGCAAGCCGCTCGATCCACACCGCAAAGCCGACGGCGGCAATCGGCTCGGCCGCGCCCAGCCGCGACAGCAGGCCGTCATAGCGTCCGCCGGCCACCAGTGGGTCGCCGGTGCGCGAGGGATCGGTGATCTCGAATACGAAGCCGGTGTAGTAGTCGAAGCCGCGGCTGAATGCGCTGGCGAACCGGATGCGCGCGACGTCGACGCCGCGCGCGGCAAGAAAGCCGACGCGGCTTTCGAACCGGTCGAGTTCGGCGTCGAGCCCGATGCCGCTGTCGGCGGCGAGCACGCGCAGTTCGGCGACGGCGTCGTCGGGATTGCCCGCCACCGCGAGGAAGCGCTCAATTAGCGCGCGCAAGTCCTTCGGCAGCTTGGCGCTGGCGCCAAGCGCGGCCTGCTCGAGGAAACGGTCGGCGATCTCGCCGACCGAACGGCCGCCGACCGCGTTGATGCCGGCGATCGACAAGAGGTCGGTGACCAGCGCGTGGGCGCCCTTCGGATCGGAGCCGGCCAGCGCCGCCAGCACACCCTGATACTCCGGCCGGCCAGTGGAGCCGCCCAGCACCAGCCGTTCGAGATCCTGCGCGAGATTATTCTTGCGATTGAAATCCTTGATCAGCCGGCGCTTCCAGGCCGGCGCCAGATCGAGCGCGTCGATCAGCGCGCGAAACAGCGCGACGTCGCCGAGCTGGATGTCCGGCTCGCTCAGGCCGTAATGCGCCGTGGCTTCGAGGCCGAGCGCCAGCATTTCGGCGTCGGCGGCCGCGACGTCGGTCCGGCCGTACGATTCGATGCCGGCCTGCAGAAATTCCGCGCCGGTGTCGGCGTGATGGCGAAACACCGGGCCGAGATAGCAATAGCCGGCCGGCTGGCCTGCCGTGGGCGAAGCAAGATAATCGCGCGACACGGGAATAGTCAGGTCGGGTCGCAGGCAGAACTCGCCACCGTCGGGCGAAGTGGTCTGGAACATACGTTTGCGGATGTCCTCGCCGGACAGATCGAGAAACGGCTCGGCCGGCTGCAGGATGGCAGGCGCGATTCGGCGATAGCCGGCGCGCTCGTAGGAGGACACAAGCGCCTCCGCCCGCGCATCCGGCTTGTTCCCGCTGTCGGGTCCGCCTGCGTTCATTCCGGCCTCACTCGATGTACGTGGCCTCGTAGAGCGGCGCCGTTTAGCACGGGCGGCTTAAGGGTTCGACGGTTCTCCGCCGGCGCGATTAACGACGGCACCAGCGAAATCGCTAGTGCTGTTAACAATTTCGTCGGCTCGCCCGCCGGCGCCTATAACCGCCTGTCATGCCCGATAAGCCACTGAAACGTAACACAATCTCAAGGGAAGGGGCGTTCACTAGGGCCGGTAGGACCACACCATGCCCGAAAAAGTAACCCGAGAATTTGTCGACGCATTTTACAGCGCGCTCACTCGGCGTGACGTGAAAGCGCTGACGGCCATGATCGATGAAGACACCCACTGGTCGATCAGCGGTCCGGTCGATCTGCTGCCGTTCTGCGGCGAGCGCCGCGGCAAGGAAGGCGTCCTTGATGTCATCATCAATCAGGTGCCCAGCGTTCTGCCGAGCCGCGACTTCATCCCGGAAGTGAGGCTGGTCGACGCCGACCGCGCTGCGATCCTCGGCCGGCTGCACGGCACGCATTTTCTCGATGGCCGCGCCATCAATTATCGAATCACCGTCGCGCTGTAGATTTACGAGCGCGCGTTCACCGTCACGACGACATCCATTCCGGTAAAATCCGAGCCGCCGCCGATGAAGGATCCCGAGATCGGGATGGCCTGGGCCGGATCGCGCGTCACCGCGACACGGATCAGGTTTTCTCCCGCGATCAGCCCGTTGGTCGGGTCGTACTCGACCCAGCCCGCGCCCGGAATGTAGACGTCGGCCCAGGCGTGCGTCGCGCCGGCGCCCTGCATGTCGCTGTCGGCGCCATCGAGCCTGGGATCGTAGAGATAGCCGCTGACGAAGCGTGCGCCGAAGCCGAGCGTGCGCGTCGCCTCAATGAACAGCAGCGCGAAGTCGCGGCACGTCCCGCTCTTCTTGTCGAGCGTTTCGAGCGGCGTCTGGGTGCCTTTCTCGTAGCGTTCGGAATAGGCGAACTCGCCTTTGATCGCAAAATTCATGTTGGACAGCAGATTGTAGGTCGACATCGGCGACTGGGTGACAAAGCGCTTGGCCCAGGCGCCGAGAATGTCCAGCGGGTCCGGGTAATGCGGCTGCAACAACGGCCCGAGATCGGTGCGGTCGCTGCCCGAATAGACGAACGGGTAGTTCTGCGCGTCGGGATCGATGGCGAACACCGGCCGCTTCAGCCCATAGCGCTCGAGCTCGAGCGTGCTGATGATCGTCAGTTCGGGGGCCTGGGCCGGAAAATTCACCAGCGCGACCGAGTTGCCGAACACATCGTGCATCCAGCGCAATTCGCCGGGCGGCGACAGAGTGAGGTCGGCGCCGACCAACCGCAAATCGTGGCTGTCGCGCGGCCGCAGCATCAGGCAATGCGGCCCGAACGAGACCGGCCGCGCATAGCGATAGGTCGTCGCGTGACGAACCGTGAGGAATTTCATTTGCTAATCCGTGCAGGCCGCGGCGTCTGCAATCAGGCCTGGGGCTCCGGCGCTGGCGGCTGACTAGCCCGCTCGGTTTCGCCGGTCAAATCGGGGGTAGGCGCGGGTCGCAGTTCGGGGTCCGGATTCTGCGGGGTTGCGGCGCGCGGCTTGACCCACTGCGATCCGGTGTGCCGAACCATGGCCTGCGGGATGGGGGACCAGTTCTTCACGGTGCCCAGACTTATTGTGAGAGAAGTGCGGGATAATCCGCCACTGCGGCGCTGGTTCCGTCGCCTCCACAGGAAATTTGCGCTGCGGCGCACCGTAAATCAGGCGATGCCGTGCCGTGTGAGGACTTCGCGCACCGCCTCGACCAACCGGCTTTCCGGCACGGCGAGCTGGGCCTGCGCTTGCTTCTTGAGGTGGGCCTCGCGGTCGGCGGTTTCGCTCGGGGCGGCGCCGGCGATCAGGTCGCGGATCAGGATTTCCGGGGGATTCTTGGCCTTCTCGTCGCCGCCCTGGATCACTGCGCAGGGCGAGTGGCGCTTGTCGGCATATTTGAGCTGCTGGCCGATGCCGTGATTTTTGCTGCCGAGATAAAGCTCGGCGCGGATGCCGGCGTTGCGCAGCGCCGCGACCATTTTCTGGTAGCCGGCGAGGTTCGCCGCGTCGAGCACGGTGACCAGCACCGGCCCGGCCGGCGGCCTGGCGCCGAGCTTGCCGATCAAAGTCAGCGCGGCCTGCAATCGCGACACGCCGATCGAGAATCCGGTGGCGGGAACCGGCTGGCCCATGAAGCGCGAGACGAGGCCGTCATAGCGCCCGCCGCCGCCAACCGAGCCGAACCGCACCCGCCGGCCCTTGTCGTCCTTGGTCTCGATCAGCAGTTCAACTTCGTAGACCGGGCCGGTGTAGTACTCGAGCCCGCGAACGACGGTTTTGTCGATCTTGATGCGGTCGCTGTAGCCACTGGCCGCGACTAGGCGCTCGATTTCGGCCAGTTCGTCATTTCCGGTTTTCGTCTGGGCCGATGCGGCTCCGCTTTTGCCGGTGATCTCCGCCATCAGTTGCACGGTTTGCGACTCGTCCAACTCGGCGCCGTTGGTGTAGTCGCCGCTCTCGTCTTTGCGTCCCTTGCCGAGCAGCATGCGAACGCCGTCCTCGCCAAGCCGGTCCAGCTTGTCGATCGCTCGCAGCACGGTGAGGCGTTTGTTCGCAGCGATGCCGGCCGCCTCCATTACACCATCGAGCACCTTGCGATTGTTGACCTTCACGACGTATTGCCCGCGCGCGATGCCGAGCGCTTCCATCGTGTCGGCGGCGAGCATGCACATCTCGGCATCCGCTGCCATCGACGCGCTGCCGACCGTGTCGGCGTCGAACTGCAAAAATTGGCGGTAGCGTCCCGGACCCGGCTTTTCGTTGCGGAACACCCAGCCTTGGCGATAGCTGCGATAGGGCAGGCCGATGATCTGGAAATTTTCCGCCACGTAGCGCGCCAGCGGCGCTGTCAGATCGTAGCGCAGCGACAGCCACTGCTCGTCGTCGTCCTGGAACGAGAACACGCCTTCGTTGGGGCGGTCCTGGTCGGGCAGGAACTTGCCAAGCGCGTCGGTGTATTCGATCGCCGGCGTCTCGACCGGCTCGAAGCCGTAGCGCTCGAATTGCAGGCGGATTTTCTCCACCATCTCGCGGGTCGCCGCGATCTCGGCCGGCCCGCGATCGGCCAGCCCGCGCGGCAGCCGCGCCTTCAATTTGTTCGGCTTTTTGTCGGGTTTGTCGGCCATTTGTCGGCTCTACATAACAGACAAGCGGTTTACAGCAACGCTGTCCCCTGATCGTGGGACTTGTCCCGGCCATCCACGCCTTTATGGAGTAGGATAGACAATGTGGATGCCCGCCATCGACCGGGCATTATCAGAACAGCGGTGCAATCATGGCGCAATCATCGGCTCAGGCGAAAACGACAAGCGTCCCCAACGACCTCGAGCCGTTCTGGATGCCATTCACGGCCAACCGCGCCTTCAAGAAGCGCCCGCGCATGATCGCGCGCGCCAAGGACATGCACTACTACACGCCGGAAGGCCGCGCGGTGCTCGACGCCGCCGCCGGCCTTTGGTGCACCAATGCCGGCCATAACCGCGATCCGATCGTCGCGGCGATCCAGGCGCAGGCGGCCGAGCTCGACTTCTCGCCGACCTTTCAGTTCGGCCATCCCAAAGCGTTCGAGCTGGCGGCGCGCGTCGCTGCGCTGGCGCCCGGCGATCTCGACCATGTGTTCTTCTGCAATTCCGGCTCGGAGGCCACCGACACCGCGCTCAAGATCGCGCTCGCCTACTGGAACGTGCAGGGCCAGGGCGGCCGCACCCGCCTGATCGGCCGCGAGCGCGGTTATCACGGCGTCGGCTTCGGCGGCATCTCGGTCGGCGGCATGGTCAACAACCGGAAATTCTTCGGCTCGCTGCTCGCCGGCGTGGATCATTTGCCCTCGACCTATAATCGCGAAAAGCAGGCCTACTCCAAAGGCGAGCCGGAATGGGGCGCCGAGCGCGCCGACGCGCTGGAGGAGATCGTCGCGCTGCATGGCGCGGCCACCATCGCGGCGGTGATCGTAGAGCCGATGGCCGGCTCGACCGGCGTGCTGCCGGCGCCGAAGGGTTATCTGCAGCGGCTGCGCGCGATCTGCGACAAATATGGCATCCTGCTGATCTTCGACGAAGTCATCACCGGCTTCGGCCGGCTCGGCGCGGGGTTCGCCGCCGAGCGTTACGGCGTGACGCCCGACATGATCTGCTTCGCCAAAGGCGTCACCTCGGGCAGCGTGCCGATGGGCGGCGTGATCGCGCGCAAGGGCATCTACGACGCCTTCATGAACGGTCCCGACCACATGATCGAGCTGTTCCACGGCTATACGTATTCGGCGCATCCGCTCGCCTGCGCCGCCGGCATCGCCGCCCTCGACCTCTACCGCGACGAGGACTTGTTCGCGCGCGCGAAAAAGCTCGAGCCGTTCTGGGCCGACGCCGCGATGAGCAGCCTCAAGGGCCTGCCCAACGTGCTCGACGTCCGCCAGGTCGGCCTGACCGCCGCGGTCGATCTCGCTTCGAGGCCCGACGCGGTCGGCCGGCGCGGCTACGATGCGATGGAAAAAGCCTTCCACGACGAAGGCGTGATGGTGCGCGCCGCCGGCGATACTTTGGCGGTGACCCCGCCGCTGACCGTCAGCGAGGCGCAGATCGGCGAGATCTTCGGCAAGCTCGCCAGCGTCATCAAGGCGGTGGCGTAAATCCTCAGCGCGCCGGCTTCAAAATCGCCCAGCCGGCGCTCAGTTGGCCGTCGCCATGACGGTAGGTCAGGCGCAACGGCGGCTGCACCTCGGCGCCGGCCGCGATGTCGCGAAATTGCGGTGGAATCTTCGTCAGTTCGCCGCCTTCCCATGCCACCACGGCGCCGCGGCGCTTGAGGTCGGCCAACGCGATCCACGGCGCGCGTTCGGGCTTGCCGTCGATCAGCACGCGCGGGTGGTCGCTCGAATAATGCGCGACATTGCCGCCCTGGAACATGTCGGCGATGATGTAACGCAGCGGCTGCCCGGTCGCGGCGCGAAAGCCGCGCGTCACTTCATCGGCAAGCAGCTCGCCCGGGTAAAACACCGCGCGGTAGCGGTGATCGAAGTGCGGCATCACGGCATAGGTCGCGACGAACACCAGCGCGAACACCGCGAATACGGCGGCCCAGACTTCGGCGATGCGCCGCAGCCGCGCGGCATCGAGCGCGCGCGGCGCGACAAGAACGATGAAGACGCCGAGAAACAGCCACAGCGGGTAACCCCACATCGCGATCGCGCCGCGCCCGGTCAGCGCGGCGAGCACGATCACGGTGATGAACGGCCCGAATGCCAGCAGCCCGACGATGCGATGGTCGAGCGCGTCGGCAGTGACGCGCGGGCGGCGGCGCTCGCGCTTGCGCGGGATGACGAGCGGCAGCGCGATCAGGAGTGACGGCAGCAGGAAAAACAACTGGCCGATTGCGAATTGCGCCGGATGCCAGACATGATCGATTACGCCGCGCGACGGCGCGGCGCGGTGTTCGGCATAAGCGAACGGCAGAAAATCGTTCTGCACCAGCCAGACCAGATGCGGCGCCATCACGAGCAGCGCGACCGCCGCGGCGACATAAGGCCCGGGTGTCGCCAGGTGGCGGCGCGCGTCGCGGTCGAGCAGCAGGAATAAACCGAGCGGCGCCGCCAGCACGAAAACAAAATACTTCGCCCACAGCGCGGCGCCGATCGCGAGGCCCAGCAAAATCCAGTGCAGCAGCCGGCCGCCTTTCAGCGCGCGGTGAAAGCTCCACCCTGCCAGCGCCCACAGCGGCAGTTGGATGACGTCGTGGTTGAACTTGACGGCGGTGAAGCCGAAATAATGCAGTCCGTCGATGATGAGAACCGCGGCGAGCGCGCCGAGCGGACCAACCAGAGGCTGCGCCGTCACAAACACCAGCGCGAGCGCGGCGACCACCACGAGTTGCGCCAGCACGTAATAGGCAAAGTCGTAGCCGACCGCCCGGTAGACGATCTCGATCAGCCACCACGGCAGCGGTGGCAGCTTGTCATAGCCGAGCTGCCACTCGCGGCCGTAGGTCAGGGCCTCGATCAGGTCGAGCGGCAGGTTGGGATACAGCACGCTCGGCAGGACGATCCAGACCAGCGCGTGGACCGCCAGGAACAAGGCGAAGGTCCGCCCCGGATCGTCGCCGAGTCGGCTCACGAAGCTGCGGTGTCTGGGGCGAGCCGGCACGGCGGGGGTTTCCAAAACGCTGAAGTTTCTGCGTAAAACGGCGAATAGTGCTATTTATATCAGGCGTTTGAGGTTGCGCCCCGCCACGCGCTCAACAACACTGTAGTTTATCGCCCCGAATCAGCGATCAGGGCCCAATGATACGCATCAGCGCTGTGTTTATCGCCATTTGCATAGTGCTCATCGCTGGCTCGGTCGGCGCGGTGCTGTTTCTGACGTTCAAGATCAGCGCGGCGATCTCGGCGATCGCCGCCGTCACCGCTCTGACGGCGATGGCGCTGTTCAATTCGGTGGCGACGCGGCTGCGCGACCGCCGCGACCTCGGCGACCAGATCGCGGATCTGTCGCGCGGCACCGCCGATCTGGCGCGCCAGGTTGGGGAAATGGCGCGCCGTCTCAACGCCATGGAATCGCGCGTCGAAAATACCGTCAACCGCGCGCGCGGCGCGACCGACCCGCTGGTCGCCGAGATCGGCGAGCTGGGCGGACTGGTCAAGCAACTGGCCGAAACCGTCGCGGCGCACGAGAGCGATCTCTACAAACGTCCGGGCGCAGGCGCCGGGCCGCCGGCCATGCCGACCTTCATCGCCCCGACGCCAGCTGCAATGCCGGCGCCGGGCACGACGGCCGAGCCGCCAGCGGCGAACGCCGCTGCCGAGCCCAATGCGGGCACGCGGCATTTCCTTGGCCTGACCCGCGACAGTATCGGATCCCTGATCGCCGCCGCGATCGACGGTCAGCGCATCGACCTTTATCTCCAGCCGATCGTCACCCTGCCGCAGCGCAAGGTGCGGTTCTACGAGGGCATGTCGCGGCTTCGCACCGAAGACGGCGAAGTCGTGCCGGCGGCGGACTTCATCGAATTCGCCGAAAGCGCCGGGCTGATGCCGAAGATCGACAACGCGCTGCTGTTTCGTTGCGTCCAGGTGGTGCGGCGCCTCCAGCTCAAGAACCGCGAGGTCGGCCTGTTCTGCAATATCAGCGCCTCGACTCTGGCGGACGCCACCGCCTTTCAGCAATTTCTAGAATTCGCCGAAGCCAATCGCGCGCTCGGCTCGTCATTGATGTTCGAGTTCACCCAGGACGCCTACCGCAATTTCGGCCCGGTCGAGCATGAGGCGCTGTCCTCGCTCGCCGAGCGCGGTTTCCGCTTCTCGATGGATCATGTTGCCGACCTGCGGATGGAGCCCAAGGAGCTGGCGGACCGCGCCTTCCGTTTCCTCAAGGTCCCGGCCAAGCTGCTGCTCAACCGCGCGACCGGCGCGCAAAGCGATATTCGTCCCGAGGACCTCGCCGACCTGCTGGCGCGCTCGGGCATCGACCTGATCGCCGAGCGCATCGAAAACGAGAGCATGGTGGTCGACTTGCTCGACTACGATGTGCGCTTTGGCCAAGGCTTTCTGTTCTCGCCGCCGCGGCCGGTCCGCGCCGAGGCGTTGGGCGGCGAGCCGGCCGGCCAGGAGCCCGCCCGGCCCGGTGGCGACAATGGCGAGCTGATGCTGCGCGCCGGCGCCGGGCGCTGACGGCAGTTTCCCGTAAGGAGCGAGATGTCCCCTGTCACCGCGCATTTTGCCGCGCTCGCGGAGAGCTATAACGTGGTGCTGTCCGACGTCTGGGGCGTCGTCCATAACGGCGTGCGCGCCCATCCGGATGCCTGCGAGGCGCTGATAAAATTCCGCGGCAAGGGCGGGCGGGTCGTCCTGATCACCAATGCGCCGCGGCCGAACGACGACGTCGCGCGCCAGATCGCCGGCTTCGGCGTCCCGGCCAGCGTCTATGACGGCATCGTGTCTTCGGGGGATGTTACGCGCGCGGTGATCGCGTCGCGCCGCGGGCAGACCGTGTGTCACATCGGGCCGGACCGCGACCGCCCGATCTTCGCCGGACTGAACGTGACCTTCGCGCCGCTCGAGAGCGCCGACTACGTCGTCTGTTCGGGGCTGTCCGACGACGAGCGGGAAACCGCGGAGGACTACCGGGCGCGGCTGGAAACGATGCTGGCGCGAAAGCTGTTCATGGTGTGCGGCAATCCCGATGTCGTGGTCGAGCGCGGCGCGCGTCTGGTCTATTGCGCCGGCGCGATTGCCGACCTCTATGTCGCGATGGGTGGCGAGGTGCTGTATGCCGGCAAGCCGTACCGGCCGATCTACGATCAGGCGCTCGCGCTCACCGGAAAAACGATCGACAAGAAACGCGTGCTGGCGATCGGCGATTCCGTGCGCACCGATCTCAAGGGAGCGCACGCATTCGGCGTCGATTGCCTGTTCATCACCGCCGGCATTCATGCCGAGGAGCTGGGCGCTCGCGACAATCCCGATGGCGGCGCGCTCAACGACATCTTCGCCGCCGCCGGCACGAAGCCGAAAGCGGTGATGCCGCGGCTGGTCTGGTGAAAGCTATCAGGCCGCTTGCGGCGGCGGCTCGTTGAAGACCGCGTCGATCTTCGACTTCAGCGTCTGCGCGTTGAATGGCTTGACGATATAATTGTTCACGCCGGCGCGCCGGGCCGCGATCACGTTCTCGGTTTTCGATTCGGCAGTGACCATGATGAAGGGTGTCGCATAGAGTGCGGGGTCGGAGCGCACCTTCTGCAACAATTCGTAGCCGGTCATCGGCTCCATGTTCCAGTCGGAGATCACCAGCCCGTATTTGCGCCCCTGCATCTTTGCCAGCGCGGCCTTGCCATCGCTGGCGTCGTCGATTTCTTTAAAGCCGAGCTGGGCGAGCAGATTGCGGATGATGCGGATCATCGTGTTGTAGTCGTCTACAACGAGAACCGGCATCGAGGTGTCGAGCGCCATGGCGGTGCCTTGTGGCTTTCCAAAGACTGGCGAAAATTAGCAATCCCATTTGAATAACGAGTTAATTCATGCACAGAGTCGCACGGCGTTAACCGAATGTTGACCAACGCGTCCAAGCTTGACGGGCTGGGGCGAAATCAGCAGTTTGCCGCAAATCGCACCGCACAAATGAGCCGATGATTCAGCAAACACCGGCGAAAGCCTTCGTCGTGGCGCGTGACGGCGCGGCCGCCGCGGGCCTCGATGGCGCCGTCGTGGCGATCGGAAATTTCGACGGGGTGCATCGCGGCCACCGCGCCGTGATCGCTGCGGCAAAGCACCGCGCGCGTGAGCTCGGGCGGCCGGCCGCCGCGCTGACCTTCGCGCCGCATCCGCGCCTGTTCCTGCGCCCGCACGACCCGCTGTTTGAACTTAGCGATCAGCACTCCAAGCTGCGGTTGCTGGCGGCAAGCGGACTTGCGGGCGCCATCGTCATGACATTCGATGCGGCCCTGGCGGCGACGCTGGCGGAGGCTTTCATCACCGACATTCTGGTAGGCCGCTACCATATCGGCGGCGCCGCGATCGGCTTCGATTTTCATTTCGGCAAGAACCGCGGCGGCTCGCCGGATTTCCTGCGCGAGCAAGGCCAGCGGCTCGGCTTTCCGGTCGACATCGTGGCGCCGCTCGAGGACGAGGGCAGGCCAGTGTCGTCCGGCGCGATCCGCAGCGCGCTCGCGGCCGGCAAGGTGGTCGAGGCGGCAGAATTGCTTGGCGCGCCGTGGTTCGTGTCGGCCGAGGTGATCCACGGCGACAAGCGCGGGCGCGAATTGGGGTTTCCGACCGCCAACATGCGGCTCGATCCGTCTTGCGCGCTCAAGCACGGCATCTACGCGGTGCGTGTCGGCGTCGCCGGCCGGCGTTACGATGGCGTCGCCAGCTTCGGGCGGCGCCCGATGTTCGACAACGGCGCAGCCCTGCTCGAAGTGTTCCTGTTCGATTTCGACGGCGAGCTCTACGGCCAGCGGCTCGACGTCGCTTTCATCGGCTGGATCCGCCCCGAGCATAAATTCGACTGCGTCGACGACCTCAAGCGCCAGATGGATGCCGACGCGGCGCGGGCCAGGGAAGTGCTGGCGCGCGCGCCGGATGCCTTCCCGGCGCTCGGCGCCATCTGAGCTTTTCCCTGGCGGAACCGCCTGCTACACACCCCGCCATGACGACGCCGGCGCGCGACTATTCCGAAACCTTGTTCCTGCCCCGCACGGATTTTCCGATGCGCGCCGGCCTGCCGCAGCGCGAGCCGGAAATTCTCAAGCGCTGGGCCGAGCTCGGGCTGTACGACAGGATGCGCGCCGCGGCGAAGGGACGAACCAAGTTCATCCTGCATGACGGACCGCCTTACGCCAACGGCAACATCCATATCGGGACGGCCCTCAATAAAATCCTCAAAGACGTCGTAACGCGCAGCCAGCAGATGCTTGGCTTCGACAGCAATTACGTGCCGGGCTGGGACTGCCACGGCCTGCCGATCGAATGGAAGATCGAGGAGGAAAATTACCGCTCGAAGGGCAAGCCAAAGCCGGACCTCAAGAACTCGGCGGCGATGATCGCGTTCCGCCAGGAATGCCGCGCCTATGCCGGCCATTGGCTCAACGTGCAGCGCGAGGAATTCAAGCGATTGGGCGTCGAAGGCGACTGGTTGCACCCTTATACGACCATGAGCTTTCCGGCCGAGGCGCAGATCGCGCGCGAACTGATGAAGTTCGCGAGGAACGGCACGCTCTACCGCGGCTCCAAGCCGGTGATGTGGTCGGTGGTGGAGAAGACGGCGCTCGCCGAGGCCGAGGTCGAATACGAGGACTACACCAGCGACACGGTGTGGGTGAAGTTTCCCATTAAGGGGCCGATCGCAATCAATGCCGACGCCTCAAAGTCCTTCGGCGGAGCAATAATCGCAGATGTGTCGATTGTCATCTGGACGACTACCCCTTGGACACTACCGGGGAACCGAGCGATCAGCTTCTCTCCCAAGATCGATTACGGACTTTACGAAGTCAGTGAAGCGCCGTCGGATAATTGGGCTAAAGCTGGTGAGAAATTTGTCGTTGCCGAAAAGCTGGCTGAAGATGTGTTCAAGCGGGCGCGAGTTGGTCAATTCAAAAAGCTTTCATCGGTATCCCCAGATGTCTTGAAGGGCGTCGTCTGTGGGCACCCTCTGAAAGCCAAAGGCGGCTACGAATTTGCGGTGCCGCTGCTCGAGGGCGATCATGTCACCGACGACGCCGGCACCGGCTTCGTCCATACCGCGCCGGGCCACGGCCGCGAAGACTTCGAGGTCTGGACCTCGAACGCGCGGGCGCTCGAAGCGCGCGACATCAATTCCGCGATTCCCTACACCGTCGACGAGAACGGCGCGTTCACCGAGCAGGCGCCGGGCTTCACCGGCAAGCGCGTCATCAACGACAAAGGCGAGAAGGGCGACGCCAACGAAGCGGTCATCAAGGCCCTCGGTCCGGTCGAACAAGGCGGTACAGGCATGCTGATCGCGCGCGGCCGCCTCAAGCATCAATATCCGCATTCCTGGCGCTCGAAGAAGCCGGTGATCTTCCGCAACACGCCGCAGTGGTTCATCGCGATGGACAAGGACATCGACCGGCCGCGTGACACGCTGCGCGACCGCGCGCTCGCCGGCATCAAGGCGACGCAATGGGTGCCGCCGCAGGGCGAGAACCGCATCACCGGCATGATCGAAAGCCGCCCGGATTGGGTGATCTCGCGCCAGCGCGCCTGGGGCGTGCCGATCGCGGTGTTCGTGCAGGAAAACTCCGACGGTTCGGCGGCAATTCTGCAAGACGACGCGGTCAACAAACGGATCGGCGAGGCCTTCGAAAAAGAAGGCGCCGACGCCTGGTACAAAGACGGCGCTCGCGAACGCTTCCTCGGCGCCCGCGCGAGCGAGCCGTGGCAGAAGGTCGACGACATTCTCGACGTTTGGTTCGACAGCGGCTCAACGCATGCTTTCGTGCTGGAAGATCCGAAAAATTTCCCGCAACTCGCCGGCATCAAGCGCAAGGCGCAAGGCGGGCCCGACACCGTGATGTATCTCGAGGGTTCCGACCAGCACCGCGGCTGGTTTCATTCCTCGTTGCTGGAAAGCTGCGGCACGCGCGGCCGTGCGCCGTTCGACGTCGTGCTGACCCACGGCTTTGTGCAGGCCGAGGACGGCCGCAAGATGTCGAAGTCGCTCGGCAACGTGGTCGCCCCGCAAGACGTCATCAAGCAGTCGGGCGCCGACATCCTGCGGATGTGGGTCTGCGCCTCCGATTATGCCGACGACCTGCGGATCGGGCCGGAAATCCTGAAAACCACCGCCGACACCTATCGCAAGCTGCGCAACACGATCCGCTGGATGCTCGGCTCGCTCGCGCACTTGCGCGAGGAAGACCGCGTCGCATCCGAAAAATTGCCTGAGCTCGAGCGACTGATGTTGCACCGGCTGACCGAGCTCGATGAACTCGTGCGCAAGGCTTATTCCGAGTTCGACTACAAGCGCATCTTTGCGGCGCTTGCGACGTTCATGACGTCGGATCTGTCGGCGTTCTATTTCGACGTTCGCAAGGACTCGCTGTATTGCGATCCGGTTTCGGAAGTGCGCCGCAAAGCCGCGCTGATGGTCGTCGATCATCTGTTCCGCTGCACCGTGACCTGGCTGGCGCCGATGCTGTGCTTCACCGCCGAAGAGTCGTGGATGTCCCGCTATGGCGCCGCCGCGCCATCCGTGCATCTCGAGCCGTTTCCGGCCATTCCGGCGTCGTGGCGCGACGACAAGCTCGCCGCCAAGTGGAAAAAAATCCGCGAAGTGCGCGGCGTCGTCACCGGCGCGCTAGAAATCAAGCGCGCCAACAAAAAGATCGGCTCCTCGCTTGAGGCGCATCCGGTCGTGCACGTCTCCAATCCGGAATTGTTCGCGGCGGTGGTCGACGCCGATCTGGCGGAAATCTGCATCACGTCGGCTGCGACCCTGGTCGAAGACGAGGGGCCAGCCGAGGCGTTTCGGCTCAACGACGTCCCCGGCGTCGCCGTTGTGACCAAGCTCGCCGACGGAACCAAATGCGCACGCTCGTGGAAAATCCTGCCGAGCGTCGGTTCGGACCCCGATTATCCGGATGTGACGCCGCGCGATGCCAAGGCATTGCGGGAATGGGACGCGCTGCGCCGCGCCGCCGAATGACCAGGTCCGATATCGCCGGCCCGCTGACGCGGATGGGATTGATCGCCGCCGCGCTCGCCTGCGCGCTCGATCAGGCCAGCAAGCTCTATTTGCTGTTCGTTTATGACCTCGAGTCGCGCGGGGTCGTTCATGTCATGCCGTTCGTCGATTTCGTGCTGACCCGCAACCGGGGCATCAGTTACGGCCTGTTCCAGCAGGACGGCCCGCTCGGCCAGTGGATGCTGCTCGCCTTCAAGGCGCTCGCGGTCGTCGTGCTGGTGAT
Organism: Hyphomicrobiales bacterium; assembly: GCA_038206695.1. Taxonomy (GTDB): domain Bacteria; phylum Pseudomonadota; class Alphaproteobacteria; order Rhizobiales; family Xanthobacteraceae; genus Pseudolabrys. Next base: position 28,885 of record JBBRAN010000016.1, on the reverse strand, counting down.
CTGGCTGACCCGCGCCACCGCCCGGCTCACCGCGGTATCGCTGGGGCTGATCGTCGGGGGGGCGGTCGGCAATGCGATCGACCGGCTGGCCTACGGATTCGTGGCCGATTTCGTGCTATTTTACCTGTCCACCGGGGATTGGCGCTTCAACTGGTATGTTTTTAACCTTGCCGATGTAGCTATCGTTGCCGGGGTTATGGGGCTGTTATATGAATCCCTGCTGGGGGGCCGTGCCGTAAAAGCGCCCTGATCGGCCGTGATACCTGCCGTCGAGGCCGTTGAGAGCGGGCGACCCAGGGGGAAAAGCGAGTCGCATGTTGGTATCTCCTTCACGAGCCAAAAAGCGAAATCTGAGCCGCGTGGCGCTTGGCGCCGCCCTGCTGGCGGTGCTGGTGGTGACCGCGGCGCCGCTGAAGGCGGCCGAGGCGGAGGAAGACGACGCCTTCGATACCCGGATCATCCGCGGCATCCTCAAGGGCATCGGGCTGCGCAACGACGCCCCGGGCATCGAATATCGCGAGCGTTCGCCTCTGGTCATCCCGCAAGGCCGCAACCTGCCGGCGCCGGAAGCTACGACTGCCGTCAAAGATCCCAACTGGCCGGTCGAGCCCGAGGTCAAACGCGCGCGACAAGCCAAGGCCGCCGAGCGTCAGACCGGCGGACGTCTGACCGGCGATCCCTTCCTGGATGACGGCAAGGCGCTCACTCAAACTGAAATGACACCGGGTCGCGGCAGCAGCCCGACGGCGGTCAAGCCCGGCGCCAATGACCCGGCCCTCATCAAGGATTGGAACGGCCGTCCGATTCCGCCTGATGCGCTCGGCTCGAAATTCGTCTTCGGAAAGCTGTTCAAGGGCAACAAGGAAGAAGAAGTGGCGCCTTTCACCGGTGAGCCGGCGCGCGCCACTTTGGTCGAGCCGCCTACCGGTTACCGCACACCGTCGCCGGCCCAGCCTTATGGCCTCGCCAAAGACCGCTCGTTGCCCAAGGCAACAGACTATTTGGAAAGCAAGGGCAGGATAGAGTAGCGCCACCCCGCGCGGCGCGAAGCCGAGGTCTGCGCTTCGGTTGCCTGATCGCTTAAGCCAGCTTCAAAGGTCCGCGCCACAAAAGTCCGCCATGACACTCGACATCCGCCGATCGTGTTTCGCCATCGTCATGTTGGCGGCTGCCGTCGTTGGCGCGCCGGCGAGCGCGGATGGCCCCGCCATCTCGCACTTCACCTTGGCGAACGGACTCGACCTCGTCGTCATTCCCGACCGGCGCGCGCCGGTCGTCACGCATATGATCTGGTACAAGGTCGGTGCCGCCGACGAAACGCCGGGCAAGTCGGGCCTCGCCCATTTTCTCGAGCACCTGATGTTCAAGGGCACGACGAAAAATCCGGCCGGGCTTTTCTCGCAAGTGGTCGCCAAGATCGGCGGACAGGAAAACGCCTTCACGTCGAGCGACTACACCGGCTATTTCCAGCGTGTCCCGACCGAGCAGCTCAGGACCGTGATGGAATTCGAAGCCGACCGCATGACCGGGCTCGTTCTGACCGACGAGGTCGTGCTGCCGGAGCGCGACGTCATCCTGGAAGAGCAGAATCAGCGGGTCGCCAACAATCCGGGCGCACGGCTCGGCGAGCAGATCGACGCCGCGCTGTTTCTCAATCATCCATACGGCAAGCCGGTGATCGGCTGGCGTCATGAGATGGAGCAATTGAGCCGCGACGACGCCATCGATTTCTACAAACGCTTCTACGGACCCAACAACGCCGTCGTCGTCATCGCCGGCGACGTCGACGGCGCCGTGGTGCATCAACTCGCTCAGGACACCTATGGCAAAGTGGCCCGGCGCAGCGATATCGGGCCGCGCAAGCGGCCGCAGGAGCCGGCCCCCGCGGCGGCGCGCTCGCTGACCTTGGCGGACCCGCGCGTCGAGCAACCCAATGTCAGCCGTGAATACCTGGTGCCGTCGTTCGCGACCGCACGGCGCGGCGAATCCGAAGCACTCGAAGTGCTCGGCCATGTGCTGGGCAGCGGCTCGAACAGCCGGCTCTATCGCGCGCTGGTGGTGGAAAAGAACGTCGCCGTCAGCGCCGGCGCCTGGTACCAAAGCACGGCGCTTGACATGAGCAAGTTCGGTGTCCACGGCACGCCGCGGCCCGGCGTCACCCTTCCTCAGCTCGAAGCCGACATCGACGCGGTGATCGCCGAATTGATCGCCAAAGGCATATCGGCGGAAGAGCTCGAACGCGCCAAGACGCGCATGATCGCGGATTCGGTCTATGCCCGCGACAGCCAGGCGTCGTTGGCGCGCTGGTATGGCAGCGCGCTGACGACCGGCGCCACGGTCGAGGACGTGCGGCTGTGGCCGGAACGGATCAAGGCGGTTACCGCGGCGCAAGTGCAGGAAGCCGCCCGCGCCTGGCTGGACAAGCGGCGCTCCGTGACGGGTTATCTCATCAAGGACACGACCGAGCCGCAGTTGGAGAAGCGCACATGATGCGGCGTCTGGCCCTCGGCACGTTCGCCGCCCTGATGCTGGCATTCGCCGGCGCGGCGCACGCAATGACCATCGAGCGCATCGTCAGCCCGTCCGGCATCGAAGCCTGGCTGGTGCAGGACAAATCCGTGCCGCTGGTCGCCTTGAACTACTCGTTTCATGGCGGGTCGAGCCAGGACAGCGCGGAAAAATCCGGCGTCGCCAGTCTCGCCGCCAACATGCTCGACGAAGGCGCCGGCGATCTCCCTAGCAAGGCGTTTCACGAGCGGATGGAAAATCGCGCCATCGAGCTCGGCTTTCACGTCGGCCGCGATTATTTCAACGGCACCCTGCGCAGCCTGACCGAGAACGGCGCCGAGGCGTTCGAGCTGTTGCGGCTCGCTCTCACTGCGCCGAGATTTGACGCCGATGCGCTCGAGCGGGTGCGCGGCCAGCTCATCTCTGGCCTGCGGCGCGACACGACGAGCCCAGGCGATCTCGCCAGCAAGCGCTGGTGGCAGACGGCTTTCCCGAATCATCCTTACGGCCGCGAGACCAAGGGCACGCTCGAAAGCGTGCCGACCATCGGCGCTGGGGATCTGCGCGATTACGTCAAGCGCGTGTTCGCACGCAACGAGCTCAAGATCGCAATCGTCGGCGACATCGATGCCGCCACTGCCAGCACGCTAATCGACCGCGCGTTCGGTTCGCTGCCGAAAACCAACGATTTGCGCCCGGTGCCCCAGGCGGTAGCGGGCGGGCTCGGCAAGACCATCGTGATCGGCCTCGACGTGCCGCAGGCCGTCGTGACGTTCGGCGGACCGGGGTTGAGCCGCAACGATCCGGATTTCATGGCCGCCTATGTCGTCAACCACATCCTCGGCGGCGGCTCGTTCTCGTCACGGCTTTACCGCGAGGTGCGCGAGAAGCGCGGTCTCGCCTACGGGGTGTCGGACAGCCTGGTGTGGTTTCGCCGCTCCGCGGTGCTGATCGGCGGCACCGCCACCCGGGCCGACCGGGCCGGCGACGCCTTGGCCGTGATCGAGAGCGAAACCCGCCGCATGGCCAGCGAAGGTCCGACCGCCGACGAGCTCGCCAACGCAAAATCGTTCCTCAAGGGCTCCTATGCGCTCGGCCTCGACACTTCCTCGAAGATCGCCGCGCAACTGGTGCAGATGCAGGTCGACAATCTCGGCATCGACTATATCCAGCGCCGCAGCGGCCTGATCGATGCGGTCAGCATCGAGGACGCCCGGCGCGTGGCCAAAAGGCTGTTCGGCGAGGGGATGCTCGTCACGGTGGCTGGACGGCCGAAGGGCATTTCCGCCACGGAATGACCCTGCGATTGCCGGCGCAACTTCGTTGATGACGCGTTAGACAGCCGCCCTCCGCTATAATCCCGCTACGGAGAATCAGGTGCCGATTCAGCAATCGATCGAGTTTGCGCGCCAGGAACGCATCGGCCCTCACGGGGTCGGCGCGGCGGCGCTGTCGGCAAGCCTCGAGCGGACGCAAGCCGCGCTCGACTGGCTGCGCGCGCGCCATAACGGCGGCGGCCTGGCGCTGTTGCGGTACCCGGAGAAAACCGACGACCTCGCGGCCATTCGGGAAGCGGCGAGCCGGCTCACCGCGGGGGCAACCGACATCGTTCTGCTCGGCAGCGGCGGCTCCAGCCTGGGTGGGCAGACCTTGGCGCAATTGGCCGGACATGGCGTGCCCGGCACCGCCGCCTTCATGGTGCCGCGGCTGCATTTCATGGACAACCTCGACCCGCTCTCGTTCGAGACGCTGCTGGCGCGCCTGCCGCTCAAGACCACGCGTTTTGTCGCGGTCTCGAAATCGGGCGCGACCGGAGAAATCCTGATGCAGACCATTGCAGCACTCGGCGCCGTCAACAAAGCCGGCATCGCGCCGCGCGACTGCTTCTTCGGCATCAGCGAGCCGGTTAAGGCCGGCGTGGCCAACCGCTTTCGCGATCTGCTGGGCGATGTGCCGATGCTCGATCACGATAGCGCGGTCGGCGGACGCTTCTCGGTCCTCACCAATGTCGGCCTGCTGCCGGCGGCAATCCTCGGCCTCGATATCGCGGCGATCCGCAAGGGCGCCGCGGCGGCGCTGGCGCCGGTGCTCGCCAAGAAACCCGCCGCCGAGGTGCCTTGCGCGCTCGGCGCCGCGCTCGCGATGGCGCTCGCCGCCGGCGGCAAGACCATCGCGCCGATCATGGCCTATGCCGACCGTCTATCGTTGTTCACGAAATGGTACGTGCAGTTATGGGCGGAAAGCCTCGGCAAGAACGGCAAGGGCACCACGCCGCTCGCCGCGCTCGGGCCGGTCGACCAGCACAGCCAGTTGCAGCTCTTCATCGCGGGTCCGCGCGACAAATTTTTCACCGTCATCACCACCGACACCAAGGGACGCGGCCCGCGCATGGCGGCCGACCTCGCCAACCGCGCCGGTGAGCCCGGTTTCGGCGGCAAGACGATCGGCGACTTCGTCGCGGCGCAGGGCCGCGCCACCGCCGAGACATTGGCGAAGAATGGCTGCCCGGTCCGCACGCTTCATGTGCCGAAGCTCGACGAAGCCGGCCTCGGCGAATTGCTGATGCACTTCATGCTGGAGACCATCATCGCCGCGCAACTGCTCGGCATCGACGCGTTCGACCAGCCGGCGGTCGAGGAGGGAAAATTGCTGGCGAAGAGATACCTCGAAACGCAATGATCCAGGTCACGCCGGCCATCGCCTTGCAGGACGACGAGCTGGTTGAAGCCTTTGTGCGCTCGTCCGGTCCCGGCGGGCAGAACGTCAACAAGGTTTCCTCCGCCGTGCAATTGCGGTTCGATGTGCGGCAGTCGCCCTCGCTGCCGAACGACGTTGCCAACCGTCTGATGCAACTGGCCGGCAAGCGGCTGACCAAGGACGGCGTGATCGTCATCATCGCGCAGCGCCACCGCACCCAGGAGCGCAATCGCGCCGACGCGCGCGAGCGCCTGTTCGATTTGATCCGCGAGGCGGCGGTTCCTCCCGTCAAGCGGCGCGCCACCAAGCCGACCCGCGCTTCCCGGCAGCGCCGGATCGAGGGCAAGAAGCACCGCTCCCAGGTCAAGAATCTGCGCTCGGGCCGGCCCAATTTCGACTGATCGGCCTGAATAGCGGGGGCATGTCGCCCGGCTGGCTCGCCGGTACCGCCCGGCGCCCCTAGAGTCGTAAAAACCTCGAATCAGCGGCCCTTCATGACCGTGCGTCAGCTTTCCGAAGCCGTCATCAACCGCATCGCCGCCGGCGAGGTGGTCGAGCGCCCTGCCAGTGTCGTCAAGGAACTGGTCGAGAATGCACTCGATGCCGGCGCCCGCAAGATCGACGTCCTGACCGACGGCGGCGGCCGGCGGCTCATCCGGGTCACCGACGACGGCGCCGGCATGACGCAAGCCGACCTCACCCTCGCGGTCGACCGCCACGCCACCTCGAAGCTCGACGGCGAGGACTTGCTCGCCATCGGCACACTGGGCTTTCGCGGCGAGGCGTTGCCCTCGATCGGCGCGGCGGCGCGCCTCACGATCACGACGCGGCACGCTAACGAGCCGCATGCCTGGACCATCACGGTCGACGGCGGCGCGAAATCGCCGGTGAAGCCCGCCGCGCTCAGCCTCGGCACCACGGTCGAGGTGCGTGATCTGTTTTACGCCACCCCGGCGCGGCTGAAATTCCTCAAGATCGATCGCACCGAGGCCGAGGCGGTGCGCGAAGTGGTGCGGCGGCTGGCGATGAGCCGCCCGGACGTCGCTTTCACGGTCGCGGGCGAGGAGCGCGCGCCGGTGACCTGGAGCGCCGCGGCGGGCGAGGGCGCTCGTCTCGCGCGGCTCGGCGATGTTCTCGGCCCCGAGTTTCGCGCGAATGCCATCGCGATCGCGGCCGAACGCGACAACGTCAGGCTAAGCGGCTTTGCCGGTCTGCCGACCTTGTCGCGTGCCAATGCGCTCGGCCAATACCTGTTCGTCAACGGCCGGCCGGTGCGCGACAAGCTGTTGCTCGGCGCGGTGCGCGCGGCTTACGCCGATTACCTGCCGCGCGACCGCCATCCGCTGCTCGCTTTGTTCTTGACGCTCGATGCGCGCGAGGTCGACGTCAATGTGCACCCGGCCAAGACCGAAGTGCGGTTCCGCGACAGCGGCCTGGTGCGCGGCCTGATTGTCAGCGCGTTAAAGGCGGGACTCGGTCGCGAGGGCCAGCGCGCGGCGACCACCGGCGGCAGCGCGACGATCGCGGCGTTCCGGCCGCGCGGCGACTGGCGCCGGCCGCCGCTGCGGCCCGATCCGCGCGGTTACGCGCCGCGGCGTGGTGGCGGTCTGGCCGAGGCGGTGCAGGCGGTGTTCGACGTAGGCGATCCTTCCGCCGATGCCCGTATCGAAAGTTTCGAGCCGGCGGCCGAGCTGATAGAGCGCCCGCTCGGCGCGGCGCGCGCGCAGCTCCATGAGACCTACATCGTCGCCCAGACCAAAGACGGGCTTGTCGTGGTGGACCAGCACGCCGCGCACGAGCGGATCGTCTATGAGCGCATGAAGGCCGCGCTGGAGAAGTCCGGGCTCGCCCGCCAGATTCTGTTGATCCCCGAGATCGTCGAGCTCGATGAAGCCGATGTCGCGCGGCTTTCCGCGCGCATCGACGAACTCATGACGTTCGGCTTGGTGCTCGAGCCGTTCGGCCCCGGCGCGGTGGCGGTTCGTGAAACGCCCTCGCTGCTCGGCGAGGTCGATGCCAAGGCGCTGGTGCGCGATCTCGCCGAGCACGCCGCGGAATGGGATGAAGCGCTGCCGCTCGAGCGGCGGCTGATGCATGTCGCGGCGACAATGGCGTGCTACGGCTCGGTGCGCGCCGGGCGGGCGCTCAAGCCCGAGGAAATGAACGCGCTGCTGCGCGAGATGGAAGCGGTGCCGAATTCCGGCCAGTGCAATCACGGCCGCCCGACTTATGTCGAGCTCAAGCTTGCCGACATCGAGCGGCTATTTGGCCGCCGCTAGAAAGATGAACTGCGTATCGTCGTAGCGCCGCCGCTCCAGCTCCTCATAGCCCTGCGGCGCCTGAAAATCGGCATCGGCGGCTTCCTCGACGACGGCGAGCGAGCCGGGCACCAGCCAGCCGCCGTCGCGCATCGCGCTCATCGCGGCTAGAGCGAAGCCCTTGCCGTAAGGCGGATCGAGCAGAGCGAGGGTGAACGGCTGGACCGGATGCGCCGGGCCCAGTCTGGTTGCGTCGCGGCGGAAGATGCGCGTAACGCCGGCCAGGCCCAAAGTCTCGACATTGTCGCGCAATAGGGCGCGTGCCTCGACGCCGTCGTCGACGAACAGCGCGTAAGCGGCGCCGCGCGAGATCGCCTCGATGCCGAGCGCGCCGGTGCCGGCGAACAGGTCGAGCACGCGCGCGCCGGAAACCGGGTCGCCGTAGGAATGCGCCAGGATGTTGAACAGGGCTTCGCGCAGCCGGTCCGAGGTCGGGCGGATCGCCTGCGACTTCGGCCCTTTCAGCGGGCGGGAGCCGAGCCTGCCGCCGACGACGCGCATCAGTCCTTGTCTTTCGGTCGCGGGCGCGACGGCCGCGGCCCGCCCGAGCGGTCGCGGCGCATTTGCTTCTTGGGCTTGCGGGCGTCGTCGCGCCGAGGGCGCGTACCGCGCGGCGGCTGTTTGGGCGGCACGCGGCGCGAACGCGGCGCCAGCGCATGGTCGAGCAGCGGGCCGTCGAGATCGGCGCCGGCTTCTTTCAGGAGCTCGCCGCCGAGTTCTTTCTTGATCGTGTCGGTGCCGATCTCCTCGACCTCGCCGTCATCCAACGCGCCGAGCTCGAACGGCCCGAACGACACGCGGATCAGGCGGTTGACCTGGAGGCCGAGCGCGGCCAGCACATTGCGGACTTCGCGGTTCTTGCCTTCCTTGATCGTGAAGGTCAGCCAGACATTGGCGCCTTGCTCGCGGTCGAGCGTTGCCTCGATCGGCCCGTAGCTGGTGCCCTCGATCATGATGCCGTTCCTGAGCTTGTCGAGCGCGTCCTGGGTGACGCGGCCGAGCGCGCGCACACGGTAGCGGCGTTCCCAGGCGGTCTTTGGCAGTTCGAGCAGCCGGGCGAGCGCGCCGTCATTGGTGAGGAGCAGCAGGCCCTCGGTGTTGTAGTCGAGCCGGCCGACACTGACGAGCCGCGGCAGGTTGTCCGGCAGCGCCGCGAAGATGGTCGGGCGGCCTTCGGGGTCGGAATGCGTCGTCATCAGGCCGCGCGGCTTGTAATAGCGGAACAGGCGCGTTCGCTCGCGCGCGCGCAACGGCGCGCCGTCGACCGCGATCTTGTCGCGCGCGGTGACATTGAGGGCCGGCGAGGTGATCACCGCGCCGTTGACCGCAACGCGGCCTTGCGCGATCCACTGTTCGGCCTGCCGGCGCGAGGCGAGCCCCGCCCGCGCCATCACCTTTGCGATGCGTTCGCCCTCGGACATGGCGCGTGTATAAAGGGGCGCAACGGAAAGAGCTAATGCCTGACGCCTCCTTCATGCAGATCGCGCTGGCGGAAGCCCGCGCCGCAGGCGCGCGCGGCGAGGTGCCGGTCGGTGCCGTGTTGGTACGCGGCGATGAGATATTGGCCCGCGCCGGCAACCGCACTTTGGCCGAGCGCGACCCGACCGCGCACGCCGAGCTGCTGGCGATCCGCGCCGCGGCGGCAAAGATCGGCAGCGAGCGGCTGGCCGATTGCGACCTCTATGTCTCGCTGGAGCCGTGCGCGATGTGCGCGGCGGCGATCTCGTTCGCCCGCATCCGCCGGCTGTATTTCGGCGCGGCGGATCCCAAGGGCGGCGCGATCGATCACGGGCCGCGATTTTTCGCGCAACCGACCTGCCATCACCGGCCTGAGGTCTATGGCGGCTTGAGCGAAGGCGAAAGCGCCGCACTGCTGAAAGAGTTCTTCGCGGCCCGGCGCTAGCGCGCTCCGGCCTGGCGCGCGAATTCCCAGGCTGTGGCGGCGAGCGGGCGGATCAGCTCGGCTTTGGCGGGGGCATATTCGCTGGTCGCGGTGCCATCGCGCACCCGGCCGATGATGCCCTGCAGGATCGCCGCGATCCGGAAGAAATTATAGGCGAGATAGACCGCGAGCTGCGGGCGTGGATCGAGCCCGGTGCCCGCGCGGTACATCTCGACATAGTCGTCGGCGCGCGGGATGCCGAGCGCGGGGAGGTCGTGGCCGGCGAGGCTTGCGGTGCCGGCTGCGCTTTCGGTCTGCGGCATGTGCCAGGCCATCAGATGGTAGGAGAAATCGGCGAGCGGATCGCCGAGCGTCGATAATTCCCAATCCAGCACCGCGCGCACCTGCGGCGTCCGCTGGTCGAGGATCAGATTGTCGAGGCGGAAGTCGCCGTGCACGACGCGCACCGGCCCAGCCGGCGGGATATGATTCGGCAGCCACGCGATCAATCGTTCCATTTCGTCGATCGGTTCGGTCTCGGAGGCGCGGTATTGCTTCGACCAGCGATCGACCTGACGTGCGACATAGTTTTCGCCTTTGCCGAAATCGCCAAGCCCGATCGCGGCGGGATCGAAGCCGTGCAGCCGCGCCAAAGTCGCGTTCATCGCGTCATAGACTGCCGTGCGTCCGGCCGGGTTGGAGCCTGGCATCTGCGGCTCCCAGAACACGCGGCCGTCGGCGAACGCCATCACATAGAACGCCGTTCCGGCGACGGCGTCGTCGGCGCAATAGAGCAGCGGCTCGGCAACCGGGAAGCCTTGCTTGTGCAGCGCGCTGATGACGCGGAATTCGCGGTCGACCGCATGCGCCGACGGCAGCAACTTGCCGGGCGGCTTGCGGCGCATCACGTAGCGGCGCGCCGGGGTTTCCAGCAGATAGGTCGGGTTCGACTGGCCGCCCTTGAATTGCCGCAGCGTGAGCGGTCCGGCGAAGTCGGGGAGGTTTTTCGTCAGGTGGTCTTCCAGCCGCCGCGCATCGACCCGCAGCGCTTGCGCCACCTCTTTGGTGCCGGAAAATGCGGACTGGCGATCGATCGGGCTCATCGCCGCAACTTAGCGGATATGGCCCGCCAAGCGACAGCCCGCGCGGATAAGGAAAAAGCCCGGCCGCGAGGGCCGGGCTTGAGCTGTCGATCAGTTCGAATCCTGATTGTTTGCTTCGCGGATCAGCGCGAGGCGGACATTGGCGTCGGGATCGCGGCCGATATAGCGGCCATCGACGATGACGACATCCGGGTCGTACGCCTGATAGGCGTAGGCCGGACCGGCGTCGCTTTCGACCGCCGTGCGGTGGCTCAAGTGCTTGGGCGCTGCCAGCGCGGAGTGGCCGCCAACGCGGCGAGTGCGAGAGCTGCTGCTGCAACGGTTTTCATTTTCAAATCCTCTGACATTTCGCCCTTGCCGGGTAGTTGGGAAATTCGTTTTTTGACGTAAGCACCGTCACCGCATAGGTGCCATCGACGTTGCGGGATGCTTTACACGGCGTTTACAGGTGAAGCGTCGAAACAGGTCAGTGCCTTAGCTTGCAAGATGCGACCAAAGGCGCGGGCGATTCAAATTCGAGATAACGCAGCCGTGAACGGCGTTTACTTTTTTTCGCGCGCGATCGCGCGCCAGCCGATGTCGCGCCGGCAGAATCCGCCGAGCCAGTCGATCTTGTCGACCGCGGCGTAGGCGCGTTGCTGCGCCTGGCCGATCGAATCGCCGATGCCGCAGATATTGAGTACCCGGCCGCCGGCCGCCAGAATTTTGCCGTCTTCGGCCTTGGTGCCGGCATGGAAGATCTGCACGCCGTCGAGGCCGGCTGCGTCGGCGAGCCCGCCGATCACGGAGCCTTTCTCGTAGGCGCCGGGATAGCCGTTCGCCGCCATCACGACGGTCAGCGCGGCGCGCGGATACCAGCGCAGGTCGAAATCCTTCAGCACGCCGTCGCGCGCCGCCAGCAGCGCCGGAACGAGGTCCGACATCAGCCGCAGCATCAGGACCTGGCATTCCGGATCGCCGAACCGGCAGTTGTACTCGATCAGCTTCGGCCCCTTCGCGTCGATCATCAGTCCGGCGAACAGCACGCCCTTGTACGGTGCGCCCATCGCCGCCATGGCGCGCACTGTCGGCGCGATGATCTCGGTCATGGTGCGCCGCGCGATGTCGTCGGTCATTACGGGGGCCGGAGAATAGGCGCCCATGCCGCCGGTATTCGGCCCCTTGTCGCCGTCGCCGACGCGCTTGTGGTCCTGCGCGGAGGCGAGCGCGATCGCCGTGGTGCCGTCGCACAACGCAAAGAAGCTCGCTTCTTCGCCGTCGAGGAATTCCTCGACCACGACTTCATGGCCCGCCTCGCCGAGCGAGCCGCCGAAAATCATGTCGACCGCATCGAGTGCCTCGTCGAGCGTCTCGGCGACCACCACGCCCTTGCCGGCGGCGAGCCCATCCGCCTTGATGACGATCGGCGCTCCCATCTTGAGGACGTAATCTTTTGCCGGCGCGGCGGACTTGAAGCGTTCATAGGCCGCGGTCGGGATGTTGTTGGCGCGGCACAGGTCCTTGGTGAAACCCTTGGAGCCTTCGAGCCGCGCCGCCAGTCTGGTCGGCCCGAACGCCTTGATGCCGGCGGCTTCCAGATTGTCGACGATGCCGGCGACCAAAAGGGTTTCCGGCCCGACCACGACCAGATCGATCTTGTTGGCCTTGCAGAAGGCGATCACCGCCGCATGGTCGGCGAGATCGAGCGCGACACATTCGGCCTCCTGCGCGATGCCGGCATTGCCGGGCGCGCATATGAGGCGCGCCGTCAGTGGGCTCGCGGCAATCGTCCATGCCAGCGCGTGTTCGCGGCCGCCGGAGCCGAGGAGCAGGATGTTCATGACAGAGGCTGCTTGGCGAGGCTGGTCCCGGGAGGCGACGTTCGCTAATGGTGTAGCATGCGGCGAAACCCCGGCAACAGATTCGCCCCGAATTACGCACACTTGCGGCCCAACACAGCGGCATGAGCGAAACCGTCCTCAACAACGTCGTGGAATGGAGCGTCTCCGAATTGTCGGCGGCGCTGAAGCGAACCGTCGAGGGCGAGTACGGCCATGTGCGCGTGCGCGGCGAGATCTCGGGTTTCAAGGGCGCGTCGCCGTCGGGCCACTGCTACTTCCGCCTCAAGGACGACAAAGCGGTGCTCGAGGGCGTGATCTGGAAGACGACATTTGCGCGCATGCGCATCAAGCCGGAGGAGGGCCTCGACGTCGTCGTCACCGGCAAGCTGACCACCTTCGCGGGATCGTCGAAATACCAGATCGTGATCGAGACCCTGGAGCTCGCCGGCATCGGCGCGCTGATGAAGCTCTTGGAAGAGCGCAAGAAGAAGCTCGCGGCCGAGGGCCTGTTCGAGGAAGCGCGCAAGCAGATCTTGCCGTTCCTGCCGGAAGTGATCGGCGTCGTGACCTCGCCGACCGGCGCCGTCATTCGCGACATCCTGCACCGGCTGGCCGACCGCTTTCCGCGCCGCGTGCTGGTGTGGCCGGTTCGCGTGCAGGGCGAGACCTCGGCGACCGAGATCGCCAACGCGATCGAAGGCTTCAATGCCTTGCCGCAGGGCGGAAAAATCCCGCGGCCCGACCTGATCATCGTCGCGCGCGGCGGCGGCTCGCTCGAGGACCTGCTGTCGTTCAGCGAGGAGATCGTGGTGCGGGCGGCCGCGGCCAGCGATATCGCGCTGATATCGGCGGTCGGCCACGAGACCGATTTCACCTTGATCGATTTCGCCTCGGACTGGCGGGCGCCGACGCCGACCGCGGCCGCCGAGAAGGCGGTGCCGGTGCGCGCCGAACTGCTGTCGCGCATCGCGGCGCTGGCGGAGCGGCGGCTCGCCTGCTGGCAGCGCGGCATCGAGCAGCGCCGCAAGGAACTGCGGCTGCTGTCGCGCAGCCTTCCAGCCGCGCAGGATTTGCTGGCGCAGCCGCGCCAGCGGCTCGACGGCTGCGCCGAACGCCTGCCGCGCGCGCTGATCGCCAACGCCCAGATCCATCATCGGCAATACGACCGCGCCGCATCGCGGCTGTCGCCGGGCCTGCTGTCGAAGCGCATCGATCTGTGCAAGGAGCGCACCGGCGCGTTCGGCGCCCGCGCGCGGCGGGCATTGCGCACCGACCTAGAGCGCCGGAGCGAACGGCTGGTATCCTCCGCACAACTGCTCAAGGCCTATTCATATAAGGGCGTGCTGGAGCGCGGCTTCGCGCTGGTTCGCAATGCCAAAGGCTACCCGCTGCGTTCGGCGGCGTCGGTCTCGCCGAGCCAGCGCGTGCAGATCGAATTTTCCGACGGAAAGATCGGCGCGACTGCCGACGCCGCGAGCGGCAAGGAGGCGGAGGCTGCGTCAAAACCAATCGCCGCCAAGCCGCGCAAGCGCAGTGGCGGCGAAGGTCAAGGCAGCCTGTTCGGCGCTTGAGCGCTTACCAGCGGTGGCGATGCCAGCGGCGGCCGCCGCCCCAGCCGTAATAGGCATAGGGCGCGCTGTAACCGTAGCCGTAATAGCCGGGCGTCCATCCGCAACTCCGGCGCCAGCCGCAGCCATAGGGTCCGCAACGCCAGACGCGGCGGCAGATATACGCCACGTTCTCACTGAGCGCGGATGGTTCGACCGCGGCGGCCACCGCGGCCGGAGTCGAGATCGTCATCGCCTCGGCGCGATTGGGCGCCAGCGTGGCGAGGATCAGGCCGGCCGTGACGACACAGCCGAGAAGGATTTTTCGCATTCGGTCCACTCCTCTTACGAGTCCCCGGCCACCCGATGTGATGGCCAAACGCGAAACGCCGGATCGCGCGAAAAGTTCCTAAGCCCTTGTGTTAGCGCGAGAACCATTCCGGAACGCGCTTGAGGGCATCCTCTCGCGCCGCGGCATCCGTGCCGATATGGACGCGTCCGCCCGGCGCCGGCGTATTGGCGATGCCGGTGCGCTCCTGGCGCGGCAGGTTGGCGCGATCGAAATCGTGCAGCGCATTCGGATAGACGGTGAGCGTGGCGGCCGCGCTGCGGCCGCGCGCGCCGGCGACCATCTGTTCGCAGGCGCTGGCCAGAGTCCAGTCGTCGGCGCCGCCGATCAGGATCAAGGTCGGAATGCGCGCGCTCCAGGCCAGCAGCCCGGCGCGCTGGCAATTGGGATACAGCGCGGCGGCGGACCGGAAATCGCCGGCCTTGTCGCGCGTGCCGCCGGCACGGCGCACCGTCCATAAAGTCGTCGTGGCACCGTGCGACCAGCCCAATAGCGAAACGTGATCGGCCTTCACGAAGGGCTGCGCCTGCAGCCAGCGGCGCGCGGCGGCGGCGTCGCTGGTGCGCAGGCGGGACGCGCGCACCAACCGGTCGCGGACACGGCATTGCGACGGCAGCCCGCGCGAGCCGAAGCTGTCCGGGAACAGCACGACGAAACCGGCGGCGGCCAGCCTTTCGCCCCATTCGGCATAGCGCAGCTCGATTTTGCCGTCGGTCCAGTTCAGCCCGTCGCAGGTGTGCAGCGCGACCACGGCCGGGAACGGGCCGCCGCCGCTCGGGCGGTAGAGTGTGGCTTTGAGCCGGGCATCGCCGGCCGGAATCTCGACCTGTTCGGCCGCCGCCGCGGGCGTCAAGAGCAGGGCCAATCCGGCGGCTATGGCTATAAAGACGATCAATGCGCGCATGCAGTGGGGCGTCCCGGCGATAATGCCCGAGCATAACACGGCTGGCGTAAAACCGGCATCAATCCGGGGTTTCGCGCCGCACCGCAAACCATTATGTTGCGGCGGTGCTTTGAGGGAGGACCCGGTGCTCAATCGTTCCGATCGCGCGGCGCCGATCAACGGCGAGGCCGAGGTCAAATATCTCGACGGCGATTTTCGCGTGGTCAAGCCGGGCGCCTTCGTGCGTTGCAGCGTGACCAGCGTGGCGATCCCGCTCGAAGAACTCAAATACTGGAGCGTCGAGCGCCAGGAAGCCTATGCGACGCCCGAGGCGGTGTTGAGGCGGCTCGCCCCGGCGGCCAAGCCGGTCAAGTCCTAGCCGCGAGTTTCGACAGCACGAATTGCTGCAAGCGGTCCGCCTCGGCGAACTTGAGGCTGACCGGCAGGCTTCGCGCACGCGTACGCAACGCGGCCAGCCCGGCAACGCCGGCCATGCGCGCCAGGTCTTTCTGCGTGGTGACGAGCTCGAGCCCCTCGTGTTCGGCCTGCATCGTCAGCGCGGCGGCTTCCTCGTCGCTGTAGCGATGGTGGTCCGCGAACGACTTGCGCAGCGGGGCGTCGAGGCCGGCGGCATCGAGCGTGCCGAAGAATTTTTCCGGATCGGCGATGCCGGCGAACGCCAGCAGTCTGCGGCCCTGCAAGGCGGCGATGGCGGCACGGTCGGGTTCGAGGCTGGCGTGGAACACCTCGGACTGGCGCGCATTGGCCTGGGCGATCAATTCGGCCGCGCCCTGTGCCGCGCCGACCACGATCAGCGCATCGACCCGCGGCCATTGCGCCGTCAGCGGCGCCCGCAACGGGCCGGCCGGAAATACCTTGCCGTTGCCGATGCCGCGCCTGCCATCGACCACCGCCAGCGTGACACCCTTGATGAGCGACGCGTTCTGCAAGCCGTCATCCATCACGATAATGTCTGCGCCGGATGCCGCCGCCGCGGCGGCGCCTGCGACGCGGTCGCGCGCGACGAAGGTCGGGGCCGCATGTGCCAGCAGCAGCGCCTCGTCGCCGACCTGGCCCGCGCCCTGAACGAGCGGATCGACCCGCAGCGGACCCGCCGAACTGCCGCCATAACCGCGGCTCAGCAGCGCCGGCCGCATCCCGGCTGCGGCGAGCATATGGGCCAGCGCGATCGCGGCGGGCGTCTTGCCGCTGCCGCCGAGCGTGAAATTGCCGACGCAGATCACCGGCACCAACGCTCGTGCGCCCGGCCGTGCCATGCGCGCGGCGGCGGCCGTGCCATAGATCGCGGCGAGCGGCGACAGCACGGCGGCCAGCCCCCCGGCGTTTCGCCACCAGAACGCCGGCTCACGCATGGTAGCTGCTCCGGGCGCCGAGCCGCAACTGCATCAGATAGGGCTCCAGCGCGCCCAAAGTGCGCAACAGGGCGCCGCTTTGCTGGTCGACGATCGTGCGTGCAAGCTCCGTGGCCTGCGTGCGCTTTTGCGGATGGGCGAGCCAGTCGGCGGCCGCGCGCGCCAGGCCGCCGGCGTCGGCGATTTCCAGCGCGCCGCCGGCCTCGTCGAGCGCGGCATAGATTTCGCGGAAATTGCCGACATGCGGACCGTGCAGGATCGCGGCGCCCAGTTTCGCCGGCTCGATCGGATTTTGCCCGCCATGGCGCGCCACCGAGCCGCCGATGAAGACGATTGGTGCCAGCCGGTAGAGCAGGCCGAGTTCGCCCAACGTGTCGGCGACATAGATGTCGGTCGATGTGTCGGGCAGCGCGCCTTGTGAGCGCAGCACGGCGCGCAGGCCCGACTGCGCGGCGAGTGCCGCGACGCCAGCCCCGCGTTCGGGATGGCGCGGCGCGATCACCGTCAGCAACTTCGGGAAATTCGCCCGTAGCACGCGATGCGCGGCGAGCGCCAAGGTTTCCTCGCCGGGATGGGTCGACGCCGCGGCGATCACCGGCCGCCCGGCGACTGCCGACACGATCTGGCGCAGCATGTCCTCCCGCGCGGGCGGCGCCGGCACGTCGAGCTTGAGGTTGCCGGTGGCGACCACGCGCGGCGCGCCCAGTTCGCGCAGCCGCGTGGCGTCCTCCTCGGTGCGCGCCAGGCACAGGTCGAAGCGATCGAGCAGGTTGGCGATGGTCCGGGAAAAGCGTTGCCAGCTTTGGAACGAATCGTCCGACACCCGGCCATTGACGAGGATCAGCGGCACGCGCCGCTCCGAGGTCTCAACGATCAGGTTCGGCCACAAATCCGATTCGACCAGTAGCACCAGATCGGGCTGCCAATGATCGAGAAACCGCCGCCAGTAGGCCGGAATGTCGAGCGGCACGAACTGGTGAATGACGCCGCGCGGCAGTCGCTGTTCGGCGAGCGCAGCCGACGTCACGGTGCCGGACGTCACCAGCACGTCGGTGTGTTGCTTGCGGAACTGCTCGATCAGCGGGATCACGCTGGCGATTTCGCCGACGCTGGCGCCGTGGATCCAGATCAGCGGCCCGGGTGGCCGGTCGGCGCCCGGCTCGCCCCGCCGCTCATGCAGGCGAAGGCGATGCTCCTTGCCGCGGCGCAGTCTTCGCGCGATCAGCAGCGGCGCGAACGGCGTCGCCGCCGCCGACAACAGCCGGTAAAGCCGCAGCAGCGCCGTGAGCGGCTTAGCCACGCGGCGAGGCCCCGTCGGCCAGCTCGTGCGCCCGCACGCTGACGGCGTTGAGCGAACGCTCGACCTCGCGGCGCGCGCGTTCGAGCGCGGCGTCGTCGGCATCGGCGGCGACCCGGATCGGCTCGCCGACCGCGCCGGCGCAGGTTCCGAACGGCAGATTGATCACGCTCTTGTCCCAGCTATCGAGCACGATGCGCCGGCTGGTGGTGACGGCGACCGGATAGATCGGCCGGCCCGACAGTTGCGCGAGCTTGACGATGCCGAGCCCGGCGACACGCGAGATTTTCGGCACGTCGGCGGTGGTCGCCATGTTGTAGCCCTCGGCAAGCGCGTTGAGCATTTCCCGGAACGCTCCGACCCCGCCCTTGCGCTGGAATTCGCCGCCATTGTCGCCGGAGCCGCGGATCGTGCCGACACCGAGGTGCTCTGCCGCGATCGCGTTGATCTCGCCGTCACGGTGACGCGAGATCAGGACTTTGGCGCGATATTCGCCGCGCCGGATGAAGGGCATCAGCGCATGTTGACCGTGCCACATGGCGATGATGACGGGAAGGTCGCGGTCGATGCGCTCGTAGATGTCGGTCGGCTCGTAAACGATGCGGCTGGTTTTGTTGACGAAGCGCAGGTACTCGGCCGCGCCGACGCCGATCGAGCGTTGGAACCAGCGCTGGCGCGAGAGGCGTTGCCACAACCGCATCATGCCATCCGTTCAGCGCGCGCTGGGCTCGGCAGCGGGGTCGAGCAGGCGGTGCAGGTGAACGATGAAATAGCGCATGTGGGCGTTGTCGACCGTCTGCTGCGCCTTGGCTCTCCACGCTGCATAGGCTGTCGCGTAATTGGGGAACATGCCGACCAGATCGAGCTTGTTGAGGTCACGGAATTCCATCGCGCCCGGTTCGGTCAGCTCGCCGCCGAACACGAGATGCAGAAGTTGCGAGCCGGACGATTGCTCTGGCATTGGCTTTGAATCCTCGATGGGGAAGATCCGGCAGTGAAAGGTTTACGCGAATTCGCTGCGCCGGTCGCGCAGCATTTCGATCAGCGCGCCGTGCCGGGCGTAGCCGGCCGCGACCAGCGCGCCATGCGTCGGCTCGGGCTGATTGTAGCGTAAAGCCTGGCCGGTGAAATCGGTGAGCGCGCCGCCGGCTTCGTGCACCAAAAGGTCGGCTGCGGCAAGGTCCCAGTCGTGGCTGTTGCGGGAAGCAAAGGCGGCATCGAACTCGCCTTCGGCGACCTTTGCGATGCGAAGCGCGAGCGAGTTGATTTTGGGCTGCCCCAATATCCGCGGGTTCAGTTGAGTGAGCCGCTTGAGATAACTTTGCGGCCCCGCGCAGCGCGCGCCATTCAATGTGTCGCCAGGCGACACTTGAAGCCGGCGGCCGTTCAGCGTGGCGCCGCCGCCGCGTTGGGCCAGGAACATTTCGTTCGTTACCGGCGCGTAGAGCGCCGCGACCGCGGGGCGCTCGTATTCGACCAGCGCCACCGAGATCGACCAGTCGGCGCGGCCGGCGATGTAGGCCCGCGTGCCGTCGATCGGATCGACCACCCAGACTGCGCCGGACGACGTGCGGGCGAGATCGTCCTCGGTTTCCTCCGACAGCCAGCCGGCCTCCGGCATCAGGGACGGCAATCGGGCGACCAGAAAATCGTTGACCGCGATATCGGCCTCGGAGACCGGGCTGTCGCCGCTCTTGGTCCAATGCTTGATCGGCTTTTTCAACGAAGTGAGGGCGATATCGCCGGCCTCGCGCAATACGACGGCGAGCCTGTCGCGTAATTGCCCGCGGTCAGTGTCCGGCAACGGTGAGCCCTTCGACGCGCACGGTCGGCGCATTGATCCCGTAGCGAAAGGCGAGATCGCTGGCGGGCGCCAGGCTGTGGAAGATGTCGAGCAGGTGCCCGGCGATGGTGACCTCGCTCACCGGATAGCTGCGCTTGCCGTTCTCGATCCAGAATCCGCCCGCGCCGCGGCTGTAATCGCCGGTCACGCCGTTGACGCCCGACCCGATCAGGTCGGTGACATAAAAACCGTCGGCGATGTCCGCGATCAGTTCGTCGGGGCTTTGCGGTCCGGCGTCGAGATGGAGATTGCTGGCGCCGGGCGAGGGCGTCGACGATGCGCTGCGTTGCGCGTGGCCGGTGGTGACGAGGCCGAGTTCACGAGCCGTCGCGCAGTCGAGGATCCAGCTTTTCAGCGTGCCGTCCTCGACCAGGGCGAGGCGGCGGCCGGCGACGCCCTCGGCGTCGAACGGATGCGAGCGCAGGCCGCGTTTGCGCAACGGATCGTCGACGATGCGAATTCCGTTGCCGAACAACCGGGCGCCCATCTTGTCTTTCAGGAAGCTCGATTTGCGGGCGATGGCGGCGCCATTCACCGCGCCGGCAAGGTGCGCGACTAGCGTGTTAGCGACGCGCGGGTCGAACACGATCGGAACCTTGCGCGTCGTCACCTTGCGCGGATTGAGCCGCTCGACCGCGCGCTCCCCGGCGGTGCGGCCGATCTTGTCCGGCGCCTCGAGGTCCGCGCCGTGCAGGACGGACGAGTAATCGTAATCGCGCTCCATCCCGGTGCCTTCGCCGGCGATCGCCGTCATCGAGAGGCCGTGGCGCGAGCCGAGATAGGCGCCGCGAAAACCATGGCTGGTGACCAGCACCATGCCGCCGATGCCGGCCGAGGCCGACGCGCCGCCCGATTTGGCGACGCCCTTGACCGCGAGCGCGGCGGCTTCGGCCGCCCGCGCCATCGTCTCGAGCGTGGCGACCGAAGGCAGATCCGGATCGACCAAATCGAGGTCGGGAAAATCGTGCGCCAGCAATTTCTCGTCGGCGAGGCCGGCGAACTTGTCGTCGGGCGCGGCGCGCGCCATCGCGACCGCGCGGGCCGCGAGCGCCGCGGTGCCGTCGCGCGACAGGTCGTTGGTGGAGACGACGGCCTGCTTGCGGCCGACCAAGACGCGCAGGCCGACATCGTCGCCCTCGGAGCGTTCGCTTTCCTCGACCGCGCCGTCGCGCACTTCGACCGCGAGCGACATCGAGCGCATGGCAACCGCATCGGCGGCGTCGGCGCCGGCACGGCGCGCTTCGGCGACGAGGCGCGCGGCGAGGTCGCCGAGCGCGGTCTGGTCGAGCAGGGAAGAGGGGGCGGAGCCGTGCATGGAGCCTTCAAATAACGCCGATTTGGCGGGGTTCAACACCCTTTCGTCGAATTAGCGGGATGCCGGCAAGGAAGCGTCAACGATCATTGGCAAGGCCGCGTCAATCATGCCGACAATGCCTCAGAACGCGGAAAATTTTAACCGAGAACTTTAAGCGGATTTCGCCATCGCCGTGAGATGCTTCTCGTGCGACCGGCCACATAAGGCTGGCGCGGGAGAGTTTGAGGCGTCAAATGCGAAGTGGCGGATGCCCCGCCGGGTCGGGCCGCGCAGTGCGGCTCGACCCGTTTGCCTTGCCGGCCCAGTTCTGGGCGAGCGACAGCACCGCCGACCAATCGGTGCGGCAGGTCGACCTCTATCGTGAGCGTGTCGTGGTGCGCCGTGCCGTTGGCGGCATGCGCATGGCGCTCAACATGCCGGTTTCCGCTTACCGCGGCGTCTCGATCCGAATGTTGCCGCCGACCGCCGAGCGCGCGGCGGCCGTCGCGATCGTGCTCGAACATCGCGACCCGGCGCTCGAACTGCCGCTCTGCGTTTCGGACGATGGCGCCGACGTCAGCGCGGAATGGCGGGCCTGGGGCCAGGTGCTCGGTCTGCCGCTGCTGGTCACCAACGACGATGGCAGCCTCGAGGAACCGTTTGCCCGGATCGGCGCGCTGCGTATCGCCGAGGCGCAGATGCGCCGCCGGCGCCGCAGCGCCCTCAAGCGCCGCCGTCCCACCATGCCGATGCGCCGTTCCGCCGGCCGAGTGACCGAGGCGAGCGCGATCTATCGCGGCGAGCGCGAGATCATCGCCCGCAACTGACGCGAAGCGTCACTTATTCCGTTATTTACAGCGCTGCAGCTTGAGCGTGCCGCCCTGCTGCATCTGCAGCTCGATGCGGTCATTGTCGAGCTGGCGCAGCGTGTAGGTCACCCGGCCATTGCGGATCTGTCCGGTGGTGAAGATGTCGGTGATCCGGAACGACTGACCCTCGGGCGTCACGGTGACGTTGCGGTAGCCCGGAACGCCGCCGCCGGAGTCGGTGCGCTGCTCGCCGTTGAAGCCGATCACGCGAAGCCTGGCGCAATCGATCGCGCCTTGCTGCGATGTCTTGCTCTCGCCCCAGCGTCCCGACACCGGATAGGTGGCGGCAACCGCGGGCGTGGCGATGAGGACCAGCGTGACAGCCGCGAGAATCGTTTTCGTGCGCATGGCTTGAATCTGGCAGGCCGCCGCCGATCCGCAAGGCCGGGACGCGCGGATCCTTAACGTCACGATATTCACTCAATTGCCGCTTTTCGGTCGGCCATAACCGCCTGCGGTCGGCGTCTGGATGATGATGGCCTCGCCGGCGTCGATCGTGGTCGAGTCGCAGCCCTCAAGCCGCTCCATCCGGCCGTCCTTGCGCCGCGCCCAGTTTTCGCCGGCCTGGCCGGCTTCGCCGCCGGCGAGGCCGAACGGGCGGACGCGACGGTGGCCGGACAGGATCGTGCATTCCATCGCCTCGAGGAAGCGGATAGTGCGGCGGATGCCGTCGCCGGCATTCCATTCGCCCTTGCCGCCGGAGCCTTTGCGGATGTGAAAGTCCTCGAGCACAACCGGGTAGCGGAATTCCAGAATCTCGGGATCGGTCAGGCGCGTGTTCGTCATGTGGGTGTGCACCGCGTCGGTGCCGGGGAAGCCCGGCCCGGCCGGCGAGCCCGAGCAGATCGTCTCGTAGTACTGATATTTCTTGTTGCCGAAATTCAGGTTGTTCATGGTGCCCTGCGCGCAGGCCAGCGCCTCCAGCGCGCCGAACAGGCAATTGGTCACCGCCTGCGAGGTCTCGACATTGCCGGCGACGACGGCGGCCGGATATTCCGGCGTCAGCATCGACTTCGCGGGAATCACGATATTGATCGGGCGCAGGCATCCGGCATTCATCGGGATGTCGTCGTCGACCATGACGCGAAAGACGTAAAGCACCGCGGCGCGGGTCACCGGCTCTGGCGCGTTGAAATTGGTCGGCTGCTGCGGAGAGGTGCCGGTGAAATCGACCGTCGCCTCGCGCTTCTTCTTGTCCACGGTGATCCTGACCTTGATCACCGTGCCCTGATCCATTTCATAAGAAAATGCGCTGTCATGCAGGCGGTCGATCACGCGCCGCACGCTCTCGGCGGCGTTGTCCTGGACGTGCTGCATATAGGCCTCGACCACCGGCAGCGTGAAGTTGGTCACTATCTTGCGCAGCTCCTGCACGCCCTTCTCGTTGGCGGCAATCTGCGCCTTGAGGTCGTTGACGTTCTGCACCGGATTGCGCGCGGGATATTTTCCGCCGGTCAGCACGCCATTGAGCTCATTCTCCCGAAAGCGGCCGCGGTCGACCAGCTTGAAGTTGTCCATGTAGACGCCTTCCTGCTCGATCGTCGTTGCGTCCGGCGACATCGAGCCGGGCGAGATGCCGCCGACATCGGCGTGATGGCCGCGCGAGGCCACCCAGAACAGAATCTTTTTCTGCGCGTCGAACACCGGTGTGCAGACCGTGATGTCGGGCAGATGGGTGCCGCCGTTATAGGGCGCGTTGATCGCATAGACGTCGCCCGGCGCGATGGTGCCGGCATTGTCGCGGATGATGGTCTCGACCGAGCGGTCCATCGAGCCGAGGTGGACCGGCATGTGCGGCGCGTTGGCGACCAAAGTGCCGTCATGGGCGAAGCAGGCGCAGGAGAAATCGAGCCGCTCCTTGATGTTGACGGAATAGGCGGTGTTCTGCAGCGACACGCCCATCTGCTCCGCGATCGACATGAACAGGTTGTTGAACACTTCGAGCATCACCGGGTCGGCTTTGGTGCCGATCGCGTGCTCGCGCTTGAGCGCCACCGTGCGCGACAGCACCAAATGGTTCTTGGCCGTCAGTGCGGCCTGCCAGCCGTCCTCGACCACGATGGTTTGGTGCGGCTCGATGATGATGGCGGCGCCCGTCACTTTATGGCCGGGCTTGAGCTGATCGCGCGTAAAGACCGAGGCGTCGTGCCATTTGCCTTGCGCGTAAAATTTGGTGCGCCGGGCGGGGGTGGGAAGCGCGTCTGTGGTTGTTGCGGTTTCCTTTTCGGCGAAGGTCGCGCCGCCGCCGACCGCTTCGACCGAGACCGCCTCAAGCACCAGTTGCTTGCTGTCGTCGATGAAGCCGAACCGCGCCCGGTGCGCGGCTTCGAACGCTGATTTCATCGCGGGCAGCGGGCCGGACGCGACGACCAGCGCGGTGTCGGTGCCGGAATAGCGGATGTGGGCGCGGACGTGGACGGTGACGGCCGCCGTCGGCACGCCCTGGCCGATCACCTCCTGGCGCGCCTCGCCGCCCAGCCGGCCGCCGATATCGGCGATCGCGGCGAGCGCCTTGTCGCTGAGCGGCTCTTCGACCGCCTGCTGGCGCGTTGCGCGGATCGAGGCGAGGCCCATGCCGTAGGCCGACAGCAGCGACGAGAACGGGTGGATCAGCACCTTGGTCATGCCGAGCGCGTCGGCGACCAGGCAGGCGTGCTGGCCGCCGGCGCCGCCGAAGCAGTTGAGCGCGTAGCGCGTCACGTCATAGCCGCGCTGCACCGAAATCTTCTTGATGGCATTCGCCATGTTCTCGACAGCGATGCGGATGAAGCCGTCGGCGATTTCCTCCGGCGACTTGTCCTTCACGTCTTTTGCCAATTCGGCAAAGGCGGTCTTGACGGCGCCGGCATCGAGCGGCTGGTTCTGGTCGGGGCCGAAAATCTTCGGGAAGAAATCGGGGATGAGCTTGCCCACCATCACATTGGCGTCAGTGACGGCGAGCGGCCCGCCGCGCCGGTAGCAGGCCGGCCCCGGATTGGCGCCGGCGCTGTCCGGGCCGACGCGGAAACGCGCGCCGTCGAAATGCAGGATCGAACCGCCGCCGGCGGCGACGGTGTGGATCAGCATCATCGGCGCGCGCATGCGAACGCCGGCGACCTCGGTCTCGAACGCGCGCTCATATTCGCCGTCGTAGTGCGACACGTCGGTCGAGGTGCCGCCCATGTCGAACCCGATCAGGCGGTCCATGCCGGCCTCGTGGCCGGTCTGCGCCATGCCGACCACGCCCCCGGCGGGGCCGGACAGTATGGCGTCCTTGCCCTGGAACAGCTCGGCCGCGGTCAGTCCGCCCGACGACATCATGAACATCAGCCGCGCGCCGGAATTCTTGGCGTCGAGCTCCGAATCGACCCGCGCGACATAGCGGCGCAGGATCGGCGACAGATAGGCGTCGACCACCGTGGTATCGCCGCGCCCGACCAGCTTGATCAGCGGCGATACTTCGTGGCTGACCGAGACTTGCGCGAAGCCCATCTCGCGCGCCAGCGCCGCCACGGCTTTCTCGTGCTCCGGATAGCGGTAAGCGTGCATGAACACGATGGCGACCGCCTTGATGCCGTCCTTGCTCGCCGCTGCAAGCTCGTTGCGAACGGCGGACAGATCGAGCGTTTGCTCGATCGTGCCGTCGGCGCGCACGCGCTCGTCGACTTCGGCGACCCGCTCGAACAGCATGTCGGGTTTGATGATGTGCTTGGCGAAGATTTTCGGCCGCGCCTGGTAGCCGATCTTGAGCGCGTCACGGAAACCTTTGGTGACCAGCAGCAGCGTGCGCTCGCCCTTCCGCTCCAGCAGCGCATTGGTGGCGACCGTGGTGCCCATTTTCACCGCGCCGACTTTGCCAGGCGGGATCGCATCGCCTTTTTTTACACCGAGCAGATCGCGGATGCCCTGGACGGCGGCGTCCTTGTAGGCCTCCGGGTTCTCCGACAGCAGCTTGTGCGCGGTGAGCGTGCCATCCGGCCGCCGTCCGACAATGTCGGTGAAGGTGCCCCCGCGGTCGATCCAGAAATCCCAGGCGCCGAAGTCCTCAGTCTGCGTGGCTTTGCCGCTCAACGCGTTCTCCAACTTTCGCCACCCTTGCCAGCCCGGCCCGGAAGGCGCGATGCTTACATCTTACGGGTCGGGGGGGGCGACAATGCCCGGCCCACATGGAGGGCACAATATGACGTTGATCGTGCGTGCGCTTGCGGGCGTCTTGCTGGCGGCGGGGCTTTCGACCGCGGCTTCGGCCCAGACGAAGTGGGACATGCCGACCGGCTATCCGGACGGCAATTTCCACACAAAAAACGTTGCGGTCTTCGCCGCCGATGTCGAAAAGGCCACCAATGGCTCACTGAAAATCCAGGTCCATTCTGCCGGCTCCCTTTTCAAGATGCCGGAGATCAAGCGCGCAGTGCGCCAGGGCACGGCACCGATCGGCGAACTTCTCGAGTCCATTGCATCCAACGAAGCGCCGGTTTACGGCATCGACTCGCTGCCATTCGTGACCACGGGTTATGCATCGGCGAAAAAGCTATATGCCGCGCAAAGGCCGTATCTTGAAAAGCAACTCGCTTCCGAAGGGCTGATGCTGTTGTATTCGGTGCCGTGGCCGCCGCAGGGGCTGTATGCCAAGCGAGAGATCAAATCGGTCGACGATCTCAAGGGCCTCAAATTCCGAACCTACAATGCGATGATCGGCCGCATCGCGCAGCTCGCCGGCTCGATCCCGACCCAGATCGAAGTGCCGGACCTTCCGACCGCGTTCGCCACCGGCCGTGTCGACGTCATGATCACATCGGCCTCGACTGGCGTCGACACCAAGTCGCAGGACTATCTCAGCCACTACATCGATACCCAAGCGTGGCAGCCTCGCAACATCGTGGTCGTCAATAAGGAGGCGTTCGACAAGCTGAATCCGACCGAGCAGAAAGCAGTGAAGGATGCCGCCAACGCCGCCGAAGACCGCGGCTGGAAACTTTCGGAAGAAGAAATGGCAATCAAGACCAAGGCGCTTCAGGACGCTGGCGTCAAGGTTCTGCCGCCGTCGCCGGAGCTTAAGGACGGTCTGACCAAGATCGGTGCGACTATTGCGTCGGAATGGGAGAAATCCGCCGGGCCCGATGGCGTGGCGATGCTGGCGGCGTTTCGCAAATAGCGACGCATAAGGATTGGACAAGAAGCCGAAGCCGGACGGTCCGGCTTCGGCTGTTTTTTCGGAGAACCAACGCAACAGGCGTTGGATGAGGGGACATGCGGCGGCTGCTCGATACTCTTTACGTTGCCGCGCTTTGGGCTTCAGCGGCTTGCCTGGTCGCGATCGCGACCCTGGTCGGCCTGCAATTATTTGGCCGGCTGCTTGATGGAGCACTGTCGTTGGTCGGCATCGCGCCGGCCGGGCTGATCATCGTTTCGCTTGCGGAAATCTGCGGCTATACGCTTGCCGCCGCGAGCTTCCTTGCGCTGGCGCCGACGCTCAAAGCTGGGGCGCATATCCGTGTCACCATGCTGCTGTCGGCGCTCAGTGAAGCCAGCCGGCGCTATGTCGAGGTCTTCGCGTTTGCCTTTGGCGCCGCCGCGGCCGGTTACATGACGTGGCAGATGGCGCATTTCGCCTTCGTGTCTTTCCGCTTCAGTGAAGTCTCGTCAGGCGTTGTGCGTGTGCCTCTCGCTTATCCCCAAGCGATGATGGCGCTCGGCGCGCTCATTCTGACGATCTCGCTGCTCGACGAGATGACGATCGTGTTCCGTCAAGGCCGGCCAACTTTCCGCGCGTCGGAAGACGCTATCACCCTCGGCAAAGAGGGTTAGCCGCCCATGGGCGTGGTCGAGCTTTCACTGGTGTTGATCCTGCTGCTGTTTGCGATCCTCGGCAGCGGGGTCTGGATCGCAGTAGGGCTAGCCGTCTGCGGCTTTGCCGCGGTGATGACCAAGGCCGCGACGCCGGCGGGGCAGGTGCTCGCCGCCTCGATGTGGCAGGCCGGTGCGTCCTGGGATCTCACCGCGCTGCCCATGTTTATCTGGATGGGTGAAATCTTATATCGCACCAAATTGTCGGAGGACATGTTCGAAGGTTTGGCGCCGTGGCTGCAAAAGCTTCCCGGTCGCTTGTTGCATGTGAACGTGGTCGGCTGCGCGATTTTCGCGGCGGTGTCGGGTTCGTCGGCGGCGACCTGCGCCACCATCGGGCGCATCGCGTTACCGCAACTCCTCAAGCGCGGCTACGACGAGAAGATGGCGATCGGCACGCTTGCGGGTTCCGGCACGCTCGGGCTGCTCATTCCGCCGTCGATCATCATGATCGTTTACGCAACAGCGACCGATCAGTCGATCGCGCGGCTGTTTATCGCCGGTGTTGTTCCCGGCATTATGCTGGCCGGCCTGTTCATGGGCTTCATCGTGGTGTGGGCGCTCTTCAACGGCCACCGTATGCCGCCACCCGAGCCGCCGGTCGCGTGGCGCAAGCGCATTTATGCTTCGCGCCGGCTCATTCCGATTACGTTGCTCATTCTCGGGGTGATCGGCTCGATCTATGGCGGCCTTGCCTCGGCGACCGAAGCGGCGGTGGTCGGCGTGTTCCTCTCACTCGCTCTGTCGTGGTGGATGAAGACGCTGACGCTGGCGAATTTCTGCGAGGCACTGCTCGGCGCCACCAAAACCAGCTGCATGATCGCGTTCATCCTGGCGGGCGCCGCCTATCTTACCGCCGCGATGGGATTCACCGGCATTCCGGTTGCGCTGGCGGAATGGATCGGCGCCTTCAACATGCCGAACTGGGCGCTGCTCACGGTACTGACTCTGTTTTACATCCTTCTTGGCTGCTTTCTCGATGGCATTTCGATGGTGGTGCTGACCACCGCGGTGATCATGCCACTGGTTGAGAAGGCGCATTTCGACCTGATCTGGTTCGGCATCTACATCGTGCTGGTGGTGGAGATGGCGCAAATCACGCCGCCGGTCGGCTTTAATCTCTACGTGCTGCAGGGCATGACGGGGCGCAACATCTTTACGGTCGGCGCCTACGCGCTGCCGCTGTTCCTGCTGATGTGTACTGCCGTCGTTCTGGTGGCGATGTTCCCGGGCATCGCGCTGTGGCTGCCATCGACGATGTTGGATCGCTAGCGCG
>JBBRAN010000015.1:0-65879 GCA_038206695.1 Hyphomicrobiales bacterium | reverse complement strand
AATAATCAGGCATAGACATGAAGCCCGAGCCCGCCTTCGACCCGAAAACGGCCGCCAGGAAGCTCTTGCGCGAGGGCCGCTCCGGCGCTCTGGCGAGCCTGATGCCGGGCTCCGGCGATCCTTATTGCTCGCTGGTCAATGTCGCGACCGACATGTCCGGCGCGCCGCTTTTGTTGCTGTCGCAACTAGCCATTCACACCAAGAACATCCTCGTAGACCCGCGGGTCTCGCTGATGCTGGACGAGCGCAAAGATGGCGACCCGCTGCAAGGCGCGCGCATCATGCTCGGTGGAACCTGCGCCAAGACGACCGATGCTTCCGCGCGGGCGTCTTACCTGCGGCGGCACCCTGAGGCCGAGCAGTTCGCCGGCTTTGGCGACTTTGCGTTCTATCGCATCGAGATAAGCCGCGCGCATCTGGTGGCCGGTTTCGGCCGCATCGTCGATTTGGCGCCGCAGGACATTCTCTCCGATGTCTCGGACGCCGGCGCGCTGATCGACGCGGAAGCAGACGCCATCGCGCATATGAACGTCGACCATGCCGAGGCTTGCCGGCTTTACGCCACCAAATTGCTGGGCGCTCCCGACGGCGACTGGCGCTGCGCCGGCATCGATCCGGACGGCATTGAGTTGCAGCAAGGGCAAACGGCGCTGCGGCTGGCATTTCCGCTGCGCGTCACCGGACCCGGACCGTTGCGCGCGGTGCTCAAGCAACTGGCCGAGCAGGCGAGATCGGGCTGATTGATGGCTAACGGTGTGGCGCCGACACATTAAGCATCAGCGCCAATTTCCGATCCGCCATTGATGCAGCGCAAAGCTATATGCCGCAACTGCATGGCATTTAGCCTTGGCAATGCAGGGGGTTCGTGACTATGGTCGCGCGCTTTTGACCGAGGGGCTATACTAAGGTCTATGCCGCAAAAGGGCCGCACAGGCCTGCGAAGGCGTGGCGGCTTAAGCGGGCTGCCTGTTTGGGAGGGGATTGGGTGCAGGAAACTGGTGTGCGCAACGGCGCCTTCGGCGCCGATAAATTCGGATTCAAAGACCTCGGCGCCGTCCGCTGGAATCTGACCGAGCCCGCTCTGTACGAGCACGCCATCGCCAATGGCGAGGCCTCGCTGGTCGCCGGCGGCGCGCTGTGCGCCGAGACCGGCCATCACACCGGTCGATCGCCGAAAGACAAGCACACGGTTGTCGATAGCCTCACCGAAAATTCAGTGTGGTGGGACGGCAACCGCAAAATGTCGAAAGAGAACTTCGACAATCTGCTGGCCGATTTCCAGGCCCACGCCAAGGGCAAGAATCTATTCGCGCAGGATCTCTACGGCGGCGCCGATCCGACCTATCGCATCAAGGTGCGCGTGTTCACCGAGCTGGCGTGGCACTCGCTGTTCATTCGCCAGTTGCTGATCCGCCCGGAGCGCGCCGAGCTTGCGAGCTTTACGCCCGAACTCACCATCGTCGACCTGCCGTCGTTCAAACCCGACGCGAAACGCCACGGCGGGCGCGAGGGCTCCGACACCATGGTGGCGATCGATTTCACCAGCAAGATCGTGCTGATCTGCGGCAGTTCTTACGCCGGCGAGATGAAGAAGTCGGTATTCACCACGCTCAACTTCTATCTGCCGGCGCAGAACGTCGTGCCGATGCACTGCTCGGCCAATGTCGGCCATGACGGCGATAGTGCGCTGTTCTTCGGCCTGTCCGGCACCGGCAAGACCACCCTGTCGGCCGACCCCAACCGCATCCTGATCGGCGACGACGAAACCGGCTGGGGCCCCGAAGGCATCTTCAATTTCGAAGGCGGCTGCTACGCCAAGACCATCAAGCTGTCGCGCGAGGCGGAGCCCGAGATCTGGGACGCCACCAACCAGTTCGGCGCGGTGCTGGAAAACGTGGTGTTCGACCCGGAAACCCGCATCCCGGCCTATGACGACGACAGCAAGACGGAAAACACGCGCTCGGCCTATCCGCTGGAATCGATCCCGAACGCCTCGCGCACCGGCCGCGCCGGACACCCCAAGAACATCATCATGCTGACGGCCGACGCCTATGGCGTGATGCCGCCGATCGCCAAGCTGTCGCCGACCCAGGCGATGTACCACTTCCTGTCGGGCTACACCGCCAAGGTGGCCGGCACCGAGAAGGGCCTGGTCGGCGTGCAGCCGGAGTTCTCGACCTGCTTCGGCGCGCCGTTCCTGCCGCGTCACCCGTCGGTCTATGCCAACCTGCTGCGCGACTACATCGCCAGGCACAATGTCGACTGCTGGCTGGTCAACTCGGGCTGGACCGGCGGCAAATACGGCGTCGGCCGGCGCATGCCGATCAAGGCGACCCGGACATTGCTCACCGCCGCGCTCAACGGCTCGCTCAAGGATGCCGATTTCCGCACCGATCCGTATTTCGGCTTCTCGGTGCCGACTTTGGTGCCGGGAGTCGAGCCGCATCTGCTCAACCCGTTCAAGACCTGGAAGGACAAGGCGGAGTTCGACCGGACGGCGCGCGACCTTGTCGGCATGTTCCAGAAGAACTTCACGCGGTTCGAGGATCACGTCAGCGCCGACGTCAAGGCGGCGGCGCCGGAAGTGCGCATCGCCGCCGAATAACTTTAAGCGACCTGGAATCGAAAAGGGCGGCCGTTGCGGGCCGCCCTTTTCATTGATTGCGCGCGCGGCCGATCGCGTTGAAGCGCGCCGGTATCAAAACGCTGCTCGCGCGGATGTGATCCACGCATTTGCAGGGGCGGCTTACCGCTCGTTGGCGGCGCGGCGCTGGCTCTCGGTGCTGCGGCGCCCGCTCAGGGTGACCGGCGTCATCACGGGAGCGCCGGGATTGGGCGCCATGATCCGGGTTTCGCTCAGCTTCGAGCGGACGTCCTTCGACAGCGCGCGCACGTTCTCGATCGGCGTGAACTCCGCGGTCTTGTTGTTCATGCCGGTGAAAGCGGTCAGGCCGGCTTTGGTGGCGACGAAGTCGCCCTGGCGCAACGTCGGGTCGCTGTTGACGTCGATCGTCGCCAGTCCGTACGGGGTTTTGCCGTTGCAGGTGCAACTGTCGACTAGCTTCTTGCGATAGAGGAACGCATTGGGGAGGTCGTTATAGCTCGAGCCATCCCGCGTAACGGCATTGTCGATTGCGCTGCCAGAATAGACCTTGGTTTCAGTAGCCGGGCAGAACGAACGGCACATGTCGGCGGTGCTGACGCCGCCCTGCGCGCGGACCGGGAAGTAATGGCCGTCGCAGGTGCGGACACAATAGCCGGTGGAGGCCGAGCCGGAATCGCCGCGCGGCCTCGCTTCCCGCATCCCGCCGAACGGATCGGCGAAGGATGAAACGGCTTCGCTAGGAACGTCCCGCGCCGCCCGCCGGAAGCCGCCGAACAGTACTTCGAACAGGCCCTGCGCCGACGCGGGCGGGCTCAACAAGACAAGCCCGGCTGCTGCTGCCAGCACAAAACCTGCGATCTGCGTGCGCTTTCCCATGCCACCCAACGCCGGGACAGGGCGAAGGTTCGCGGGCCTGCGGCTGCCACGGCGCGGAATCCGCGAGCTTGTGCCGATATGGCTCAATATCGGTGCCCGCTCACGCCAGATTGATCGGGCCGTTGTCAATCGCAGGTGGGTCGGGCAGCATTCCGTAACTTTCGGGGGTTCCTCGTGCATTCGGCCGCCATCGAGCTCGCCAAGCAGACTTTGCTGTCCGGCGGCATCATCCTGACCATCGGCACGCTCACCGGCTTCCTGGCCCAGAAGATCAAAGTCCCCGACGTCGCCGTCTTCCGGATCGCCGGCATGCTGATCGGTCCCGCGGCGCTCGGCTTCGTCGACATCAAGGCCGATTCGGCCCTCAACCAGATCATCCTGTTGTTCGGCGCGAGCTACATCCTGTTCGACGGGGGCGCGTCGCTGCGCCTTGCCGTGTTGAAGCGGGTGTGGATCACCATCGTTCACAAGTAGGAGGACCCATGGCAGGCCACGTTCGTTTCTCCAATCCCAAGACGCTCGCGCTGCCACCCGGCTACAGTTATGTCGTCGAGACCAGCGGCAAGCGCATGCGCACGATCTATTTCGCCGGTCAGCTCGGCCTCGATCTCAACAACAGGCTGGTCGGCGCGGCGGGCGACTTCCGCGCGCAATGCATTCAGGCGTTCGACAACATGGCGCTGGCGCTCAAGGCTGCCGGCGCCGGGTGGGGCGACGTCGTCAAGATCAACAATTACTGCGTCGATATCGAGAAGACGATCGGCATTTTCCGCGAAGTGCGCGCCCAGTACCTCAACATCAAGGCGCCACCGGCCTCAACCACGGTCGGCGTACCGGCGCTGGCGCGGCCCGGCGCGCTGTTCGAGATTGAGGCGATCGTGGTGATGGCGCGAGGGAAGGCGACGAAGCAAGCCAAGTCTAATGCCGGCGCGAAGAAAAAGAGCAAGAAGGAAGATAAGCAAAAGGGCAAGGAAAAGAGCAAGACGGGCAAAAGTTGATCCGCCTAGTGCGCCTCGTCCCAGTTGGCGGCGGCGCGGGCATCGACCTGCAGCGGCACGTGCAGGTTGACGGCGGGATGCGGCGCGTCCTCCATCACCTTTTTGACCACGGGCAGCGTGCGCTCAACCTCGGCTTCGGGGACTTCGAAGATCAGCTCGTCATGCACCTGCAACAGCATGTGGCCGCGCAGTCTGGCCTGCTCGAGCGCGGGCTCGATGCGGATCATGGCGCGGCGGATGATGTCGGCGGCCGAGCCCTGCAGCCGCGCGTTGATCGCGGCGCGTTCGTTGAACGAGCGGATCGAGGGATTTGACGCCTTGATGTCGGGATAGTGGCACTTGCGCCCGAACAAGGTCAGCACGTAGCCGTTGGTGCGGCAGAACTCGCGGGTCTCGTCCATGTAGTCGCGGATGCCGGGGAAGCGCTCGAAGTATTTCTTGATGTAGCTGCCGGCTTCCTCGCGCGGGATGCTGAGCTGGTTGGCGAGACCGAACGCCGAGATGCCGTAGATGATACCGAAGTTGATCGCCTTGGCGCGGCGGCGGATGTCGGCAGGCATGTCCTTGACCGGGACGCCGAACATCTCGGAAGCGGTCATGGCGTGAATGTCGATGCCGTCCTGAAATGCCTTGCGCAAAGCGGGCACGTCGGCGACTTCCGACAACAGCCGCAGCTCGATCTGGGAATAATCGGCCGAGACGATCTTCTGTCCCGGCGCGGCGATGAAAGCGCGGCGGATCTTGCGGCCTTCCTCGGTGCGGATCGGGATGTTCTGCAGGTTCGGCTCCGACGACGACAGCCGCCCGGTCGAGGTCGCCGCCAGCGCGTAATTGGTGTGCACACGGTTGGTCTGCGGATTGACGAAAGTCGGCAGCGCCTCGGTGTAGGTCGAACGCAGCTTCGAGACCTGGCGCCAGTCGAGAATCATCTGCGGCAGCGCGTGGCCCTGCTCGGCCAGCTCTTCGAGCGCGCGCGCGCCGGTCGACCATTGGCCGGTCTTGGTCTTGGTGCCGCCGGGCAGGTTCATCTGGCCGAACAGGATGTCGCCGAGCTGCTTCGGACTGCCGGGATTGACCTGGGTGCCCGCCGCCTTGTTGATGTCGCGCTCGACCTCGCCCTGCTTCTTGCCGAACTCGTGCGATAATCTCGCCAGCACAGGCTGGTCGATCGAAATGCCGCGCCGCTCCATGCCGGCCAGCACGCCAGGCATCGGCCGCTCCAGCGTCTCATAGACGGTCATCACCCGCTCGGCCGCCATCCGCGGCTTGAGGGCGTGATGCAGCCGCAGCGTGATGTCGGCCTCTTCCGCCGCGTAGGCGGCCGCCCGCGCGATCGCGGTGGTGAGCGGCGTCAGCAGCGCCTTCTCCTTGTTCTTGACGTCCTTGAACCGCGTCGCCGTGCGCCCGAGCAGGCGTTCGACGATCGCGTCCATGCCGTGACCGCCTTTACCCGCATCGAGCACATAGGACATCAGCATCGTATCGTCATAGGCGTCGAGCTTGATGCCGCGCTGCGCCAGCACGACGACATCCTGCTTGATGTTGTGGCCGACCTTGAGCACCGCGATGTCTTCCAGCACTGGCTTGAGCGCGTCGAGCGCAGCCCGCTCCGGAAGCTGGCCGTCGCATAATTTCGCCGCGAACAGATTGTCATCGGCGTCGCCTTCCTCTCCCTGCCGGTGGCCGAGCGGCAGGTAGCAGGCTTCATTGCTGTCGACCGCCAGCGCGATGCCGCACAGGTTACCGCGCATCGGGTCGATGTCGTTGGTCTCGGTTTTTACCGCGAGGGTGCCGGTGGCCTGCGCGCGTGCAATCCAGTGTTGCAGACGCTCGATCGAAGTGACGGTCTCGTATTTCGACGGGTCGAGCTGGGCCGTGCGCAATTGCTCGATGCGTTTTGCAGCGAGGTCGATCGGGCTGAAGACTTCCTTGTTGTCGCCGGCCGGCCGCGCTGGTGCCGGCTGCGGGAACAGGTCGCCGAACGCGGCGGGAGTGCTGGCGGCAGGCCCGGCCGGTTTCGCCGCCGCCGCCGGTTGGCTGCCGCTTTCGATCTGCGCCGGATCGACGTTGCCGGCGTCCGCGACGCGCTGGGTCAGCGTCTTGAACCCCATCTTCTTGAGAAACGCAATCAGGTTCTTGTAGTCGGGCTCTTGGACTGCGAGATCCTCGATCGGCACTTCGAGCGGCACGTTCTGGTCGAGCGTCACCAGCTTCTTGGAGATGCGCGCCAGCTCCGCATTGTCGAGGAGGGACTGGCGGCGCTTGTCCTGCTTGATCTCGCCGGCGCGCGCCAGCAAGGTTTCCAGATCGCCGAAACGCCCGATCAGCTCCGCCGCGGTTTTGGGGCCGATGCCCGGCACGCCCGGCACGTTGTCGGAGGAGTCGCCGATCAGCGCCTGCACCTCGATCACCTTATCGGGTCCAACGCCGAATTTCTCCATCACCTGAGGAATGCCGATCCGGACGTCCTTCATGGTGTCGTACATCGTGACGCAGTCGTTCACGAGCTGCATCAGGTCCTTGTCGGACGATACGATCGTCATCGTGGCGCCGACCTCGCAGGCGATGCGGGCGTAGGTCGCGATCAGGTCGTCGGCCTCGAAGCCGGCCTTCTCGATGCACGGGATCTCGAAGGCGCGGACGGCCTCGCGGATCAGCGGAAATTGCGGGATCAGGTCGTCCGGCGGCGGTGGGCGGTGGGCCTTGTAGTCCTTGTACATCTCGGTCCGGAACGTCTTCTCGGACTTGTCGAACACCACCGCGAGATGCGTCGGTTTGTCCGGGCCCTTCATTTCCCCGATCAGCTTCCACAGCATGGCGCAGAAGCCGAACACCGCGTTGACGTGGGTGCCCTCCGGCGTGCGCGGCTCGAACCTGATCGCGTGATAGGCGCGAAAAATGTAGCCGGAACCGTCGACCAGAAAGACGTGATCGCCTTTCTTCAGGCCGCGCGCGGCGGCGGGCTTCACGGGTTTGGCTTGGGCTTTCGCGGAACTTGGGGCCGGCATGGCCGCAATGTGGGCCGCGCGCGCCGCTTTATCAATGTCGTCGAGCCGCGCTGTGAACTATTCGGCGGGCTGCATCGTTGCGGCCTGGCGCGGCTTCAGCGCGGTCAGCCAGAACATGCGCGGGCGTTCGAACAGGAAGCGCAGCGGGGTGTGTCGCACCGCCCACAGCATCAGGATCGGCACCACGATACCCATCACCGTCACGATCGCCGACATCGTGCCGACGTCGGAGATGATCCCCGTCTTGACCAGCGCGGTGCGGGTCGCCGCCATCGGCAGGAAGAAGGCGAGGTAGACGACGATGGAATTCTTGCCGAGATAACGCAGCGGCGCGAACACGACCAACATCGAGAGCAGGGCGGACAGCCGCACCACGGCGGCGGCGCCGATCAATCCGAGCGCCAGCGAGATGCCCGGCCACTGTGAGTAGCCGTAGTAGACCATGAAGCCGTTGGCAGTCGCCCACAGCGCCAGCATGATCACGCCGTTCCACGGATTGTTCTGCACGCGCTTCGCCACCCGGAAGATATGCGGGGCGAGCACATAGCCGGTGTAGAAATACACGAAGCGTGCGGCGAATTCGTCCGGCACGACCCAGCCGGTGTGGAGATGCGACATTTCAAGCGCGGCGCCGAACACCCAGATGATGACGACGGGCACCCGCTGGGTCGCCTTCACGAACATGAAGAAGATCGGCAGCAGGTAGATGAACCACAACGTGCCGAATGGATCAATCAGCGACACGACGTAGAGCTTCGCCACGCCGCTGGCGCCAAGCTCATGCATCAGGCCCGGCGCCTTGAAGCCGAACTGGATGGTCATCCAGAGCAGATAGAAATAGACGAAGTGCAGAACCTTGCGGTCGAGGTAGGTGCGCCAGTCGCGGTCGATGACCAGCGAAAGGAACAGCCCCGAGATCAGGAAGAAGTCCGGCATGCGGAACGGCCGTGCGAACTCGACAACCGGATGCAGCCAGCCGTCCTCGTCGCCGAGCGCCTCGACGCCGAGCGTGGAGTGCATCATCACGACAAAGCAGATGCAGAAGCCCTTGGCGTAGTCGACCCAGTCGACGCGCCTGTCGTGCGAAGCCAGTTTGGCCTGTCCTGCCATCCCCGCTGTTATGACAGCAAAGGGGTTTCCGCGACGTTTACGCAGCCGCGGAAAGTCGCGGTTGTCGCCTCGCAACCCTCATCCGCCTCTGCTATGAGACGCGCGCCGGCCTGGAACGGTCGGAAATCGTTAACCATGTCTGCGAGTGGCGATGCGCGTTGCGATGATTGGCACCGGCTATGTCGGGCTCGTTTCCGGAGCCTGCTTCGCCGATTTCGGCCACGATGTCACCTGCGTCGACCGCGATGCGGCCAAGATTGCCGCGATCTCGCGCGGCGAGATGCCGATCTATGAGCCGGGCCTCGAAAGCCTGGTCGCGGCCAATGTGCGCGCCGAGCGGCTGCGCTTCGGCATCGATGTCGCCGCCGCGGTCAAGGATGCGCAGGCGGTGTTCATCGCGGTCGGCACGCCGGCCCGGCGCGGCGATGGCCATGCCGATCTGAGCTACGTTTATGACGCCGCGCGCGACATCGCCAAGGCCCTGCCCGACCGCTTCACCGTGGTCATCACCAAATCGACCGTGCCGGTCGGCACCGGCGACGAGGTCGAGCGCATCATCCGCGAGACGCGTCCGAGCGCGCATTTCGCGGTGGTGTCCAATCCGGAATTCCTGCGCGAGGGCGCGGCGATCCGCGACTTCAAGCACCCCGACCGCATCGTGGTGGGTCACGAGGACGCGCGCGCCGGCGAGGTGATGGCGGAACTGTACCGGCCGCTTTATCTCAACGCCGCGCCGATCCTGACGACCTCGCGGCGCACCGCCGAGCTGATCAAATACGCCGCCAACGCCTTTCTCGCCACCAAGATCACCTTCATCAACGAGATCGCCGATCTCGCGGAAAAGGTCGGCGCCGATGTGCAGGACATCGCGCGCGGCATCGGGCTCGACAACCGCATCGGCTCGAAATTCCTACACGCCGGGCCGGGTTACGGCGGCTCGTGCTTTCCCAAGGACACCGCCGCGCTGATCAAGACCGGGCAGGACAAGGGCGCGCCATTGCGCATCATCGAGACCGTCGCGACAGTCAACGAGGCAAGAAAGCGCGCGATGGCCCGCAAGGTTGCCGAGGCGATGGGCGGCGACATCGGCGGCCAAACCGTCGCGGTGCTGGGGCTGACCTTCAAGCCGAACACCGACGACATGCGCGACGCGCCGTCGCTGCCGCTGATTGCCGCGTTGCAGGAGATGGGCGCCAAGGTGCGGGTCTACGACCCGATCGGGATGGCGCAGGCGAAGCCGCTGCTTCCCGGCGTCACGTTCTGCGACGACGCTTATGATTGCGCGCAGGGCGCGTCAGCGCTTGCCATCGTCACCGAATGGGAGCAGTTCCGCGCGCTGGATTTTGCGCGGCTCAAAAAGGCGATGGCGAAGCCGTTGCTGGTCGACCTGCGCAACGTCTACCGGCCCGACGAGGTTCTGCGCCACGGCTTTGCCTACGACAGCGTCGGGCGACCGGCGAGCAAGAAATAAAAATGATGCTGGTTACGGCCCGCCCAACGAGAAGTTGTCGTCCCCCGCGCAGGCGGGGGACCCAGTAAACACCGCCATCGCGATCAAACTGACGCCAGCGTTTACTGGATCATCCGCCTTCGCGGATGATGACACCGAGCATGACGAAAACCTTCGACATCCCACTGCCGATCGACGAGGCGCTGCCGCGCCTGACCGCGGCGCTGCGCGAGCGCAACTGCGCCGTCCTGGTCGCGCCGCCCGGCGCCGGCAAGACGACGCGGGTGCCGCTCGTTTTGCTCGACGAGCCGTGGCTCAACGGCGGCAAGATCCTGGTGCTGGAGCCGCGCCGGCTGGCGGCGCGCGCCGCGGCATCGCGCATGGCGTCGACCCTGAACGAGAATGTCGGCGATACCGTCGGGCTGCGCGTGCGGTTCGGCTCCAAGGTGTCGCGCAAGACCCGCATCGAGGTGGTCACCGAAGGCATCTTCACCCGACTCGTGCTCGACGACCCGTCGCTCGAGGGTGTCGCCGCTGTGTTGTTCGACGAATTTCACGAGCGCTCGCTCGACGCCGATCTCGGCCTCGCTTTGGCGCGCGACGCCCAGCAGGGACTGCGCGAGGATCTGCGCATCCTGCCGATGTCGGCGACACTCGACGGTGCGCGGGTGGCGGCGCTGCTCGGCGGCGCGACGGTGGTCGGGAGCCAGGGCCGCGCCTTTCCGGTCGACACCCGCTATCTCGGCCGCGACGCGCGCGTCCCGATCGAGCGCCAGGTCGTCGAGGCCGCCGAGCGCGCGCTGCGCGCGGAAACCGGCTCGCTGCTGGTGTTTCTGCCCGGCGCCGGCGAGATCAGGCGCACCGAGACCTGGCTGCGCGAGCGCGTCAGCGATCCGGCGGTCGATATCGTCGCGCTCTATGGCGCGCTCGACGCGCAGGTGCAGGATCGCGCGATCGCGCCGGCGCCGGCGGGCCGCCGCAAGGTCGTGCTGGCGACCTCGATCGCCGAGACGTCGCTGACCATCGAGGGCGTGCGCGTCGTGATCGACTGCGGCCTCGCCCGCGTGCCGCGCTACGAGCCCGATGTCGGCCTGACGCGGCTCGAAACCGTGCGAGTGTCGCGCGCCGCCGCCGACCAGCGCCGCGGCCGCGCCGGGCGCACCGAGCCGGGCGTCTGCTACCGGCTGTGGGACGAGCCGCAGACCGGCTCGCTCGAGCCGTACACGCGCCCGGAAATCCTGTCGGCCGATCTGTCGTCGTTCCTGCTCGATCTGGCGCAATGGGGTGTTGCCGACCCGGCCAAGCTCGCGCTGCTCGATGCGCCGCCGGCCGCCGCGCTCAATGAAGCGCGCGCGTTACTCACCGAATTGAGCGCGATCGACGCGCGAGGCCGCATCACCGGGGAAGGCCGCAGGCTACGCGCGCTGCCGCTGCCGCCGCGGCTCGCCCGCATGGTGGTCGATGCCGGTTCGCGCGGCGCCGGATCGATCGCCGCCGAGATCGCGGCGATCCTGACCGAGCGCGGGCTGAGCGGCGACGACCCCGACCTGCGCCACCGGCTCGACAACTTCCGCCGCGACCGCTCGCGCCGTGCCGAGGACGCCCGCGCGATGGCGCGCCGCTGGGCGGAGACGGCGAAGGCGACAGCCGGCGTCGGCGATCTGTCGCCCGGCGCGCTGCTGGCCTTGGCCTATCCGGATCGCGTGGCGAAGCGACGTGGCGGCGCGGCCGCGACCTATCTGCTTGCCAATGGCCGCGCCGGTTCGCTCGATCAGGCGTCGGCGCTGTCGCGCGAGCCTTTCATCACGGTCGCGGAGATCACCGGCAGCGCCGCCAACAGCCGCATCATCCTCGGTGCGCCGATCACGGCGGACGAGATCGACGCGATGTTCGCGGCGCGGATCGAGACGCACGACGAGGTCGCGTTCGACCGCGGCTCGGCCTCGCTGCGCGCGCGGGCAGGGCGCCGGCTCGGCGCGTTGACGCTGACCGAGCAGGTCAAGCCGGTCGCGCCCGATGACGGCACGGCGCGGCTGCTCGCCGAAGGCATCGCCGCGCTCGGCATCGCACGGCTGCCGTGGAGCCAGCCGCAATTGCAGTTGCGCGACCGCGTCAACTTTCTCCGCCACGCGGAGGGAGAAGAGTGGCCCGATCTGTCGGACGCCGCGCTGGCGCACGCGGCGGCCACGTGGCTCGCGCCGTTCCTCGCCGGCAAGACCGCGCTGGCGCAGGTGTCGGCCGACGATCTCGGCGCCGCCCTCGACGCGCTGCTGCCGTGGCATTTGCGCAAGCGGCTCGACGCCGAGGCCCCGACGCATTTCACCGCGCCGTCGGGCTCGCACGTGCCGATCGACTATGAGGGCGCCGACGGGCCGAAGCTGTCGATCCGCGTGCAGGAACTGTTCGGCCTCGCCCGCCATCCGGCGATCGCGGGCGGTCGCGTGCCGCTGCTGATCGAGCTGCTGTCGCCGGCGCTCCGTCCGGTTCAGGTGACGCGCGATCTGCCGGGCTTCTGGCGCGGCTCCTATGCCGAGGTCAAAACCGAGATGAAGGGCCGCTATCCGCGCCACCCGTGGCCGGACGATCCGCTCGCCGCGCCGCCGACGCGGCGCGCCAAGCCGCGCGGGACGTGACGGCGGGAGGGAGCGCTTGCGCCGCCCGTGCATTAGGCTATCTGGATTGCCGCCCGCGACCGTTTCGAGGACCTGATGTCTGCCAAATCGTTTCCAGTGCCGAAATCCGCGCTCAAGCCGAACACCTATGAGTACGAGTCCTCGCCGCTGGTAAAGCCGACCGGCTTTCGCGAATATGACGCGCGCTGGCTGCTGGAAAAAGAAATCAACCTGATGGGGATCGAGGCGCTCGGCCTCGGCCTCGGCACCCTCATTCGCCAGATGGGCATCAAGCCCGACATCGTCACCGGGCACGATTTCCGCAGCTATTCGGCGTCGGTGAAGATGGCGCTGGTCACCGGGCTGCTGGCGTCCGGCTGCCGCGTCCACGACATCGGGCTCTGCATCACGCCGATGGCGTATTTCGCGCAGTTCGAGCTCGACGTGCCGTGCGTCGCGATGGTCACCGCCTCGCACAACGACAATGGCTGGACCGGCGTCAAGATGGGCGCCAACCGCCCGCTCACGTTCGGGCCGCAGGAGATGACGCGGCTGAAGGAGATCGTGCTGGAGGCTAAATTCGACATGTCCGGCGGCGGCTCCTACCGCTTTGTCGAGAATTTCCCCGAGCGCTACATCGCCGACGTCACGCGCCGCCCCAAACTCAAGCGCAAGCTCAAGGTCGTGGCGGCCTGCGGCAACGGCACGGCGGGCGCGTTCGCGCCGAAAGTGCTGGAGGCGATCGGCTGCGAGGTGGTGCCGCTCGATTGCGAGCTCGACCACAGCTTCCCGCGCTACAATCCAAATACCGAAGACATGAAGATGCTGCATGCGATGCGGGACTCGGTGCTGTTCAACAAGGCCGACGTCGCCTTGGGCTTTGACGGCGACGGCGACCGCTGCGGCGTCGTCGACAACGAGGGCGAGGAAATCTTCGCCGACAAGGTCGG
Organism: Hyphomicrobiales bacterium; assembly: GCA_038206695.1. Lineage (GTDB taxonomy): Bacteria > Pseudomonadota > Alphaproteobacteria > Rhizobiales > Xanthobacteraceae > Pseudolabrys. The sequence goes on along the minus strand of JBBRAN010000015.1, from coordinate 52,270 downwards.
CGTCATGCTGGCGCGCGACATGTCGAGCCTGCACAAGAACGCGACCTTCGTGGTCGACGTGAAGTCGACCGGGCTGTTCCTGACCGATCCGGTGCTCAAGGCGAACGGCGCCAAGACCGATTACTGGAAGACCGGCCACTCCTACATCAAACGCCGCGTCAACGAGCTTGGTGCGATCGCCGGCTTCGAGAAGTCCGGGCATTTCTTCTTCAACAAGCCGTACGGCCGCGGCTATGACGACGGCATGGTCTTCGCGCTGGCGGTGTGCGACATGCTCGACCGCAATCCTGGGAAGAGCATGGCGGACCTGCGCAAGGCGCTGTCGAAGACCTGGGGCTCGCCGACCATGTCGCCGCACTGCGACGACGAAAAAAAGTACGGCGTGGTCGAGCGGGTCACCGAGCATTTCCAGCGCCTGCGCGGGGAAAACGGCAAGGTCGCCGGCAGCCCGATCCGCGACCTCGTCACCGTCAACGGCGTGCGCGTCACGCTCGATGACGGCACCTGGGGCTTGGTGCGAGCCTCGTCCAACAAGCCCGAGCTGGTCGTCGTGGTGGAGAGTCCGGCCTCGGAGGCGCGCATGCGTGAGATGTTCAAGGCGATCGACGCCGTGCTGCGCACTTATCCGGAAGTCGGCGAATACAACCAGACGATCTAGCGGCCCCCATACCCCGCCTGTGCGGGGTATGACAGACTGCGATCATGCGCATTGCCATCCTCGGCGCCGGGCCGGCCGGGCTTTATCTCGCTTATTTGCTCAAGCGCCGCCGCCCGCAGGCCGACATTCATTTGATCGAGCTGAACGCGGCCAATGCCACCTTCGGCTTCGGCGTGGTGTTCTCCGACCGCGCACTGGAATTCCTCAACGACGACGACCCCGACACCTACGCCGCGATCACGCCGCACATGGAGACGTGGCGCGACATCACGCTGGTGCACAAGAACGAGCGCATCGTCATTGACGGCGTCGGCTTCGCCGCGGTCGGCCGGCTCAAGCTGCTGCAACTGTTGCAGGAACGTGTTCGCGCCGTCGGGGTCGTGCCGCTATTCGAGTGCGGCGTGAAGTCGATCGACGAGCTGGGCGACGCCGACCTGATCGTCGGCGCTGATGGCGCTAACTCGCTGGTGCGCAAGACGTTCGCCGAAGAATTCAAGGCCAGCGTGACGATGATGAACAATCGCTTTGCCTGGTTCGGCACCACGAAGGCGTTCGACACGCTGACGCAGACCTTTCGTCACACGCCGGTCGGCGACTTCAATGCGCACCATTACCGCTATGCGCCAGGGCGCAGCACCTTCATCGTCGAGGTCGACGAGGCGACCTTCGCCCGCGCCGGGTTCGAGCGCATGGACGAGGGGAACTCGCGCGCGTTGTGCGAGAAGGTGTTCAGCGATGCGCTGGGCGGCGCGCGGCTCATTTCCAACAATTCCGTGTGGCGCCGCTTCCCGCAAATCCGGAACGAGCGCTGGCACCACGGCAAATATGTGCTGATCGGCGATGCGTTGCGCACCGCGCATTTCTCGATCGGCTCCGGCACCCGGCTGGCGATGGAGGATGCCATCGCACTGGAGCGCGCGTTGCATGACAGCGGCGACGACGTGGCGCAGGCGCTGCCCGCGTTCGAGGCGGCGCGCCGGCCGATCGTCGAAAAGATCGTCAATGGCGCGATGGCGAGCGCGGCGTGGTATGAGGGCTTCGCCGCGCATATGGAGCTGTCACCGATGGAATTGGCGATGAGCTATGTCCGGCGCTCGGGCCGCGTCGATCTCGACCGGCTCGGCAAGACCTCGCCGCAATTTGTTGCGAACTACCGGCAGGGGCGCGATACCAGTGCAAGCCAGGAGTAACGCCGATGAACGTCAATCCCTATCTGTTCTTTGACGGCCGCTGCGAGGAAGCGCTCGAGTTCTACAAAAGCGCGATCGGCGCCAAGGTCGCCATGATGATGCGTTTTAAGGAAAGTCCCGATCCGCACCATTCGGGGCCCGGCAGCGAAAACAAGATCATGCATGCCTGCTTCAATGTCGGCGACAGTCCGATCATGGCGTCGGACGGCATGAACAAGGGCAAGCCGAATTTCGACGGCTTCGCGATCTCGATCAACGCGAAAGACGAGGCCGAGGCCGAGAAGCTGTTCAATGCGCTGCTGCCGGGCGGGGCCGCGACGGCGCCGCTGGCGGAAACCTTCTTTGCCAAGCGGTTCGGCATGCTGAAGGACAAGTTCGGCGTGCACTGGATGGTGATCGCGCCGAAACCGATGAACTGAAACGGAGCAGGACGATGGACTTCAACACCAAATGGGCGCTGTGGGCCGGCCGGATCATGAGCGGACTGATGATCGCCTTCTTCGTGTTCGACGGCGGCATCCAGTTCCTGGCGTTCGACTTTGTGCTCGATGGCATGGGGCAGATGGGCATCTCGCCCTCGCTGGCGGTGCCGCTCGGCGCCATCATGCTCGGCGCGACGCTGCTTTACGCGATCCCGCAGACGGCAGTGCTTGGCGCCATCCTGCTGACGGCGGACCTCGGCGGCGCGATCGCCACGCATCTGCGCGACACCACGCCGGTGGCCGCGCACAACGCCGTCGTCGTCCTCATGGGCATGATGGTGTGGGGCGGGTTGTGGCTGCGCGATCCCAGGCTGCGCGCGCTGATGCCGTGGCGAACCGGCGGCTAGCTATTACGCCGCGCCCCCCGCAAGGTCGGCAGGCCGATGCCGGTGGCGTCGAAGCCGCCGTCGACCGCAAGCTCCTGTCCGGTGATGTAGCTCGCCTCGTCGCTGCACAGAAAATAGATCGCGTTGGCGAGCTCGGTTTCCAGGCCGTAGCGATTGAGCGGCACGTGGTCGTGATAGTCGGCGCGGATCTCCGGCGTGTGCACGGCCTTCGCCATCGCGGTGTCGACCGGACCCGGCGCCACCGCATTGACGCGGATGCCGAGCGCCGCAAGTTCGATCGCCTGTTGCTGGGTCAGATGCGCGAGCGCCGCCTTGCTGGTGCCGTAGGCGGCCCGCAGCGTCGAGGCGCGCAGGCCCGAGATCGACGTGATGTTGACCACCGCGCCGCCGCCGGTTTCGCGCATCAGCGGCGCCGCCGCCTGCGTGCAGAGGAACGCGCCGTCGAGATTGACGGCGAGCACGCGCGACCAGTCCTCGTAAGTGACGTCGAGGATCGGCTTGAAGATTGCGATGCCGGCATTGTTGACCAGCGCGTCGAGCCGGCCGAACCGGCTGTGTAACGTGTCGAACGCTTGTGCGACCGCCGCGCGGTCGGCGACGTCGCAGGTCAGCGCCAGAGTGTCGTCGGGCCGCGCCAGCGCCTTGTGGGTTTTCGCGAGATTGTCGCCGTCGATGTCGAGCAGGCCGACGCGCCAGCCTTCGGCAAGGAAACGTTTCGCCGCCGCGAGCCCGATGCCGCGCGCGGCGCCGGTCACCAGCGCGACTTTTTGCTTATCCCCCGCCATGCGGCCTGTTATCGCCGGTTTGCCGGCGGCGCGAAAGAGGCCGGGCCAAACGCCAAAGGCCCGTTCTTGCGAACGGGCCTTTGTAAGTCAGCCAGGCTTGCGCCTAGTGATGCATGAACAGCGCCAGAATAATGATGATCGGCAGCGGCACGCCGAGAAGCCAGAGTAGTGCACCACGTCCAAAACCCATGACGACCTCCTGTTGAATTGCTCTGATAACTCGCAAGGTTGGACACCGTTCCCGGACAAAGTGGCTGGAACAGCGCGCCGGAGTTTGGGACAATCGGTGGCAGGTTCCGGGAGAACGTTTCATGGCAGTGACGAGCAGGACCGATGGGCGCGCGCCCGTCGTCACCGAGATGCGGGTCATCCCGGTCGCCGGCGACGACAGCATGCTGCTCAATCTGAGCGGCGCGCACCGCCCCCTGTTCACCCGCAATATCGTCGTGCTGAAAGACAATGCCGGCCGCATTGGCGCCGGCGAGGTGCCGGGCGGCGACAAGATCCGCCAGACGCTCGAGGACGCGCGGCCGCTCGTCGTCGGCCAGTCGGTCGGCAACTATCACGCGGTACTCAATGCGATCCGCCGGGCGTTCGCCGATCGCGACAACAGCGGCCGCGGCTTACAGACATTTGATCTGCGCGTGATGATTCACGCACTCACCGCCGTCGAGGCGGCGCTGCTCGACCTGTTCGGCCAGTTCCTCGAGCTTCCGGTGGCCGCGCTGCTCGGCGAAGGCCAGCAGCGTTCGTCGGTCCGGTTTCTCGGCTATCTGTTCTTTGTCGGCGATGCCGGGAAAACGAAGCTCGGCTACCGCGCCGCGGAGAAGGGCGACGACTGGGAGCGGTTGCGCGACCGCGAGGCCATGACGCCGGCCGCGGTGGTGCGGCTCGCCGAGGCGGCGCAGGCCCGCTACGGCTTCGAGGACTTCAAGCTCAAGGGCGGCGTGCTGGCGGGCGAGGCCGAGATCGAGGCCGTCACCGCGCTCGCCAAACGATTCCCCAAGGCGCGCATCACGCTCGACCCGAACGGCGCCTGGTTGCTCGATGAGGCGATCCGGCTGTGCCGGGGCAGAGGCGACGTGCTGGCCTATGCCGAAGACCCGTGCGGCGCCGAAAAGGGCTATTCGGGTCGCGAGGTGATGGCGGAATTCCGCCGCGCCACCGGCCTGCCGACCGCCACCAACATGATCGCGACCGACTGGCGCGAGATGGGCCACGCCATCTCGCTGCCATCGGTCGACATACCGCTCGCCGATCCGCATTTCTGGACGATGCAGGGCGCGGTGCGGGTCGCGCAGATGTGCCGCGACTGGGGGCTGACCTGGGGCTCGCATTCCAACAACCACTTCGACATCTCGCTGGCGATGGTGACGCACGCCGCCGCAGCAGCGCCCGGCAACATCACCGCGATCGACACCCATTGGATCTGGCAGGATGGTCAGCGCTTGACCCGCGAGCCGCTCAAGATCGCCGGCGGGGTCATCAAGGTGCCGGAGCGCAGCGGGCTCGGCATCGAGCTCGACATGGCGGCGATCGAGGCCGCGCATGCGCGCTACAAGACGATCGCGGCAGGGCCAGGCGCCGGCGTGCGCGACGACGCGGCGGCGATGCAGTTCCTGATTTCGGGCTGGAAGTTCGATCCAAAGCGCCCGGCGCTGGTGCGCTGAACGCCGGGCCGAACCAGTCCCCGTGGCCCGCGCTCCGGCGCGCCGAGCGGGGGCGCTCGCGGCGACCGTACACGGCCAAAGCCCGGCCAGGAGCAGCAGAGCGTGTCGCAGAGCGGCGGGCGGCGCGGCGCCAACCTCAACAAGACGCCGGGCAATACCGCCCGTTGAGCCGCGGGTTGCCTGTTAAAGGGCTCGCGCCGTACCTATATGATCCTTTCACGCTTTAGCGTTTTGCGCTCCCCCCATTGAATGGAGTTGTTTTGAGCAAATTCAATTATGATGTGCCGGCGGAGTTGTTTCCCGCCCGCAACCGCAAGGCCACCGCCCGCATCCGGTATCGCCGGTTCGATCACGCCGCTGACGCCATCCGCTTCGCCATCGAGGAAATGCCGCCGCCGCTGCTGCTTGGCGCCTTCATCGAGGTCGAGGATGAGCGTCTCGGGCATCAGGACATCCGCAATCTTTACGACAGCGCCGATTATCCGCTGAAGCGCGCGGCGCTGAACTGATCGCTGCTCAAGGCGCGCTCGACTTCCACCTCATTGAGGCGCACGCTCATGGCGATGACTATCAACTTCCCCAATCAGAGCCGCAGCTACGACGGCACGCGCCGCATGGTGCGGTTCTGGGGTTATGACCGTTCGATGGAAGCTTCGTTCTTTCTTGCGACCGACGCGCTCAAGCAGATGCAGCCAAGCCTGGAAGCCGACGAGGCCGGTTTTCTGCGCGCCTTCGACATGCATCGCGACAGGATCTACGCCGCCGCCTCGCGGGTCTATGCGCGCGGCCGCCGCGGCTCCTACGACATCTGCGCTGCCGACGTTTGAGGCCGGCGCGCTAGCCGACCGTTGCGGCGCCGCCTCGATCGCGGGCCTCGGCTGCGGCGATATCGGCCGGGTCGATCGCCAACATCTCGGATGCGCTCTCGCCTTGCGTCGCCATGATCCAGGTCGCGACGCGGCGATAGACCGGAAACGACAGCCCCTCCAGTAACTCCTCATCGGTGACGATTTCGTAATCGCCGGCCGGCAGCACGCGATCGACCGCCTTGAGCCGGAAGGCGTGAGCGAATGTCAGCGTGTTGCGCTTGGTGCGGATCACCGCGACATCCGGTAGAGCGAACGCCGTTGCAGGAATGCGCGCACATCGGCGACTTGCGGGCCGACCGCCGCAACCGCCTGCTTGAGCTGGACGGCGGGCCGCCCGATCTCGCGCACCCAGTAACGCAACTCGGCGGCCGAATGAATATCGATAGCGGCGGGGTCGCTCGGCCCCTGCAAACTGCCGTCGCGCATCGCCACGCCTTGTGTGAAAACGACGCTCATCCCCACAACCCGATGACGACGATGGAGATGACGGCGAGGGCAGGGACGATAACGGGTGGGACGATCCAGGCGATCATGCGAGTCTCCCGCGCGCCGCGCGCGAGCGTGCGGCGGTAAAACTAAATCGAATTTTTCGGCGACAAGTTCCAACGTGCGCCCATTCGCGCACGAAGTCGAGCCTTATCGCCCGAGGCTGAAATAAACTCCGCTGAGCCCTCGCTATTCGTCGCGGGCGTCCCGACTTTTCATGGATGCGCGACCGCGCGGGCATTCTCCACGCGGGATCTGGCAGAACGGCATCAATGCCCACGCCTCCGCAATACCGCGCCAAAGCGCTCGCATATTCAGAATTGGCGAAAACTGCGGATAGCGCGCAAGCGGCCCGCGAATTTCATGAGCGCGAGCACAGCCTGATCGCGCTGGCCGACAACGAACAATGGCTCGCCGATCATCAGGGTGCGGTGCAGACGGCGGGCAACGGCACAACGACCACCGACGACGAAAATGACGCCAGTGAAGGTGGACGGCAAAAGACCCAATGACCGCTGGCGCGGATTGCGAAACGACGATTAACTCGAACAATAAGAGGTAATTTCAATGACGACTTCCAACCAGACTCCCCAGCAGAATCCGGGCCAGCAGCAGCAGGGCGGACAGGATCAGAAGCCCGGCCAGCAGCAGACCCCGGGCTCCGGCGGCCAACAGGGTGACCAGAAGCCGGGCCAGCCTTCGCATCCGGGCCAGAAGTAATCTTTTTCATGGCGAAGAAAGCCAAACGCGCCAGCAAGTCCGCCAGCAAGTCCCGCCGCAAACCGGCTCGAAAGTCCGCCGGCAAGTCGCGCAAATCGGTCAGGTTTCCTGGCATGATGGGGGACGGCACCGAGGAGCAGAACCTCAATCAGCGCGGCAATCCCGGCGCGCGCATCCGCAAAAGGGACGTCGTCGCTGCGTTTGGCAAAAAACGCAGCAAGAAGCGCACTTGAGCGCCACGGCCGCGACGGAACGTTGGCCTTACTCGGGCATTGAGAAGGCCATGACCAAACGCCGCTCCTCACCCCACGATCTTGCGGCCGGCGTCGGCCTTGCCGGCATGCATTCCGCGGTCACGCTCTGGTATCGCTGGCCGATGCTGGCGGCTGCCTGCACGCCGCAGGGACATTCGCGCCACGCGTCGGAGATCGATCGCATGGTGCGCGAGAAGACCGCCGCGGTGGTCGAAGGCATGCTCGACATCCAGAAGGAGCTGTTTGCACTGGCGGGCGCGACGCTGACCGGACGACTCGATGCCGACACGCTGTCGCAGGCGCCGCTCGCCATCGCCAACGCCGGGTTGCGGCCGGCATTTCGCATCGTGAAAGCCAATTCGCGCCGCCTCAGCCGACGCGGTTAAGGCTGGCCGGGAACTTTTTGCCCGGCGCGACCGTTGCTGTTCTTTAAAACGGAGACTGCATCATGTCGCTGGGGCTTATTCTCGTTATCATTCTCGTCATCATGTTGTTCGGTGGGTTCAGCGGCCGGTTCGGCGGCTATGGCTACGGCTTCGGCCACGGCGGCGTCGGCGTGCTCGGCCTCATCCTGATCATTATCGTCGTCTTGATGTTGCTCGGCCGCATCTAGCGAGCGACAGCGTCACGGACTTCGCGTTTGGCGAACACGGGTCATTGCGCTTAGTGCAGCGCGATGACCCGCACCGTTTGCGTGGCGACCTTCCGAAGATCGAACTGGCAGCCTTGCTCGTAGTTCGGCCAGCCGCGCGCCAAACAGGCGCTGCCGGTGGTGTGCGCCGCGCTGTCGGCGAGCGGCGCAACCGTCGCGCTCGCCAGGATCGGCTCGGCCGCGGCCGGTGGTGCCGTTGCGGTGAGCGCCACGGTCAGCATGGCGAGACCGCGGCGGCGCAGCCGACGGCGGCAAATACGCTGACGGCCGACCGCGCGACGGATATTTCGGTGATCGATTTGAACATAAGAAGCCCCTCGGGCGCGTGCAGCGCCGGCACCGGCAACGTGCTGCCCCGGTACAAGTTTAATATTTCGAGATTAAGCTAAGTATTTCCACTTCGAATATTCGGCCGTTCAGCGGAATATCCAGCAAATCTCAGTATTTACCCGCGAAATCGTACAATTCGTGGAACTAAGGTCCTGGCAGCAACTTGTCCCATGGGAGCAGGGGTAGGTCCAACGTCGCACAGCCAAGAATGGCGTTTTCGCGCATTGGACCGCATCGACCCGCAATTCAACGATTCAAACCAAGGAGATTGCTCATGCGTATGACGCTTAAAGCAGGACTATTCGTGCTGGCGCTGGCTGCGCTGCCCGTAACGGCGCAGGCCGGGACGCTGGAAGGCGTCGCGATCGGCGCGGGCACCGGTGCCGTCGTTGCCGGACCTCCCGGCGCGGTCGTCGGTGGCGTGATCGGCGCCGTGACTGGCGGGCCGAACCTGATACGGCAGTCGCCGCGCCATCGCCGCTGCTGGATCAACAGAAATGGCAATCGCCGCTGCGCCTGGCGCTAGACCTGCGTTGACCGGAACAATCGCTACCCCGGGGCGGCATAGGCAGCCCCGGGCATTTTCGTTGTGGTAAGTGTTTCGGCATGAGTTTCTCAGAGCAACAACCTGTGCCGGTCGTCGAGCAATCGCCTACCGGCGGCGCCGACGATTTAACCGGGCGCGCGCTGCGCATGCGCATTCGCCAGCAGGAGCTGCTCGCCGAGCTCGGCGTGCTCGCGTTGCAGGGCACGCCGTTTCTGGCGATGCTCAATCACACCGCGCGGATGACGGCCGACGGGCTGGCGGCGGAATACTGTAAGGTGCTGGAATATCTGCCGGCGGAAAACCGCCTGCTGGTGCGCGCCGGTGTCGGCTGGGACGAGGGCGTCGTCGGCAAAGCGACGGTCGGCGCCGATCTTGCGTCGCCGGCGGGGTTCGCGCTTCACACCGGCAAGCCGGTGATCTCAAATCATCTGGAAAAGGAAACGCGCTTTCGCACGCCCGAGCTGCTGGCCGAGCACGGCATCCGCCGCGCGATGAACGTCATCCTGCAAGGCGACGGCACGCCGTTCGGCGTGCTGGAAGTCGACAGCCGGTCGGAAGGCGAGTTCGGCGCACATGACGTCGCCTTCCTGCAAGGCGCCGCCAACATCCTCGGCATGGCGATCGAGCAGCAGCAGTATCAGCGCAAGCTGCAGATGGCGCTCGACCGCCACCAGATCCTGCTCAAGGAGGTCAACCACCGCGTCAAGAACAGCCTGCAGGTCGTTTCCAGCATGCTGCATCTCCAGGCCAGCGCGGTCGGCGACCCGCTGCTCAGCGAGCGCCTCAACGAAGCCTCGACCCGAATCTCCGCGGTCGGCCGCGCCTATGAGCGGCTCGCCTACAACGCCGACTATGAAAACATCAATCTTGCCGCCTATCTGCGCGAAGTGATCGCCGATCTCGAAACCGCCGTGGCGCCGTGCACGATCGAGCTCGACGCGCCGGAGGAAATCCAGTTCCCGGCAGACCGCGCCATCCTTGTGGCGCTTGTCATCAATGAGCTGGTCTTGAATGCCGGAAAATACGCCTACCCCGGTTGCCCGACCGGCGCGATCTGGGTGCGGCTGGTGCGGATGGATCAGAACAACATCCTGGTCTCGGTGCGCGACGAAGGTGTTGGACTGCCGGCCGAGTTCAACCCGGGCACCAGCACACGGCTCGGCACCCGTCTGGTCAAGGCGCTGGCGAAGCAGCTCGGCGCCGAGGTGACGCAGCCGGCCGCCGCGCCCGGCACGCACTTCACCCTGCTGGTTCCGCTGGTGCCGGCGGCGCCGGACCGCGCCGGCTGACTCATGCGAGCATCGGCGGCATCTCGCCAAGCCGCGGTTTAAGGCGTAATCACCGATCGGGCGGCTTAATTCAGAGGACGCGTGGCGTGGAGATCAATGTCGGTTACGAACTGATCTACGACTGTCCGCAGCCGACGCCGATGATGCTGGTGCTGCACATCCACTACAGCCGCGCCGCCGACGTCCTCGTCCCCGATCACATCACCACCACGCCCGCGGTGCCCATCACCTCGTATCGCGACAGCTTCGGCAACTGGTGCAGCCGCATGGTGGCGCCGCAAGGCCGCATCACCATCGCCAGCAGCGCCGTGGTGCGCGACAGCGGCGAGCCCGATCCGGTCGAGCCGTCGGCGCCGCAGCACACCATCCAGGATTTGCCGGAAGACACGCTGCAGTTCCTGCTCGGCAGCCGCTATTGCGACACCGAAAAATTCGCCGAGATCGCGTGGAGCCTGTTTGGCCGCACGCCGCCGGGTTGGCCGCGCGTGCAGGCGATCTGCGATTTCACCCACAACCACATCGCCTTCGGCTACGAGCACGCCCGGCCGACCCGCACCGCGTTCGAGGCCTTCATCGAGAAGCGCGGGGTGTGCCGCGACTACACCCATCTCGCCATCGCGCTGTGTCGCTCGATGAACATCCCGGCGCGCTACTGCACCGGCTATCTCAGCGATCTCGGCACCGAGCCGCCCTACGGCCCCGGCGACTTTGCCGCCTGGTTCGAGGCCTATCTCGGCGGCCGCTGGCACATCTTCGATCCGCGCAACAACGTGCCGCGCATCGGCCGCGTGCTGATGGCGCGCGGCCGCGACGCCATCGACGTCGCGCTGACCACGACGTTCGGCCTGAACACGCTGGTCAATTTCAAGGTGGTGACCGAGGAGCGCGCGTCCGGCTGACACCGGCGAAATTCGAGTCGTGACCGCGAAAAAAGTTTCATTTTCGAGAAAAAAATTCGCCGGCTGGCCGGCGGATTCTCACAAATGCGAGAGTGGGTTAGCCACGGGGAACGCCGCGAGACGGCCGGCGTTGTCGCTGCAGTGGCAACAACAGGATGGAGAAGTACCATGCCGGTTCTTTTGTTGGTTGGGATCCCCGTCATCCTTTTGGGCGGCGGCTACTTTATCGTTCAGGCGATGCACTAGGCTTCGGCCAAGTCGTTTCCAGTTACGTCCAAGATGAAAGGCGCCCGGAAGAAACCGGGCGTTTTTCTTTTCTCCGCCGCGCGCCTCGCCGGTCCGCGGCCGCGAGGAACCCTTTTTTTTTGCGAAGCGTTATTTGTAGCGGCCCGATACCACGCATGAGGGACGTCATGAACAAGCTGTCGGTCGATGTGTTCGTCGGACTTTGCATCGGTCTGCTGGTCGCCGCGGTGGTGATCGTCGGCGCCATCAGTTGGACCACGCGCGAAATCAAGACCGCGAGCCTGCCGCTGCCGCAGCCGTTCTTCTTTGTGCCGAAATGAACTGAGTCGGCGATGCAGTTTCTGATTCCCGCGCAACGCGGGATGACCAGTAGCAACGATAAAAAATCCTGGTTTCAAGTGCCGGTCTTTTTTATTTTTTGCAGCGCCTCCTGCAATGCAAGGTTCGTTGCAATGGCGGGCTGTATTAAACTGACCACGCGTTCGAGGCGCCCGACCGGAATACGCCGCCGATCCGATCATGCAGCGGCGGGTCGCGGCGTACTGGCCAGGATGTTGACGCCGGTTCAGCCTCGTGGAGGCGGCGAGCCTTTGAATTTTCAGCGCGCTAATTTTTAAAATCGCCGGGTCGCTGTTCGATGCCGCCACCCGGCCATCTGACCGTTATCAGGCCCGTTTCGTGCGCGGCGCCTTTTCGCCCTTCGCGCGCGCCTTCGACAGAGCGATTGCGATGGCCTGCTTGCGGCTCTTGACCCGGCCGCCTTTCCCGCTTTTCGCGGTGCCCTTCTTGTAGCGGTGCATCTCGCGCTTCACTTCGTCGCCGGTCGCCTCGGAATATTTGCGCCTCTTTGCCACGGCTGCTCTTCTTGGGTTCGTTCCTGGCCGGGAACAACCGCATGGCGCGGCTTCAGGTTCCCGCGCGGCGGGAAGCGAGCCGGCTATTCCTTGTCTTCCGTGAAGGTCGCGCGGAACGGGTGCGCCGGATAGACGCCGAGCACCGTCAGCTCCTTGGAGAAGAAGGCGAGCTCCTCCAGCGCCAGCACCAGCGAGCGGTCGTCGGGGTGGCCCTCGACGTCGGCATAGAACTGGGTGGCGAAGAAATTACCACCGACCATGTAGCTCTCGAGCTTGGTCATGTTGACGCCGTTGGTGGCGAAGCCGCCCATCGCCTTGTAGAGCGCAGCCGGCACGTTGCGGACCCGGAACACGAAGGTGGTGATGACCTTGTTCTTGTCAGCGCCCTGGCCGGGCTTCGCCCATTTCTTCTCGCGCGACAGCACGATAAAGCGCGTGGTCGAATGGCTTTCGTCCTCGACATTCTCCTTGAGGATGTCGAGCCCGTAAATCTGCGCGGCCAGCCGCGAGGCGATCGCGGCGCGGCTGACGTCCTTGGCCTGCGCCACCTCGCGCGCCGAGCCGGCGGTGTCGGCGGCGGCGACCGGCTTTAATTTCAATTCGCGGATCATGCCGCGGCACTGGCCGAGCGCCATGATGTGGCTCTCGACCGTCTTGATGGTCTTCCGGCTCGCGCCCTTGACCGCCATCAACTGGTTGCGGATCGGCAGGAACCATTCCGCCACGATGTGCAGGCCGGATTCCGGCATCAGGTGATGGATGTCGGCGACGCGGCCCGCGATGGAATTTTCGATCGGGATCATGCCGAGATCGACGTCGCCATTGGTCAGCGCCGCGAAGCAATCCTCGAAGGTCGGGCAGGGCACCGGCTCGTGGTCCGGATAGGCTTCTCGGCAGGCGATGTCGGAGTTCGCCCCCGGCTCGCCCTGGAAGATGATCTTTTTCTTGGCCATACCCCACCTTTATTCGGGTTGGGTTGCAGACCTTGCGGGGCGAGTCAACGGCGGGACAAAAAGCGCAGCAAACGCGCTACTTCAACATCTGCCGTGCCCGCTCCAGCTCCTCCGGCGTGTCGACGCCGAGCGGCACGCTGGGCACGACCACGACGTCGATGCGCATGCCGGCATCCATCGCGCGCAGTTGCTCGAGCCGCTCGCGCTGCTCGTTGACCGACGGCGGCAGGCGGACGAATTTTTCCAGCGCGGCGCGGCGGTAGGCGTAAAGCCCGATGTGATGATAATGCGGCCCAACCCCGCTGGCGTCGGCGCGTGTGAAGCGCGTGGCGCGCAGCCGGCCGGGTGATAACCGCACGCCTTCGACCTTCACGACGTGGGGGTTGCTGCGTTCGCTGGCGATTTTGATCTCGGCGGCGAGTGTCGCGATATCGACCGCCGGATCGGCCAGCGGCATCAGTGCGGCGCGGATATCGTCCGGCGCGATCTGCGGCAGGTCGCCCTGCACGTTGACGATCGTCATGACCGAATGGCCGGGGTCGAGCGCCTCGAGCGCCTCGTAGATGCGGTCGGAGCCGGACGGGTGGTCGGAGCGCGTCATCAAGGCGCGACTGCCGGCTTTCTCGACCGCCGCCTGCACCGCCTCGGAATCGGTCGCGACCACGACCTCACCGATCCCAGCCTCCTGCGCGCGGCGCACCACATGGACGATCATCGGCGCGCCGTTGATGTCGATCAGCGGCTTGCCGGGCAGGCGGGTCGCCGCCATGCGCGCCGGGATCAGAATGATTGCAGAAGAAGCGGCGGACACTGCGATACACCGCCGAGCAAGGGGCCGAGCAAGGCCGAGGTTGCGAACATAGCGTCGATGTAACGCCGTTATACGGGTTGCCAGCGGGCGGGCAAACCGGTATCTCCAATCCGCAGCCGGTTCCGCCGGTGGCGATCCCCGCGCCCGTTTTTACGAGTCGACGCCGCGATGAATTCCTTTGAACTCAACAAGATAATGGGCGCGGTGCTCGGCTGCTGCCTCATTCTCCTCGCCCTCAACATCACCGCAGGCGCGATCTTCACGCCGCAGAAGCCAGCCAAGCCCGGCTACGACATTGCGGTCAAGGAAACCGCCGCCGCGCCCGGCGCCGGCCCCGCCGAACCCTCTCAGCCGATTGAGGTTTTGCTTTCGAGCGCGACCGCCGACAAGGGTGCCGCCACAGCCAAGCAGTGCCAAGCCTGCCACACCTTCGAGAAGGGCGGCCCCAACCGCGTCGGCCCGAACCTCTTTGGCATCGTCGGCCGCAAGAAAGCGTCCGAGGCGGGCTTCAATTACTCCGCCGCGATGAAAGCCAAAGGCGGCGAGTGGAGCTACGACGAGCTCAACCATTTCATCGCCAATCCGCGCAGCTATGTGCCCGGCACCAACATGACTTTCGCCGGCCTGTCACGCGACGGTCAGCGCGCCGACGTGATCGCCTATCTGCGCACGCTCGCGGATAGTCCGCTGCCGCTGCCCAAAGCTGCGGCGAATGCGCCCGCCGCCGGCGCGCCGCCTGCCGGTCAAGCGCCGGCCGCGGCCGCGCCGAAGGCCGGTCAGGCGCCGACCCCCGCCAAGCACTAAGTTTTTTGCATCGGTTTGCCGGATGGCCGGGCAGGGTCCGGCCATTCGCATTTTTAGCCCCACAGGAATGTGACCGCCGTGTCGTATGTGGTGCTTCGCGCGCTGGCAACGGGCCGGAAAACCGACATAATCCTGCGAAATCCATCGGTGGGTCTCGGCCCGGAGCTCCGCTCTCTATGAAATCGTCTGCATGAAATTGTCCCGCCGTTCGATGCTACGCGCCAGCGCCGCGGTTCTCGCCGCGCCGGGCCTGTCCGCGCTTGGGGTCGCGACGCGGGCGGCTGGGCAGGAGCGCAACTGGACGCACGGCCTGTCATTGTTCGGCGACCTGCAATATCCGGCCGACTTCAAGAGTTTCAGCTACGTCAATGCCGCGGCGCCGAAAGGCGGCACTGTCCGCCAGATCGCGTTCGGCACGTTCGACAATCTCAATCTCGTCGTGGCCGGCGTCAAAGGCAGCCTCGCGGGCGGCCTCGAACTGGTGACGCAGACCTTGATGGCGCCGGCGCTCGACGAAGTGTCGACCGAATACGGCCTGGTCGCCGAATCCGTCAGCCATCCGCCCGACTTCGCCTCGGTGACCTACCGGCTGCGGGCCAATGCGCGCTGGCACGACGGCAAGCCGATCACGACCGACGACGTCATCTTTTCGCTGACGACGCTGAAGGCGAACAGCCCGCAACTCGGCGCTTACTACCGCCACGTCGTGAAGGCGGAAGCCACCGGCGAGCGCGAGATCACCTTCACGTTCGACGGCCCCGGCAACCGCGAACTGCCCCAGATCGTCGGGCAACTTTACGTGCTGCCTAGGCACTGGTGGGAGGGCGCCGACAAGAACGGCAACAAGCGCGACGTTACTGCGACGACGCTCGAGCCGCCGCTCGGCAGCGGACCCTACCGCATCAGGGATTTCACGCCCGGCCGCTCGGTGGTTTACGAGCGTGTCAAGGATCACTGGGGCAAGGACTTGGCGGTCTATGTCGGCCAGCACAACTTCGACGAAGTGCGGTTCGAATATTTCCGCGACTCCACCGTCGCGCTCGAAGCGTTCAAGGGCGACCAGGTCGACTGGCGCACCGAAAACAGCTCCAAGAACTGGGCGACTGCTTATGATTTCCCGGCGGTCAAAGACAAGCGAGTCGTGCTCGAGGAATTTCCGATCCGCAATTCCGGCGCGATGCAGTCGTTCGCCTTCAATATCCGGCGCCCGAAGTTCGCGGACCCGCGGCTGCGGCGCGCATTCAATTACGCGTTCGATTTTGAGGAGATGAACAAGCAGATCTTCTTCGGCCAGTACCGCCGCATCAGCAGCTATTTCGAGGGCACCGAACTCGCATCGAGCGGCCTGCCGCAAGGCAAGGAGCTGGAAATCCTCGAGGCGGTGCGCGACAAGGTGCCGGCCGAGGTGTTCACCACCGCCTACAGCAATCCCGTCAACGGTAATCCGGAGAACGTGCGCGCCAATTTGCGCGAGGCCCTGCGGCTGCTGCGCGAGGCGGGCTACGAGGTGCGCAACACCAGGCTGGTCGACGCCAAGACCGGCCAGCCGTTGACCGTCGAATTCCTCGGCGAAGATCCCTCGACCGAGCGCATCGTGCTGTTCTTCAAGCCGTCGCTAGAACGGCTCGGCGTCACCACCAATGTCCGCATGGTCGACAGCGCGCAATACGAGAACAGGCTGCGCCAGTGGGACTTCGACATCATCGTTGCGAGTTGGGGGCAATCGCTGTCGCCCGGCAACGAGCAGCGCGGCTTCTGGAGCTCGGCCGCCGCCGACCAGCCCGGCTCGCGCAACCTCGTCGGCATCAAGAATCCGGCGGTCGATGCGCTGATTGATCGGGTCATCTTCACCAAGGATCGCGACGAATTGGTCGCCGCAACCAAGGCGCTCGACCGCGTCCTGCTGTGGAATTTCTACGTCGTCCCGCAATGGACCTACGGCAAGCTGCGCAGCGCGCGCTGGGACCGCTTCGGCCGCCCCGAGGCGATGCCGAAATACGGCCTCTCGGCATTTCCCGCGATTTGGTGGTGGGATGCGCAAAAAGCGGCCAAGGCGTCGCGCAGCTAATGGCCGGACTGACCCGCCGCGTGGCGCTCGCGCTCGGTGGCGGCGCCCTCGTCATTGGCGCGGCGCGGCGGCTCATTGTGCCGGCGGCGGCGCAGGAGGCGGAGCGGCACGGCATCTCGGCATTCGGCGATCTGGCCTATGCCGCCGACTTCCACCATTTCAATTACGTCAATCCCGACGCGCCGAAGGGCGGCGCCTATTCGGAAGTGGCGACCAGCCGCGGATTCAACGGCTCGTTCTTGACCTTCAATTCGCTCAACAGCTTCATCCTCAAGGGCGACGGCGCGACCGGGATGGATCTGACGTTCGCGACTTTGATGGTGCGCGCCGGTGACGAAGCGGACGCCTTGTACGGGCTTGCGGCGCGCTCGGTGCGCGTCAGCGACGACGGGCTGACATACCGTTTTACGCTGCGGCCTGAAGCCAAATTCCACGACGGCACGCAGATCACCGCCAAGGATGTTGCGTTTTCGCTCAACATCCTGAAGGAAAAAGGTCATCCGATCGTCACGCAGTTGTTGCGCGACTTCAAAGGCGCCGAGGCGGAAGGCGATGCCGTGGTGATTGCGCGCTTTGCCGAGAAGCGCGCGCGCGACGTGCCGCTGTTCGTCGCCGGGCTGCCGATCTTCTCCAGCGCCTATTACGCTAAGCGTCCATTCGACGAGACCTCGCTCGATCCGCCGCTCGGTTGCGGGCCGTACAAGGTCGGGCGCATGGAGGTCGGGCGCTTCATCGAGTTCGAGCGCGTCAAGGACTGGTGGGGCGCCGATCTGGCGGTGAGCCGCGGCCAGAACAATTTCGACACCGTGCGCTATGAATACTTCCGCGACCGCGAGGTCGGCTTCGAGGCGTTCACGGCGAAAGCCTATCTGTTTCGGGAGGAATTCACCTCGCGCACCTGGGCAACGCGTTACGATTTCCCGGCCTTCAAGGACGGCCGCGTCAAGCGCGAGGTGCTGCCCGACGAGACGCCGTCCGGCGCGCAGGGCTGGTTCATCAACATGCGGCGGGAAAAATTCAAGGATAGCGCGCTGCGCGAGGCTCTGATCGACACCTTCGACTTCGAATGGACCAACAAGACGCTGATGTACGGCTCCTATGACCGCACCCATTCGGTGTTTCAGAATTCCAACATGATGGCGCAGGGCAAGCCGGACGCCGACGAACTGGCGCTGCTCGAGCCGTTCCGCGGCAGGGTGCCCGACGAGGTGTTCGGCGAGCCCTATGTGCCGCCGGTGACCGACGGCTCGGGCCAGGACCGCCGATGGTTGCGTGACGCCTCGCAGCTTCTGAACAAGACCTATCCGGTCAAGAACGGCAAGCGCGCGCTGCCGTCCGGCGAGCCGATCAGCGTCGAATTCCTGATCGAGGAGCCCAGCTTCCAGCCCCATCACATGCCCTACATCAAGAACCTGGCGACGGTCGGCATCGAGGCGACGTTGCGCCTGGTCGATCCGGTGCAATACCGCCGCCGGGTCGACGACTTCGACTTCGACATCACCGTGCAGCGCATGAGCTTCTCCAACACGCCGGGCGACTCGCTGCGCTCGTATTTCTCGTCGCAGGCGGCTTCGCTGAAGGGCTCGCAGAACCTGGCCGGTATCGCCGACCCCGCCGTCGATGCGCTGATCGACATCATTATCGCCGCCAAAACCCGCCCCGAGCTCGTCACCGCCTGCCGCGCCTTCGATCGCGTCATCCGCGCTGGCCGCTACTGGATCCCGCACTGGTACAAGGCATCGCACTGGGTCGCCTATTGGGACCTGTTCAGCCGGCCGCCGAGCCCACCGAAATACTTCCGCGGCGCGCCGGAAACCTGGTGGTACGACCGCGCCAAGGCGGCAAAGCTCGATCGGGCGGGGTAGGTTGAGGGCATGACCGCCTACATCATCCGTCGCATCCTGTTCATGATCCCGACTTTGCTCGGCATCATGTTCGTGTCGTTTGTCGTGGTGCAGTTTGCGCCCGGCGGGCCGGTCGAGCGGGTGATCGCGCAACTGTCGGGCTCCGACACCGGCGCCACCTCGCGCATCTCCGGCGGCGCTGGCGGTGATTTCGCCAATCGTGGCATGGCGCAGGGCGGCTCGCAGATCGACGCGGTGTCGTCGAAGTACCGCGGCGCGCAGGGGCTCGACCCCGAGTTCATCAAGAAGCTCGAAGTGCAATTCGGCTTCGACAAGCCGGCCTACCAGCGGTTCGCGCTGATGCTGTGGAATTACGCGCGGTTCGATTTCGGCAAGAGCTATTTCCGCGACGTCAGCGTCATGCAGCTCATCAAGGAGAAGCTGCCGGTCTCGATGTCGCTCGGCATCTGGATGACGCTGCTGACTTATCTCATCTCGATTCCGCTCGGCATCAAGAAGGCGATCGACGACGGCTCGCGCTTCGACGTCTGGACCTCCGGCGTCATCATCATCGGCTACGCCATCCCCGGCTTCCTGTTTGCGATTTTGCTCATCATCCTGTTCGCCGGGGGCTCGTTCTTCGACTGGTTTCCGTTGCGCGGGCTGACATCGGACAACTGGGCCTCGCTGGCGTGGTGGCAGAAGATCCTCGATTACTTCTGGCACCTGGTGCTGCCGATCCTGGCGATGGCGCTGTCGGCCTTCGCTACCATGACGTTGCTGACCAAGAACTCGTTCCTCGAGGAAATCCGCAAGCAATACGTCCTCACCGCGCGCGCCAAAGGCTGCACCAGCCGCCAGGTGCTGTACGGCCACGTCTTTCGCAACGCCATGCTGATCGTGGTGGCCGGCTTTCCCGGCGCCTTCGTCCACGCCTTCTTCACCGGCGCGCTGCTGATCGAGACGATCTTTTCCCTCGACGGGCTCGGCCTCCTTGGCTTCGAGAGCGTGCTCAACCGCGACTATCCCGTGGTGTTCGCGACGCTCTATATCTTCTCGCTGGTCGGCCTGGTCGTGAACCTGATCTCGGACCTGACTTACACCTGGATCGACCCACGCATCGATTTCGAGACGCGGGAAGTCTAGATGGACACCCGCGCCGGCATTCCCGTTCCGGAGACGACGGCGATCGGCAATGCCGGGTTGATCGTGCCGCCGCGTGGCAAATGGGTCAGCGTGTCGCCACTCAACAAGAGGCGCTGGGAGAACTTCAAGGCGAACCGGCGCGGCTACTGGTCGTTCTGGCTGTTTTTGATCCTGTTCATCGGCTCGCTGTTTGCCGAGTTCATCACCAACGACAAGCCGTTCCTCGTCAAATACGACGGCCATTATTATTCACCGGCTCTCTTCACCTATCCGGAGACCACGTTCGGCGGTGATTTCGAAACGGCGACCGACTACCGCGATCCGTTCGTGCAACAGAAGATCGCCGACAAGGGCGGCTCCATGATCTGGCCGCCGGTGCGGTACTCCTACGACACCCACAATCTCGATCTGCCGACGCCGGCGCCATCAAAGCCGACCTGGATGCTGACCGAGGCCGAATGCAAGCCGGTGGTCGAGCGCAAGAAACTCAATAGCTGCCGCGATCTCGAATACAACTGGCTCGGCACCGACGACCAGGGCCGCGACCTCGTCGCGCGCCTCGTCTACGGCTTTCGCATCTCGGTGCTGTTCGGGCTAATCCTGACGCTGATTTCCTCGGTGATCGGCGTCGCCGCCGGCGCGGTACAGGGCTATTTCGGCGGCTGGACCGACCTCCTGTTCCAGCGCTTCATCGAGATCTGGACCTCGATCCCTTCGCTTTACCTGCTGCTCATCATCTCCTCGGTGCTGGTGCCCGGCTTTTTCGTGCTGCTCGGCATCCTGCTGCTGTTCTCCTGGGTGTCGCTGGTCGGGCTGGTGCGCGCCGAGTTCCTGCGCGGCCGCAACTTCGAATACATTCAGGCGGCGCGCGCGCTCGGCGTGTCGAACGCCGTCATCATGTTCCGCCACCTGCTGCCGAACGCGATGGTCGCCACCATGACCTTCCTGCCCTTCATCCTGTCGTCCTCGGTGATGACGCTCACCGCGCTGGATTTCCTCGGTTTCGGGCTGCCGCCCGGCTCGCCTTCGCTCGGCGAGATGCTGTCGCAGGGCAAATCCAACGTGCAGGCGCCGTGGCTTGGCCTCACCGGCTTCTTTTCCGTCGCGTTGATGCTGTCGCTGCTGATTTTCATCGGCGAGGGTGTGCGCGACGCTTTTGATCCGCGAAAGATGTTTCGATGAGCGCGCCAAAAGAAACATTGCTGGAGGTGCGCGACCTCTCGGTCGCGTTCGGCGCCGGCGCGCGCGAGGTGCTGGCGGTCGACCGCGTCTCGTTCTCGATCGGCAAGGGCGAAATCGTCGCGCTGGTCGGCGAGTCGGGCTCCGGCAAATCGGTCACCGCGCTTTCGGTGATGAAGCTGCTGCCCTATCCGTCGGCGCATCATCCATCCGGCGAAGTGATCTTCAAGGGCAAGGAGCTGCTGCACGCGAGCGAGCGCGAGATCCGCGCCGTGCGCGGCGACGACATCACCATCGTGTTTCAGGAGCCGATGACCTCGCTCAACCCGCTACACACCATCGAGAAGCAGATCGCCGAGATCATCCAGCTTCACAATCCGATGTCGAACGAGCGGGCGCGCCAGCGCATCCTCGATTTGCTGGGCCGGGTCGGCATTCCCGATCCGGCGGGGCGGCTCGACAGCTATCCCCACCAGCTCTCGGGCGGCCAGCGCCAGCGGGTGATGATCGCGATGGCGCTCGCCAACGAGCCGGACCTGCTGATCGCCGACGAGCCAACCACCGCGCTCGACGTCACGGTGCAGGCGCAGATCCTCAAGCTCCTGAAGGAGCAGCAGCAGCGGCTCGGCATGTCGATGCTGTTCATCACCCATGACCTTGGCATCGTGAGGAAGCTCGCCGACCGGGTCTGCGTCATGCAGCGCGGCAAGATCGTCGAGCAGGGCGAGGTCGAGCGCGTCTTCACGGCGCCGGAACACCCCTACACCAAGGCGCTGCTGGCGGCCGAGCCGAAGCCCGATCCGGCGCCGCCGCGGCCGGACGCGCCGGAGATCGTGCGCGCCGACAACCTCAAGGTCTGGTTTCCGATCAAGCGCGGTGTGCTGCGCAAAACCATCGGCCACATCAAGGCAGTCGATGGCGTGTCGGTCTCGGTGCGCAAGGGTGAGACGCTGGGCGTTGTCGGGGAGTCCGGCTCCGGCAAGACCACTTTGGGGCTCGCTTTGCTTCGGCTGATCTCGTCGGACGGCCCGATCGTGTTCCTCGGCCAGTCGATCCAGGGACTGCAATTCAAGGCGATGCGGCCGATCCGCCGCGACATGCAGATCGTGTTCCAGGACCCTTATGGCTCGCTATCGCCGCGCATGTCGGTCGCCGATATCATCGCCGAAGGCCTCGAAGTGCATTCGCCGAAGCTCACGCGCGAGGAGCGCGACGCCCGCGTCGTCACCGCGCTCACCGATGTCGGGCTCGACCCCGGCACCCGCCACCGTTACCCGCACGAATTCTCCGGCGGCCAGCGCCAGCGCATCGCGCTCGCCCGCGCCGTGGTGCTGGAGCCGACTTTCGTGGTGCTCGACGAGCCGACCAGCGCGCTCGACATGCTGATCCAGGCGCAGATGGTCGACCTGCTGCGCGATCTGCAGAAGCGCCGCGAGCTGACGTACATGTTCATCTCGCACGACCTGCGCGTGGTCGCCGCGCTGGCCAGCCGGCTTCTGGTGCTGCGCAACGGCAAGGTGGTGGAAGAGGGCGCCGCCGCCGATCTCTTCAGGGCGCCGAAGACCGCCTACACCCGCGCGCTGTTTGCCGCCGCGTTCCATCTCGAAGCGGCGCCGGCCGGCGTCGTGGCGCAATAGCTCAGAGCCGACGCACGCCCGTCACTTCGCTGCCGGCCGCCTTGATTCGCGCAATCGCGGTTTCGGCCGGCTCGCCCGCCACCATCATGTGGTGCGCATTGGCATGAACGAGCGTCTCCTTGTCGCGCGCAATGGCGACATGGCCCTTCCAGAACACCAGATCGCCGCGCCGCAGCTCGGCCAAGGTGGACGGCTTGCCCAGCGAGAATTCCTGCATGTCGCTGTCGCGCGGGCAGGGCACGCCGCACGCCTGCAGCGCGACCTGGACCAGCCCGGAGCAGTCGATGCCGTCGCCGGTCTTGCCGCCCCACAGATAGGGCGCGCCCAGCAGCCGGTCCGCGACCGCGACGAAGTCTTTCTCCTTAGCCGTGACGGGGCCCAGATGGCGCAGCGGGATGAAATGTCCGGCGTCGGTCTGCGCGAAGCGCTCGTCCTGGCGCGTCGCGACCACCCGCGCCCCGAGCGGCAGCGCGGCGAGCGGCGGCATTTTGATGTCGGGGCCGGGAAAGCCGAATGTCAGCCGCGCGTTGACCTTGTGGGTGGGCGGCGCGCCGATGCGGGCCAGCGCGCTCGCCGCGATCCAGCCGACGTAATTGTCGGTCTGGATCTGGCCCCAGGCCCAGCCTTCGCTGCCGATCTCATAGGCGATGAAACGCTCGCCATAGAGCGCTTCGCTGTCAAGTCGCGCGTCATGGCCCGGCTCGCGGCGCAGCGCCGCGTGCGGCTCGGCGATCTGGTGCAGCGTGCCGTCGACGAAACGCGCGGCCTCGACCTGGCCCTTGAGATGTCGGGCCGCGAGGTCCGGCCGGAATGCATGGACGCGGGGATCGAGCGCCACCATGGGGGTCAGTTGGCTCCGTAGCGGGCGCGCAGCATCGCATAAAGCGCGCGTGCCGACTGGCATTCGGCGCCTTCCGGCCGGCCCGGTCTGGCGGCGGGCGTCCAGGCGAAGATGTCGAGATGCAGCCACGATTTGGCGTGGCTGACGAACTTGCGCAGGAATAGCGCGGCGGTGATGGCGCCGCCATGGCCGCCGGTGCTGACATTGTTGGTGTCGGCGATTTTCGATTCCAGCATCAGATCGTAGCCGCGCCACAGCGGCAGCCGCCACAGCGGATCGTGCTCGCTCGCGGCCGCGCGCATCAGCTCGGCGGCGAGCGCGTCGTCGTCGGTGAAGAACGGCGAAACCTCGGGGCCGAGCGCGACGCGGGCGGCGCCGGTCAAGGTCGCGAAATCGACCAGCAGGTCGGGCGCTTCCTCGTCGGCGAGCGCGAGCGCGTCGGCCAAGACCAGGCGGCCTTCGGCGTCGGTATTGCCGATCTCGACGGTGAGCCCCTTGCGCGAGCGGAAGATGTCGCGCGGGCGAAAGCTGGTGCCGGAGATCGCGTTCTCGACCGCGGGAATCAGCACGCGCAGCCGCACGCGTGTCTTGGCGCCCATCAGCATGTCGGCGAGCGCGAGCGCGGTCGCCGCGCCGCCCATGTCCTTCTTCATGTTGAGCATGCCGACGTCATTCTTGATGTCGAGTCCGCCGGTGTCGAAGCACACGCCCTTGCCGACCAGGGTCACCCGGGGATCGCCGTCACGTCCCCATGTGAAATCGAAGAGCCGCGGCGCGCGGGTCGAGCCCATGCCGACGGCGTGGATCAGCGGAAAATCCCGCTCCAGTTCCGCGCCGCTCACGCTGCGGAATTTTCCGCCATGTTTTTGCGCGAGCTCACGCGCCGCCGCTTCGAGCTCGGCGGGTCCCATGTCGTTTGACGGCGTGTTGATCAGGTCGCGCGCCAAAGTCACCGCGGCGGCGATGCGCTCGAGCTCGGCTGCATCGGTGCCGGCGGGCAAAGCGAGCTGCACGGCCGTATCCTTCGCCTTGCGGTAGCGCGCGAACTGGTAGCTGCCGAGTGCCAGCGCCAGCGCCGCGAGCCGCGAATCGTGCGGCGCGTTGGCGAACCGGTAGGTGCCGGCCGGCAGCAGGCCGATCAGCTTACCGGGCAGGAACGGGTTGCTCGGCTGCTCATCCGACGCTTCGATGCCGAACAGCACGCCGGCGAGCGTACCGTCCTTCGAGGCGAGCAGCAGGTGCTGCCCGCTGCTGCCCTTGAAGCCGGTGGCCCGCGCAAACGCGCGCTCGTGCTCGCCCAGGCCGGCCAGAACCTCGTCGAGGCTGGTGGCGGTGGCGAACCAGATTGGAACGGCCGGGGCGCCGCCAGCCACGAAAATCGATGCCATGTCGCGATTTTACTCCCCGAACAGCGGCCATTTTACAAGTTAACGAGTCATTAGGGTTAACCTTTTATTGCTGCGGGATCGCCGTTTGGATCAGCCGCATCGTGCCACCCGTCCGCGCCGCACGTTTTCTTGCATCGGCCGCGCTTGCCGGCGCTCTTGCGCTGTCGGCCGCCGGCTGCAACACCACGAGCGGCGACATCACCGGATCGGTCGGCGGCGGCACCGCTGCGCCGCGCAATGACACCGAGTGGCGCCGCGCCGCCGAATCTTGGGGCACGCGTTATCGCGGCAACAACGCCGACGCCGAAGCGGCCATCAAATACGCGCAGGCTCTGCGCGCCACCGGCCAGCGCGCGCAGGCGGTGGCGGTGCTCGAGCAGGCCGCGCTCGTCAACCCGAAGGATCCGGGACTGCTCGGCGCCTACGGCCGTGCTTTGGCCGACGTCGGCAATTACCCGCAGGCGCTCGAAGTGCTGGGGCGCGCCCACACACCGGACAATCCGGATTGGCGCATTCTCAACGTCCAGGGCGCGGTGCTCGACCAGCTTGGCCGCCATCTCGACGCGCGCCGTTATTACGCCAGCGCGCTCAAGATCGTGCCGAACGAACCGTCGGTGCTGTCGAACCTCGGCCTGTCCTACGCCCTCAATAAGGAGCTCAAGCGCGCCGAGACGATCCTGCGCCGCGCGGTGGCGCAACCTGGCGCCGAGCCGAAGGTTCGCCAGAACCTGGGACTCGTGGTCGGCTTGCAAGGCCGCTTCGCCGAAGCAGAAACCATTGTGCGCGCCGACCTGCCGCCCGACGAAGCCGCCGCCAACGCGACGTTCCTGCGCCAGATGATCGCGCAGCAGCAACAGAACAGCGACTGGAAGAAATCCGGCGGCGACAAGCTACCGCAGTACGACCCGCGCACCTGAGCGCGCGCTACTGGACGCCCATCACTTTGATGATGGCGGGACCCAGAATCACCACGAACAGCACCGGCAGGAAGAATAGGATCATCGGCACGGTGAGCTTAGGCGGCAGGCCGGCGGCCTTCTTCTCGGCCTCGGTCATGCGCATGTCGCGGTTTTCTTGCGCCATCACCCGCAGCGTGTTGGCGAGCGGCGTGCCGTACCGCTCGGCCTGCTGCAGCGCCATGCAAACCGCCTTGACGCCTTCGAGGTCGGTACGCTTGGCGAGGTTTTCGTAAGCCTGGCGGCGGTCGGGCAGGTAGGACAACTCCGCCGTGGTCAGCGTCAGCTCCTCGGCCAACGCGACCGACTGGCTGCCGATCTGTTCGGCGACTTTCTTGAAGGCGGCTTCGATCGACATGCCGGCCTCGACGCAGATCAGCAGAAGATCGAGGGTGTCGGGGAACGCGCGCTTAATCGACAATTGGCGGCGCGCAATGCGGTTCTTCAGGAACATCAGCGGCATGTGCATGCCGGCATAGGCCGCGCCGATGCAGATGCCGACCTTGACCATGGTCGGCTGGTCCCATTCGAGCACAACGAACAGATAGGTCACGGCGAACAGGCAGGTGACGACCGGGGTCACCATCCGGAAGAACAGGTAGGTCACGTAAGGCGCTTGGCCGCGATAGCCGGCCTGCACCAGCTTGAGGCGCGCTTCCTCCTGCCCGACCCATTTGGTCAGGTTGAAGCTGTCGACCACCTTCTGGATGTATTGCTTCGGCGATTGGCGCAGACTGACCTTTTCGCCGCGCGCCAAGCGCTCGCGCTCGCGGGCCCGCATCTTCTCGCGCTCGACCGCAACCGCCTTCATGCGCTTCTCGAGCGGGTCGCCGGCTATCAACGGCATCGCCAGCGTCAGCACGGTGGCGCCGGCGGCAACCGCTGCGAGAATCATCGCTAGGGTGCGGGGGTTGATGGCTTCGATCAGGAGTTCGAGCATTGATGCGCCAACTAGAAGTCGAAATTGATCATTTTTTTCATGACCATCACGCCCAGCGCCATCCAGCAGGCGGAGGCCGCGAGCATCAGCCGGCCGAACGGCTCGGTCCACAGCAGCGAGATGTATTGCGGGCTGGTCATCCAGACCAGCGCCATCACCGCAACGGGCAGCGCGCCGATGATGCTGGCAGAGGCCTTGGCTTCCATCGACATCGCCTGGATCTTGCCCTTCATCTTCTTGCGGTCGCGCAATACGCGCGACAGGTTGCCCAGCGCTTCCGACAGGTTGCCGCCAGCCTTCTGCTGGATCGAAATCACGATGCCGAAGAAGTTGGCTTCCGGCACCGGCATGCTGTCATAGAGCTTGGCGCAGGCGTCGCCGAGCGGCATGCCGACCGCCTGGGTTTCGACGATCGAACGGAATTGCGACTTGACCGGCTCCTCCGCCTCGATCGTGATCATCTTGAGACAGTCGAGCAGGGGCAGGCCGGCCTTGATGCCGCGCACGATGATGTCGACGGAATCCGGGAAGGCGTTGAGAAACTTGTTTTCCCGCCGTTTTTTGAGGAATTTCAGCAGCCAGGCCGGCAGGCCGAATGCGCCGGCAAAGCCGAGGCCGAGCGCGGTCAGCAGGCCGAAATCGGCGATGAAGCCGATGGCGAACAGCACGAAGCCGATGCCGCCCGAGATGATCATGAACTGGCGTTTCGACCAGCTCAGTCCGGCCTGCGTGAGGCGAACCGATAGCGGCGCGCGCTTCTGCTTCTTGTGGCGATCTTCCAGCTCCTTGAGCGTGCTTTCAACCGTATCGCGGCGCGACTTCTGGTTGTTGCGTGTGGCGCGCACTGCCGGCTCCGCCCGGGCGACGCTCACCCGGCGCTGGTCGGCCTTCTTCTCGCCGGACAGGATCGGATAGAGGAACACATAAGCGACGCCGCCAAAGGCGAGCGCGGCGAGACCGAACACGGCGATCGACTGCATGGCGGGGCCTTACCCCTTCATCTCGTTGTTCGCCGATTCGGCGGCATCGAGCGCGGTGGCGAGACGTTTTTCCTCGCCGTAATAGCGAGCGCGGTCCCAGAACCGCGGCCGGCCGATCCCGGTCGAGCGGTGGCGGCCGAGAATATTGCCTTGCGCGTCCTCGCCGGTCATGTCGTAGACAAACAGGTCCTGCGTGATGATGACCTCGCCTTCCATTCCCATCACCTCGGTGATGTGGGTGATGCGGCGCGAGCCGTCGCGCAGGCGGGCGGCCTGGATCACGACGTCGACCGACGAGACGATCATCTCGCGGATGGTGCGCGACGGCAGCGAGAAACCGCCCATGGTGATCATCGATTCGAGGCGCGACAGGCCCTCGCGCGGCGAGTTGGCGTGCAGCGTGCCCATCGAGCCGTCATGGCCGGTGTTCATGGCCTGCAACAAGTCGAACGCCTCGGGTCCGCGGACTTCGCCGACGATGATGCGTTCCGGCCGCATGCGGAGGCAGTTCTTCACCAGCTCGCGCATCGTCACCTGGCCTTCGCCCTCGAGGTTGGGCGGCCGGGTTTCCAGGCGGATGACATGGGCCTGCTGCAGCTGCAATTCGGCGGCGTCCTCGCAGGTGATGATGCGCTCGTCATCGTCGATGAACTGAGTGAGGCAGTTGAGCAGCGTGGTTTTGCCGGAGCCGGTGCCGCCGGACACCAGCGTGTTGACTCGGCAGCGGCCGATGATGCGCAGGATTTCGGCCCCCTGCTCGGTGATGGTGCCGAACCGCACGAGCTGGTCGAGGGTCAGCTTGTCCTTCTTGAACTTGCGAATGGTGAGCGCCGGGCCGTCGATCGCCAGTGGCGGCACGATCGCGTTGACGCGCGAGCCGTCCGGCAGGCGCGCATCGCAGATCGGCGAGCTTTCGTCGACGCGACGGCCGATCTGGCTGACGATGCGCTGGCAGATATTGAGCAGCTGCTGGTTGTCGCGGAAGCGGATGCCGGTTTTCTGGATCTTGCCTTTGACTTCGATATAGACCGTGCCCGAGCCGTTCACCATGATGTCTGCGATGTCGTCGCGCGCCAGCAGCGGTTCGAGCGGCCCGAAGCCCAGCACGTCGTTGCAGATATCGTCGAGCAGCTCTTCCTGCTCGGAGATTGACATCACGATGTTCTTGATCGCGATGATTTCGTTGACGATGTCGCGGATTTCCTCGCGCGCGCTATCGGCGTCGAGCCGCGCCAGTTGCGCGAGGTCGATTGCTTCTATCAGGGCGCCGAAGATGGTGCCCTTGGTCTCGTAATAGCTTTCGGAACGGCGCGAATCGACCGCCGGCATGACGACCGCTGTCGGCGTGCGGGTCGCCGTCGGCGCCGATACCATCGGCGCGCCCAGCCCGTCGGACGGAAACGGCGTGCGGCCGCTGTCGCTCGCGCCGGCCGGAGCCTGCGCCGCGGCGCTTTCAGCAGCGCGTGGCGCGCCCGCAGGCGCGCTGGGCACGGGCGCCGCTGGCGGGACGCGGGCTTCCGCGGATGTACTGTTACGCTTGCCGAACACCAGTTATTTCTCCGGGCCGTCAGGCCTTCTTCTTCATCAGCTTTCCGAGGAACGGCAGCATGCCGGCGCGCGAGCGCTTGACCTCGGCGCGGCCGGTCAGGATCTGCGCCAGTTGGCGGAACAGGTCCGCCGTCTTATGGCTCGACGACACTTCGGCGATCATCTGGCCGTTATTGGCGGCGGTGCCGAACAGTTGCGGCTCGAACGGGATCGCGGCGAGCGGCGCATCTTCCAGCGCTTTGCCGAAATCGCCGGGGCTGATCTCGGGCCGTTTCGGCACGCCGACCTGGTTGAGGCAGTAATACGGGCGGCGGTCGTTGGGCCGCGAGGCGCGAAGCAGGTCGACGATGTTCTTGGCGTTGCGCAAATTGGCGAGGTCGGGCGCCGCGACGACCAGGATGTCGTCGGCGCTGATCAAAAGGCGCTTGGTCCATGCCGCCCATTGATGCGGCACGTCGAGGACGACGCAGGGAATCGACGCGCGCAGCGAGTCGAGGGTCGAATCGAACGCTTCGCCGCTGAAATCGTAGACGCGGTCCAGCGTCGCGGGCGCCGCCAGCAAGCTCAGGTGGTCGGTGCATTTCGACAGCAGTCGGTCGACGAAGTTGGTGTCGACCCGGTCCGGCGAGAACACCGCGTCGGCGATGCCCTGCGGCGGGTCCTGGTTAAAATCGAGGCCGGCGGTGCCGAACGCGAGATCGAGATCGGCCACCACCGAATCCAGCGCGAGATCGCGCGCGATTGCCCACGCCACGTTATGCGCGACGGTCGAGGCGCCGACGCCGCCTTTGGCGCCGACCACGGCGATGACGCGGCCAACCGGCTTGGTATCGGGCTGCGAGAACAGCCCGCACACCGCGCGCACGACATCGATGGTGCCGACCGGCCCGATCAGGTAGTCGCTGACCCCACGGCGCGTCAGTTCGCGGTACAGCGTGACGTCGTTGATGCGTCCGATCACGATGACCCGGGTGCCGGCGTCGCAGCTCTCGGCGAGCGCATCGAGGGTCGCCAGGATGTCGTCGTTGCGGCTTTCCGATTCGATCACGATGACGTTCGGCGTCGGCGAGCTGCGATAGGCTTCGAGCGCGGCGGCGCCGCCGCCCATCTGGATCTTGACGTGCGCTTTGGCAAGCCGGCGGTCCTCGCCGGCCGCCTGCACGGCGGCGGCGGTTTCCACCGTTTCGCAGAACGCCTGGATCGAAACACGCGGCGCCGGCGCGATGTGCTCGTCGGAGGCGACCGGTTCGGCCGGGGCCAGCGGGATCGACGCCGGGTCTTCGATGGCGACTTGCTGTGCGTGCTTGATCATTTGCCGAGACCGCTGATCTTGCCGGAATCGTAGCCGCCGGCGTCGGCCGGATAGGCCGCCGACGGGCTTTCACCCTTGCGATATTTCTCGAGCGCGATGGCGCGGCGGCCCGTGTAGACCGGCGCCTCGCCGCGCGGCTGCACGAGGTCAGTCGGGTTGTCGATCATCGACGCCAGGTTGCGCTGGCTGGCGCAGCCGAGATTCCAGTACGGCTTGTTCTCGGTATAGGTCGCATCGTCGGCCGGGCCGAGATCGTGCGGCCAAAGTCCGCACGGGCCTGCTTCGGCGACGAGCTTGGGATAATTGAGCTTGATGCTTGCGAGCGCGAAAGGCGACGGCGCGTAGGAGCGAATGACAACGCCGTGGCGCGGCACTGCGGCGGCGGCGAAGATCGCATGAATTTCGCGCAGCGAATCGGCGGCCGCTTGGCGCGCCGGCCCGCCGCTCGGCACCTCGACGAGGATGCCGCCGGTCGCTTCCCGCTTCCAGGCCTGCACGAAGGAAATCACGTCCGCTCGCTGCGGCGCGCTCAGGCCGCCGCGATTGCGGCCGAGGAAGACCTCGACGGTGCGGTCGCCTTCCTTCATCGTGATCGGGTGGCGTTCGCGGTAATCGTTGGCGTAGGTGCTCTTGCTGCCCTCGCGCATCGAGTAGCAGCCGCCGAGCGTTGCGGCGATGCCGCCGATCGCCAGCAGGCGCGCCATGACGCGCAGCGCCGCGCGGGCGCGGCAGCCGGCCGGGGCGGTGCTCAACTCAGGCATCAAAGGTCTCCCGAAGGCGTTCAATCGAGGATGAATCCGTAATTGCCGTGATAGGTGCTTCGCGAGTCGACACGCTGCGCGGCGGTCGTGCCGTAGACCCGGTTGAGCCGGCCCATCAGCACGGTGCTTGGGTCGCTCGGATCGGCGAAACCGTCGTCGGGCCGCGACAGTTGCTTCTGCGCGACGGCGTGGACGGCGTAAGGCGTCACCAGCACCATCAGTTCGGTCTGATGGTTGATGTAGTCGCGGCTCTTGAACAGCGCGCCGAGGATCGGGATCTGCATCAGACCGGGCAGGCCGTTGATCTGCTGCTTGGTCTGTTCCTGGATCATGCCCGCCATCGCCAGTGAACCGCCTGACGGAATCTCGACGGTGGTCTCGGCGCGGCGCGTGCGGATCGAGGGAATGGTCAGCGACTGCGTCGAGCCGGGCACCTGCAGCGTGATCGCGTTCTCAGTCGAGAGGTCGGACACTTCAGTCATGACCTTGAGGCTGATGCGGCCTTCGCTCAGCACGACGGGCGTGAAGACGAGGCTGACGCCGAATTTCTTGAAGTCGATCTGCGCCTGACAGACCGGCGGCGATTTGGTGGTGTCGCACGACAGGCCGTTCGGGATCGGAAACTCGCCGCCCGCGACGAACGTCGCGGTTTCCCCGGAGATCGCCGTCAGGTTCGGCTCCGCCAGAGTGCGGATCACGCCAGCGCGCTCCATCGCGCGCAACGACGCCGAGAGGTGGGCGGTTTGCGCGCTGAGCGCGGTGGCGTTGGTCAGCGCCTGGCCGGTCGCCGAGAAGGGATTGCTGGTGCCGTAGCCGATCACGGCGGAGCCGTAATTCGTGCTGCCCGACAGATCGATGCCGAGCTGCTTGATGACGTCGCGCTGCACTTCGGCGACGGTCACCTTCAACATGACCTGGTCGCGGCCGCGCACGGTGATGCCGTTGACGACCTGCGTGTTATCGCCGGCGAGCCGCGCGGCGAGATCGTAGGCTTGTTGCGATTCGGCCGGGCTTGAGGCGGTGCCCGAGAGCATCACGCCAGTGCCGATGCCTTCGACGCGGATGTCGGCCTCCGGCATCGCCTGCTTGAGCGCGCCGCGCAGCCCGTTGAGGTCGCGCGTCACCGCGATATCGAAGCCGGCGATCTGCTTTCCGTCGGCGTCGAAGAAGAAGATATTGGTCTGGCCGACCTTGACGCCGATGATGTAGACGCGGCGCGAGGAGCGCACGACCGCGTTGGCGGTTGTCGGATCGGCGACCAGAACGTCCTTGATATCGGCGGGCAGGTCGATCGCGACCGACTTGCCGATACCGAGCGGCACGAAGCGCGACGTCGCCTCGCTTGCTGCGACCTGGATCACGGTAGTGGCGCGCGGATCGGCGGCGCTCACCGGCTCGCTTGGCGCGAGGCCGGCGGTCAGCAGCAGCGCCGCCAGCGAGCCGTTGCGGATCCACTTCGCCAGATCGCGGTGTTTCATGGGTCCCCTCATTGCAATCATTTCGGCACCGTCGTGGTTGCGACACCGAATCGAACGACGGTGATGGGCGCACGGCGTGCGCCGTCATCCTCGGTCGATTCGATCAGCTCGGGACGTGGGGATCGTCTGGCGGAGGCTCCGGGCGTGCCGCTGGCCGGCCAGCTTTTCCAGTTTGTGTCGCTGCGCGAGAGCGCCGCCTTTGGCGCGATATCGGCAGTGGGGGCGGGAACGTCGAGCGTTCTGGTCTGGGCCTGCGGTTCCGGCGCGACTGAATTTTCGGAGCGGCCCGCCAGCAGGGCGGCAACGCCGCCCGCGGCAATGGCAACCGTCAACATGACAGGACGCGCGACTTTCATACGCTCACTCTCACCGACAGGCGGCCACATCGGCCGCCAATACCCAGACGAATCCACATGGCGGCCGCACTGACCGCTTTCAGGGATTTGAGCAGTTAAAGGTCAAGGTATGGTTAAGCGGTCGTTGCGAGATCGAGTTAATATTCGGTTGCCTGCGCGTTTTGCCTCAGGTGCCGAGCGCGCTCAGCCAGCCGGTCTCCGGATAGACCGCAAGGGCGGCGGCGGCGAGCGCGATGCCGTATGGCACGCCGGCACCTTTCTCATGCAGCCGCATGATCCACTGGTGGCGCGCCAGCGCCGCCGGCAGCGGTAACAGGCGGAACTGGATCATGATGAGGGTGAGCGCGCCGCCAAACAGCGATGCGTAGACGAAGTACTGCAACAGATAGTCGAAGCCGAACCACAGCGCGGTGGCCGCCGCCAGCTTGGCGTCGCCGCCGCCGATCCAGCCGCACGCGAAGCAGCCGAACGCGATCGCGAGCACCAGGGCGGCCGCGCAGATATGCATTCCGATGAGGGCGAAACTCATGCCACTCGCCACCGCAAGAACGGCAAAGCCGCCGGCGAGCGCCAGCGACAGCCGGTTCGAGATCGTCATGGTGAGCAGGTCGCTGGAGGCCGCGAACGCCATCAAAGCCGGAAACAGCAGGAGCCTGATCGCGTCG
Organism: Hyphomicrobiales bacterium; assembly: GCA_038206695.1. Lineage (GTDB taxonomy): Bacteria > Pseudomonadota > Alphaproteobacteria > Rhizobiales > Xanthobacteraceae > Pseudolabrys. The sequence continues at coordinate 18,325 of JBBRAN010000015.1, read as the reverse complement.
GTGAGCATCGGTTCTAGCCTCGCGGCGGGAATGCGCGCGTACAATCTAAGCCTCGCAATCTTTACCTTTCGTAAACCGCCCGGTGCGGAAAACGAAAAGGCTCCGGCGATGAACCGGAGCCCTTATGCTTGTCGGCAAAAAAACCGCGCTTATTTAAGCTGGGTCGAAATGCTCGAAAAGGAGGTATTGAGCTTACTGCCGAGGCCGTTGACGACCGCGATGATCGCGACCGAAATGCCCGCGGCAATCAGGCCGTACTCAATGGCGGTCGCGCCTGAGTCGTCTTTCACGAAACGTACCAAGAGGTTCTTCATCGGGAGCTCCATGATCCAACACGTTACTGTCTGTGCGATCCGTCGACCGAATTGAGTTTTCGGTTCCGGACCATGGCCCAAACCTAACAGCGAGGTCTTGCGCCCCAGTTAATTCGATGTCGTAAATACAAGGTATAACTGCGGTTCTGCAGCGTAGTTAACAAGTAATATCAGCAGGATAAACGTGGTTAATAATTTGTTTCACAGTAGATTCTAGAATGTCTTGTAGATTATTCTTGAACTTACAGGCCGTTGTTTCAACTATACTATACTAATTCTGGTAATAATCGCTCCAACGATTGCTAAAAGCGGGGGCGTGAATACCTGCGTGACCGGCCCGGCCGGCGCCGAGCACCCGCCAAGCCGCCGCGAACAACGCTGATCGGCTTTGGGCGCATGACGAGTACACGCGATCTTAACCGGCGCGGCTCGATACCCATTGGATGCTCGACGAACTCCTGTCGGTCGCCGCCGTCGCCGGCGAAACCATGCTCAAGATCGTGCCGGTCTCGCTCGGGCTTGGCCTCGTGTTCGCCGTGCTGTCGCAATGGTCGGCCTGCAATCCCGGCCGGCCGTGGTGGCATAAGCGCGAGATCGTCACCGACGTCTGCTACTGGTTCCTGATCCCGCTCATCGCGCGCTTCGTGCGGATCGGCCTGATGGTGATGGGCGCCGCCTATCTCTACGGCATCCAGGGCACCGAAGCGCTGGTAAAATTCTACGACGACGGCTTCGGCCCGCTCGCGCAATTGCCGCTATGGGCGCAGGCGCTGACGTTCCTGATCGTGTCGGATTTCCTGCTGTATTGGATGCACCGCTGGTACCACGGCGCGCAGATGTGGAAGTACCACGCGGTTCATCATTCCTCTGAAGAGCTCGACTGGATCTCGGCGGCGAGGTTTCACCCGGTCAATATCCTGCTCGGCACTGTGCTGGTCGACGTCGCGCTGCTGCTGGCCGGCGTTTCGCCGAACGTCATGCTGTGGGTCGGGCCCTTCACCACCGCCTCATCGGCCTTCGTCCATGCCAACCTCAACTGGACCCTGGGCCCGTTCAAATACGTCATGGCGGGGCCGGTGTTTCACCGCTGGCACCACACCGCGGCCGACCGCGGCGGCTCGAAGAATTTCGCCGGCACTTTCCCGATCTGGGACATTTTGTTCGGCACCTTCTACATGCCGGCACATCAGTTGCCGGACGCCTATGGCATCGAGGACAAGGCGTTCCCGGGCGGGTTCGGCGCGCAGTTGATCTATCCGTTCAGGCAGTAGTGCGCGGCCCGCCACGCGGCATTTGGACTTCTTTCACCTCTTTGGCGTCAAATTGGCCGTGGTTTGCGGGCCAGTGGCGGCCCTTCCTGTGTTGCGTACCGGAGTAGCCGATGTCCTGGCGCCTGAGGCCGCTGAAGTTCGCCGTGCTCGCCGCCGCGCTGTGCGCCGCATCGCCCGTCCTGGCCGACGCGTTCGTCGTCAATCTCGATGAGGCCCGCGTCCTCAAGCTGCCGGACCGCGTCGCCACCATCATCATCGGCAATCCGCTGATCGCCGACGCTTCGCTGCAGGCCAACGGCATGCTGGTCGTCACCGGCAAAGGCTACGGCGCGACCAATCTGTTGGCGCTCGACCGCCAAGGCCGCGTCGTCATGGACAAGAGCTTGCAAGTGTCAGGACCGGGGCAGGGCGATCTCGTGACCGTCTACAAGGGGGTCAACCGCGAATCCTATAGCTGCGCGCCGCAATGCTCGCCGCGCATCATGCTCGGCGACTCGACGGAGTTCTTCGGCGGCAGCCTCGCCCAGGTCGGCGCGCGTAACGGGCAGGCCGCCAGCGCGGCCCCGCCGGTGCCGAAATAGCCGATGGGGTTCGTCGTGGTTAGCGAAGAGTAAGCGCACACAGCGAGTTTAACGGCAATCTGCGCAAGAGTTTGAAAACGCGGCTTTGCTATGAATCGCGCAACTCAAATAGGCGCTCGGAATCGAATTCGGCCATGGCGGGTATCGGCAACATCAAACTAGTGGGTCGCTTCGCGCAGCTGTTCGGCGGCTGTGCCCGGCGTTTTGCCCGCCAGCAGGACGGCGCGGCGGCGATCGAGTTCGGTCTGGTGGCGGTGCCATTCCTCGCGCTGCTTTTCGCCATCATGGAAACGGCGATGGTATTTTTCGCAGGCCAGAGTCTCGAGGCCGCGGTCGCCGTCTCTAGCCGCCTCATCATGACCGGCCAGGCCCAGACCGGTGGCTTTACCCAGGCCTCCTTCAAGACCGCAGTATGCACAAACATCGTTGCGCTGTTTGACTGCGCCAACAAGCTTTACGTCAATGTGCAGACCTATAATAACTTCGCGTCCTCGACTGCGACGCCGCCCTACAACAACGGCCAGTTCGACACGACGAAGATGCAATATCAGCCCGGCACGCAGGGCAGCGTGGTCGTCGTGCAGCTTTATTATCAGTGGCCGATCTACGTGTCGCTGCTGAGCAACAACCTGTCAAACCAGAGCGGCGGCAACCGGCTGCTGGTGGCGACGGCCGCATTCAAAAACGAGCCGTACTGATGTGGCGTAAATTCTTCGAATTCCTGATCGTCTACGGCCGGGCGCGCGCGCTGGCGCGGCTTGCCAATGACAGCCGGGGTGTTTCGGCCATAGAATTCTCACTGCTGGCTCCGCTAATGATTGGCCTTTATCTCAGCGGCGTCGAGATCTCGCAGGGCATCGGTATCGACCGCAAGGTCACGCTGGCCGCCGCCGCGATGTCGAACCTCGTGGCGCAGAACACGACCGTGTCGAACTCCGACATGTCCGATTTCTTCAACGCCGCGTCGACTATTCTCGCGCCTTACTCGACCACGCCGCTGGCGATTACCGTGTCGTGCCTGACTATCGACGCCACCGGCAAGGCGACGGTGAAATGGAGCGACACCAAGAACGGTACTGCGCGCTCCGTCGGGGCCGTGGTGTCGATCCCGGCCGCGCTTGCGGTGCCAAACACCTCGATCGTCTTCAGCGAAGTGTCTTATGCCTATAAGCCGACGATCGGCCACACCATCGCCGGCACGCTCACTCTGTCCGACACGATGTATATGAGTCCGCGCCAGTCGACGACGATCACCCACACCTAAGCTTTGGGGATCGGCAGCGCCGTCGTCGACTTGATGCGCTCCATCGCAAAGCGCGACGTCACGTTCTTGAGTGGCACGGTGCTGATCAGCTTCTTGTAGAAGCCGTCATAACCCGCGATGTCGGTAACGACGACGCGCAACATGTAATCGACGTCTCCCGCCATCCGGTAGAATTCCATGACCTCGGGCATTGCCTTCACCACGTCGGCGAACTTGCTGAGCCATTCCTGTGAATGGTCGCCCGTCTCGATCGAGACGAACACGGTGACGCCCAACCCGATCTTCTCCGGCTCGATCAGCGCGACGCGCCGCGTGATGACGCCGTCGGCTTCCAGCCGCTGCAGCCGCTTCCAGCACGGCGTCGACGACAGTCCGACGCGCTGGCCGATCTCGGCGACCGAGAGCGAGGCGTCCTCCTGGACCACGGCGAGGATCTTGCGGTCGATGGAATCCATTCTCGCAACCATTGCTCACCCAGGAAAAACATACTACCACACGTCACTTTACTGGAATAAATGTGCTTTTTTGTTCCGGCACCTGTCTTTAGCGAGAAAAAAATTCTATTTCAAGCACAATGTGGTGCCGGCCCTGCTCGACCGGTCGAAACCCGCAAGACCCGTCATGACCCCATTTTCAGTTTTCCGTTCGCTGCGTCCGCTGATCGCCGCTTTGGCCGTCAGTGTCGCGCCCGCCTTCGCGGCCGATCCGCTGGTCTCGGTCGACTGGCTCAAGGAGCATCGCGCCGACGCCAATGTCCTCGTGCTTGACGTGCGCTCCGCCATCGATGGCGGCGGAGCCAAGGCTTACGAAACGGCGCACATCCCGGGCGCGATCCATTCCGATTACGACAAGGACGGCTGGCGTGTCACCCGCAACGACATAGCCTTCATGCTGCCGTCGGTTGCTCAGCTCGAAAAGCTGGTTGGCGATCTCGGCATCGACGAGGATACTCATGTCGTCGTCGTGCCGGCCGGCGTCAGCTTCACCGATCTCGGTTCGGCGGCGCGCGTCTACTGGACGCTCAAGGTCGCCGGTCTGAAGGACGTCTCGTTGCTCAATGGCGGCGTCGAGGCCTGGAAGAAGGCGGGGCTGCAGCTCGAGGGTGGCGCCAGCAAGCCGTCGCCGAAAATCTTCACCGCCTCGTTCAGCAAGGACCAGCTCGCCGAGCTTGGCGAAGTCCAGCGGATCGAGCAGCAGGGCGGCGCGACATTGCTCGATGCGCGGCCCGCGACCTTCTTCAACGGCAAGGAGATCGCGCCGACCGTCAAGGCCTACGGCCACATCTCGAATGCGATCAGCCTCGACAGCGCGAAATATTACGACGCGCAGAGCAACACGCTGAAGCCGACGGCCGAGCTGGCCGCGATCAGCGCGGCGGTACCGGCCGGCCCGGTGGTGAGCTATTGCAACACCGGACATTGGGCCGCGACCGACTGGTTCGTGCTGCACGAAGTGCTCGGCCGCAGCGAGGTCAAGCTATACGACGGCTCGATGACGGAATGGTCGGCCGACCCCAGGCGCCCGGTTGAGTCTTCCCGCACCAAATGGGACGATCTGAAGAAGACGCTCAAGCTCGGCTCCTGAGCGCCGCTTTCGACCGGGACTGACCGATGACCGCTGGGACGATCGACGCGTCGCAGGTGCGCGCGGCACCGCCTTTCGACTTCTTGTTCCTCATCCTGTCGCTCGCCGCCACCGCGGTGCTGCTCGGGCTCGTCTGGCTCGATGGCCAGCCGGCCTCTGCCGCGCTCATTCTCGGCGGCTTCGGGCTCGGCGCCGCCTTCCTCAAATTCGAGTTCAGCTACGCGGCGTCGTGGCGGCGCTTCCTCAGCCGCGGCGAGGCCGGCGGCCTGCTGGGCGGCCTGATCGTCATCGCGCTCGCCGCGCTAGTGATCGTGCCGGTCGCGGCCCTGGTGCCGAAATTCGGCGGCGCCATCGCGCCGATCGGCCCGTCGCTGGTGATCGGCGCCTTCACCTTCGGCGTCGGCATGCAGCTCGCCAATGCCTGCGGCTCCGGCACGCTTTACACGGCGGGCGGGGGCTCGGGCCGCATGCTGATCGCGCTCGCCTTCTTCATGGTCGGCAGCGTGTTCGGCAGCCTGTCGCTGCCCTCGTTCCTCGCGCTCGGCGGCGTCGATCCCATCCTGGCGTCGGATTATCTCGGGCCGTGGGGCGGCCTCGTTGCGACCTGGGCGAGCCTCGCGCTGGCCGCCGCCATCATCGTCGCGGTCGCCCGGCGGCGCGGCGCCAATTTCATGCCGTCACGCAGTTACATCGTGGGCGGTGTCGTGATCGGCCTGCTGTGCGTCGCGGTCTTTGTCGCCGGCGGTCATCCGTGGAGCGTCACCTTCGGGTACACGGTGTGGGGCGCCAAGATCGCCGCCGCGCTCGGCTTCGACCTGACCCATTGGGCGTTCTGGCAATGGGAAGGTCCCAGGCGCGCGCTCGCCGAGTCCGTTTTGTCCGATACGTCGAGCCTCACCGACTTCGGCATGCTGTTCGGCGCGATGGCGGCGGCTGCGGCGTCGAAGCCGTTCGCGCGCACCGCATGGCCGCCGGCGAAATCGCTGATCGCCGCCGCGCTCGGCGGCCTCATCATGGGCTGGGGTGCGCGGCTCGGCTTCGGCTGCAATATCGGCGCCTTCATCGGCGGCGTCGGCTCGGGCTCGCTGCACGGCTGGGTCTGGTTCGTCAGCGCGCTGGCCGGCTGCGCCGTCGGGCTGCGGCTGCGCCCGCTGTTCGGCCTGTCGAGGGACTAAACGCATGATCCCTAAAAGTGGGAACCGGTTTTCGGACAAGATCATGCGCAAGGTGAGCGCATGATTCCGATGCGCGCCACTTACATCGCCGCCACCGTGCTGACGCTGTCCGTCATCGTCGCCAGCCATCTGATGAGCCCGTCGAGCGGGCGGGCGGTGTCGCCGGAGGATTTCGCCGGCGCCTGCGCGCCGTGCGGCGCGCCGTGTCCGTCGAAGTCGAAATGATCCGGCCCTAGCGCGCGGCGCGGGCGCCGAGAAAGGCGTGGATCTCGGCGCGGGTCGGCGCGCCGGTCAGCCCGCCGAATCGCGTGCACTTGATCGCCGCCGCGGCGGCGGCAAAGCGCATCGCCTGGATGACGTCGCCCTTTTCGACCAAAGCCAGCGTGAACGCGCCGTGAAAAGCGTCGCCGGCGCCGAGCGTGTCGACGGCGTCGACCTTGAACGCCGCCATGTGGCGGACCTCGCTGCCTTTCATGAAATAGATGCCGTCAGGTCCGTCGGTGACGGCGGTGAAGCCGCCGAGTTGGGCGGCGAGCCGGGGTAGGGCGGCCTTGATGTCCTGCGTGTGGAACGTGCCCCGCAGCCCTTCGGCTGAGGCGATGACATGGGTGCCGAGCCCCAGCAGGCCGTAGTCGGGCTTGGTCGCCTGGTCGAGGTCGATCACCACTGGAATGCCGCGTTTGGCGGCGGCCTGGCAGATCGGCGTGACGAAATTCGGAAACCGGTTGTCGACCAGTACGGCATCGACATCGGCGACCAGCGCTGCCGGGTCATGCGGCACCGCCTCGGTCAGCCCCTTGCCGCGCCGCGTGGCGATTACCTTCTCGCCGGCGGCGTCGAGCAGGATCAGCGAGACGGAGGCGCTGCCGCCGGCCACGCGGCCGACGCCCGAGCAATCGACGTTGTCGCGCGCCAACCCCGCGATGATCGAGCGGCTCGCTTCGTCGTTGTCGTCGCCGAGCGGGCCGGCAAAGCGCGCGCCGCCGCAGATGCGCGCCACCGCCACCGCGGCATTGGCGGCACAGCCGCCACCGGTCACGATGTAGTCGGAAGCGTAGACCTTGGCGCCCGGCGCCGGAAAATCTTCGACTCGCATCACGATGTCATGCACGCCGATGCCGGCGCACAGGATCGTCGGCCTCACTGATGCACCGTCAGCCAAAGGATACGCCGTCTTCGACCCAGCCGCGGATGATGTGGTGCGCGATGGCGACGCCGGGCGGGCAGGTCAGGCCTTGCGGGTGCTTGCGCAGGAGCATCGCGGTCGCTTCGCCTTTGGAGAACCAGCGCGCATCTTCGAGCTCGTCGCGGTCGACCACGATGTCGTGCGATCTCGCCTCCGCATAGGCGCCGATCATGAGCGAAGTCGGGAACGGCCACGGCTGCGAGGCGAAATAGCGCACGCGCCCGCAGACGATGCCGGCTTCCTCGCGCGTCTCGCGGCGCACCGCGTCCTCGAAGCTTTCGCCCGGCTCGATGAAGCCGGCGAGGCACGACCACATGCTCGGCACGAAACGTGGCGAGCGGCCGAGCAGGCAGCGCTCGCCGTCGATCGCCAGCATGATGACGACCGGATCGGTGCGCGGGAAATGCTCGGCCTTGCAGTTTGGGCAACTGCGTTTCCACCCGCAATCGGTGAGCGCGGTGGCCGCGCCGCAATTCGCGCAGAACTGGTGCCGGGCGTGCCAGTGCAGCAGCGCCTTGGCTTCCGCGATCGGCGGCAGGTGATCGGCTTCGACCAGGCCCTGTACCGCGATCGAGCGCAAATCCGTGACCAGGAGATCGGAACGTGCCTTGAGTGTCTCCGCCGCGGCCGGGCTGATGCCGAGGCCGAAGCGCGCGGCCTCGCCGAGGAGGCCGAGGAAGATCCTCGCGGTCTCCTCGGCGCCGAGCTTGCGGGCTTCTTCGAGCGTGAACAGCGGGTTATTGGGCGATCCCGCCTTGGCGACGATCATCTCGCCGCCCACGATATAAGCCCCTGCATCGGGCCTTTTCGCTAGCGCGGCGATGTCGTCGCCTTTCAGGCGGCGGTCGGCGGCGCGATCGAGCGGGCTTTCGGCATAGCCGAGGCGGGGCTTGGGTCCGAGATCGGGGCGGGGCGGCATCACGCGCGATAAGTCGCATGCTGGCGCGGTTCCCGCAATCGTCGCGCCGGACCGCAGGCTTATTCGGCCGCTTCGCGCATCGGCTTGGGGAAAATCCGCTCGTGCAGGTCGGGCCGCTGCCATTGCGGACCAAGCACGCCCTGCTTGGCGGCGAAGTTATGCGCCGAGCCGACCTCGTCGGTCGAATTGCGCAATGCGCGTACCCGGTCGAGGCTGACATCGACCGTGAACATCCCCGCCGCGGTGCTTTCGAACATCACTTCCTCGGGCGCCGCCACCATCGCGAGGCCGCGCTCCTGGTGGTTGAACATGTTCTGCGTGGTGACGACGATCGCCAGGTTCTCGATGGCGCGCGCCCAGATCAGGTGCCGCCAGGTCGCCCACAGGCGGCGCTTATCGGTGCCGGCCGGCATGAAGATGATCTCGGCGCCGCGGAGCGCGAGCGCGCGCGTCACCTCCGGCATGTAGACCTCGCTGCACATCGCCAGGCCGACTTTGCCGTGCGCGGTCTCGAACACCGGGAATTCGTCGCCGGCGACGTACTGGAATTCCCACCACTCGCCGCCGGTATAGATCCACGGCCCGTTCGGGTGGGTGCGGCGGTAGGCGACGGTGCGGCCGTCCGGATAGGCCATGCAGATCAGATTGTGCGCGGTGGCGTCCTTGGCGTTGATCGGCGCGATGGTGCCATAGACGATGTGGATCTTGTGCTTCGCCGCGGCCTGCGCCAGCGCCGGCGTCGGATCGAACTTGGCCGGCATGCGCCATGGCCCCGGATAGGTTTCCGGGAAACAGACGAACTGCGCGCCGTCGGCGGCGGCGCGGCCGATGAAGCCGACAGCGTCGGCGACATTCTTGTCGTCTTGCCCGATCGGGTTGGCGATCGGCTGAACGACGGCGATGCGGAAAGTCATGGTTCTGCTCCGTGGCTCCCGGCAGTCTAGCGCTGCGGCGGGCCGATTTGAAGGCTGCCGCGCAGCGCGGCGATCAGGGCGTCCCGCGTCTGGGGCTCGAACGGCTGGGGTGGAACGACCCCCCACACCGGCTTCGGCCAGGCAGCATCGCCGCGCTTGCGGGCAATGACGTGGACATGGAGCTGCGCCACGGCATTGCCGAGCGCCGCGACATTGAGCTTGTCGCAATGGGTGATGGCCTTGAGCACGCGCGACACCACCGCGATCTCCTCCATCAGCAGCGCCCGGTCGGCGTCGGTCAAGTCGATCAGTTCCACCGCGCCCTCGCGCCGCGGCACCAAAATGAGCCAGCGGTAGTTGCTGTCCTCGACCAGCAGGACGCGCGTCAGCGCGAGATCGCCGACCCACAAGGTGTCGCGAGCGAGCTGCGGGTCGAGCGCGAAAGACGGCGGAGAGGCCGGAAACATTGAACTATTTAGACCGTTTTCTGTGGAGGAATCCTAGCAGAGCGCGCCCGCCTCTGCTTGCTTTCCCCTACCATTGGACCGATATAGGCGGTGGGAGGTTGGCGGTGGACGAGCCACTCGCCAACCGGGTCAGATCCGGAAGGAAGCAGCCCTAACGAGCACGGATCGGGTCGCTCGTCAGCCTCCCACCCTCATTGCTCCGCACGACGATTTTCAGTCCGCGCGCTGCGGATCGGATGGCACGATGAGCGACGACAAGAAGAAAAAAACCGAGACCATGCTCGCGCCGCCGGAGCCCGCCGGCTATCGCGTGCTCGCCCGCAAATACCGCCCTGCGACCTTCGCCGACCTGATCGGCCAGGACGCGATGGTGCGCACCATTTCCAACGCCTTCGAGAGCGGCCGCATTCCGCAAGCCTGGATCCTGACCGGCGTGCGCGGCGTCGGTAAGACGACGACGGCGCGCATTCTCGCCCGCGCGCTGAACTACGAATTGCCGGACGGCTCGGTAAAGGGTCCGACCATCGACATGCCGGTGTTCGGCATCCACGACCAGGCGATCATCGAGGGCCGCCATCTTGACGTGATCGAGATGGACGCCGCCTCGCATAACGGCGTCGACGACGTGCGCCAGATCAACGACGCGGTGCGCTACGCGCCGGTCTCGGCACGCAACAAGGTCTATATCCTCGACGAAGTGCACATGCTGTCGACCGCGGCCTTCAACGCGCTGCTCAAGACGCTGGAAGAGCCGCCGGCAAACGTGAAATTCGTATTCGCCACCACCGAGATCCGGAAGGTGCCGGTCACGGTGCTGTCGCGCTGCCAGCGCTTCGACCTGCGCCGGGTCGATGCCGGGCTGCTGGTCAAGCACCTCGAGGGCATCGCGGCCAAGGAAGGCATCGAGACCGAGCCCGCGGCGCTCGCTTTGATCGCGCGCGCCGCCGAAGGTTCGGTGCGCGACAGTCTTTCCCTGTTCGACCAGGCGATCGCGCATGCTGCCGCCCGGCCGGTGCGCGCCGAGGATGTGCGCGCGATGCTCGGCCTCGCCGACCGCGTGCGGGTCGTCGATCTGTTCGAGGCGCTGATGAAGGGCGACGCCCCGGCCGCGCTGAAAGAACTGCGCGAGCAATACGAGATCGGCGCCGATCCGTCGGTCGTGCTGGCCGATCTCGCCGAATTCACCCATTTCGTCACCCGCGTGAAGGTGGTGCCCTCGGTCGCCGACGACGTGTCGCTGTCGGAGGCCGAGCGCACGCGCGGCCGTGCCTTCGCGACTCAGTTGTCGATGCGCGTCCTGTCGCGCGCCTGGCAGATGCTGCTCAAGGGCCTCGCCGACGTGAAGGACGCCGCCCGCCCGCTCGCCGCGGCCGAGATGGTGCTGGTGCGCATCGCCTACGCCGCCGACCTGCCGACCCCGGACGAAGTGATCCGCTCGCTCGGCAGCGAAGCCGCTCCGCCGGCGCAGCCGCCGTCGCAAAATGGCGGAAATGCTGGTGTTTCGGCACCAACGCCCGCGCCGTCGTCATCGGCGCCGCGTTACGACGCGCCACGCAGCGCGCCGCGCTCGTCGGCCGCTGTCGCGCCGCGTCCGGCGGTCGACCCCGTGATGCAGGCCGATCCTCGGCCCAACCTGTCGCCGCAGGTGGCGCCGACCCTCACGCTCGCGACCTTCGAGGACATCGTCGCGCTTGCCGCCGAGAAGCGCGACATCGGCCTCAAGGCCGCGCTCGAGCGCGACGTGCGGCTGGTGCGCTGCGAGGACGGCAGGCTGGAACTGGCGCTGGAATCCACCGCGCCCAAGACATTGATCAACGACCTGTCGCGCAAATTGTCGGGCTGGACCGGCAAGCGCTGGATGGTGGTGGTGTCAGCCGAGCAGGGCGCGCCGAGCCTCAAAGTGCAGAACGATTCCCGCGACGCCGAACTCAAGCGTGGCGTGCGCAGCGATCCGCTGGTCGAATCGGTGCTGAAGAAATTCCCCGGTGCCGAGATCGTCGGCGTCACCCGACCCGAGGCGCCGCCCGCCGCGCCGCGCGCCGGCGACGACGAGGCCGACTGACGTGGACATCCTCGGCATGATGAAGCAGGCCACGCAACTGCAATCGAAGATGCAGGAATTGCAGGCCGAGCTCGACACCATCGAGGTCGAAGGCAGCGCCGGCGGCGGCATGGTGACAGTCAGGCTCACGGCCAAGGGCGACCTCAAGAGCGTCAAGGCCGACGAGACGCTCTACAATCCGTCCGAGAAGGAAGTGTTTGAGGACCTGCTGATCGCCGCGCATGCCGACGCGCGGCGCAAGGCCGAGGCGGTGATGCAGGAGAAGATGAAGGGCCTGACCGGCGGCCTGCCGCTGCCGCCGGGGCTGAAGCTGTTTTAATGCCGACCGCCGTCGCCGGGCCCGAGATCGAGCGCCTCATCCAACTGCTCGCCCGCCTGCCGGGGCTCGGCCCGCGCTCGGCGCGACGCGCCGCGCTGCATCTCATCAAGAAGCGGGAACTGCTGATGGCGCCGTTGACCGCCGCGCTCGAGACCGCGATGGACAAGATCGTGATCTGCAAGACCTGCGGCAATATCGACACGCAGAATCCCTGCACGGTTTGCACCGACACGCGCCGCGACCCCTCGATCATCGTCGCGGTGGCCGACGTCGCCGACCTGTGGGCACTCGAGCGCGCGCACGCGGTCAATGGCCGCTATCACGTGCTTGGCGGCACTTTGTCGCCGCTCGACGGCGTCGGCCCGCAGGACCTGTCGATCGACGCGCTGGTGTCGCGCGCCCATGAGGAGCCGGTCAAGGAAGTGATCCTGGCGCTCAACGCCACCGTCGACGGCCAGACCACCGCGCACTACATCACCGAATTGCTGCACGGCGCCGAGGTAAAAGTGACGCGGCTCGCCCACGGCGTGCCGGTCGGCGGCGAGCTCGATTATCTCGACGAGGGCACGTTGTCGGCGGCGATCAAGCAGCGCACGCTGTTCTGACGGCCTAGCGCGTCTCCAGCCGCCGGAAATGCCCGGCATATTGCAGCCAGGCCAGCAGCATCAGGCTCGGCAGCCCGGCCAGCGCGCAGATCGCAAAGAACCAGACCCAGCCGGTCGAGGCGGCGATGAAGCCGGCGCCCGACGACAGATAGGTGCGGCCGACCGCGGCGAGCGCCGTCAGCAGCGCGTATTGCGTCGCGGTGTGCAGCGGGTTGCGGCATAGCGCCGAAAGGTAGGCGACGAAGATCACCGTGCCGATCGCGCTGGTGAAATTTTCCAGCGTGATCGAAAACGCCAGCCAGGCCGGGTCGGCGCCGACCACGGCCTGCCAGGAGAAGCCGAGATTGGCGATGGCTTGCACAATGCCTCCGATCCACAGGCTGGTGGCGAGCGGGAAGGCGCGAGCGATGAAGCCGCCGGCAAAGCCGCCGAGCAGGGTCGCGCCCAGCCCCAATCCCTTCACGATCGCGGCGTATTCGTTGCGGGAAAATCCAAGATCGATCACGAACGGCGCGATCATCGCGCCGGACAGCGCGTCGGTGAACTTGAAAAGGATGACGAAGGCCAGCATGACGAACGCGAAGCGGAAGCCGAGAAAATCCTTGAAGGCGCCGACCGCGGCTTCGGCGACGCGCGCGAACTTTTTTTGCCCGGCATGGGCGAGCGCCGCCTCGCGCGAGCGCTCGGGCTCGGTGGCCAAGAGCGCCGTCACCGTGCCGATCACGACCAGAACCGCCATCACGGTGTAGCCGGCGCTCCACGCGCTTTGCCGGTCGAGGCCCCAGGCTTCGAAGCCGCTGACCAGAAACAGCGCGCCCGCGGTCGAAGCCAGCATGCCGATCCGGTAGGCCGCGACGTAGGACGCCATGCCGGCGGCCTGCTCGTTGTCGGGCAGGCTCTCGACGCGGAAGGCGTCGACCACGATGTCCTGCGTCGCCGACGCGGCGGCGACCAGCATCGCGCCGAACGCGACAAGACCCGGCGCGGCGGCCGGATTGCACAGGCCGAGGAAGACGATCGCCGCCATCAGCAGCAACTGGCTGAAGATCAGCCAGCCGCGGCGCCGCCCGAGCAAGCGCGACACAAGCGGCACGTCGAGCGCATCGGTCAGCGGCGCCCACAGGAACTTGAGCGTGTAGGGCGTGCCGACCAGCGCGAACAGGCCGATGGTGCCGAGGTCGACGCCGGACTCCCGCATCCAGACCAGCAGCGTGGTGCCGGACAGAGCGAGCGGCAGGCCGGATGAGAAGCCGAGGAACAGCACGATCAGGACGCGCGGCTTGAGGTAGACCGCGAAGGCGTCGAGCAGGCTGGGACGCGCCAGGGCGCGTTCAGGCGAGGCCATTACCGCGTCCTGTCACTCCGCCGCCTCGATGCGGGCGGCCGGTCCGGGCAGGATTTGCGCGGCTTCCGGTTCGTTGAACTCGACATTCTGGATGCGCTCGCCGCGTTTCTCGACCTTCTCCGCCGAAATCAGAATTTGGCGGACGTCTTCATTGGCGTCGCTGAAGTGCTTGCCGAGCTTGTCGACGCGGCTGCGCAGCCGGCCGAGATCATCCATCAGGTAGCCCACCTCGGCATGTATCTTGTCCGCCGCCTCGCGCATCTTGGCGTCCTTTTGAATCTGCTGGATGACCTGAATGGCCAGCATCATCAGCGACGGCGACACGATCATGACGCGCGCGCGATAGGCCTTCTGGATGATGTCGTCGAAACCGTCATGCAGTTCGGCGTAGACCGACTCGGAGGGCACGAACATCAAGGCCATGTCCTGCGTTTCGCCGGGGATCAGATATTTCTTGGCGATATCGGCGATGTGCGTCCCGATGTTGGTGCGCAATTGCCGTCCCGCTTCCGTGCGCTCATCCTCGGTGGTCGCACGCTCGAGAGCGCTGATCGCCTCCAGCGGAAATTTGGCGTCGATCACCAGCGGACGGCCGTCCGGCATCTTGATGCAGCAATCGGGCCGCGTGCGGTTCGACAGTGTGAACTGAAACTCGAATGCCCCCTTCGGCAGCGCGTCGTTGACGATCGCTTCCATCCGGCCCTGGCCGAACGCGCCGCGCCGCTGCTTGTTGTCGAACACTTTCTGCAGGCTGGACACCGTGGTGGCGAGATCGGTGATGTTCTTCTGCGCGCCGTCGATCACCGCGAGCCGGGAATGCAGTTGCTGGAGGTGGTCGGTCGTGTTCTTGGTCGAGGTCGTCAGCGTTTCGCCGAGCCGGGCCGTCACGGCATCGAGCCGCTGGTTGACCGCCTGCTGGAGCTGTCCATGGGAGTTTTGCAGCCAGCTTCCCATCGCGTCGAGCCGCGCATTGAGATTGAGCAGGCCCTCCTCCGCGCCGCGGTCCGGCTCCGCCGCGCGCGGGCGCGCGACGAACACGATCAGCGCGCCGGCGGCGAGGCCGGCGATCAGGCAGACGATGGCAGCGATGACGGCGTCGGACATGGTCGTCTCCCGAATGACGCGGCTGCGCAGTCTTCTATCCGATTCGACGGACAAGAACGAAAAGTGAACACTACGCTATTTGTGCCGGTCTCTCAAGGCTTAGCGTTGACCCATCCCCGGCTTCCCCTTAGGTAGCCGCGGGGAAAATCGCCATGGCGCTGCGCGACATCATCATCCTTCCGGATAAGCGGCTGCGGCTCAAATCCGAGCCGGTGAAGGCGTTCGACAAGGAAATCCGCGCGCTGGTCGACGACATGTTCGAGACGATGTACGCCGCGCCCGGCATCGGGCTGGCCGCGATCCAGGTCGCGGTGCCCAAGCGCGTCGTCACGCTCGACCTCGCCAAGAAGGAAGAAGCGCCGCAGCCTCAGGTCTTCATCAATCCCGAAGTGGTGTGGTCGGCGGACGAAAAATCGATTTATGAGGAAGGCTGCCTGTCGATCCCGGAATATTACGCCGAGGTCGAGCGTCCGGTCGCGGTCAAGGTCAAGTACATGGACATCGACGGCAAGGCGCAGCAGATCGAGGCCGACGGCCTGCTCGCGATCTGCCTGCAGCATGAGATCGATCACACCAACGGCATGCTGTTCATCGATCGCATCTCCAAGCTCAAGCGCGACATGGTGATCAAGAAATTCAAGAAGGCGGCAAGGAAAGAACCGTCGCCGCCGCAGCATCACTCCGAACCCAACGCGCACGAGCTTTGATGCGCCTCGTCTTCATGGGCACGCCGGATTTCGCCGTTCCGGCATTGCTTGCGCTGGCGCAAAGCCACGAGATCGCCGCGGTCTACAGCCGCGAGGCGAAGCCCGCCGGGCGCGGCATGGACGTGGCGCCGACGCCGGTGGCGCGCGAGGCGGCGCGGCTCGGGCTTGCCGTCCACACGCCGGCCTCGCTGAAAGGTGCCGAGGCGCAGGCGGCGTTCCGCGCTCACGGCGCCGACGCCGCGGTGGTGGTAGCCTATGGCCTGATGCTGCCGAAGGCTGTGCTCGAAGCGCCATCGCACGGCTGCTTCAACATCCATGCCTCGCTGCTACCGCGCTGGCGCGGCGCTGCGCCGATCAACCGCGCCATCATGGCCGGCGACCCGCAAAGCGGCGTCACCATCATGCAGCTGGATGAAGGCCTCGACACCGGGCCGGTCGCGCTCATCGACTGCGTTGCGATCGGTGCCGACATAACGGCGGGCGACCTGCACGATGCGCTGGCGCGGCTCGGCGCCGACGCGGTGGTGCGGGCGCTGGCGGCGCTGCAGCGCGGCAGCCTGACGCTGACGCCGCAGCCGGCAACCGGCTCGACCTATGCCGCCAAGATCGGCAAGGAGGAAACCCGCATCGATTGGGGGCTTCCGTGGTCTGAAGTGCATAACCACATCCGCGGCCTGTCGCCGTTTCCCGGGGCCTGGTTCGAGATGGGCGACGGCACGCGGGTCAAGGTGCTGCGCTCGACGCGCGGCGAGGGAGCCGGTGCCCCCGGTACCGTGCTCGACGGGGAGCTCACGGTGGCGTGCGGCGAGGGCGCCGTGCGGCTGACGCAATTGCAGCGCGCCGGCCGCCAGCCGATGCAGGCCGACGAATTCCTGCGCGGCAACCCGGTGCAGCCTTGGACGTATCTCGGATAGACGCATGCCGCGCTACAAGCTCACCATCGAATATGACGGCGCGCCGTTCTCCGGCTGGCAGATCCAGGCCGACGGGCTGACCGTGCAGGGCGTGGTGACCGCGGCGATCGAGGCGCTGACCGGCGAGAAGACGCCGGTGCAGGGCGCCGGCCGCACCGATGCCGGCGTTCACGCCCGCGGCCAGGTCGCCCATGTCGATCTCGCCAAGGAATGGCAGACCGACACGATCCGCGACGCGCTCAACGCCCATCTGCGCCCGCATCCGGTGGCGATCCTGTCGGCGGAAAAAGTCGCGGCGGATTTCGACGCGCGCCGCTCGGCGGTGCGGCGGCATTATCTTTACCGCATCGCCAACCGCCGGGCCGATCTCGCCATCGAGCGCGGCCGAGCCTGGCGGGTGCCGCGCCGGCTCGACGCCGAGGCGATGCACGAAGCCGCTCAGCGGCTCGTCGGCAAGCACGACTTCACCACCTTCCGATCGACCGAATGCCAGGCCAAATCGCCGGAGAAGACGCTCGACCGGCTCGACGTGTCGCGCGCCGGCGACGAGGTGCACATCACCGCCGTGGCGCGCTCGTTCCTGCACAACCAGGTGCGCTCGATGGTCGGCTCGCTGGTGCCGGTCGGCGACGGCAAATGGAGCGCGGACGATCTCGCCCGCGTGCTCGCCGCCCGCGACCGCGCGGCGTGCGGGCCGGTGGCGCCGCCGGACGGGCTTTATCTGGTGAGGGTGGATTATTGACGCTTACGATGCGATCGCGCTCAACGGAAATAGTTGTCGAGAATCTTCCGGTACACCGCTGTCAGCGTCGCCAAATCCTTGACCGGCACGCGCTCGTCGATGGCGTGCATGGTCTGGCCGACCAGGCCGAACTCGACCACCGGGCAATAGTCCTTGATGAACCGCGCGTCCGACGTGCCGCCCGAGGTCGACAGCTTGGGCGTCATGCCGGTCACCTCGGCCACCGCGCCGACCACCACGTCGGTGAACGGGCTGGGTTCGGTGTAGAACACGTCGGCGTTCGACGGCTCCCAATCGATCCGCCAGCGCAGCTTGTCGCCGGCGGACTTCGCCGCGCGCTGCTCGACCAGCGTCCGGAGCGACGCATGGCTGTGGCAGTCGTTGAAGCGGATGTTGAAGCGCGCCCGCGCCTCGCCGGGAATCAAATTCACCGTCGGGTTGCCGATGTCGATCGAGGTGAATTCCAGGTTCGACGGGTCGAACTTGTGGCTGCCCTGGTCGAGCGGCTCGTCCATCAGCGCGCTCATCAGCTTGACGAGGCCTCGCACCGGATTGTCGGCGCGGTGCGGATAGGCGACGTGGCCCATCTTGCCGGTGACGATGAGCACGCCGTTTTGCGAGCCGCGGCGGCCGAGCTTGATGGTGTCGCCCAGTTCGTCGACGTTGCCGGGCTCGCCCAGCACGCAATGGTCGAATTTTTCGCCGCGCTCCGCCGCCCATTGCAGAAGCTTGGGGCTGCCGTTGACCGCGACGCCCTCCTCGTCACCGGTGATGAGGAACGAGATCGAGCCTTTCGTCTGGCCGCCATGGGCGGCGAGATGGTCAAGCGCCGCCGCGATCTTGCAGGCGATG
>JBBRAN010000014.1:0-66304 GCA_038206695.1 Hyphomicrobiales bacterium | reverse complement strand
CATGAAAAAACTGACGCGGGATCGAGTTGTGCCGATCATCTCGGCTAGGGTTTCCTGACTGATATTGGGCTGAATAGGCTGCGCGTTGGTTTCTTTGCCAAAATTCGCAAGTAGAAGCAGAAGCCGCGCCAACCGCTTTTCGCTCGAGTTGAACAACTGGTCGATCAGGTCCTCTTCGATCCGGCCATTGCGGGTCAGGAGGTACGCCATGAACATTTCGGAAAACTTCGGCTCTTGGTGAAGGACACCAATCATTGCAGCTTTCGTGATCGACGTGATCAAGCATTCTTCCATCGCCGTCGTCGTCGCAATACGCAACGGATGGCCGTTCATGCAACCTTCGCCGAAGAATTGCCCGGGCCCGATTATCCCGACTACCGCTTCCTTGCCTTGCGCGGATAAAACGGTGAGCTTGACCCGGCCTTTTTGGATGTAAAAAATCGCGTCCGCCACAGCCCCTTGCTGGAAGACAACCCCGTTCCTCCGATATTTTGATATCGATTTGCCGTGTCCAACTTTGCCAAGAAATGCCAAGGGATCGAACAAGATTTTCGTCCTTTTCGCACTTTTCGCTTTTTTTGCCATGACAAACCCGCCCTCAAGGCTGTGTTCGGTACCGAGCATAGCATACTTTGTGGGAGGTTTTTAGTCGCGCCGGTAGGGCCAGTTAGGTCAATTCTATACAGACTTCTTCTTAGAACCGGCCATACGCTCAATCCCGCTGGGCATTCTTCGGGTTGCCCCCCAAACCGATGGATCCAGTAGACCCCGGCGGCACCGGGGTCTTTTTGGTTCAACAGGGGATGATTGCGAAGGTCGGTATGCGATCCATTGGATTCAAAAAGCAGTTCACTAGCGTTGCAGACGCTTGCGCACTCGCTCAGTCCATTGTCGATACGGTCCGCACGCCTCTTGTTGTGCTCGACAAAGAATTGCGCGTGGTTGCCGCCAGCCGCTCGTTCTATTTGACGTTTAAAGTTAGTCCCGAAGATACCCAAGGCACACTTCTTTATGCGCTGGGCGATGGACAATGGGACATCCCAAAGCTTCGAGAGCTTTTGGAAAAAATCATACCCGAGCATGGGGTGATGGAGGACTACCCGGTCGAGCATAAGTTCCCGGACATCGGACATCGCGCCATGTGCCTGAACGCTCGTCAGGCGTTTTACGAAGACGGTGCTGGCACGACCATTCTACTCAGCATTGAAGATGTCACTCACCAGATCACCCTAAAGCACGAAAATGATAGGCTGTTGAAAGAGAAAGACGTGCTGTTCGATGAGTTACAGCACCGAGTGGCCAATAGCCTTACGATCATCGCCAGCATTATTATGCTCAAGGCGAAGACGGTCCAGTCGGAAGAGACACGACTTCATCTAAAAGACACGCACCAGCGAGTAATGTCGGTTGCTGCCGTACAAAATCATCTCCATGCGTCCGGGGCCCTCGGGTCAGTCGAAATCGTGCCTTATCTCTCAAGCTTGTGTGACGCCCTTGCGTCCTCAATGATTGGCGACAGCCGGTCCATTACGTTGAAAGTAATTGGCGAAGGCGGTAGCGCCCCGACCCGTCAAGCCGAAAGTCTCGGCTTGATCACCACTGAACTCGTTATGAATGCGTTGAAGCACGCTTTTCCCGACGATAAAGCCAAAGGCCACATCACTGTTGCTTATGAAAAGGGGGGCACGAATTGGAAGCTTTCCGTTTGTGATAACGGGATAGGCAGGCCGGACGGAGTCTTTGCTCAAGGAAAATCCGGACTTGGCACCGGCATCGTCAAGGCTCTTGCACAGCAGATCGGCGCGCAGGTTGAAACTCTAGCCAGCCCCAAAGGCACGACCGTGTCGATCACTCACGCCACTTTCCAGACGAAAGCTATCAAAGCCGCATGACAGCGCAGGTACTTTCAGGTACCAGTCCCAAATCAAACGTAAAAAATTCGATTTGACCGCAGGAGTTGGCTGAAGACGGGTGCATGAGTCCGCTTTGGGTCATAAGCAGACTCGCGCACCGCCAACAAAAACCCCCGGCGTATAGGCCGGGGCCTTGTTGTCTCGAGGCAATCTAAACTTCGGTAGCGGCATGCGGACCGGAACCTTTGTCGGGACGCGGAGTTGGACAGCTGGCGCGGTTGCCACTAGGCCACCGGCTCTTCCAGGACAATTTCATGAAAAATCGAATGCTACTTGCGGGCGTCGTTGTCGGCGCCCTGATGATCCCCATTGCCACCTACGCTCAGAGCGGCGCGACGACGGGCGCGGTGACGGGTGCCGTGGGGGGCGCTATCGTGGGCGGACCAATCGGCCTTGTGGTGGGTGGCGTCGGCGGAGCGATTGTTGGCGGCATCGCCGACGACCGTCGGCCAGTATTCCGCGAGTACGTGGTTAAAGAAAACCGTGCGTCATACGCCTATGACCGCGAGGTGGTTATTGGCGCCGAAATGCCCGACGCTGGAGTTACATATTACGAGGTTCCGGCGGAGTATGGCGTGCGCGATTATCGTTATACCGTGGTGAACGGTCGCACGGTATTGGTCGATCCCAAAACACGTCGCATTGTTCAGGTTATTCAGTAAGCGCGCAGCAGATGAGACGGAAGAGCCCGGCACAAGGCCGGGCTCTTTTGTATTCTGCTCCAATTCCAACAGCGCCCACCAGCCTTGTCGATGTTGCCGGTGCCCTTAGCGGGATTGCCGCTCATCAGCAGCAAATAGGCTTTTGATAAAACGAGGGAGTGTTCGTGCTCAACCGGCACAATGTTCCTCTTTCCGACGCGGCTGACCAGCGCTTCAACCAAAAGCCCGCCGCCATTGCTGGCGCGGACATTGATCAGCCGCTATTGGGCGGGGCTCGACTAATAATGCCTGCGTCGGGATGACGAACGCACACTGCGCAGCTGCCAAGGAGAGACTGGATGCCGACCACCATGGTTCAGTCTAGCGGCCCAATTCACGAATTGGTGGGACCGGCGCCTTACGGCACGCCATGGAGCCGACGCGCGCAGCCACTTCAACCATCCCACTATGAACCAGTAAGTCCATGCGAACGCCGCAATCGTAAGCAGCTTGTCACGTCCGATATGAAAAATACGTTCGACGATTATAATTTTCATAGCTTCACCGATGGCCAAGAGTACTGCCCCACTTACGAAGTGGCCCGTTGCGATCAGATAGGCGCTAATAGGCTTGACGGGCTCTAGCAAAATGAGTGGGACTAAAAACAGCACCAAAATGGTGTAACGGCCACGCGACGCAATCCACGAGCCGATGAAACGAAATAATTTGAGATTTACGACGTCTCGGGCAACTGGTCGGAAAATATATACGGCTACCGCATCGACCACAAAATAGATGACCGCCGCCAGGACGACCAACGGTTCGAATATCGACTTAATTGCGGATCGGTAGGTCATATAGCGTCGAGCAACCTTAAAAGGCCCGCCCGTGCCGTGTTTCCCCGATGGGACAAGTCAACCAAGGAATTGTTGTTCCGCGGTACCCGCCCGAATACCAAAAAGGTCCCGCAGATGCGTCTGCAGGACCCTTAAGGGTACGTTTGGAGGCATCGGGCAAACGCGGGCAACGGCCCTTCGTTCCCCCTCAATCTTAGTAGCGGCAACGACGAATGCGCCTCACACTTCCATCGCTCCGACGAATGATGGTTACTTGGCAACGCCCGCGACTGCGCCACCCCTCACGCCGCTCACGACCCTCGCGCCAATCTCGGCGTTCGGAACGCTCACGAAATTCACGGCGGTCGCCCCTGTCGCCCCGGTCACGCTCAACCTCGATCTGGACCTGAGCTTTGGTAAAAACGCCCTCCGACGCTAACCTTTGCACCGGACTGGGTGCAGCAGAAGCGGGTACGGTCATCAACGCAAGAACAGATATAGCGGCGAAAAGCCTCATTTGTCTTCTCCCGGGACTTGCCCGGCCGACAACTCTCCCGCCGCTTCGGTGTTCCGCTTAAGGTAATTTCTCCGGGCTAAGGGCGGCCTGGGACGGTCGTAGGCGCGACGAGTTTCTCGTAGCGGCTGGCCGTCAGGGGGCGGGGTACGTGCGTTAAGGCCAAGACATGGCGACGAGTGGGACGGTAGATCAAGCCTTCATTGCGGCTCAATCAACCCCTACATTTGGGAATGTTGCGGTAACAATTGCAGAACAAAACTATGAGACTGGCAGCGATTCTATTTGTCTTTACCCTTGCAGGATGCGCAACGGGCGATTTGCTTCATCAAGATGAACCAAGGCCCACGCAACTAGAAGCGCCAGAAGTTCCACAGAGCGTTCCTGCTGTTTCCTCTCCAACTCCGAGCGTTTCGTTGTCTTCGCCTGCAGGAAGGTCTGCCGCAGTGCCTAACACGACCGCCAACAATGATGGCTTATTGGATTGCACGACGCAAAGCTGCAAAATTAACTGCTCGCCTAAGGTAAAACCGAAATTTCGACCGAAATGGTGCGCGCGATTCAAGGAAGCAGTCGAATAATGAGGGCGCTCGGCGGTTAGGGATCGAAGTCGGGCGGGCCGCATGTCCGCTTCTCTAATCGGCCACCGAAGTCTGCTGGCGGATGAACAGGTGGCGCGTGCGATGGGAGCATCAGGCAACTCTGCTGCTCAGCTGTCTGGTCGCGACGACCCGCATGTTCGCTCGGCTGACTGCCTCGCAGATCGCCTCGGCATCAGCGGCATCGTTCTTCTGCCGCTTGACGTAGGGCTTCACGTAGGCCGGCGGCATCAGGCGAACCGTATGCCCAAGCGCCTGTAGCTCCCGCGACCAATGATGTGATGTCGCACAGGCCTCGATACCGACCAAGCACGGCTGCAGCTTCTCAAAGAACGTCAGCACATAGCGCCGCTTCAACTGACGCCGGATGACCACCTGGCCATCGGCATCAACGCCGTGGGCCTGAAAGACAGACTTGGCAATGTCGAGACCGAGTGTCGTAATTGCTTGCATGGTTGGCTCCTTTGAATCGTGGGGCCTTAACAGCACCCTCATTCACGGCACTTGCATGCCGATGGAGGAGCCGTCCACAGCATCACAAGCGGACATCACAACTCTTGCAAAATACTTTGTCTGCGCCCGTTGGACCGGCGCTATGCCACGTCGAGGTCGAGCGGCAACACTTTAGCCTTTAGCTTGGCAACCAACCGCTTGAGTGCGGCTATTTCCGCTTCCAACGTCTCGACGCGCTGCTGTAACTCGGTGTCAGCGGCGCGCCGAGGATCTAATGAACGATCAATCTCGAACGCGATACCGATCTCGTTTGGTCCCCGCCGCTGTACTCGTGCGCGTAGTGTCTGCTGTTTGTGCGGAATGAAAAGCTCGACATTGTCGGGGACGGTGGTGGAATGATCGAAGGTAAGGCGTGCGCCGCTATCTGATATATCGCGAATTACGCACTCAATCGATGCGCGACGATTGTCGTAGTAGAGCATTCCCTTGAGGAATGTTCTTTGTCGAATAGCAACTTGAGGTTCTTTAGCCATGGGAACCATGCCTGGTCGACGGCAGGAATTCCTGCGGTGCAATAGTTACGAGTGCCCTATTTAAGAAATTGCTAATTGGCGCAAGTCCCGTTTGCGTCATTCGCTTCTGTTTTATTCTTGTTTATTTCGTCCGCTTTGGCCGTCACAAGCGGACACGCGCGAGCGTCTGTTTGATGTCCGCTGCTACCCCCAAAAGCAGGCATTCTCGGGTGACCAGGGGGCTGCGCGCCTTTCTAACGTTTACATTTTGTCCGTAACTCATTGTTTTCAAATCACACGTTTTGGGGGCGTTTAAGCGGCTGATTGCCGGCTCAAATGTCGACACTCTTAATCAGCGGGTCGGGGTCGATCTCGGTGGGCCTCCAGCCGTTTCCCGCTTGAACGTTGACGTACGTCTGCGAACTGAAAATCTAATGTTGGTATCTGTGTTGGTATCAGCCGATTTGGCTGTTTCAAAATAGCGACAACCACAAGGACTTAGAGGCTGGATGCGTCTCCGCCCCTGGCACCAACCGCGTTCGCTCTCATCGTTAACGAAACGTCAACTCGGGTCACGGAATGTGGCGCGATGCGGAGCAATTTTACGCCGTGGATATATAAAGCCGGCGGGCTTGGCGTTGTGCTGACGCTCGCCATCTGGGCGAGCGGATCGCTTTACGGCGCGGCGCGTTCTGAACGCGCGGTCTGGCAAGCCAAATTCGCCCGCCCCGTCGCCGTTTCATATCCGGCCGACAATCCTTATTCGCAGGCCAAAGCTCATCTCGGCCGCATGCTGTTCTACGATCCGATCCTATCGGGCTCGCAGAAGATCTCCTGCGCCGATTGTCACGACCCTGCGCGATCGTGGCAGGACAACCGGGCCCGCGGTTTTGGCGAAAAGCAGATGGCCACTCGCACGCCGACCCTGCTCAATGTCGCGACGGCGGACAAGCTTGGCTGGATCGGTCAGTTCAGGGATCTCGAGGCGGTCGCTTTCACGCCGATCAGTTCGCCCATCATCATGAATCTGCCGGAGCAGGGTTTGATCGAACGGCTCTCTGCGCTCACCGGCTACGTCAATGCCTTTGACGCGGCCTTCGGCAAGGGGCCGGTCACGCGCCGCAAGATCGAGCTTGCGCTGGCGACCTTCGAGCGTTCGATCGTTTCAAATCCCGCGCCGTTTGATCGCTGGATCAAGGGCGACGAGAAGGCGATCGACGCGAGCGCAAAACGCGGCTTCGATCTGTTCGTCGGCAAGGCGCGTTGCGTCGCCTGCCATACCGGCTGGACTTTCAGTGACGCGTCGTTTCACGACATCGGCTCGGCGAAGGATGGTGACATCGGCCGCGCCAAATTATTCCCGAGTTCGGTGGGGCTGAAATATGCGTTCAAGACGCCGACTTTGCGCGACGTGGCGAAACGGCCGCCTTACATGCATGACGGCTCGCTGGTCACGCTCGAAGAAGTCATCGAGCTCTACGACCGCGGCGGCATCGAGCGTCCGAGCAGGGACCCCGACATCGTTCCGCTCAAGCTGAGCGCGGACGAGAAGGCCGACTTGATCGCGTTCCTGAAAACCCTGAGCGCGCCCGCGCAACCGGCCAAATCGTTGTCGAAGCCGCCGGCCTTGCCGCGCTAGCTGTCGTAGAATCCTGTCAGAGCAGGACGGGCAGGGCGGAGCCGATCGCAAACAGCCCGCCGATCAGCATGTATCCGGCGCAGGTCTCGAGCATCTCGATGCGCGCGGGAAAACGCTCCGCCATCCGGGCGACAACACCGCCGCCGATCACGAACAACGCGCTGATTGCACCGAGCATCGGGCCGACCTTTCGCGACGTCGCGACCATAGGGCCGATGTATTGACCGCCGCCTTACGAGAACGCCCGTCCCGCCGCGTTTACTTTCAAAGGTTAACCAAGACTTAACATCGTCCGCTCAAACGCTAAGACCTGTGGTAAAAGCTTAAGGATACCAGCTACCTGCATGGGGCGGTGGATCTGGTTCGTTAAGTGGCGTTTGGAGGCCCTGAAATGCAGCGGCTGCTGTCCCAGCCGCCGCGCGCGGTATCGATTCCGCTCGCGGTTATGGTTAACGCCGCGCTCGCGACGAGCGCGAGCGCGCACGTCAAATGGTTTTGCGCGTTCGACGTCGCCGGGCAGCCGCGCGGCCTTGAAAACGTGCTGTGCCCCGATTTCGAGGTCCTGCTCGGGCTGTGCATTCTGGCGCTGATGATGGGCTGCTTGGTCGAAGGGTCGACCCTTGGCGCGGCGCTGATCCGCTCGCTCGATCGGGCCACGCAGTTCGTGCGCGACAACACCGAAATGCTGTTTCGGGCCGGCGCCGGCTTCTTCTTCATCGCGATCTGGGCTCTCGGCGGCATCCTGCTGACCCCGGAGCTCAAGACCAGCTCGCCGGCTATCGGCGCGCTGCAGCTCGCGATCGCGGCCGGCATGTTGTCGCGCCGGACCATGCCGCTGTCGGCCGCGGGCATCGCGATTATTTTCGGCATCGCGATCTGGCAATACGGCGTCTTCCATCTCGCCGACTATCCGGTTTTCCTCGGCGTCGCCGCCTATCTCGCGCTCGCCGGGCTGCGGCGGGATCTGTTCGGCGTTCGCCCGATCGATGTGGTGCGCTACAGCGCGGGCATTACCTTAATGTGGGCTTCCGTCGAGAAATGGGCCTTTCCCGAGTGGTCGTTTCCGTTGCTGGTCGATCACCGCAACATGACGCTTGGTTTCGAGCCGGAGTTTTTCATGCGCGCGGCCGGCGCCATCGAATTCGCGCTCGCCTTCTCGCTGATGTGGACGCCGCTAGTGCGGCGGATTGGCGCAGTGTTGCTGGCCGGCATGTTCGTCAGCGCGGTTGCCGAGTTCGGTAAGGTCGACCTGATCGGCCATACGCTGATAGTCGTCGTTCTACTTGCGATCGTCGCCGACGACGGCCGCAAGGCCACGCTGGCGCGCTTCCCGTGGCTGGTGCCGGCGGCCTATGTCGCGTCGGTCGGTATCTTTCTGATGGGATATTATCTCGCCCACACGGCGATCTTCGGCACGTCGCTGACTTGAGGCGATCAACGACGCACAGCGCGGAGACTTACTCGACCTTGACGATGAGCTTCATCTTCGGATGGATCGCGCACAGCACGTCGAAAGTGCCGCGCGACGGGAAACGAATATTCGTCTTGCTGCCCGGTTCCTGATCGCCGGAATCGAAGTTGAAGCCGTCGGCATTGATATAGACGTGATGGCGCAAGTCCGCGTCGTCGTTGACAATCGTCATGACCTCGCCGTGCTGGAGCACGATCGATTTCGGCGTGAATTCGCGGCCTTTTTGCGAAACCGTGACAGGCCCAACCGCCATGCTTGCGGTTGCGCAGCCGAGCAGCATCGCGCCGGCCATCATGAAGCCCGTCACCGCGCGTGATTGGATAGGACGGTCCGGCATGGATTTTCCTGCGACGTTTCGCAGGGTGGAGAACGGCGGTTAAGACGGCGTTAACGAACTACGCAGGATTGGAACGGGCGCTCAATCGCCTTTAACCGCCGGCGCTGTACGCCTGAACGTCAAGTAATCAGGCGTTTTTCATGGCTCAGCGGCTCGTCTCGCAATCGGCAACCCCGTGGCAACGCGTCTATTCGCGCGCCGGTTCATTTTGCATGACCATCCGCGGCCGGATTCTGGTGGCGTTTCTGGTCATGGCGACGATCACCGGTGCGCTGGGCTGGTTCGCGACGTCCGGCATCAAGGATGCCGGTGTCCTGGTCGACAAGACCTATGACCAGTCCCTGATGTCGATCAATTACGCGCGCGCCGCCGCGGCGGACTTCGCCGACATGCGCGCGGCCTTCGCGCACATGTTGAGCGTCGCAGACCCGGACGCGCGCGCCAGGCTCGATACCGACATAAAGCGTTTTGCGCAAACGCTCAACGACGATCTCGCCGTTGCGGCCCAGCGCTCCCAATCGATCCGTGCCAAGCAGGCCGCCGTCAACGTGCAGCAGCAGGTGGCGGGCTGGGCGGAGATGCGCGAGCAGCTGTTGGATCGCGCCAGTGTGGATGCACATTGGCAAACGCTCGACGCCTTCACTGCCAAGGCCGCCGAGCAAATTGACCTGCTGGTCAACTACACCGCCGGCGATGGCTTCATTTACCGCCAGAGGGCGCGTGAAACGGTGGCGCGCGACATCAACCTCAATCTCGCCGGCATGGCGCTCGCGCTGCTGTTGTCCGGCATCGTGGCCTGGGCGCTGGTGCGTCGCATCGAGGGACCGGTGGCCGCCGCGTCGCACGTCGCCGAATGCATCGCGACCGGCAAGCTCGACGTTGTGATTCCCAAGGGAAGTCCGGACGAACTCGGCGATCTGCTCGCGTCGATGGCGTTGATGCGCGACAACATCAAGACGATGATGGATCGCGAAGTCGCTCAGCGCCGCTCGGCTCAGGCCCGCCTCGCCGACGCGCTCGAAAGTTCGCAGGAAGGTGTCGTCGTGATCGATGCCGAAAACTGCATCGCGCTGGCAAACTCGCAGGCCGCCAATTTCCTCGGGGTGGCGCCGGATCTACTCAAGACCGGGACGCCGCTCGATCAACTGCGGCCCGCGCTCAAGGAAGCGGCGGGGGTCGGCAAGGTCCTGCTGGCCCGCGATAGCGACTCGCAGGAGCCCAACGAGGTGCTTCTGGCCGACGGCCGTTGGCTGCGCATCAGCCGCAGCGCGACGCGTGACCGCGGCTTGATCGTGGTGTGCAGCGACATCACCCTGGCCAAAAAGCAGGAAGCCATTCTCCGCCAGACCAACCGCCGTCTTGACGCTGCGCTCGACAACATGACGCAAGGCCTGTGCTTTTTCGACGCGCAGAATCGACTGGAGGTCGTCAACCGCCGGTTCTTTGAGATTTTCGGGCTGTCGCGCGACGACATCAAGCCGGGAACGACGTATCGCCACATCCTCGAATTGAGCGTGGCCAATCAAAATCACGTCGGCTGTACCGTCGAGGATTTGTTGGCCGAACACGCCAATGCGCGCCGCTATACCAACGGCACCCGGGTTTATGAGTTTGCCGACGGGCGTTCGGTCGCTTGCGTCTATAATTCGACGGCGAATGGTGGTTGGGTCACAACCTACGAGGACGTCACCGAGCGCCGCCAGGCCGAATCCAAGATCATGCACATGGCGCGGCACGACGCGCTGACGGGTCTGCCGAACCGCGTCCTGTTCCGCGAGGAGATGCAGGAGGCGCTGCTGCGAGGCGAAGAACTCGCAGTGCTTTTCATCGACCTCGACCGCTTCAAAACCGTCAATGATACGCTCGGTCATCCGGTCGGCGATGCGCTGCTGTGCGAGGTGACGAAGCGCCTGCATAAATCGATCAGCGAATTCGACACGGTGGCGCGTCTTGGCGGCGACGAGTTCGGCATTATCCAGCTGGGCGCGCGGCCGACCCTGGCGACCGAGCTTGCGGCTCGCATCATAGACACGATCTCGGAACCGTTCGAGGTGCTCGGCAACCAGGTGGTGATCGGCGCCAGCATCGGCATCGCGGTCGCACCGACCGACGGCAATGAGTCCGATCTTCTTTTGCGCAACGCCGACATGGCACTCTATCGCGCCAAGAGCGAAGGTCGCGGCAAATACCACTTCTTCCAGGCCGAAATGGACGCGCAGATGCAGGCCCGGCGCACGCTCGAACTGGATCTGCGCAAGGCCCTGGCAGCGAACGAACTCCAACTTTATTACCAGCCGCTGGTCGATCTCGCGACCGACCGCGTCGCCGGCTTCGAGGCGCTGGTCCGCTGGAATCATCCCGAACACGGCCTAATTTCGCCGGATCGCTTCATTCCGATCGCGGAAGAAATCGGCCTCATCATTCCGATCGGCGACTGGGTCCTCAAGCAGGCCTGCCGCGAAGCGGCAACATGGCCTTCGGACATGACCGTCGCGGTCAACCTCTCGGCAGTGCAATTCCGCAACACGACCTTGCCGCTTTCGGTCGTCAGCGCGCTCGGCGAATCGGGCCTCGCCGCCTCGCGCCTCGAACTCGAGATCACCGAGACGGTGCTGTTGCAGGATGACAAATCGGTGATGGATTCCCTGCATCAGATGCGGGAACTCGGCGTCAAAATCTCGATGGACGATTTCGGCACCGGCTATTCTTCGCTCAGCTATCTGCGCAGTTTCCCGTTCGACAAGATCAAGATCGACCGCTCGTTCGTCCGCGAGCTCGGCGGCGGCAAGACCGATTGCGTCGCGATCATCCGCGCTGTGACGCGGCTCGGCCGCAGCCTCGGCATGACCGTGACCGCGGAGGGCGTCGAAACCGAAGAGCAGCTCGAGATTCTGCGTGCCGAGGAATGCACGCAGGTCCAGGGCTTCCTGTTCAGCCCGCCGCGCCCGGCGAAGGACATCCCCGCTTTGCTGCAGAAACTCGCCCCGCGGGTCCGCGCTGCCTAGGCCGGCCGGCGGCTGTCCGCTGGTCCGGGTGCCCCGGTCGAAAGACCGCTGTCCGACCCGCCCCAGCCCCAGGTTTCCGCCAAAAGTACTGTCCGGTCATATGATGACTGGGCCGAAGCCGCGGGCTACGCTCTCCCTCCGCTGAAGCAAAAAAACGACCGAGGGAGAGACCCTCGTCGTCGCGCTTTATTATGCGGTGTACGCGGCCGGGGTGCGGGCCGGCCAGTCGATCGACGCGATGGCGGTGGTTTACATGCTGACGACTTTGGTTTGGCTGCTGGTGGCGCTGCGCTTCGTCGACCCGACGCACATCGTGACGCGGGTCAAGCGCGAAGCGGCGCATTAGCGCGTGAAGGAAGCGGATCTCATCGTGGTCGGCGGCGGCTCGGCCGGCGCCGTGCTGGCGGCGCGGCTGTCCGAGGATCCGGCGCGCCGCGTGCTGCTGATCGAGGCCGGCCAGGACACTGCGCCCGGCGAAGTGCCGGCCGATATCCGCAACATCTTCCCGGCGTCCTACTTCAACAGCGACTATTTCTGGCCCGGCGTCACGGCGAAGCTGCGCGAGAACGAGACGACCGCGGTGCCATTTCTGGCGCCGCGCGTGATGGGCGGCGGCTCGAGCGTGATGGGAATGATCGCGCTGCGCGGCCTGCCGAGCGATTACGACAATTGGGAGCGGATGGGCGCCCGCCATTGGGGCTGGCGCGACGTGTTGCCGACGTTCCAGGCGATGACCTGCGACCTCGACGAGCTGGTGCGCAACCGCAACGCGCAAGGCCCCAATATCGTCCAGCGGTTGCCGCGCGAACGGTGGCCGCTCTACATGAAGCGCGCCGAAACGGCCGCCGCGGCGCGGGGCAGGGCGCTTTACAACAATGTCTATGACACCGCGGCGGACGGGTTTTTTCCGGCGCCGCTCAGCCAGGACGACAGCGAACGAGCGACCACCGCGCGATGCTACCTGACCGATGAAGTGAGGGCGCGGCCGAACCTGCAAATTCTGACCCATACGCGGGTTCGGAAGCTGATGTTGGAGAACTCCCGTGCCACGGGGGTCCTCGCCGAAACCGGCGGTGTGATCGCGACGATAGGAGCGCGGCAAGTCGTCGTGTGCGGCGGGGCGGTGCATTCACCGGCGCTGCTGCTGCGTTCCGGGATCGGACCGGGAAATGAGCTGCGCAAGCTCGGAATCGAGGTGGTGGCGAACCGCCCGGGGGTCGGCCGCAACTACCAGAACCACACGCAGATGCATTTTGCGATGACGCTGAAGCCGGACTCCCGGCTGCCGGCGGACGCGCAGCATTACATCATGAGCGGCCTGCGCTTTTCCTCGAACCTCGAAGGCTGCCCGCCAGGCGACCTGTTCCACTATTTCACCGGCCGCGTCAGCCCGAGGCCGTTCGGCCGTCACATGGCGATGGTCGCCGTCGCGCTGTATGCGCCGATGTCGCGCGGCATTGTGCGGCTTCGCTCCGCCGATCCGGATGCTCCAATCGATATCCAGCAACGCCTGTTGTCCGATCCGCGCGACGCGCAACGCATGATCATCGCCGGCCGCCACGCCGAAGGCCTGCTGCTGGATCCCTCGGTGCGCGAGTGTTTCGACGAGGTCTATCTGATGCCGCGCCAGGCGCCGATGCGTCTCATCAACGGGACCGGGCTGTCCGGAGCGGTGAAAGCCGCCGCGGCAACGGCAGCGCTCAAATTGCCGGCGCCGTTGCGCCGCGCGATGATCGGCGCCGCAATCCGGCCGGGCCGGCTGGTATCGGGCGGCACCTCGACGCGCCGGATATCGGATGAAGAGTTCGTGGCCGCGAGCGGCGCCATGTTCCATCCGACCTCGACGTGTTCGATCGGCGCGCAGGACGACCCGCTTGCGGTGGTCGACCCGCAATGCCGCGTCTATGGCGTCGAAGGGCTTTACGTCGCCGATGCCTCGGTGATGCCGAAAGCGCCGAGTGCCAATACCAATATCCCGGTCATCATGGTCGCCGAACGGGCGGCCGAATTCATCAAGGCGGTGCGCTAGATCTGTTCGGCATTGAGATAGGCAACGCGCGCGCCGCAGAATGCGCAGATCAGGCCGAGCCCGAACGCGGTGAGGCTGCTGATGACGTCGACTGTGCCGCCGAGATTTCCGCTCTTGCTCAGGATACCGGCCGCTGTCGCAACGGCGACGACCAGCGCGATCAGGAACCGGCGCGCCAGCTTGTAGATAAACTCACGCTCCCGGGCGGCGGCAATCAGCGAGGCGCCGGTGGCCCAGCCGCCGACGAAGCCGGCGCCGCCGATCGCCCACCAGGCCAGCGCGGAGATGAGCTGCTGACGTCCGCTGCCGGTCAGGTCGCGCAGGACGGCATCGAGACCGATGCCGAGCACTGTGAGCAGGATGTGAACGGTGAGGGCCGCGAAGACGCCGCAAGCGATGGCGGCGGCATAATGCAGGCGGCGCAGTACGTCGGATTCCATCCACAAGTTCCATCGCAGCGCGGCGGTCGACACGATACCGCCACACGAATCACAGCTAAGCTCGCCTGTCGCCGCCAACAGGATAGCCCACCATGCGCTTGTCTGTCTGTGTCGCCTGCCACTGCCATCTCGAGCGCATCGAGATCGCCGGCGGACGTACGGTCGTCATTTGCGTCGCCTGCCGGCTTACCGGAGACGAGCAGGATTATGCGATGGGTGCGCGATTGGCCGAGATGCCGCAAGAACCGCGGCGTCCGGACCGCCGCTCGGTTACGCCGCAGCGCTCCGGGCGTCGAGTTGTCGCTGGTAAGCGACTAGCAACTCGCTGAATTCGCGCTCCAGCGCATCCAGCCCGGCGCGGCGGGCGGGTGTCATCTGACTGGTTGTTTTAACGTGACGCGGACGCTCATCTACATGAAGGGCAGTAGCGTTGGCGCGCTGCATGGCGGTCGTGGTCCCCGGTTGCCTCGCTCGACACATAACTGAGTCGGATTATCCACAGGGCGCGGCGAGCATGGGAGGGCTGGAAATCCAGCCGTTGTGGCTTTCCGGCGACAGCCTAAAGGCCGGCCAATTCCCGCATGATGGCGTAAAGCGAGGCTTGGCCCTCGAAGCCGATGCCAGGGCGGCCGGGCAGCGTGAGGAAGCCATCGTGGAGGCGGGCGTCGTCGGCAAAGCCGGCGAACGGGCCGAACACGCCGGGATAGGATTCCGCGCCGCCTAGTCCGAAGCCTCCCGCGATGTGCAGCGACATCTGGTTGCCGCCATGCGGGAATAGCCCCGACCGCGGCCAGCCATGGCCCGCCAACATGTCAATCGTGCGCGCGTATTGGGCGATGCCGTAGGCCTGCGGCGGGTCGACCTGGATTACGTCGCCGCGCTGCGCTTTCAGGCCGCCGAACCGCACCAGGTTGTTGACGTCCTGGGTCGAGAACAGGTTTTCCCCGCTGGCGATCGGCCCATCGTAGGCATCGGACACCTCACGCAAGGTCGCGAAGTCGAGCGGATCGCAGGGCTCCTCGTACCAGCGCAAGCCATAGGGCTCCATCGCCTCGGCGTAGGCGATCGCCTCGTCGCGGCCGAACTTCGAATTGGCGTCGACCGCCAGCACGCCGCTGTTGCCGACCACCAGTTTCACCGCCTCGATGCGCTTGATGTCCTCCGCAAGCGGCGCGCCGCCGATCTTCATCTTCACCATCGTGTAGCCGGCGTCGAGATGGCGGCGCATCTCGTCCTGCAGGTCGCGGGGCGTCTTGCCGGGCGCGTACCATCCGCCCCCGACATAGCAGAACACCTTGTCGGCGACGTTGCCGCCGTTGTAGCGCTCCGCCAGCACGCGGTGCAGCGGCTTGCCTTCGATCTTGGCAATGGCGTCCCACACCGCGACTTCGATCGTGCCGATGCCGACCGAGCGCTCGCTGTGACCGCCGGATTTCTCGTTTCTCATCATCGTCGCGACGATTTTCTCCGGGTCGAAATTGCCCTTGTCGTCGAGTAGCGATTGCGGGTCCGCCTTGAGAATGCGCGGGATGAACCGCGCCCGCATTTGCGCGCCGCAGGCGTAGCGTCCGGTCGAATTGAAGGCGAAGCCGGCGACCGGCTTGCCGTCACGAATGACATCGGTGAGCACGGCGACGACCGAGGTCGTCATCTCCGAGAAATCGATGCTCGAATTCTTGAGCTCGGATTTCAGCGCGACTGCGGTCTCGCGGATGTCGACAATGCGCATGGTTTTTGTTGCCTGATCAAGCGCTGAGCGCTGGCGCGACCATCACTTGATCTTTTCGATCTTGGCGTCGCGGATCACGGCCGCCCATTTCTCGACTTCTTTCTTGATATAGGCGGCGAAGTGATCGGGCTTGTCGGCAACGGCATCGAAGCCGAGCTCGGCGCATTTGGCCTTGACGTCCGCCATCGCCATCACCTTGACGATCTCAGTATTGAGAAAATCGACCAGCTCCTTCGGCGCCCCCGCCGGCAGGAAAATGCCCTGCATCGTTTCCGATTCCTGACCTTGCACGCCAGCCTCCTGCATCGTTGGCACGTCGGGCAGCGCCTCCGAGCGTTTGGCCGAGGTCACCGCTAGCGCCCGCAGCTTGCCGCCTTTCACCTGAGGCGAAGCCGGCGGCAGCGCGCTAAACGCGATGGGGGTGTGGCCGGCGACGGCGGACTGGATCGCCGGCGCCGCGCCGCCAAACGGCACGCTGGTCATGTCGAGCTGGAGCGAGAGCTTGAACAGCTCCGACGCGAGCTGCGGGGTGGTGCCGAGGCCCGGATTGGCGATGCTGTACTTGCCCGGATTGGCTTTGGCGAGCGCGATCAGCTCCTGCATGTTTTTCGCCGGCACGTCGGGGTGAACGGCCACGATATTGGGGGACGCCGCGGCTAACGTCACCGGCGCGAAGTCTTTGTAGGGATCGTACGGGTTGCTGGCGTAGAGGCTTGGATTGACGACGTAGCTCGAGGACGCCACCAACAGTGTGTAGCCGTCGGGCGCCGATTTCGCGACCAGCGACATCCCGATATTGCCACCGGCGCCGGCGTGGTTCTCGATATAGAATTGCTGGCCGTGCGCTTCCGACAGCTTGTTGGCGATCAGGCGAGCCATCACGTCGGTCGGACCACCGGGCGCAAACGGCACCACGATCTTCACCGGCCTGTTCGGATAGCCGCCGGGCCCCGCGGCCGAGGCTGCGTCCGCAATCAAGGTCACGGCGCAAGCAGCGAGAATGCGGGCGGCGAGTTTCATGGGGTGTCTCCCGGACTTAAGTTTGTCTTTGTTGTTGGCTCCAAGCATGCCTGTCCGCCTGGCGAGCCGCAAGAATGGGGAACCCCGGTTGCGCCGCCCCGCCGCACCGGACTAGCTTAGCGGCTGGTTCGACAGACATCCGGGAAAAGACCATGCTGACGCCTGCGCCATGCTCCGATCTCGCCGTGCCGTTCGACCAAGCGCGCCTCGACCGGCTGATGGACGACGCCAATCTCGACGTGGCGATCGCGACCTCCAAGCATAATGTCCAGTATCTGCTGGGCGGCCACCGCGCCGACTTCTTCGACTACATGGATGCGATCAGCGTCTCGCGCTATCTGCCGGTGCTGGTCTATCCCAAGGGTGCGCCCGCCAAGGCGATCTATGTCGGCCACCGCCTCGAGACGTATCAAACCGACGTCCATCCGTTATGGACGCCGCAGACCCAGACCGCGTCCAGCGGCTCGGTCGATGCGATGCAGAGAGCGGTCCAGGCCATGAAGGGCGCCGGGCTGAGGCCGCCCCGCATCGGCGTCGAATTCGGCTTCCTGCCTTACGACGCGGCCGGCGTACTGCGCGCTGCGTTTCCCGATGCCGAACTGGTGGATGTGTCGCTGGTGTTCGATCGCCAACGCGCCCTCAAAACGCCGGACGAACTGAAGAAGCTTAAATACGCTTCCGATGCCGTGATCGAATCGATGCAGGCGGTGATTGCGCAACACGCCCCCGGCGCCACCAAGCGCGAGCTGGTCGACGCGATGCGGCGCGAGGAGGTCAATCGCGGCCTGACATTCGAGTACTGCCTGATCACCGCGGGCACCGCCCTGAACCGCGCGCCGTCCGAGCAGAAATGGGGCAAGGGCGACATCCTGTCGCTCGATTCCGGCGGCAATTATCAAGGCTATATCGGCGACATCTGCCGCATGGCGATTCATGGCGAGCCAGATGCCGAACTGGTCGATCTGCTCGGCGAGATCGAGACCATCCAGCGCGCGGCGTTCAAGGCGGTGCGGTCGGGCGTTAACGGCAGCGCGCTTTACGCGGCGGCGGAGCCGCTCAAGGAAAAGTCAAAACACCACAACCAGATGGAATTCCTGGCGCACGGCATGGGATTGGTCAGCCACGAGGCGCCGCGCATCGCCGAGCGCGCGCCGCCTTATCCGGCCGAACATCGCGACCAGCCGCTCGAGCCCGGCATGGTGATCTCGGTCGAGACGACCCTGATGCATCCGAGCCGCGGCTTCATCAAGCTCGAGGACACGGTGGTGGTCACCGACAGCGGCCACGAGGTCTATGGCGAGGGTGCGCGCGGCTGGAATAAAGGCGCCGCGGCCGTGCGCTAGGCCTCACTTTACCTTCTGAATTTTGGCGATCTCGATCACCTTGGCCCATTTCGGTACCTCGGCCTTTATGCGCGCGGCGAAATGGTCGGGACTGTCGGCGATGGCATCGAAGCCGAGCGTGTCGAGCTTCGATTTGACGTCGGGCGACGCCACCGCCTTTGCGATCTCCGTCTGTAGCAGGTCGATGATGGGCTTCGGAGTGCGGCCCGGCGCAAATGCGCCCTGCATCACATCGGAAATCTGATCGCCCGGCACGCCGGCCTCGGCCATGGTGGGCACGTCCGGCGCGACCGCGACACGCTTCTCGGTGGTGAAAGCCAAAGCGCGCAGCGTGCCGGCTTTGAGATGCGGCGTGACAGGCGGCAACGCCATCATGGCGACCGGTACCTGGCCCGCGACGACGGCATTGAGTGCGGGGCCCGCGCCGTTGAACGGCACGGGCTGAATATCGAGGTTGAGGGCGTGCTTGAAATTTTCGGCGGCGAGACTGGCCGTCGTGCCGAAGCCCGGTGTCGCAAAGCTCATCTTGCCGGGGTTGGCGTGAATGTAGTCGACCAGCTCCCTCACGGTATTGGCCGGAACCGAGGGATGCACGACGAGAATATTGGGGCTGGAGCCGGCCAGCGTGATCGGTGCGAGGTCCTTGAACACGTCGAACGAGATCTTTTCGTACAGGCTCGGATTGACGACGACGCTCGAGCTCACCAGCAGCAAAGTGTAGCCGTCCGGCGGCGCTGTAGCGACCAGCGCCATGCCGATATTGCCGCCTGCGCCGGGGTGATTTTCGACGATGAAAGGCTGGCCCAGACTGTCCTGCAGCTTCTGGGCGATCAGCCGCGCCATGATATCGGTCGGCCCGGCCGCCGCGAAAGGAACGACAATCCGGACGGTTCGTGATGGATACTTGTCCTGCGCCGGCGCGCCGGTCGCGAACAGAAGGGCGGCCAGCGCCGCCGCCACTCGCGCTATGATCATCCTTGTCCTCCGGGGATTGTTTTTTGCCATGCTAGGCGACGCGTTCGGTTCGCGCCAGCGGGCCTTGCCTTGACCCGCCGCGGGCGCTTCTATCCTGCCCGCGGACATCGAGAGGCAGGTTATGGCCAAGCAATATCCCGTCACATATTCCGACGCGGAATGGCGAAAGCTGCTCACGCGCGAGCAGTACGACATCATGCGCAAGCACGGTACCGAGATGCCGGGAAGCTGCGCGCTGAATTTCGAGAAGCGCAGCGGCACGTTTTCCTGCGCCGGCTGCGGCCAGAAACTGTTTGTTTCCAAGAAAAAGTTCGAAAGCGGCACCGGCTGGCCAAGCTTCAATGATCCGGAGCCCGGCGCGGTGGAAAAGTCGGCCGATGACAGTCACGGTATGATGCGCGACGAGGTGCATTGCAGCCGGTGCGGCAGCCATCTCGGCCATGTGTTCGAGGACGGTCCACCGCCGACCCATCTGCGTTATTGTATCAACGGCGTTGCGTTGAATTTCAAGCCCGAATGACATGTCGACGGTAGGCCACAACACGAAGCGCACCGGCGCCGAGGTGCTGGCCGACATGCTCGCGGGCTATGGCGTCACGCACGTGTTCATGGTGCCGGCGGTGTTGCGGCGCACCTTCGCCGAGATGGAACGGCGCACCAAGATCGCCCGCATCCATACCCACGGCGAAAAATCGGCGGCCTATATGGCGGACGGTTTTGCGCGCGCTTGCGGACGGCCCGGCGTGTGCATGGCGCAGGTGATCGGCGCGCTCAATCTCGCGGCCGGCCTGCGTGACGCCTGGCTCGCGCATGCGCCGGTCATCGCGATGACGGGTGGGCGCGATCCGAAAACGAAGTTCCGAAAGGTTTATCAGGAGATCGACGACGTTCCGGCGTTCGAGCCGGTGACCAAAATGAACGTCACGATCGACGACGTATCGCGCATTCCCGACATGGTGCGCCAGGCTTTTCGCACCGCCGTGTCGGGCGTGCCGGGGCCGGTCCACCTCCAGTTCCGCGGCAACGAGGGGCAGCTCGATCTCGACGAAGCCGAGATGGAAGTTCTCGTCGAGGAGCAGTTTGCGCAAGTGCCGCCGTTCCGGCCCGAGCCGCAGGCCGAGCACGTCAAGCGCGCGCTCGACATCCTGCAAAATGCGGAAAGGCCGGTGATCGTCGCCGGCGGCGGGGTGCGCGCGTCGCGCGCCGGACGCGAGCTCGTCGCGCTGGCCGAAGCGCTGCAGATACCGGTTGCGACCTCGCTCAACGGCAAGGACACCATCCCGGGTACGCATCTGCTTTCGGTCGGCGTGGTCGGCTCCTATTCGCGCGAGAGCGCCAACCGCTGCGTCGCGGCCGCCGACCTCGTCTGTTTCATCGGCACCGAAACTGGCGGCATGACCACGCATTTCTGGGCGGTGCCGAAGATCGGTGTCGACGCGATCCAGATCGACATCGATCCGGAAGCGCTCGGCCGCAATTATCCGCTCAAGGCCAGCGTGCTCGGCGATGCGCGCGTCGTGCTGACCAAGATGCTTGGCCAGATCGACAAGACAACCGCGACGCGCCGCGCCAAATGGATCGAGCAGGTCGGTAGTTATCGGAGCGACTGGTCGGCCAAATACAAGGCGATGCTGGCCAGTGACGCGCTGCCGATCCATCCCGCGCGCATTTGCGGCGAGCTGACGCAACATCTGCCCGACGATGCCATCGTGGTGGTCGATACCGGCCACGCCGGCATGTGGATGGGCGGCATGTTCGACCTGCGCAAGCCGACCCAGAGCTATCTGCGCAGCGCCGGGCATCTCGGCTGGGCATTTCCCGCCGGAATGGGCGCCAAGGCCGCATGCCCGGACCGCCCCGTCGTCGTTTTCACCGGCGACGCCGGCTTCTGGTATCACATCGGCGAGATCGAAACGGCGGTGCGCTGGAAGCTGAATTCGGTCACGGTCGTCAACAACAACGGGGGCGGCAACCAGTCGAAGCGCGGTTTCGATCGCGCCTATGGCGGCGAGCAGACGCAGCAGGCCCGCGAATTGTGGACCTATAATCCGGTCAACTTCGCAAGAATCGCGGAGGACATCGGGGCGCTCGGCATCCGAGTCGAGCAGCCGGCCGATTTCGCGCCTGCGTTGCGCCAGGCGCTGGAAGCCGGGCGGCCAGCGGTGATCGACGTCGCTACCGACATCGAGGCGCTGGCGCCGGTCGCAGTGGCTTCGTAAGCGATCAGCCTTCGCCGATCTCGCGCAGGATTTCTGCGGTGTGCTCGCCCAGCAGCGGGGCGGGGCGCTCGGACGCCGCCCGCCAGCCGTCGATCACGATCGGCGTGCGTACGCCCGGAATTTTGCCGGACTTGGCGGCCTTGCTCGGCAGATCGAGTTTCATGCCGCGGTGGACGACTTGAGGATCTTTGAAGACCTGCTCGAGATCGTTGATCGGTCCGGCCGGTACCTGGACCGCCTCGAGCTTGGCCAGCAAGTCGTCGCGCTTGAACTTTTTGGTAAAGGCCATGAGCTCGGCAATGATCTTGTCGCGATGCGACAGGCGACCGACATTGTTCTGATAGGCCGGATTGGCGGCGATTTCCTTGGCGCCGAGCGCGCCGCACAGCTTGCCGAATTGATTGTCGTTGCCGGTGGCGATGATGATGTAGCCGTCAGCGACTTCGAACACCTGATAGGGCACGATATTGGCGTGCGCATTGCCGATCCGCTTTGGCACTTTGCCTGACACCAGATAATTGAGCGCCTGGTTCGACAGCACCCCAACGGTGGAATCGACCAGCGCGGTGTCGACGTAGCTGCCTTTGCCCGTGCGCTGGCGCTCATTGAGCGCGGCGAGGATGCCGACCACAGAATAGACGCCGGTGAAGATGTCGGAGACCGGAAAACCGATCCGGGTCGGCTCGCCGTCCGCCATGCCCGTGATGTCCATGATGCCGCCCATGCCCTGCGCCATCAGGTCGTATCCCGCGCGCTTGGCGTAGGGGCCATCCTGGCCGAAGCCCGTTACCGAGCAGTAGATCAGCCGCGGGCAATCCGGTGCGAGACTTTTGTAGTCGAGCCCGAACTTGGCGAGACCGCCGACCTTGAAGTTCTCGATCAGGATGTCGGATTTGGCCGCGAGCTTCCGGACTAGCCGCTTGCCTTCGTCATTTTCAAAATCGAGCTCGATCGAGCGCTTGCCGCGATTGGCTGAATGGAAATAGGCCGAGCCGATCGGCTTGCCGTCGGCGCTTTCGACGAATGGAGGCCCCCAGCCACGCGTGTCGTCGCCGGCGCCCTTGCGTTCGACCTTGATGACGTCGGCGCCGAGATCGGCCAGGATTTGCCCAGCCCAAGGCCCCGCCAGAATCCGGGCGAGTTCGAGCACGCGTAATCCCGCTAACGGCTTCGGCATGGGGCTTGTTCCTCCGGTGCGGCGCGTCCACGCGCCGCAGCAAATCCGCCCGTTTGTGTGGCTTGAGCCATGGAAATTGTCTAGAGTTGACCCACGGCGACGAACAAGCTCGGGCCTCTGCGCTCGGCGATAACGATATAGGGAGGATTACATGGCTTTGAACAGGCGCCACGTTCTCGCAGGCGCTTTGGCCGCTCCGGCTGTCATTGCGAACTCGCGGTTCGGCTCGGCATTGCCGGCGCAAATGCTGAAAATTTCGCACCAATTTCCCGGCGGCACGATCGATCAAGGCGATTTCCGTGACCGTCTGTGCCGCAAGTTCGCGGCCGACCTTGAAACCAAAACGGGCGGCGCGCTTGGCGCACAGGTTTATCCGAACTCGTCGCTGATGAAGACGGTTGCGCAGTTTTCGGCCTTGCGTAAGGGCGCGCTCGACCTGAGCTTCTATCCGATCTCCTACGCCGGCGGCGAATTCGCCGAGCTCAATATCGGCCTGATGCCGGGTCTGGTCAGCTCCTACAAGCAAGGCGCGGCCTGGAAGACTTCGCTGGTCGGCCAGAAGTTCACTCAATTTCTTGCCGACAAGGGCGTCATCATCGTCGCATGGGTCTGGCAGGCGGGCGGCGTCGCCGGGCGCTCGGCCACCGCGATCGTCAATCCGGAAGATTGCAAGGGCCTCAAGATCCGCGGCGGCAGCCGCGAGATGGACATGGTGCTGCAAGCCGCCGGCGCGACCACCTTGTCGATCCCGTCGAACGAGCTTTACGCCGCGATGCAGACCGGCGCCTGCGATGCCGGCATCACGTCCTCGACCAGCCTGATCTCGTTCCGGCTCGAGGAAATCGCCAAGAGCCTCACGACCGGCCGCGGCAAGTCCTACTGGTACATGCTCGAGCCGCTCATCATGTCGAAGCAGGTGTTCGATGCGCTGCCGAAGGCGCAGCAGGACACCATCATGGCGCTCGGCCTCGAAGCCGAGAAATTCGGCACCACCGAGGCGATGGTCGACGACAAGAAGGTCGCCGAGGTCTATGCCGCCAAGGGCGCCAAGGTCGCCGATCTCGACGACAAGATTGTCGACAAGTGGCGGGCTATCGCCCGCGACACGGCCTGGAAGGACTATGCGCAGAAGACCCCGCTGTCGGCCGAGCTGATGAAGCTTGCCGAGGGTGTCAACGTCTCCTGACGGCCCGACAAGTCGCGAGAATGGCCCACGGCCTCGACGACGTCGCGACCGCAAGCGAGGCG
This sequence comes from Hyphomicrobiales bacterium, assembly GCA_038206695.1. Lineage (GTDB taxonomy): Bacteria > Pseudomonadota > Alphaproteobacteria > Rhizobiales > Xanthobacteraceae > Pseudolabrys. Next base: position 42,204 of record JBBRAN010000014.1, on the reverse strand, counting down.
GTGTCCGTTCCTGGGGACACCGCCGGCTTCGAGCGCTTGATCGCGCCGGTCAACTACGTCGTCGTCATCGTGTCCTCGGTCGCGCTGGTGATCGCCTCGTTCGTGCTGACCTACAGCGTTGCGTCGCGCTATTTCTTCCATTTCTCGACCGACTGGCAGGACGAGTTCTCGGTGTTCCTGATCGTGGGCGCCGTGTTCATGTCGGCGGCTGCCGTGCAGGCGAGGCGCGGCCACGTTGCGATCGAAGCATTCTCGAGCATCATGTCGCGGCGCGCCAATCGCATCCGCCTGTTCCTGGTCGACATTGCGACATTCGTATTCTGCGCGTTCTTTTCATGGAAGTCGTGGATACTGCTGCACGAAGCGATCATCGAAGGTTTTCGCACCAGCTCGACCTGGCAGCCGCCGCTCTGGATTCCCTATTCGCTGATGCTGAGCGGCATGGTGCTGCTTAGCATCCAGGTGTTGCTGCAGATCGCCACGCAGATCCATCGCTGGAATAGACCATCGTGAGCGTCGCGGTCATCGGCCTTCTGTACGGCGCCTCAACCTTGCTCGTGATGTTCGCGGGCATGCCGATTGCCTTCGCGCTCGGCGCGGTGGCGACGATTTTCATGGTGGCGTTCATGCCATCGTCGTCGGTCGATACCATCACCCAGAACGTCTACGAGGAAATGGCGTCGATCACGCTGCTGTCGATCCCGCTGTTCATCCTCAAGGGCGCCGCGATCGGCCGTTCCCGTGCCGGCCAGGATCTTTACGGCGCGCTGCATGCATGGCTGTACCGGATACCGGGCGGCCTCGGCATCGCCAACGTGTTCGCCTGCGCGCTGTTTGCCGCGATGGCGGGCTCCTCGCCGGCGACCTGCTCGGCGATCGGGTCGGCCGGCATCCCGGAGATGCGCAAGCACGGCTATTCCGGCGGCTTTGCTGCCGGCATCATTGCGGCTGGCGGTACGCTCGGCATCTTGCTGCCGCCCTCGATTACCATGATCCTTTATGCGGTCGCCGCGGAGCAATCGCTTGGCCGGCTGTTCCTCGCGGCGATCGGCCCGGCGGTTCTACTGGTCGTGCTGTTTGCCGGCTATGCGGTGTGGCGCTTCCGCTGGGAATATGCGCACGCCAAGGTCGCCTACGAGAAAGGCGGCAAGGCCTCGCCGATCCTCGACGCCGATATGCTGTCGATGCGCGAGAAATTCTCGCTGCTGCCGCGCGTGTTGCCTTTCATCCTGCTGCTGACCGGCGTGATGGTCGCACTCTATGGCGGCTTTGCCACGCCGTCGGAGACCGCGGGCCTCGGCGCCGTCCTCGCGCTCGCTTTGATCGCGATCATCTACAGCGTGTGGACGCCGAAAGACCTCGAGCCGATTCTGGTTTCCACGCTGCGTGAGTCGACGATGCTGATGCTGATCATCGGCATGTCGCTGCTCTATTCGTATGTGATGAGCTACCTTCATATCAGCCAGTCGACAGCCGAGTGGATCGTGTCGCTGCACCTGTCGCGCTGGGTGCTGCTGGCGACGATCCTGCTGATGGTGGTCGTGCTCGGCTTCTTCCTCCCGCCGGTCTCGATCATCCTGATGACCGCGCCGATCATCCTGCCGCCGTTGCGCGGCGCCAATTTCGACCTGATCTGGTTCGGCGTCATCATGACCATCGTCATGGAGATGGGCCTTATTCACCCGCCGGTCGGCCTTAATATTTTCGTCATCAAGAACATCGCGCCAGACATTCCGTTGCGGGATGTGATGTGGGGCGTACTGCCTTTTGTCGGGCTGATGATTCTGGCGGTTGTGATATTGTGCATTGCACCCGGCATCGCCACATGGTTTCCGGATCACCTGATGGGTGCCGGTCGCTAGCCAGATGAACAGCTCGTTTTTCGGATCATTGCTGCAGCGGATTTCCGAGCAGGGGCGCGCGCTGATGTCGCGCGACCGACGGGAAGCGCACGAAATCAAGTCGGAATCGCTGGTCGAACGCTGCGAGCGGCTGCTGTCGGGCGCCGGCGAAGCGTCCGGCGTTGCGCTCGCTCGCGACATTCTCGAGGACTATGCCGAGCTCACCGTCGGGCCGCGCATCGCGTTCTTCGAGGCACTGGCGAACCGGTTTGGCTCCGACAGCAAACGGCTCGGTGCCGCGATCGAGACCTGGCGCGCATCGCCGTCCGACGCCACCGCGGCCGATGTCCACGCCGCGTCCGAACCGCGGCGGCAGGAGCTGTTCCGGCGGCTTAATCTCGCGCCGGGCGGCACGCAGGCCCTGGTGCGCATGCGCGAGCAGCTTCTCGACGTGCTCGACCGGCGCGAAGACCTGTCGGCGGTCGACGCGACTTTCGTGCACCTGTTCTCCTCCTGGTTCAATCGCGGCTTCCTCGTGCTGCAGCGCATCGACTGGTCGACGCCAGCGATCGTGCTGGAGAAAATCATCCGCTACGAGGCGGTCCACGAAATTCGCGGCTGGGACGATCTGCGCCGCCGCATCGACCCGTCCGACCGGCGCTGTTTCGCGTTCTTCCACCCGGCGCTGATCGACGAGCCGTTGATCTTCGTCGAGGTCGCGCTCGAGCGCGATATCCCCTCGGCGATCGCGCCGATTCTCGCGAGCGGACGGCTGCAATTCGTCGCGCCGGACAAGGCGCGCGTCGCGGTGTTCTACTCGATCTCGAACTGCCAGCGCGGCTTGGCCGGCGTGTCGTTCGGCAATTTCCTGATCAAGCAGGTGGTCGAGGAGATTTGCCGCGAGCTTCCCAAGCTGTCGACCTTCGTCACGCTGTCGCCGGCGCCGAATTTCGCGCGCTGGTTGGCCAATGAGCTCAAGGCCGGGGATTCGCCGGCGCTGGGCGAGGCTGACCGCGCCGCGCTGACGTTGATGGAGCGGCCGTATTGGTGGACCGATACCCAGGTGTTCTCGCAGATCGAGGCTGCGTTGCTGCGCGCCGCCGCGTTCTATTACGTGCGCGCCAAAACGCGGCGCGGCCTGCCGGTCGACTCGGTGGCCCGGTTCCATCTTGGCAACGGTGCGCGGCTCGAGCGCATCAACTGGCTCGGCGATACTTCCGCGAAGGCGCTCGCCCAGGCTCACGGCCTGATGGTGAATTATCTCTACGACCTCGACGACATCGAGAAAAATCACGAGGCCTATGCCGAGGGCAAAATCGTGGTCGCTTCCCCGGCGGTCCGTAAGCTGGTGCGCCCCGCCTTCGAACTCGTCGCCGCCGACCGCTGATCAGGACTTGCCGTAGACCGGGACGATGGCGCCGCGCGTCACCCGGTTATCCGGCGAGGCGAGAAACACGATAGTCGCCGCGACCTCTTCGACCTTCGGCCATTTGCCGAAATCGGCTTTCGGCATCGCCTGGCGGTTCGCGGGCGTGTCCATGATGGAAGGTGCTACCGCGTTGACCAGGATTCCGTCCTTGGCGACTTCCTCGGCCAAGGCCGCGGTCAGTGCCGCGACGCCGGCCTTGCTGGCGGTATAGGCCGTCATGCCGGCGCCGGAGCGCCACTCGAGCGCGGGCCGCGCGGCGACATTGACGATGCGCCCGCCGGCCTTCATTGCGCGGACCGCCGCGCGGCAGCACAGGAAGCAGGACACCAGATTGCTTTCCAACTGGCCCATCAGCGCCGCTTTGCCGGTTTCGGCCACGGTGCCCGGCGCAAAACCGCCGGCGATGTGAATCGAGGCCCACAGCGCGGAAACCCCGTCGTAAAGCCCGGCGACGTCGCTTTCCTCGGCGAAATTCTTCACCGCGACGAGCTCGACCTGCTTGTGGCCTCGATGCGGAAAATTCTGCATCTCGGCGTCGTGGATGTAAGGAACGCGGCAGCTGGCGCCGGCGGCAAGCAGCGAGCCGACGACTGCGCCGCCGAGCGCGCCAGTGCCGCCGGTCACGACGACGGTTTTTCCTGAAAAATCCATCGCAACTTCCCCAACCATCCGGTCTAGCCGCGGCCGCGCTTGCCTCGCATCGGAAGCACCTGGAATTCGACCCAGTTCGCGATCTCGAGCGTACGCAATTTCTTGTCGAGCACGTTCTTGCTGACGCCATGGCGCCAGGCGAGCCGCTTGTCGTCCGGATTTTTGTCGAGCGTGTCGAGCTCCTGCGCGAAGCCGTCGATGTCGGCTGCGCCGTTGAAGAAGCCCTCCGAGATCAGCCGTGTGCCGATCCGCCGCACGATCACGGCCAATTCGCGCAGCGGATATTCCGGATGATATTGCACGCCCCAGGCGACCGAGCCCTTGGTGCGGAGCTCGGCGCCCTGGACCTCGGAGATTTCGTTGCCGGCGAGCACGGCCATGCCCGGCGCGATCATCTCCACTTCGTCGAGATGAACCGTCGGGGCGTTGAAGACGTCGCGCTTGCCTGCATACATCGGATGCTTGCGGCCGGCTTCGTTGAGGCGGATGCTGCGGCCGAAACCGATCTCGCGGCCTTTGGGATTGCGCCTTACGCTGCCGCCGGCCGCGGCGGTGATGATCTGCAAGCCCCAGCACGAGCCGAATACAGGCGTTCCGGTGGCCAGCAGGGCGCGCACCAGTTCGATCTGGCGGGAGACCTCGGGGCCGCTGGCGTAGATGTGCAGCGCCGACCCGGTGATGGTGACGCCGTCATAGCCTTCGAGCGACTGTCCCTCCGGCAGCACCGCCGTGACGTCGCCCGGATAGCAGATGTCGACATGCGCGCCCGGCAATAGCTCGCGCAGCAGATCGGAGTAACCCTGGCTGGCCGGCGTGCCGCCATAGGAAACGTGCTCGGCCATGGTTTCGGGCGAGTTTCCTTCGATCACGAGCAAACGGGGGGAGGCCATGCGATGCGGGGTCTGTTCTTGGCGGGTGAGCGGGCGGAACCGGATTAGTGCAGCAATGTAGCAAATCGAGCCGATAGTTGTGGCTTTAACGCCCGACGGCGCCGACGGTTCTTGAGGATCGGCGGCAGGCCGCCCATTCTGCGCAAAAACCGGGACGAATCACAACCGACATGGCCGACTTCGATCTTGCCATCATCGGCGGCGGCATTAACGGCACGGCAGTCGCGCGCGACGCGGCCGGGCGGGGCCTGCGTGTGCTGCTGGTGGAGCAGAACGACCTCAGCTCCGGCACCTCGTCGGCCTCCAGCAAGCTCATTCATGGCGGGCTGCGCTATCTCGAGCATGGCGCGTTCCGTCTGGTGCGCGAGGCCTTGCATGAGCGCGAGGTGTTGCTGCGCATGGCTCCGCACATCGTGCGGCCAATGCGGTTCTTACTGCCGCCGGCCCCGAAGCAGCGCTCACCGATTCTGCTGCGGCTCGGCCTGTTCATTTACGATCGGATTGGCGGCCGCAAGCTGTTGCCGCCGACGCGCACGCTTGATCTGACCCATCACGCGGCCGGCCAGCCACTCAAGCGCAGCTTCCGCTACGGCTTCGAATATTCCGACTGCTGGGTCGATGACGCGCGCCTCGTAGTGCTCAATGCGATCGACGCCGCCGAGCGCGGCGCCGATATTCGCACCCGAACGCGCTGCGTCCGCGCCGAGCGCCGGGACGAGTGGGAGCTCGTTCTTAACAGCCACGGCCGCCGCGAGGTTGCGACCGCGCGTGTTCTTGTCAACGCCGCCGGGCCCTGGATCGGTCAGGTGGCCGAAAACATCCTGCGCGTGCCCCTCAAGGATGGCGTGCGGCTGATCAAAGGCAGCCACGTCGTCGTGCCGCGCCGGTTCGATCATCAATACGCCTACACCTTTCAGGCCGGGGACGGTCGCGTCGTGTTCGCTTTGCCTTTCACCGATCGCTTCACGCTCATTGGCACGACGGATCGCAACTTCGTGGGCGACGTCAATTCGCCGGCGCCGGACGCCGATGAGATTTCCTATCTCATCGACGTCGTGAACGTTTTTTTCCGGGAACGCCTGGTTCCGACCGATGTGGTGTGGGCCTATGCGGGGGTACGCTCGCTCCATGACGATGGCTCGAAGAAGCCGGAGGACGTCACCCGCGATTATACGGTGGAGCTCGACGAGGCCTTCCGCGAAGGGCCGCTGCTCACCATTTACGGCGGCAAAATCACGACCGCCCGCCGGCTGGCCGAAGCGGTGATGGCAAAGATCGGTCATTTCTTCGACGCCGGACCGCCGTGGACCGCTCAATCGGCTCTGCCCGGCGGCGACTTCGAGGTCGACGATTTTCTGCCCCAAGTGACCCGCGCCCGCAATCGCTGGCCGTTTCTCGACGATCTTTCGGCTCGCCGCATGGTGGCCGCTTACGGCACGCGGCTCGATCGAATTCTCGGCGGCGCCCAAACTCGCGATCAACTGGGACCGCTGTTATGCGCCGATCTCACCGGCGCCGAGGTCCGTTATCTGATCGAGCATGAATGGGCTCAAACGGCGGACGACGTGCTGTGGCGTCGGACCAAGCTCGGCCTTGTTGCCAGCGAGGCGGAGAAGACCGCGCTCGCAGATTTCATGGCCGGCGCAGGTTCGCGTAGGTAACATTTCCTTGCGCGCTTGCTTGCAATTGCGCATCGGCGTCAATGAATTCCTCTGCAAGCCTATATCCGCCAAGGCTCTGCTTGAGCGCCTGATCTCGATCCTGGCGAAGCCGTGGGCCAATGTTCAGGTCGGCGAATATTATGGGCCGGGGCCACGCAAGTTGATGGCGCCGGGCGATCCGGGAGTTGCCGAAGGGCAAGAGGAGTTCAGGGACAACCCGCCCGTCCTCGCTGAACTTTCAACGACGGCCGATTCGACATTTGCCGTTGAGCCGCAGGACCTGCCCCGCTAGCGTGCGCGTGGGGTCGTCGCGGGTCATTACGCATGCCGCCGTTGGTGCGATTTGAAGGCGTCAGCAAGCGCTTTGGCGGCGTAATCGCGGTCGAGCGACTCACTCTCGACATCAGGGCAAAAGAGTTTTTCGCGCTGCTCGGCCCGTCAGGCTGCGGCAAGACGACGTTGCTGCGCATGCTGGCCGGCTTCGAGGCGCCCGACGAAGGCCGCATCCTGCTCGACGGGCAAGATCTCGCCGCCATCCCGCCGCACCGGCGTCCCGTCAATATGATGTTCCAGAACTATGCGCTGTTTCCGCATCTGAATGTCCAACGCAACATCGCGTTCGGGCTGCGTCAGGAGAATCTGCCGCAGGATGAAATTGCCGTGCGGGTCGCCGGCATGCTCGCATTGCTGCGGCTGGAGGGACTGCAACGCCGGCGAACGGATCAATTGTCCGGCGGTCAACGCCAGCGCGTCGCTTTGGCACGCTCGCTAGTGAAACGGCCGCGCGTTCTGTTGCTCGACGAACCACTGGCGGCGCTCGACAAGAAGCTTCGCGGCCAGACCCAATTTGAATTGATTGAGCTGCAGCGCCAGCTCGGCACCACCTTCGTCATCGTCACGCACGACCAGGACGAGGCGATGATCATGGCAAGCCGCATGGCCGTAATGAACCACGGCGCGCTCGTCCAGGTCGGAACGCCGGCTGAAATCTACGAGCAGCCCCAGACGCGCTGGGTCGCCGGGTTCATCGGCGACGTCAACCTGATCGAAGGCGGCGTCGAAAAATCGCGCAAAACGGTGGCGACCGCCCATGGCCGGTTCAAGATCGGCAATGCCGCAGGCGCATGGGCCGACGAACGGGTGTGGCTGGCACTGCGGCCCGAGAAGATCGCGCTGTCGCCAAAACGCCCGGCGGTAACAGCCAATGGGATTGCCGCCACCGTCGCAGAGGTCGGCTTTCTCGGCGACACGTCGGTCTACCACCTTCGGCTCGACAACGGTGACCGGCTGACGGCGACCGCGCCCAATCTTGGCGCCGCCGGTGCGCGCATCGTGGCCGGCGCGCAAGTCTGGGCGGTGTGGCGTCCCGACGCCGCCTTGGTGCTGAGGCGCTGATGCCGCGCACCCCGCAGCAGAAAACCGTGTGGCTGCTGGCATTGGCGCCTTACCTCTGGCTGCTGGTGTTCTTTCTGGCGCCCTTCGTCATCGTCCTCAAAATCAGCCTGTCGCAAAGCGCGTTGGCGCAGCCGCCCTATCTGCCGACGCTCGATCTTGCCGCCGGCTGGGCCGTGATCGGCGATTTCCTGCGGGCGCTGTCGCTTGAGAATTATGCGCTGCTCGGCTCCGACGCGATCTACCTGTCGTCCTATCTCAAGAGCGTCGAGGTCGCGTTGATTTCGACCGTGATTATGCTGCTGGTCGGCTATCCGCTGGCCTACGCGATCGCGCGCAGCTCGCGCGGCCTGCAGTCGCTCTTGGTCATGCTGGTGGTTCTGCCGTTTTGGACCTCGTTTCTGATCCGCGTCTATGCCTGGGTCAACATCCTGCAGCGCGATGGGCTTCTCAACGATGTCCTGCGCTTGCTCCATATCGTCGACGCACCGTTGCCGTGGCTCGCCAGCGACACCGCGATCTATATCGGCATCGTCTATTCCTATCTGCCCTTCATGGTGCTGCCGCTCTACGCCGCGCTGGAGAAGATCGATCAGTCGCTGCTCGAAGCGGCGGCGGATCTCGGCTGCCCGCGTTGGAAAGCGTTCTGGCTGGTGACGTTTCCTTTATCGTTGCCGGGCGTCGCAGCCGGCGCGCTGCTGTGCTTCATTCCGGTGGTGGGCGAATTCGTCATCCCCGATTTGCTCGGCGGCTCCGGCACTTTGATGATCGGGCAGACCTTGTGGACCGAGTTCTTTTCCAACAAGGACTGGCCGCTGGCGTCGGCGCTGGCGGTGCTGCTGCTCGCGACCCTTGTCGCGCCGATCCTGTTCTACGAACGGCTGCAGCGCCGCGCGTTGGCGGAGGATCGCTGATGCGGCGCGGCCTGTCGTCGTTCAACATCGTTTCGCTCGCGCTCGGCATGGCATTTCTGTACCTGCCGATCGTCATCCTCGTCATCTATTCGTTCAACGCCTCCCGGCTGGTCACGTTGTGGGGCGGCTGGTCGCTGCGCTGGTATGCCGAGTTGCTGCACGATGCCGCCATGCTGGAGGCCGCCCGCAACAGCCTCGGCATCGCGTTCATCTCGGCGAGTGCCGCCACCGTGCTCGGCACCCTCGCGGCACTGGCGTTGACGCGCGGCGGCTTTCGCGGGCGCCTGCTATTCTCAGGGATGGTCTACGCGCCTTTAGTTATGCCGGAAGTCATCACCGGCCTGTCGCTGCTGCTGCTGTTCGTCGCGCTCGATCTCGGCCGCGGCTTCTGGACCATCGCGGCCGCTCACACGACGCTGACCATGTGTTTCGTGACCGTGATCGTGCAATCCCGCTTGATCGGCGTCGATCGAAGTCTGGAGGAAGCGGCGATGGATCTCGGCTGCCCGCCGTGGAAGACTGTCCTGACGGTCACGTTGCCGCTGATCGCGCCGGCCATTGCCGCCGGCTGGATGCTGGCTTTTTCGCTCTCGCTCGATGACCTAGTGATTGCGAGCTTCACCACGGGGCCCGGCGCGACGACGCTGCCGATCCGCATCTATTCCGAGGTTCGCCTCGGCGTGAAGCCGGAGATCAACGCCATCTGCACGATCATGATCGCGGTTGTCGCGCTGGCGACTATCGTCGCCTCGCTCGCGGTCAAGCGAAACGCCGTGGCGCACGAGCGCGAAGCGCTGGCGGCGCGAGTCTAACGGTCGCGGTCTATTGCGCCGGTTTTGCCGGCTCGGGGGTCTCGGCGGCATCCGGCGTTCCCGGGACGGGGGTCGGTGTTGCCTGCGACGCCTTGTCGAGCCGTTCGATCGCGGACCGCAGCGCCTCGCGGCTGGTGCGGTCGCGGGCCGCATCGAGCAGGGGCGCCGCGGCGCCCGATCGGCGGATCAAGGCCTGCGGATCGGGCAGCATCAACGGGCTGTCCCAAGTGCCGGTGACGAAGAACGGCAAGTCGAAGCCGCCGCCCGCTGCCGCCGGGGCGACCAACGTGGCCGTGCCCTGGAGGTCGAGCTCGCGGGACGGGATCGCGGCCGTTCCAGCCATGGCAAGCCGTACCGAGCGGCCCTCGATCTTGAGTTCGTCGATCGACATCGTGCCTTGCGCGATCTTCACCAGCACTGCGAAACGGTCATACGGCGTGCGTCCACTGCGGAAATCGCCGCTACCCGATAGTGGCCGGCGTTCGAGGCGACGCAGCAGCTGTTCGACGTCAAATCCCGCGAGAGTGCCTTGCGTGCCGGTGACGCTGGCGGTGCCCGACAAAGTGCGCGTCAAGGCGAGAACGCTGTCACCGGCGCCTTCCAGCGCGAAAGCGAGATTGCCTTTGCCTTCGATGCGGCGCGTGCCGATCAGTTGGTCGAGACATTCGGCGAGGTTGACGTCGGTGAACTGCAATTGCGACTTGATCTCGACGCCGGTCTCGAAATTTGCGAGCGCGATCGAGCCCTTGATGATGCCGCCGAAGCCCTGCGATTCGCCGATCGTGACGTGGAGGTGACCGCCGCGCAGATTGGCAGCAATCGCCGTCCGTCCGAGCTTGGCCGTCGCCAGGGTGAGCTTTCCCGTCGACAATCGCAGATCGACGTCGAAACCCGTAAGCCCGTCGAGCGTCAGCCGCCCGCTATTCCACTCGCGCTGGTTCGCCGTCAGCAGCTTGACGGTCGACACGTAAGGCGTCAGGTCGAGCGCATCGGCGGCAAGCGTTCCCTGCACCATTTGCCGGCCGTCGGTCGCGAAAGTGAGCACGCCTTCCGCGGTGTTGCCGTCCAGCTCCACGTTGACGCTCGAAAGCGCGATGGTGCCGCCGACCACGTTGGTTTGCGCCTTCAGAGAGAAACGGCCGAAGCCCCCGCCGGGCAGCGGCCTTTGTCCGGTCCAGCGCATGGCGTCACGCAACGAAACGGAATCCGCGGCGAGTGTGCCTTCGATTTTCAGGGTTGGCGCGGTGCTGAATGAGCCATCGAACGCTGCCTTGATCGGCACGCCGGCGACGCGCACCTTGAGGCCGCTTTTATTGCCGGCGAGCGCCGCACCGAAATCGTTCAATGTCAGGCTGGCGTCGAGCGGCTCGCCGCGCCAGGTGACCCGGCCGGTCGCGCCGAAACTGTTCGAGATCGACGGCCATGCCAGCGACACCTCGGCGTGCTCGAAGGTCTCGCTGGTGTCGCGAGCGAGGTCGCGCACGATCACGCGCCCGTCGATGATGCGGATTTCCGAAAATGCTGCGGAGCGCGAATCCGGCTTCTGGGTTCGCGTGAGGGTCGCAAGTAGGCCGGACCAGTTCGAGCGGCCGTTGCGATCGAGCGTGATGGCGATGGTCGGTCGCTCGAGCGACACATCGGCGATCTCGACGCGGCCAATGAGGAGCGGAAAAAACCGCAGCCGGGCGGTCAGCCGTTCCGCGGTCAGCGCCGGCTCGCCGCCATCGCCCAGCGCCACGTCGGTGAAGGTGACGCTGCCGGTCGGAAACAGCGACACGCCCGAGGCGCCACGCAGCACGGGGTCGAGCCCCGTGACCGCCGAGATCTCGTCCTTGACGCGGTCACGGAAATTGGCCGGCGAAACCAGCAAGCTGGCCGCCGTCACCGCGGCGGCGCCGGCGACGATCGCCGCCGCCAGCGCATATCCCAGCCGTTTGAAGGCAGTGGCCGCGGTCAAGGCAGTTTTATCCAGCTATTTCGGTGATTTCGGTGGCGATTGAACGATCGTCACCGTCGAGGCGGCGAACTTTGCGCCGTTCTGTGACGCTTTCAAGGCCGCCTGTTCTGTCGGGGAAACGGCCGGCCCGACCGCCACTTCGGCGATCAGTTTGGCGATAATGGCCTGGCCGAACGAGTTGAAGCTCTTCGCTTCGATCGCAAACGCGCCGGGACCGCCGATCACGTTGTTACGGTAGTAATTCGTCAACCCACCCGGCGGATTGGTGTGCTCGGGATTCCAGGGCAATGGATTGTCGCTGAGAATGACGAGCCCGTTAATGGTGATGCCGAGCGCGACCGCCTCGTCGCGCGCCGAGACCACGTCGCGGCCGGAATTGTTGGTGCCGTCACCGGAGACATCGATGGTGCGGCGTTTCGAATCGAACGGGGCGCGGGCGAATTGCGCGACAGCAAACTCGATGCCGCCGCTGATCGAGGTGCGATCGGCGAAAGATCGCGGCGATTCTAGCAGCCGGTCGCCGAGCTGCTGCGCGGCTTTTGCGCCGTCAACCAAAGTCCAGTCGATGACGACTTTTTGTGAGCCCACGCCCGACCATTCGACGAAGCAGATCGCGATGCGGCTGTACTGCCCCGATTTGATTGCATTGAGGACGCGGGGATCGGAGATCGCGGCGGCATAGCCTTCGCGCTGCAGCTGGAATTTCGCGGCGTCGACGCTGCGCGACACATCGGCGGCCAGCACCAGCAGCAGGTCGACGGGCTCGCCGGCGCGCGCAGGTTTTGGTGCCGCACCGAGCAGCGCGGCAATCAATGTAGCGAGGACGAAGAGGCGGGCGCTGCGGAGCACGACTGCGGTTCCCGGTGACGCTGCGTGGAGCCTAACGGATTATACGGAGTAGGCCAAAGCCCGTTATTTCGCGAGAACGCGGGGCGCCGGAAACGCGACCTCCACCAGCGTACCCTCGGCCACCGTGCTGGTGATGGTGAACTTGCCGTGATTGGCTTCCGCCAAGGCTTTGGTGATGGGCAGGCCGAGCCCGGTGCCGCTCGATCCCCAGCGCGCCGAGGTTGCGAGCTGGCGGAAAGGTTCGAGCGCGGCCTGCAATTCCTGCGGGCTCATGCCGCCGCCGGTGTCGCGCACGTGCAACACGACCTCGTTGCGGTCGCTGAGCGACGTCGAGACGATGACCTGGCCGCCGGCGCCGGTGAACTTGATCGAATTCGACAGCAGGTTGAGCACGATTTGGCGAACCGAACGCGCGTCGGCGACGATTTGCGGCAAGCCGGCCGGCAGCGAGGTGCGGATGATGACGCGCTCGCGGTTGGCCTGCTGCTGCAGGATCGCCACGCATTGCTGGGCGATGTCGTTGAGGTTGACCCCGGTGAAGGTAAGGTCGAGCTTGCCGGCCTCGATCTTCGATAGATCCAGCAGATCGTTGAGCAGCGCGATGAGATGCCCGCCCGACGCGTGAATGTCGCGCAGATACTGCCGGTACCGCTCGTTGCCGACCGGTCCGAACTGCTCGTCCATCATCACTTCGGAAAAGCCGATGATGGCGTTAAGCGGCGTGCGGATTTCGTGGCTGATCTTGGCGAGAAATTCGGATTTTGCCGATGAGGCGCTCTCGGCCTGGCGCTTGGCGTTGATCAGGTCTTCTTCGGTGCGCTTCCAGGAGGTGACGTCGCGGAATACGGCGCAGAACTTGTCGCTGTTTCCCCCGATCCGGCCGATCGTCACGTAAAGCGGCACCAGCCCGCCCTGGCGCACGAGTCCGATCACTTCGCGGCCTTCGTTGAGCAGTGCAATGCCGGTGTCGCGCGCCAGCCGGTCGAGATAATCGAGCACGGTGCGCCGGCTCTCCGGTGCGAACAGGTCGCCAAAACCGAGCTTGGTGAAGTCTTCCGGCTCGTAGCCGAGTAGCGCCTCGGCGCTGCGGTTCGCCGACAGGATACGGCCGTCGCGGTCGACCATCACGACGCCGTCGGTGGCGGTATCGAGCACGGCCGTCAGTTCGCGGTTCTCGTCCTCGATGCGACGTAGCGCCAAGTCGGCGGTCTTGTCGGCCGCCTTGGTGATGTTGAGCATCAGGACGAGTGCGTTCTCGCCGTTCCAGCTCGCTGGGAATAGCCGGCCCTCGACCGGCATGCGCTTGCCGCCCGGCGTGGTAATGGTCAGTGCTGGCGTGCCGTTGCGCGCTCCGGCGGTGCCGGCGGGCGCTGAATTTGTTTCGATAAACAGGCTGTCGAGCCCGCCCGCTTCGCGCAACGCGTCGAGCGTCGGGTAATCCGTCCATTCAAGAAAGGCGCGGTTGGCGTACAGCAGATCGTTCAACCGGTAGACCAGAATGCCGAGCGGCAGGCGGTCAAGGATGGCGTGCTCGCTCTGTTTGTCGCGCGCGGGCGCCCGGGCGACGGGCGGCGGTTCGCTGAGCGGATCGGCAATCGGCTCATGCCGTTCGGGGCCGAAATCATCGTCATTGAGCGGCGTCTTGGCGTTCTTTTTCAGCCGGTCGCTGAGCTCGCGCGCGATTTCGCTGAATGCCTTCTGCTCACGCGGATCGAGCGACGGGGCTTCCTGCGCGCGGAATGGCACGACATTGACGGCTGCATCGTCGTGGGTGGCGGCTTCATCGGCTGCTTTCGCCGCAGCCGCCGCGTCGCTCACGGCTTTCGACTCGGCCGCGGCTTTAGCGTCGGCTTTGTCGGCCAGCGCTTTCGCTTCGGCCTCGGCGCGGGCCTTCGCGGCTTCGGCTTCGTCGCGCTGGCGCGCCAATCCGGTCAGCCGCGCCGCGTCGCGGCAAATGCCAAAACCTCGGTAACCCTCGAAATTCTGCTCGCGGCCGATGACCGGCAGTCCCGACAATTCGATGGTGACGCGCTCGGTGGTGCGGTCGACCGGCCACTCCAGAGGAATGCCGCTCCAGGTCTGACGCGAGGCCAGCGCCTGGCTGACGCGGCCGTCGCCGTCGATGCCGAGGGCTTGCGCGAAATCGCGCCACGGGCTGCCGAGCGCGGCTTTGGTGGTCCATCCGGCGAAGCCGACGAACTCTTCGGATTCCAGCACGAAGCGATCGTCGGTGTCGCTGTGCCAGACGAAGCGCAGGGACTGACGCTTGAGCCGCGGCGGTTCGACGGCGGCGGTAGTGGTGAGGGAGGACGCCGCAGGTGCGGTCGCGGCAACCGGAGCGGCCGCGGGTTCGGCAACGACGCCGGATTGCTCCGTGACCGGCGCTTCACCGCTCATGGTCATCAGCAACACCACGGTATTGCCGGCGCTGAGCCGCTCGAGAGTGACGTCCGCGCTTGCGATGCGGCCGGCAGCGTGCCCGTCGCGGCTGGCAGTGCGCGCCAGACTTTCGGCGCCGAGCTGATCGAGCGTGGTCGCACTGCCCAGGCGCGTGTGCGCGGCCGGGGAGGCGAGCAGCAGATCGCCATCGGCGGAAAACGCGGCGACGGCATCGCCGAGCGTGCCGATCATCTGGCGCAGCCGTTCGTCGAGCGGCAGATCCGGGCCGGCACGTTCGGTCGCCACCACAAGAACCGCCGCTTCGCCGCCGGAATTTTCAAAGCGCGAACAGATGCAGGTCAGGGTGTTGCCGATTCCGGCGCCGAAACCGCGCAGGCGCTCGAGGCGCGGCATGGCGCCGTGCGGCAGCGTACCGGCGAGCCGGGCAATCTGTGCGGCGGCCCCTTGCTCGGGATCGAAACGCAGATCGCCGATCGCATCGGGCGCGCCAGCCTGCAGAATGGCGGCGCCATTGGGATTGGCCCAAAGGACGCGCGTGGCATCGGCGCTCCACAGCCAAGCCGGCGCCGGCGACAGCGCATGCGCCGCCAACCGGGAATCGCCTAACCAGATGTTCGACGCCCCACCCATCGGTCCCATACGGATTACGGCTAATAGACGATTAATAAGGCGGCGCCGGGGGCCCGTCCACGAAACGCGGCCCCGTTTGGGACACCAAGCGTCGGTAGCGTTAATTTCGGCGCCGCTGGCGTATTGGGTGCAACGCGGGAAAGGCGGGCCTATAGTAAACGGCTCCCGCCTAACGGTGGCGGTGCAAGGCGTTCGAACCCATGGAGGACCATGTGAACAAAAGCCCTTTTGAAGTGCCGCCGGAGATGCGGGCGATGGCCGAGCAGAGTGTTGAGCAGGCCAAGAAGGCGTTCGATGGCTTCATCAGCGCCGCCCGCCACGCGGCCAGCGCGGCCGATACCCAGGCCCATACCGCCCGCTCCGGCGCAAAGGAGGTGGGCGACCTCGCCATGCGGTTTGCCGAGCGCAATATCGCGTCCTCTTTCGAGCTGGCGCAGAGCCTGTTGCGCGCCAAGGACGTCCAGGAAGTCCTGAAGCTGCAGTCCGACTATGTGAAGCAGCAGATGACGGTCTTGTCGGAGCAGGCGCGCGATTTGGGGCAAAAGGCCGGTAAAATCGGCTAATTACCCCAGTTTTCAGGGCAAATCGGCGAAATCTGATCGAATTTGGCAAAAATGGTGCGTTGCAATATTTATATTGCAACGCACTCAATCACATGTTATATGGGTTTTGTCATGCTCCCCGCGCATCAGAACGATAGCGGGCAGCCAGGGACCGCCAGCCAAGGATGTTAGTTATGCCCGATATCAACCAGACGACCCAGAAGGCCAAGCCGAAGCCGGCACCGGCCCTCGAGACCCCGAAGTTCGAAATGCCGAAATTCGATATCCCGAAGTTCGACATGCCGTCGATGGAAATGCCCGCCGCGTTCCGCGAATTTGCCGAGAAGGGCATTTCGCAGGCCAAAGAGGGCTACGAAAAGATGAAGACGACCGCCGAAGAGGCCACCGGCCTCATGGAAGAGACCTACGCGACCGCCAGCAAGGGCGCGAGCGACTACGGGCTCAAGGTCATCGAAAATACCCGCGCCAATGCGAACGCTGCGTTCGACCTGTTCGGCCAGCTTCTCACCGCGAAGTCGTATTCGGAAGTCCTGGAGCTCTCGAGCGGCTATCTGCGCTCGCAGTTCGACACCGTGTCGGCGCAGGCGAAGGATCTCGCCGCGCACGCCCAAAAGGTCGCGACCGAGACCGCCGAGCCGATCAAGGAAGGCTTCACCAGCGCGCTGAAGAAAGCCGCCTAAGCTCTTTCTAACCGACGAAGTGAAAGCCCGGGCCGCTCGCCCGGGCTTTTTGCTACCGGTCTTTTGCTGCGGGGCCTTGCCGCTTGCCAAATACCGGGGCGGCACCTAGTTTCCGCCCGCCGCGCTGCCGCGCGGACATGCAGGCGTAGCTCAGTTGGTTAGAGCGCTGGTCTGTGGAACCAGAGGTCGGTGGTTCAAGTCCACCCGCCTGTACCATTCCACGTCGCACAGGTTTCAAGTTTCCGCACCCGCCACGCGCGTTTAGGCAAGCCGACACTAGCGATCGCTCGTCGCTGCGGCGCAACGTCAAACGAAAAAGGGCCGATCTGCGGTTGCCCTTCGTGATCGGTGATTTTGCGCTCAGCGCTGCGACACGCGCCCGTTGCGGATCTGGCGCCGCGTCGGTGCCGCGTAAGGCTGCCCGCCGCCGAACATCCAGTCGAAGAAGCTGCCGCCGCCGCCGTACTCGTAACCGCGCGACCCGCCATAAAGACCGGGGGTCATACGCACGGGCTTGGCCGAGCTGTTCGGCGCGCGATCCTGCGCGATGTCGGCGACCTTGCGCTCGCTGCCCTTGAGCTGCTGGATCATGCGCTGGTCGCGGCCGTAAACGTCCTCGCGCAATTGCAGCTTGCCGTCGGCATCTACGAAGGCGGTCTGGTACGTCAGGTGGACCGGGATGAATTTCGATTCCGGAAAGTTGATGTTGATCTCGCTCGAGCCGAACATCTTTTCCAGCCGCGCGGCCGTGTAGTTCTCGTTCGGCATCACCAGCGACAGCAACTTCTCTCCGTACATCAGCGGGTTTTCAACCCGCATGCAGCCGTGGCTGTAGGCGCGCTTGTCCTTCGCGAACAGGTGCTTGTCGGGCGTGTCGTGCTGATAGACCAGGAACTTGTTCGGGAAATTGAAGCGGATGCGGCCGAGCGCGTTGCCGGCGCCCGGCGGCTGGTAGATGCGCACGGTGCCGTCCGGGGCCTGCTCGATCTTGAGGCCGATGCGATCGAGCGCCCGCGGGTCTTCCTGCAACGCCGGCAGATATTCCTTCTCGATGATGGAAGGTGGCACGTTCCAGGTTGGGTTGACCGTGATGAACTTCATTTCGGCGCTGATGAGCGGCGTCGGCAGGCCGGGTTTGCCGACCACAATCTTGGTGCTCCAAAACACCTGATCGTCCTTGTAGAGCGTGAGGCGATAGTCGGGGATATTGACCACGACATAGGGATTGCCGGTCTTGCGCGGCATCCAGCGCCAGCGGTCGAGATTGACGATGATGGTGTCGACCGGATCGCCGGCCTTCGCGGCGGCAACTGGCTTCACGCCGTTCATCGCCCGCACCGTGTTAGTGCCGAGATTACCGTCGGCGCCGAGTTCGTTGTCGTTCTGGAACCGCTTGACCGCTTTCGAGACGGCGGCGTCATAGACGATGCTGTCTTTGTCGCTCGGGATATCGAGCCGCTTGCGCACGGCCAGCACGCGCTCGTCCTTCATGCCGGGGCGCAGAATCTTGCCTTCCGGCACCTGGATCGTCGGAGTCTCGGCTTTTTCTTCCGCCTTGACGCCGTGGGCGCGGACGTCGGCCAGCGCCTTCTTGAGCGCCTTGTATTGCGTCGCCTGCGGCTGAAAACCGTCGAGCGTCGCCGCGACATCGGTTGCGGCGCCGAGCTTCGCGAGGACTTCCGGCATTTCGGTCGGCGAGGCCGCATAGAAGATGTCAGCCGAGACGCGGCTCCAGGCCACGCGGCCATTGAGTGCGTGGCGGGCATAAGTGAGTACGGCGGCCGTCATCTTCACTTCCGCGTCGGCAAGCGCATCGATGTCGCCAGCCTTGAATTCGAGCGTCGGATATTCGGATGGGTCGAGGCCGTCGCGGTCGACCTTCGCCAAATAGGCGGCGGCGGCTTTGGCTTTGTCGTTTGCCGCAGCGTCGCTCACCCAAAATGGCGCGTAGTTGCGCTCTTTATAGAAACCCTCGAGCGCCGTGCGCTCGTTCCTGCGCAAGCCGCTGCGGTCGGGCTTGCCGATCGCGTCCCGAACTTTGTCGTTGAGCGTGGCTTCGGTTGCAGCGACAGCCGGCGCCTCGACGGCGGCGGCCGGAGCGACCGTGGCGGCAGGAGCTGCGGTGGCAGCCGGCGCAGGCGCCGTTGTCGCGGGCGTCGGGCCGAGGTCCTCGATGCCCGGCGGCGGCACATTGGCCGTCTCCGGCATTGGCACGCCGGAAGCAACGTCCTGCGCGGAAGCAGGACCCGAAAGGGCCAGCGCCAGACCGAGCGCAGTGCCGGCCAACAGACGATCGAAACGAATAGTGCGCACTATCTTGTCTCCCGGAGCGACGGCGTGTGGGCTGAAAGCCCGGTGTTCATTGCACAGTTTAGCGCGCCGTTCCTTGAAATTTTCCTATACCCAAGCATCTGCAAACGGATGAGCGCGGACTGTTGCCAGTTTGCAATCGGCGGGTTCCGCTCACGCTGCCTGCGCTTTTGCCTGCTTTTGCAGGACAAAATCGTAATGCACCACGTAAAACGGCTCGTTCAGCGTCTCGCCGTTCGGTGCCTTGTCCCCTGACTTCTTCGTGAAATCCACAATCAGCGGCTCTTTGACGCCATAGACGACGTCGGTTTCGATGAAGCTGTCGCCCTTCTGGAATAGATGGGTCGTGACCTTGTGGTATCCAGGGGCCGACACGGCGAAGTGAATATGCGCCGGCCGCATATGACTGATCCTAGTCTTTTCCATCAGTTCGCCGACCGTGCCATCCATCGGGATCGTGTAGGCAATCGGCGCCACCGTCCGCACCGAGTATGAGCCGTCGACCTGGGAGCGGAAGACACCGCGCATCCAGGGTTCTTCGCTGCCGCGCTGCGATTCATAAAGCCCTTCGCCGTCGGTCTGCCACAGATCGAGCATCGCGCCCGCGACCGGCGCGCCGTCGAGGCTGCGCACCTTCCCGGTGACGAATGTCGGGATGCCCGGGGCGCCCTTCGCCATGTTGCCGCCGTTGGCGACTTCCGGAGCATCGGCGACGTGAAAGGGTCCTTCGACGGTGGTCGGCGTCGCGCCGGTATCGAGACGATTGTTGATCGAGTCGACCAGCATGCTGACGCCCACCACGTCAGAAAACAGGATGACCTCCTGCCGTTTGTTGTCGGACATCTTGCCGGTGCGCGTGATCCAGTCGATCGCCTTTAACCATTCGTCACCGGTCGGCTCGACGTCGCGCACGAAGGCGTGCAGATGCTTGATCATCGACTGCATGACTTGCTTGAGCCGGGGATCGGGAATGTCCTGCCAGCGTTTGAGCACGACTTCGGTGAGGTTCTGCTCGCTGATGTAAGCCATGGAAGTCCTCCCGGACGGCGCTTTGCTGACGCGGCAAATTGTTAGCTGAGGCGACTCTAGCCGCCGGGGGGCGCTGCTATCAATCCCCGCGATTTCGGCCCGAGATGCCATTTCCTTCCCACTTCCTTCCAGTTTTCTTCCGACTTGGGCTTTCATCCAAAGAAAAACCGGGCTCCGCGAGGGAGCCCGGTTTCAGTGTAACCGGCGCGGGGCCGGCTACAGAGGGGAACATGCTGCGTGCCGTTTTGAGTCTGGGAGGATGCAATCGGTCCGCAGTAATTCGAACTATGAGACGGCATCCGGCGGCGAACAACGCGGCGCCTCGCATGTCAGCCATGCCCAAAAAGCGGAGCTAGAATTTCCAGCGCTGCGCATTGGCGACGAGGAAGTCGCGGAAGACCTGGATGCGGGCGACCGATTTCAGCTCTTCCGGGTAAACAAAATAAGCATCGAGCGCGAGCGTGTCCTCTTGCCCGAACAGTTGGACGAGCCCGCCGTTTTCCTCGACGAGGTAGTCCGGCAGCATCGCCACGCCGAGGCCGCGCTGGCAGGCGCGCAGCAGACCGAGCACGTTGTTGATCGCGAGATTGGCGAGGCGCGGGCCTTTGCCGTTGCGGCCGGCTTCGAGCAGCCATCGCCGGTTCTGGAAATAGGCCGGCACCGCGCCGCCGAGCAGCAGGATGCGGTGGCCGTCGAGATCCTCATGCGCGCGCGGCGTGCCGAACCGCTTGAGATAGTCCGGCGACGCGTAGGCGTGGAAATGCACCGAAAACAGCTTGCGTTGGATGAGATCGGGTTGGGTCGGCTGGCGCAGGCGGATCGCGACGTCGGCCTCGCGCATCGCGAGGTCGAGCTCCTCGTCGGTGGTGATCATCGTGATCTGGATGTCTGGGTAAAGGTCGAGGAATTCGCCAAGCCGCGGCGTCAGCCAGTGCACGCCGATGCCGGCGGTGGTCGAGACCTTGAGCTCGCCATTTGGCCGCTCGCGGCTGTCGGTCAGCTTGGTGCGTGCCGCCTCGAGCTTCATGAAAACTTCGTGCGCGGTGCGGTAGAGCAACTCGCCCTGCTCGGTGAGGATCAGGCCGCGCGCGTGGCGATGAAACAGCGAAACTGAAAGTTCGCCCTCGAGCGCCGAAACCTGGCGCGACACCGCCGATTGCGACAGGCCGAGACGTTCGCCGGCATGGGTGAACGAGCCGGCCTCAGCGGCGGCGTGAAACACCTTCAGTTTGTCCCAGTCCATCGACGTGCCGCCCCCGGTTGCCATCGGACTATTCCGCAGCCGCGCGCTGGTTCTCGTGAGCGTGCAGGAATTTTTGTGCTTCGAGCGCGGCCATGCAGCCTTGCCCGGCGGCGGTCACCGCCTGGCGGAAGATGTCGTCGGTGACGTCGCCGGCGGCGAACACGCCGGGCACCGAGGTCGCGGTCGAGTAGCCGTTGGTGACGATGTAGCCCGACGGCTTCATCTTGAGCTGGCCGACGAACAATTCTGACGACGGCGAATGGCCGATCGCGATGAACACGCCGTCGACCGCGCGCTCGGTCACCACGCCGGTCTTGATGTTCTTGAGCTTGACCTTGTTGACCTTGAGCGGGTTTTCCGCGCCGATCACGTCCTCCAGCACGCTGTCCCAGATCACTTCGATCTTCGGATGCTTGAACAGCCGATCCTGCAGGATGCGTTCGGCCCGGAATTCGTCGCGGCGGTGCACCACCGTCACCTTGGACGCGAAGTTGGTGAGGAACAACGCCTCCTCGACCGCGGTGTTGCCGCCGCCGATCACCACGACTTCCTTGTTCTTGTAGAAGAAGCCGTCGCAGGTCGCGCAAGCCGACACGCCGTAGCCTTTGAATTTCTGCTCGGACGGGAGGTCGAGCCAGCGCGCCTGGGCGCCGGTCGCGATGATCAGAGCCTCGGTCATGAACACGTCGCCGCTGTCGCATTCGAGCCGGAACGGGCGTTGCGACAGGTCGGCCTTGTTGACGTGGTCGTAGACGATGCGGGTGCCGACATGCTCGGCCTGCGCCTGCATCTGCTCCATCAGCCAGGGGCCCTGGATCACGTCGGCAAAGCCGGGATAATTCTCGACGTCGGTGGTGATGGTGAGCTGGCCGCCGGGCTGGATGCCCTGGATCAGGATCGGCTCCAGCATGGCGCGCGCGGCATAGATCGCGGCGGTGTAGCCGGCCGGGCCGGACCCGATGATGACGACTTTCGCGTGCGTGGTATTGGCCAATTCTCGCCCCGGCGGCATCGCAGCCAACGCCTTGGACGTTCCGGCTGGTGCGGGGCGTAACATAAGGAGCGCCCGAAGCTATGCAAGATACGCAAGCCTGCGGACTCACAACCCTCGTATTTGCCGCGGCCTTCGCGCAATAATCTTTCGCGAAACTTTGTTTCGCGGTATGCCTGAACCTCACTTCCGTACCCGGAGTCCGCGTGCCAACCCGCCTCGACGCCATCGACCGCAAGATCCTCAAAGAGCTGCAGGCCGATGGCCGCATCACCAATGTCGAGATGGCGCGTCGCGTCGGCATCTCGGCGCCGCCCTGCCTGCGCCGCGTGCGCGCGCTCGAGGAAGCCGGTTACATCAAGAGCT
The DNA here is from genome assembly GCA_038206695.1 of Hyphomicrobiales bacterium. Classification (GTDB taxonomy): domain Bacteria; phylum Pseudomonadota; class Alphaproteobacteria; order Rhizobiales; family Xanthobacteraceae; genus Pseudolabrys. The sequence goes on along the minus strand of JBBRAN010000014.1, from coordinate 19,596 downwards.
ACCGCGCGCTGCTCGACGAGAAGAAGCTCGGCTACGAGGTCGTGGTGTTCGCCTTTGTCCATCTTTCGAGCCAGGCCGAAGCCGACCTCGCGGCGTTCGAAAAATTCGTGCGCGCGCAGCCGCTGGTGCGCGAATGCTGGATGCTGTCGGGCGAGATCGACTTCGTGCTTAAATGCGTCGCGCCGGACCTCAAGACCTTTCAGGCTTTCGTCGAGAAGCTCACCGCCGCGCCGAACGTGCGCAACGTAAAGACCTCGCTAACATTGCGCAACTCGAAGGACGCGGCGATGGTGCCGATGGAAGGCGAATGACGGTCGCGGATAGCGAGATCGCTCTCGCCACCCTCGATGACATCGATGGCATTTTGGCGCTGCAGGAGCGCAACCTGGAAAAAACTGGCGGCTCGCTGTCCGTTCCGTTTTCAGCGGGTTGGTTTGAAATCGCAATCGCCGAAGCACAAGTGATTGTCGCGCGAAAATGCGGACGGGTCGTCGGCTATCTGGTGTTTTCCAGTTTTGCCGCACAGGCGCACGTTCCGCTGGTGCAGGAAATGCTCAAAGCCTATCCGGGCACGCCCGACGCGTATAATTACGGTCCGGTTTGCGTCGCGGAAAGCGAGCGCGGCCGCGGCTTGGCCGCCGCAATGTTTGCGGCGCTCAAGGCCAGACTGCCGGGACGCGAGGGTATTGCGTTCATCCGGCGCGACAACGCAGCCTCGCTGCTGGCTCACAAGAAGATGGGCATGCAGGAGGTCGCCGGGTTTACCCATGGCGGAGTTGTCTTCGCGGTCGTGGCCTATGGCGCACGAACGGCCGTCGCGTCCTGAACGCGGCAGCCGGGCTTGGGGAGTAGCAGATGGCGGGCACGGTCTTCATAGGAGGCGCGGCGGGCTTCGCCGGCGACCGCACCGATGCCGCGGGACCTTTGGTCGAGACGCTGGCGACATGCGACGGACCGCGCTTCATCATGTTCGAGATGCTGGCCGAGCGCACTCTGGCGCTGGCGCAACTCGAACGCCGCGCCGATCCGACGCGCGGCTATAACCGCGCGCTCGATCGTCTCTTAACGCCGATCCTGGGGCGCTGCCGCGAGGCGAATATCAAAATCGTCGGGAATTTTGGCGCCGCCAATCCGACTGCGGCAGGCGAGCGCATCGTCGCTCTGGCGCACGAGCTCGGCATCGCCGCGCCGCGGGTCGCTGTGGTCGAGGGCGATGACATCGATGGCGTGCTGTCGGTCTCGGAACTGGCGGCGCGTGAAACCGACGGCACGGTCCTCCAGCGTGGGAAGAACATCGTCTCCGCGAATCTTTATCTTGGCGCGGCGCCGATCGCGCAGGCGCTCGATCAGGGTGCCGATATCGTGGTCAGCGGACGCGTGGTGGATTCCGCGCTGGCGCTGGGGCCCTTGATGCATGCCTTCAAATGGCGCGCCGGGGAATGGGATCGGCTTGCCGCCGGCACGATGGCCGGCCATCTGCTCGAATGCGGCGCGCAGGTCACCGGCGGTTATTTCGCCGATCCCGGCTTCAAGGACGTGCCGGGGCTGGCCGATGTCGGCTACCCGATCGCCGAGGTGTCGAGCGAGGGCGAGGTCGTCGTCACGAAGCCGCGTAACACGGGCGGACGCGTCGATCGGCAGACCGTGATCGAGCAACTGCTGTACGAGATTCACGACCCGGCGTCTTACCTGGTGCCCGATGTCGTGCTCGACCTCACCGGCGTCACGGTCGAGGATATCGGCCGCGACCGCGTGCGTGTTACCGGCGCGCGTGGCAAGCCGGCGCCTGCGACGTTCAAGGCCACGGTGTGTGTCGATGGCGGCGTGCTCGGCGAGGCTGAGATTTCCTATGCCGGACCCAATGCCGCGCGCCGCGCGCAATTGGCGGCGGAAGTGGTGGCGGCGCGCATGCGAAAACGTGTGCCGGGCCTCGTATTCCGCACCGACATGATCGGCGCCGTCAGCGTTCTCGGCACGACCGGTGCCGTGCCCCGCAATGCGCAAAGCGCCGCTGTCGACATCCGGCTGCGATGCGCGGCGGAGGCCGATACCGCCGATGAGGTCGAGACCCTGCTCGATGAAGTCGAGGCGCTGTATTGCGCCGGACCCGCGGGTGGGGCGGGGGTGCGTCGACGGATTACGCCACGGCTCATCAGCACGTCTTGCTTGATCGAGCGCAAATACGCGAAACCGCGGGTGACCATGCTGGGAGGCGGCGCATGATGCGGACCGTTTTCCTCCACGACATCGCCAATGCGCGTTCCGGCGACAAGGGCAACCGGCTCAACATTGCGCTGGTCTGCCGGTCACCGGCGGATTACGCCGCGGTCGCTGCGCAAGTGACGGTCGAGCGGGTGGCGCAGGCGTTTTCCGCGCGCCGCCCGAGCAAGGTGGTGCGCTACGACCTGCCCAGGCTCGCCGCGTTCAATTTCGTGCTCGACGACGTGCTCGAAGGCGGCGTCAATTCCAGCCTCGGCCTTGACGGTCACGGCAAGTCGTTGTCGTTCCTGCTGCTTGAAATTCAGATCGAAATTGAGTCGGGAGGGAAAACAAGATGAGAAGGATAATTCTTGCGGCGGCGGCGGTTTTCGCCACCGTGACGCTGGCAACCGCGCAGGACGCCTATCCGACCAGAAACATCCGGTTCGTCGTGCCGTTCACCGCCGGCAGCGCAACCGACACGCTGGCCCGCCTGCTCGCCAATCGGATGAGCGCCACTATGAACACCACCATCGTGATCGAAAACATCGCGGGCGGTAATGGCATCCCCGCCGCGCTCAACGTCGTGCGCGCCGCGCCCGACGGCTACACCGTGATGGTGACATCGAACACCACGCACGCGTCGAACCAGGCGCTGGTCAAAACCGTACCCTATAACGCCGTGACCGATTTCGAGCCGATCACCCAGCTCGGCACCATCACGCTCGCGCTGGTGGCGCACCCATCGGTCCCCGCCAACAATGTCAGTGAATTGATCGCCTACGGCAAAGCCAATCCCGGCAAGCTCACCTTCGGCGCCGGCTCGACATCGTCGCGGCTCGCGGGCGAGTTGCTCAAGACGATGGCGGGCATCGACATGTTGTACGTGCCCTACAAGAGCAATCCGCAGGCCGTCACCGATCTGCTCGGCGGGCAGATTTCGCTGTTCTTTGGCGACATCTCGACATCGCTGCCGCCGGCGCGGGCCGGCAAGCTCAAGGCGTTCGCCGTGTCGGCCAGCAAGCGCTCGCCGCTCGCGGGCGACCTGCCGACGATCGATGAAGCCGGGCTCAAGGGTTACGAGTTGACCGCGTGGTTTGCCGCCTATGCGCCGGCGAAGACGCCGAAGCCGATCGTCGACAGGCTCAACGCCGCTTTCCGCGAAGCGCTCGGCAACAAGGAGGTTGTCGACAGGCTGCTGGCGGCCGGCATCGAGCCGGCGGCGAGCACGCCGGCAGAGCTGGCGAAATTCCAGGAAGTCGAAACGGTCAAATGGAAGAAGATCGCGGCCGATGCCAGGATCGAGCCGGAGTGATTACTTCCACTCGATCTTCTTGACCTCGTAGGCCTTGGCGCCGCCCGGCGTCACGACTTCGATCGAGACGCCCTTGGTCTTGCCGATCAGCGCCTTGGCGAGCGGCGAGGTGATCGAGATGCGGCCCTTCTTGGCGTCGGCTTCCGGCTCGCCGACGATCTGCCAGACCTTCTTCTCGTCGGTATCCTCGTCGACCAGAGTGACGGTGGCGCCGAACGTGATGGTGTCGCCGGACAGCTTGGAGACGTCGATGACGTCGGCGCGCGCCAACTTGTCCTCGAGTTCCGCGATGCGACCCTCGTTGAGCGACTGCTGCTCCTTGGCGGCGTGATACTCGGCATTCTCCGAAAGGTCGCCGTGCGTGCGTGCGTCGGTGATCTGCTGGATGATGCGCGGCCGCTCCACGGACTGGCAATGCTTGAGCTCGGCCTCGAGCGCGGTATGGCCAGCGGCGGTCATCGGAATCTTGTCCATCGTCTCTATCTCCTGCTGGCGGCGCGGCAAGCGGCCCGCCAAGCATCTCAAGCGATTCGTAATTCGACTCCGGCAGCGCGCCGCGCCAACCGGAGTCCCAAAGGCCAAACAAAGCTCAATCACGGCTTTGGTTCCGCCGCGATCGCGCCAGCCTGCGCCTAATTCGACCGTCCGTCGAAGTAACTCTGCAGCGCATGCACCTCGAGGTCGCCCCCGAGATAGGCTTTGATCCCTTGCGCCGCAGCAACGGCACCCGAAAGAGTGGTGTAATAGGGCACTTTATGCAAGAGGGCGGCTTGGCGTAGCGACCGGCTGTCGTTGAGCGCGGTCGCACCTTCGGTCGTATTGAAAACAAGCTGAACATCGCCGTTTTTGATGGCGTCGACGATCGAGGGCCGCCCTTCGGTGGCCTTGTTGACGCGGATGGCGTCGACCCCGTGTTCGGTCAGGTAGCGCTGGTTGCCCGACGTCGCGATCACCTTGAAGCCCAGGCCGTTGAGCAGCTTCACCGCTTCCAGCACGCGCGGCTTGTCGGCGTCCTTCACCGACACGAACACCGTGCCGGTTTTCGGCAGCCGCGCGCCGCCGCCGAGCTGGCTTTTGACGAACGCGATGTGGTGCTCGCGATCGAGCCCCATCACTTCGCCGGTCGATTTCATCTCCGGCCCCAGCACGGTGTCGACGCCGGGGAACCGGGCGAACGGGAACACCGCTTCCTTCACCGCCTTGTGCGTATAACTCGGCGGCTTCAGCTTGAACGACGCCAGGCTTTCGCCGGCCATCACTCGTGCCGCGATCTTGGCGACCGGAATGCCGATCACCTTGGCGACGAACGGCACGGTGCGCGAGGCGCGCGGATTGACTTCGAGCACGTAAATGTCGCCGTCCTTGATGGCGTATTGCACGTTCATCAGGCCGCCGACGTTGAGCGCCAGCGCGAGGCCGCGCGTCTGGCGCTCGAGCTCCGCGATCACGTCCTTGTCGAGCGAGAAGGGCGGCAGCGAGCAGGCCGAGTCGCCGGAATGAATGCCGGCCTCCTCGATGTGCTCCATGATGCCCGCGATATAGGTGTCCTTGCCGTCGGCGAGGCAATCGACGTCGACCTCGATTGCGTCCGACAGATAGCGGTCGATCAGCAGCGGGCTCTTTTTCGAGACCGTCAGCTCCGAGGGCCGGCCGAGCGTGCCGGCGAGCCGCGCGAGGTAACGGTCGAGCTGCGCGCTGTCGCGCACGATTTCCATCGCGCGCCCGCCCAGCACGTAAGACGGCCGGATCACCACCGGATAGCCGATCTGCTCGGCGATCGCGCGCGCCGCCCCGGTCGAGGTGGCGATGCCGTTCTGCGGCTGGCGCAGCTTGAGCTTGTCGAGCAGCGTCTTGAAGCGGTCGCGGTCTTCGGCGAGGTCTATCGCATCAGGTGAGGTGCCGAGGATCGGAATCTTCTCGTTCTCGAGATGCTCGGCCAGCTTGAGCGGCGTCTGGCCGCCGAACTGCACGATCACGCCATGCAGCGTGCCGTTCTTCTGCTCGGTGTGCAGAATCTCGGTGACGTCTTCCGGCGTCAGCGGCTCGAAATACAGCCGGTCGGACGTATCGTAGTCGGTCGACACCGTCTCCGGATTGCAGTTGATCATGATGGTTTCGTAGCCGGCTTCCTTCAGCGCGAAGCAGGCATGGCAGCAGCAATAGTCGAACTCGATGCCCTGGCCGATCCGGTTCGGCCCGCCGCCCAGGATCACGACCTTCTTCTTGTCGGACGGCCGCGCTTCATCCGCCAGCTTGCCGGCGAACGGTGTCTCGTAGGTCGAATACATGTAGGCGGTCGGCGAGGCGAATTCGGCGGCGCAGGTGTCGATGCGCTTGAACACCGGCCGCACGTCGAGCGCGCGGCGTTTTTTCGCCACCTCGTTGACGGCCTGGCCGGTCAGCGTGCCGAGCCTGGCGTCGGAGAAACCGAGCGCCTTGAGCTGGCGAAACGCGCCCGCCGTGGCCGGCAGGCCGCGCGCGGCGATCGTTGCCTCGGTTTCGACGATGCCGCGAATCTGGGCGAGGAACCAACGGTCGATCCGGCAGGCGTTGTAGAGCAGGTCGTCGTCGGCGCCGAGCCGGATCGCCTGCGCCAGCTTCAGCAGCCGGTCCGGGGTCGGGACGCCGAGCGCGGTCCGGATCGCGTTCTTGTTGTCGGTGTCCTCGATGCCCTTGGTGACGTCGAAACCCTCGATCTCAATCTCGTCGAGGCCGGTGAGCCCGGTTTCCAGCGAACGCAGCGCCTTTTGCAGGCTTTCCTGGAAGGTGCGGCCGATCGCCATCGCCTCGCCGACCGACTTCATCGAGGTGGTGAGCACCTGCGAGGCGCCCTGGAATTTCTCGAAGGCGAAGCGGGGAATCTTGGTGACGACGTAATCGATGGTCGGCTCGAACGACGCCGGGGTCGCGCCGCCGGTGATGTCGTTGGCGATTTCGTCGAGCGTGTAGCCGATCGCGAGTTTGGCCGCGACCTTGGCGATCGGAAATCCGGTCGCCTTCGAGGCCAGCGCCGACGAGCGCGACACCCGCGGATTCATCTCGATCACGACCAGCCGTCCGTCCTCGGGGTTGACGGCGAACTGCACGTTCGAGCCGCCGGTCTCGATGCCGATCTCGCGCAGCACCGCGATCGAGGCATCGCGCATGATCTGATATTCTTTGTCGGTCAAAGTCAGCGCCGGCGCGATCGTGATGCTGTCGCCGGTGTGCACGCCCATCGGATCGATGTTCTCGATCGAGCAGATGATGATGCAATTGTCCTTCTTGTCGCGCACCACCTCCATCTCGAATTCTTTCCAGCCCAGCACCGACTCCTCGATCAGCACTTCGCTGGTCGGCGAGGCGTCGATGCCGCCTTCGACGATGTCGATGAACTCCACCTTGTTGTAGGCGATGCCGCCGCCGGTGCCGCCGAGCGTAAAGGACGGCCGGATGATTGCGGGCAGCCCGATGTCGTCGAGCGCCTTGAGCGCGTCGCCGAGCGTCTTGACGTGGTGCGAGCGCGGCGTCTCGAGGCCGATCTTGACCATGGCCTCGCGGAACAGCTCGCGGTCTTCCGCCTTGTCGATCGCCTCGGCGGTGGCGCCGATCATCTTGACGTTGAACTTGTCGAGCGTGCCCATCTTCTTGAGCGACAACGCGCAATTGAGCGCGGTCTGGCCGCCCATCGTCGGGAGCAGCGCGTCGGGCCGCTCCTTCTCTATGATCTTGGCGACGATCTCGGGAGTGATCGGCTCGATATAGGTGGCGTCGGCGAGATCCGGGTCGGTCATGATGGTCGCCGGGTTCGAATTCACCAGCACCACCCGGTAGCCTTCTTCCTTGAGCGCCTTACAGGCCTGGGTGCCGGAATAGTCGAATTCGCAGGCCTGGCCGATGACGATCGGGCCGGCGCCGATGATCATGATCGATTTGATGTCGGTTCGTTTCGGCATGAAACCCGGGCTGTCTGCACACAAAAAAAGGGCGCGCTACCGCGCGTCCTCGGCCCCGGCGGGAACGAACCCCGCGCGAGGCGGTCCTTAGACCAGAATCGGCACCCAAGGGAAGCGATCCTGTGGGCTATGCGGATATGGGTTGGCCGGCGCGCAAAAGCTACGGCCGGACGGCCTTCCTGCACACAACGGTGCCGGGCGAAGCTGCAAAAGAAGGAAGGTGGAGGCCCGGCCTGGAATTGAACCAGGCTGGAAGACCTTGCAGGGTCCTCTGCGTAAACACTCCGCCACCGGGCCGACGCCGGGTATAGCGCCGCGAGCCTGACGGCGGGTTACCCGCGCTTCGTTTCGCGGCCGCTGGTTAACCGGGGGTTACGCCGGCCGCGCGATGAAGGTCATGCGCCGCTGATTGTGGCCGATATTGATCTCGGCGCGGCCGGCGAGAAAGCCCGCCGCCCGAAGCTTCGCCAGCATGTCCGCTTCCTCGTAATGCGACAGCCCGACGCTTTTGCGCAGCCGCATGTAGTCGGAGAAGAAGATACGGATCAGCCCCAGCAGCGCCGCGCCAAAAAACCCGTTGCGCGTGCCGAACCGCAGCAACGCCAACGCGGCGGCCGGCGCCGCGAAATGCGGCGGCACGATATCGCCGACGATCAGCAGGCCGTCCGGCGCCAGCAGCCTGCGAAACAGCGCCAGCACCTCGTCGAGCTGGCGCGTCGTCAGGTATTGCGCGACCGAATGCATCACGATCAGGTCGAACGAAGCGGCCGGCATCGCCTTGAGGTCGTCGGGCGTGGCGACGGATATTTTTGCATCGCCGGCGTAGCGCGACACCAGCGCGGCGCGGACGTTCGGCGCGGCTTCCGCGAGCGTCAGATGGCCGCAGGCGTTGGCGACGACGTCCGCCGAGGTTGCTTCGCCGCAGCCATAGTCGAGCACGCGCGCGGTAGGCGAGGGCACGTAGGCGGCGATGTCCTGCGCGATCGCGCGGTAATGCACGTCGCGATGGCGCTCGTTGACGTAAATGACGGAGTGCTTGAAGTCGTAGAAGCTGACCCAGTTGCTCATGGTCGGCCCGGTGACGCGGCGGTCAGGCTGGCGAGCGCGCGCGGCGGCACGATGGTGACAATGAAGCGGCCCGGCTTGGCGCTGTAACCGAGGTATTTTGGCGTGATCTCGATGGTGCGGCGAACCGCGCGCGAATTGAAGGCCGCGAGGTTTTGCGCCTGCGTCAGGCAGCCGGCGTCGGCGGCGTTGCAGACCGCCGCCCAGCCTTCGCTTTCCATCCGCTGCGGCGTCACCCACGGCGCGAGTTTCGGGTCGAAAAACGGCACCGAGTCGGGATGGTCGGCGCTGTAGAACTCGACCGAGCCGGCCAGGCTGTTGTCGCCGATCACCACGGCAAGGCGGCGGCCGATCTCGCTGTGCCAGAGTCGGGTGACGTTTTCGCCGAGCGACTTGGCGTAACCGCGGTCGTCTTTGTCGGCGCGGCTGAAATTGAGCCAGCTCAAAACCGGCGCCGCCACCACGACAACGAGGATGGTGAAGACCGCCACGGCGCCCGCCGTGCCCAGCGCGGCGCGGCGCGTCAGCGTGGCGTCCAGCGGCGCCAGCAGCACGACCGGCAGCAGAAACCAGCTCTGCATGGTCCACAGCGAGGTCAGCTCGAGCCCGAGGAAAGGCGCCGCAACCGCCGGCAGCAGCACGAATGCGCCGAGCATGGTCACGAGCATCCGGCGGTCGGCATCGCGCGGCCACAGCGTCTCAACCAACTTCGGCCAGGTCGGTCGCACGATCACCCAATAGGCCGCGACAGGCAGCGCGACATAGGCCACGGCGCCGGCCAGATAACCCGCGACGCTGATGGCGACCGGAATGAATGCGGCTTTGGGATGCGCGGCATAGGCATAGGTCAAGGGCAGCCAGCCGGTGCGCAGCAGCCATTCGACATGCGGCGCGACCAGAAGCAGTCCGACAGCGGCCGAGATCCACGGCGACGGTGACTTGAGGTAGCGCGCGGCTTTCGGATGGCTGAGGGCCGCGATCACGATGCCGGCGATCAGGAAGATCGAATAATATTTGCCCAGCATGGCGAGCGCCGCCGCGGCGCCGGCGGCGGCCGACCAGACCAGCGCGCGGCTCTCGAACGCGCGCAGGAAACAGTAGACGGTGAGCGGCCAGGTCGAGAGCAGCACGGCGTTGGCGTTGAATTTCAGCCCGAAGAACTGGAAGAACGGCGTCATCAACAACAGCAGGATGACTATCGGCCGCTTGCCGGCCGAAACATAGCGCTGCGCCATCAGGTCGATGAACCACAACCCGGCCGCGGCATTCACCATCGCCAGCAGGTAGAACGCCCAGTCGGCTGACGGAAAAACCGAAAACCACAGGCCGCAGATCCAGCCGCTCAGCGGCGGATGCTTGAAATAGCCGAGCGCCGGATGGCGGCCCCAGCTGTAGACTTCGGTGAGGTCGGGATGCAGGCCGATCGGCGCAAAAACCACGGTGTGAAACACGGTCCACGCCACCACGAATGCGCCGAGCAGGATGACGATCGCGCGGTCGTCGTTCTGCCAACGCCCGGCTGCGTGTTGCGACATCACGCCGGCCTCCACAGCCGCGTCAGCGGGCCGTGGGCGCCGAACACCGGATCGCTCGCCGGCAGCGGCACCAGCGGGATGGTGGCAATCGCCTTGTCGCGTTCGGCCGCGCTGCCGCGGCAGAGATTATAGGCGCCGCCGGGCGGATAGCTGCCGATCACCAGGAGATCGGCGCTGGCTTCGAGCCGCTGGTGGCCGGTGCCGGCCGGTAGCAGCGCGACGTCGCCCGGCTTGACCTCGACGGTCTCGCCGCCATCGCCGCCGAACCGGACCTTGGCGCGGCCGCGCGCGATGCCGAGCACTTCGTGGATCATCGAATGATAATGCACGTAGGGGAATATGCCATCGCGCCAGCCGTTGCGGCCCCAGCCGTTCGCCGCGAACACGGTCTCGATTTGCGCGGCGGCATCGTCGGCGCCGGCGAGATCAATGCCTCTGGGATAAAGCAGCATCGGCAGCGCCGGATTGTTCGGGATCGTGCCGTCATCGGCGAAGCGGAAGGTGAGCGGGTCACGCGGCGCCATGAAAGTGTTTGGCGCGGCTCAGGCGATCTTGCGCGAGCTTGGATTTTTGGCGACGTCTTTCGCCTGCCGCATCATGTCGACGAAGCGGCGAAACAGATAATGGCTGTCGCGCGGGCCGGGCGAGGCTTCGGGATGGTACTGCACCGAGAACACCGGGCGGTCCTTGAGTGCGATGCCGCAGTTCGAGCCGTCGAACAGCGAGAAATGCGTCTGCTCGACATTCTTCGGCAGCGAATTCTTGTCGAGCGCGAAGCCGTGATTCATCGAGGTGATCTCGACTTTGCCGGTCGTGATGTCCTTGACCGGATGATTGGCGCCGTGATGGCCCTGATGCATCTTCTCGGTCTTGCCGCCGACCGCGATGCCGAGCATCTGGTGGCCAAGGCAAATTCCGAATGTCGGCACGCCGCTGTCGATCACCTTCTTGATGACCGGCACCGCGTATTGGCCGGTGGCCGCCGGATCGCCGGGGCCGTTCGACAGGAACACGCCGTCCGGCTTGAGCGCGGCGATTTCGTCGGCCGAGGTCTTGGCCGGCACCACCGTCACCTTACAGCCGGAGCCGGCCAGCAGCCGCAGGATGTTGCGCTTGATGCCGTAGTCGATCGCGACGACATGGAATTCTGGCCTGTCCTGCCGGCCATAGCCCTTGCCCCATTCCCACGGCGTCTCGTCCCAGTTGAAACGCTGCGCGCTGGTCACCTTGGGCACCAGGTCCATGCCGACCAGTCCCGGCCATTCGCGCGCCTGTTTCTTCAGCGCCTCGATGTCGAATTGGCCGGATGGCTCGTGCGCGATCACGGCATTCGGCATGCCTTTCTCGCGGATCAATCCGGTCAGCGCGCGGGTGTCGATGCCGGAAAGGCCGATGACGTCGCGCGCCTTGAGCCAGGCGTCGAGATGCTCGGCGGCGCGGTAGTTCGAGGGCTGCGTGATCGTGGCATGCATGATGACGCCGCAGGCGCCCGGCCGCGCCGCGAGATTGACGCTCTCGATGTCCTCGCGGTTGGTGCCGACATTGCCGATATGGGGGAAGGTGAAGGTGATGATCTGCCCGGCGTAGGACGGGTCGGTGAGGATTTCCTCATAGCCGGTCATCGCGGTGTTGAAGCAGACCTCCGCCACCGCCTTGCCGGTCGCGCCGAGCCCCTGGCCCTCCAGCACGGTTCCGTCGGCCAGCACCAAAAGCGCGGTGGTCTTGGGATCGGACCATCCGCCTGATGCCGGGTTCTGCTGGGTCATGGGCTCTTATTTGCGTATTATATGTGTCGAAGCAAGGGCCGCCGGCTCGTGTTACACATCCGCCTGCCTTGCCCGATTCACCAGCGAAAACGAGGCCTTCCGTGATCCGCGACGACATCAATAACGCCCTGAAAGACGCGATGAAGGCCAAGGAGGAGCGCAAGGTTTCGACTTTGCGCATGGTCAATTCGGCGCTGAAAAACGCCGATATCGAGGCGCGCGGCGGCGGCAAGCCGGCGCTAGGCGATGCCGAGGCGCTGCCGCTGTTGCAGAAGATGATCAAGCAGCGCCAGGAATCCGTCGAGCTCTACAAGAAGGGCAACCGCGCCGATCTGGTGAAGCAGGAGGAAGAAGAGATCGCGATCATCGCGGCCTACCTGCCGAAGCAGATGTCGGACGCCGAAATGGCAGCGGCGATCGACGCCGCGATCAAGGACACCGGCGCCGCCGGCATGAAGGACATGGGCAAGGTGATCGGCGCGCTGCGCGCCAAATTTGCCGGCCAGATGGACATGAGCAAGGCGAGCGCCGCGGTGAAGGCGAAGCTCGCGGGTTAGCCTGCACCCGCTCATTCCCGCGCAAGCGGGAATCCAGAATTAACGACCGAAGCGAACGGAGATTAGGCGACCTTCGTCGCCGCCTTCGGCAGCAAGTCCGCCAGCCGCTCCGCCCATTCGCGCTGACCGGGTTCTTCCGCGATCAGGTCCTGGCGGATCTCGATCGCGACATGCGGCAGGCCGCGCCGCTCGCCGTGCACCGGCACCGTGTAATCGGTCTCGTCGTCGACCGTGTAGGGCTCCATGTCGCCGATGTTGAAGACGCCGCCTTCGCGCAGCGCGTCGCGCAACGGGTGTGCCAGTCCTTTGTACTTGTTGTAGAGCAGCCCCGCGTGCCACGGCCGCGCGACGCCGCCGTAAACCGGCGTGAAGCTGTGCAGCGAAATCAGGATCGTGCCGCGTTTGGCTTTCCCGCGTGCGTCGAGCGCGGCGGCGATGGCGTCGTGATAGGGCGCGAAAATCTCCCGCCGCCGCGCTTCGGCATCGGCGCTCGCGAGGTTGCGATTGCCCGGCACCGGCGTCGCGTCGCTCTCGGTGACGATCGACTCCTCGGTCGCCGGCGGCCGGTTGCAGTCGATCACCAGCCGCGAATAGGCCGACATCACCAGATGGGCGTCGAGCGTCTGCGACAGGCGGCGCGCAACGCCGGCGATGCCGATATCCCAGCCGATATGTCTTTTGATGTCATCGGCGCTGACGCCGAGATCGCCGAGCTTGCGCGGAATCCGGTTACTGGCGTGGTCGCACACCAGAAAGAACCTTGAGCGGCCTTGCGCGTTATATTGCGCGACGGCGGGGGGCTCATCCGGCTCGAGAAGATTTGTCATTGGCTATCGGCGGCCCTTTTGCGTGCCGCGCTTGCTCTTTATTTAGGCCGCGGTTGCCCGCCATATGTTTTATCGTGGGGCGTAGAGTGGATGAAACGGCATGAAGATCAAGATCGGTTTCGACATCGCCTATGACGCGCCGCAGCCGACGCCGATGGTCATCCTGCTCGACGTTCACCCGTCGCGCCACGCCGACCTGCTGACGTCGGAGCAGATCACCGCCGATCCCGCCGCGCCGCTGCGCTCCTACCTCGACAGCTTCGGCAATCAATGCCGCCGCATCCTGCTGCCGGCCGGGCGCACGCGGCTGTCCTATCGCGGCATCGTGCGCGATAGCGGCGGCACCGATCCGGTGGTGCCGGGCGCGCAGCAGATCGCGGTGCAGGACCTGCCCGACGAATGCATTTTGTACCTGCTGCCGAGCCGCTATTGCGAGACCGACCGACTGATGAATCTGGCGTGGCAATTGTTCAAGGACACCGCGCCGGGCTGGCCGCGCGTGCAGGCGATCTGCGATTACGTCCACAATCATCTGACCTTCGGCTACCAGTTCGCGGCGCCGACCAAGAGCGCGCACGACGTCCATTCGGAACGGCGCGGCGTGTGCCGCGACTTCGCGCATCTCGCCGTCACGTTGTGCCGCTGCATGAATATCCCGGCGCGCTACTGCACCGGCTATCTCGGCGACATCGGCGTGCCCCCGGAAGACACGCCGATGGATTACAGCGCGTGGTTCGAGGTTTACCTGTCGGGCACCTGGTACACGTTCGACGCCCGCCACAACGTGCCGCGCATCGGCCGCATCCTGATCGGCCACGGCCGCGACGCCGCCGACGTCCCGCTGTCGACCGGCTTCGGCCATACCACTCTGGCCGAGTTCAAGGTCTATACCGACGAACTGATCGAGCACTGAGCTTGGGTCACGCCACCTCGAGCAGGATCTCGGTCAAGCGGTCGGGCGCGTCGATCATGACGTCATGGCCGCCCGCCACCTCGTAGGTACGCCACGACGGGTCGGCTTTGGCGCGGGCGAATGCCTTCTCGAATGCGACGTTCGGATAGCCGCCGGCCCGGATATAGGTTTTCCTGGTGACGCGCTCGCGTGCGCCGGTCAGCTTCAGTTTTTCCGTAAACGTTCTGATCGGCTGTGGCGTCGCCAGCCGGTCGACCCAGGCGCAGTCGGTTTCGTTGACATTGAAGGCCGCGGCGCTGCGCACCGGCACGGTGGTGTCGCCGCGCGCCAATGCCGCGCGGATCACGTCCTGCACCGCGGGCTGCACCAGATCGAGGGTGGCATCGCCGTCGTCCGGAATGAAGGCGTCGAGAAACACCAGCGAGCGGATCGCGTTCGGCACCGCCTCGGCGACGCCGGAGATCACGCAGCCGCCATAGGAATGCCCGACCAGTACGATGTCGGTCAGGTCCTCGTACGCGATCAGGTTGAGCAGATCTTTGATGTGCAGCGAGGCATCGACGCCGGGGTGGATGAGATGGGCGCGCTCGCCCAGTCCGGTCAAAGTCGGCGTGTGGACGGCATGGCCGCGCCGACGCAAACGCTCGGCGACACGGCTCCAGCCCCAGCCGCCATGCCAGGCGCCGTGGACCAGGACGAAGGTGTGTGCGTGCGCCATTCTCGCTGCTGACGGTCCGAAGTTTTAGATCTTGCGCTCGGCCGGCGGCTTCGCGCCGTGGCCGGGCGCCGGATTTTCGAGGCAGTCGATGATGAATTTGGCGCGGTCGCGCACTGTCACCTTGGCGAGGTCGGCCTTGCGGTGGCAGTCGGCAAGCTCGCGTTTTTCCCGCGCGCGCCGTTCCGCCAGTTCCCGGTATTCCGGCGCGATTTCGCGTTTGGCGGGCGGCGGCTGCTGGGCAAGGGCGGCGTCCGCCGCCAGGATTACGCCAATCGCCAGAAAGGTCCGGAGCATCGGGTCTATTCCCATTCCAAGCGGCGCGATCATGCCGACCCAAAGCCGGCCGCGCTAGGCCGGTTGCCCGCGGCTCGCGCTGTGCATAACTAGGAAAACGCCGCAAATCCCGCGAGTTGCGGGGAGATCGGCGGCGCGCCGCGATATCACCGGGTTCGCCGCCCTATGATGGGGCCAACCGATTCGGCAAAACCCATGCGCTTCACCCCCCAGTTTCTCGACGAGCTGCGCACCCGCCTCGCTGTGTCCGAGGTGGTGGGCAAGCGCGTCAAGCTGACCCGGTCCGGGCGCGAGTGGAAGGGGCTGTCGCCCTTCAACAAGGAAAAAACGCCGTCGTTTTTCGTCAACGACCAGAAGATGGCGTGGTTCGATTTCTCGTCCGGCAAGAACGGCAGCATTTTCGACTTCGTGATGCAGACCGACGGCGTGACGTTCCCCGAGGCGGTCGAGCGGCTGGCGCAGATGGCGGGAATGCCGCTGCCGCAAGTGTCGCGCGAGGACGAGCAGCGCGACGCGCGGCGCAAGACCCTGCACGACGTCATCGAGATCGCGGCGAAGTTCTTTCAGGACACGCTGGCCGCCAAGGCCGGCGCTAAGGCGCGCGGCTATCTCGCCGACCGCGGGCTCGACGCCGCGACCCAGCTCAAATTCCGTATCGGCTACGCGCCGGCCGACCGCCACGCGCTGAAGGAGCATCTCGGCGTCCAGGGCATTCCGGTGCCGGACATGATCGAGGCGGGACTGCTGGTGTCGGGCGACGACATCCCGGTGCCTTACGACCGCTTCCGCGACCGCGTGATGTTTCCGATCGGCGACCTACGCGGGCGCATCATCGCGTTCGGCGGCCGCGCGCTCGAGAAGGACGCGCAGGCGAAATATCTCAACTCGCCGGAGACGCCGCTATTTCACAAAGGCGGCAATCTCTACAACTACTCGCCGGCGCGCCAGGCCACCCATGACGGCGCGACCCTCGTCGTGGTCGAGGGCTATGTCGACGTCATCGCGATGGTGAACAGCGGATTTCCGGCGACCGTCGCGCCGCTTGGCACCGCGCTGACCGAAGACCAGCTCACGCTGCTGTGGAAGATGGCGGACGAGCCGGTGCTGTGCTTCGACGGCGACAAAGCGGGCTTGCGCGCCGCCTACCGCGCCGTCGATCTGGCGATGCCGCGGTTGAAGCCAGGCAAGTCGCTGAAATTCGCCATGCTGCCGGAAGGCCAGGACCCCGACGATCTGGCGCGCTCGGGCGGCCGCGCCGCGATCGCCGAGGTGATCGCGGCGGCGCGCCCGCTCGCCGCGATGCTGTGGACGCGCGAGACCGAAGGTCATTCGTACGATACGCCGGAGCGCCGCGCCGCGCTCGAAGCGCGCATGAACGAGGTCACCAATACGGTGGCCGACGACAGCGTGCGCAAATATTACCGGCAGGATTTCAATGCGCGCATCGCGCAACTATTCGCGCCGCCGCCGCGACAGAACTCCGGCGGCTATGGCGGGAGCCAGTCCGGCGCGCGCAATTTCGCCGAGCGCGGCTCGCGCGACTACAAGCCGTGGGACCGCGCGCGCAAGGACGCGCCGCGTGTCGGCAACCGCGCCTCGCCCTATCTGGTCGTCAGCCAGCAGATGGCGGCGTCGCCGCTCTATCGCGGCGCCCACACCACCGTGCCGCGCCGCGAGGCGCTGATCCTCGAGGCGGTGCTCAGCCACCCGTGGCTGCTGCACGACCGCCTCGAGGAGCTCAGCCAGCTCGAGTTCCGCTACCCCGACGCCGAGAAGCTCAAATGCGCGATCATCGATCTGTTCGCGCATGACGGCGAGCCGGGCGGTTCACTGGACCCGGCGGCGTTGCGCGCGGAACTGGTGCGGCAGGGCTTCGGCGACACGCTGGCGCGGTTCGCGCGCACCATCACCACGGCGGACGTCTGGGGCGCCCGGCCGGACGCCGGCCCGGCCGACGTTCTGGTCACCTGGCAGCAGCTTGTCGCCTTGCATCGGCAGTGGAATTCCCTAACTAAGGAGCTCAAAGAGGCCGAGTTCGCCCTAGGCGAAGAGTCGAGCGAGGCCAACTACTTACGGTTGCGCGACGTCAAGGCGCGGCTTGGCGCGGTGGAAGGCACCGAGGCCCTGATCGAGGGGTTTGGCGCGTCCTCAGGCCGTCCGGCCCGCAGTGTGTGACCGGGTGAGCGAATCGACGCCGATGCGGGTAAAAGGGGTCGATTTCCGCGCGGTTTCAGGGTTAATCGGGACTTAAGCGCGGCCCGGCTACGATCCGATTCGGGGTAGTGTCCCAGGAAAAGCAGTCCTGCGGCGCTGCCCTTTCGGCCATCCACAGGGTGGCCGCGTTATGGGTATGAGACCGCGTGACGCCTGCCGGGCGCGGCGGTTGGAGAGAGGTTCAGAATGGCGAAGGCGGCAGTCAGCAAGACCAAGGCAACGCAGGCCAAAGAGGCGGTGCCGGACAAAGACGCCGAAGGCGCGCCCGACAGCCAGCCGCTGCTCGATCTGTCCGATGCCGGCGTCAAGAAGATGATCAAGGCCGCCAAGAAGCGCGGCTACGTCACCTACGAACAACTCAACGCCGTGATGCCGTCGGAGGAGGTCACCTCCGAGCAGATCGAGGACACGCTGGCGATGCTGTCCGAGATGGGCATCAACGTCGTCGAGAACGAGGACGCCACCGACGAGGACGGCGAGGAGAAGGCGACCGACGAGGTCGCCGACGACGATGACGACGATGACACCGGCCGCGAAGTGGTCGAGGCCAAGACCAAGTCGCTCGCCACCGCCGAGAAGAAAGAGCCGTCCGAGCGCACCGACGATCCGGTCCGCATGTATCTGCGCGAGATGGGCTCGGTCGAGCTGCTGTCGCGCGAGGGCGAGATCGCGATCGCCAAGCGCATCGAGGCCGGCCGCGAGGCGATGATCGCGGGGCTTTGCGAATCGCCGCTGACGTTTCAGGCCATCATCATTTGGCGCGACGAGTTGAACACTGGAAAGGTGTTCCTGCGCGACATCATCGATCTCGAGGCGACCTACGCCGGCCCCGACGCCAAGAACATGCAGCCGCCGCAGATCGATCCGGCGACCGGCCTGCCGATCCCGCAGCAGCCGGGTCAGCCCGGCGCGCCGCAAGCCGGCGGCTATGTCGCGCCGCATCTGAAAATCGTGCCGCAGGGTGCGCAACCCGCGCAGGCTTCCCCCCCGCCCTACAAGGCCGCGCCGGCGACCGCGCCCGGCGGAGCCACCGGCGACGAGGAGCCGAAGGATCCGGCCGAGACCGCCGCCGCCGACGATTACGACGAAGACGACATGGAGAACTCCCTGTCGATGGCGGCGATCGAGGCCGAGCTCAAGCCGAAAGTCGTCGAGACCTTCGACAAGATCGCCGACGCCTTTAAGCGGCTGCGCCGCCTCCAGGAGCAGGACATCCAGTTCCGGCTCCGCTCGACCTCGCTGTCGCCGGCGCAGGAGCGCAAGTACAAGAAGCTCAAGGAAGAGATCATCACCGAGGTGAAGTCGCTGCGGCTTAATCAGGCACGCATCGATTCGCTGGTCGAGCAGCTCTACGACATCAACAAGAAGCTCGTGTCGAACGAGGGCCGCCTGATGCGGCTTGCCGAGAGCTACGGCGTGTCGCGCGAGGACTTCCTCAAGCAATATATCGGCAACGAACTCGACCCGCGCTGGCTCAACCGCGTCTCCAAATTGTCGGCCAAGGGCTGGAAGGCCTTCATCGCTAAGGACAAGGACCGGGTGAAGGAGATTCGCACCCTGGTGCATGAGCTCGCGGGCCAGACCGGCGTCGAGATCGGCGAGTTCCGCAAGATCGTGCACGGCGTGCAGAAGGGCGAGCGCGAGGCGCGCCAGGCCAAGAAGGAGATGGTGGAGGCAAACCTGCGCCTCGTCATCTCGATCGCCAAGAAATACACCAACCGCGGCCTGCAGTTCCTCGATCTGATCCAGGAAGGCAACATCGGCCTGATGAAGGCGGTCGACAAGTTCGAGTACCGCCGCGGCTACAAGTTCTCGACCTACGCGACCTGGTGGATCCGCCAGGCCATCACCCGCTCGATCGCCGACCAGGCCCGCACTATCCGCATCCCGGTGCACATGATCGAGACCATTAACAAGATTGTGCGCACCTCGCGCCAGATGCTCAACGAGATCGGCCGCGAGCCGACCCCGGAAGAGCTCGCCGAGAAGCTCGGCATGCCGCTCGAGAAGGTGCGCAAGGTCCTCAAGATCGCCAAGGAGCCGCTCTCGCTCGAAACGCCGATCGGCGACGAGGAGGATTCGCATCTCGGCGATTTCATCGAGGACAAGAACGCGGTGCTGCCGATCGACGCCGCGATCCAGTCGAACCTGCGCGAGACGACGACGCGCGTGCTGGCTTCGCTCACCCCGCGCGAGGAGCGCGTGCTGCGCATGCGCTTCGGCATCGGCATGAACACCGATCACACCTTGGAAGAGGT
>JBBRAN010000013.1:0-72845 GCA_038206695.1 Hyphomicrobiales bacterium | reverse complement strand
ATGGGCGTCTACGGCAACGAAGACCCGATGAACATCCTCGACGGGGTGCCCTTCCTCGCGTCCAACTACGACGAGGCGTGGAAGCTGATGGAGGCGCAGAAGCCGTATTTCGACACGGTCTACGGCAAGGCCGGCCTCAAGATCCTCGGCTACCAGGTCTGGCCGAGCCAGGGCTTCTACACCAAGGGGCCGATCAACTCGCCGGCCGACTTCAAGGGCAAGAAGCTGCGCATCTACTCCACCGCGACCCAGCGCATGGGCGCGCTGCTCGGCTTCCAGGCCACCATCCTGCCCTTCGCCGAGATCCCGCAGGCCTTCTCCACCGGGCTGATCGAGGCGCTGTTCACCTCGGCGCAGACCGGCACCGACATCCAGGCCTGGGACAACACCAAATATTTCACCAATGTCGGCGCCATCCTCTCCAAGAACGCGCTGCTCGTGAACGCCCGCGCCTTCAACGCCCTGCCCAAGCCCGAGCAGGACGCGCTGATCGCCGCCGGTGCGGCCTACACCAAGCGCAGCTGGACCATGAGCAAGGCCGCGCATGAGGAGAAGGCAGCGATCCTGGCCTCGCACGGCATGACCGTGGTCGAGGCGCCGGCCAGCGTCGTCACCGCGATGAAGACCGTCGGTGCGGAGATGGCCGAGGAGTGGAAGAAGTCGGCCAGCCCCGAGGCGGTCGCCGCCCTCGAGGTGTATCTCAAAGGCACGAAGTAGCCGGACCGGCGGGCGCGGGATCCTCTCGCGCCCGCCCGCGACCGCCCTGGCATCATCATCATCGGAGCGGCAGCGGCCATGCGCGGCATCCTCGACCGACTTTATCTCGCGAGCGGCTACCTGGCCTGCATCTGCCTGGCGCTGATCGGCCTGTCGATCATCGGCCAGATCGCCGGCCGCTTCGTGCACATCACCTTCGACGCCACCGAGATCTCCGGCTTCTTCATGGCCGCCTCCACCTTCCTGGGGCTGGCCTATACCTTCACCACCGACTCCCATATCCGGGTGAACCTGCTGATCTCCCACCTCGGCACGCGCGGGCGCAAGGTCGCCGAGCTGTGGTGCAGCCTGCTCGCCGCGGTCGCCGGCGGCTACTGGACGTGGCAGACCGCGAGCATGGTGCTGGTCTCCATCGAGGTGCACGACGTGAGCCCCGGTCTGATGGCGGTGCCGTTCTGGATTCCGCAAAGCGCCCTGGTGATCGGCATCGGCGTGTTCACCATCGCCTGCATCGACGAGTTCTTCCAGGTGCTGCACGGCAAGGACCCCGACTTCGCCGACGCCGAGGCGCATGCGCTGGGCGATCTGGACGCCGTCGCCTTCGCCAAGACCCAGGAAGGGCCCGCCCGATGAACGAACTGGTGCTGACCACCACCGTGCTGGGCACGCTGTTCTTCCTGCTCGCCACCGGCGTGTGGATCGGGCTGTCGCTGCTGATCACCGGCTTCGTCGCGGTGTTCTTCTTCGCCCCCACCGACCCGGGCCAGCTGCTGGCGACCTCGGTGTGGGATGCCAGCTGGAACTGGGCGATGACCGCGCTGCCGCTGTTCATCTGGATGGGCGAGATCCTGTTCCGCACGCGGCTGTCGGAGGACATGTTCAAGGGCCTGTCACCCTGGCTCGGCTGGCTTCCGGGCCGGCTGCTGCACGTCAACATCCTGGGCTGCGGGGTGATGGCCGCGGTCTCCGGTTCGTCGGCGGTCACCTGCGCGACCATCGGGCGCATGAGTTTCCCGGAACTGGCGGCGCGCAAATATCCCGAGGGGATGTCCATCGGCACGCTGGCCGGCTCCGGCACGCTCGGCCTGCTGATCCCGCCCTCGATCATGATGATCGTCTACGGCATCATCACCCAGACCTCGATCGGCCGGCTGTTCATCGCCGGCGTGGTGCCCGGCGTGATGATGATCGGCCTGTTCATGGCCTACACCATGGCCTGGTCGCTGCTGCACCCGGACCAGATCCCCGACAACGACATCAACATGAGCTTCAGCGAGAAGCTCTGGGCCTCGCGCCGGCTGCTGCCGGTGATCGCGCTGATCCTGCTGGTGCTCGGCTCGATCTATGCCGGCGTCGCCACGCCGACCGAGGCGGCGGTGATGGGCGTGGTCGGCTCCTTCGCGCTGGCGATGACCACCGGCTCGCTCAGCTTCGCCACCGTGCGCGAGAGCATGCTGGGCGCGCTGCGCACCAGCTGCATGATCGGCTTCATCCTGGCCGGCGCCGCCTTCGTCTCGATGGCGATGAACTTCACCGGCCTGCCGCTGGTGCTGGCCGCCTGGGTCAACACGCTCGGGCTCGGCCCGATCGGGCTGATCGTCATGCTGACCGGGCTTTACATGGTGCTCGGCTGCTTCCTGGACGGCACCTCAATGATCGTGATCACCGCCCCGGTGGTGATGCCGATGATCGAGCATGCCGGCATCGACCCGCTGTGGTTCGGCATCTACATCGTGCTGGTGGTGGAGATGGCGCAGATCACGCCGCCCGTTGGCTTTAATCTTTACGTGCTGCAGGGCATGACCGGCCGCAACATCTTCACCATCGGTTTCTACGCTCTGCCATTGTTCTTCCTGATGTGTGCGGCGGTGGTGCTGGTCGCCGTATTTCCGCAGATCGCACTGTGGTTGCCTTCGACCATGCTCGACGCCCGGTAGCCGGGCGCCGAGCTAACTGCCGGGCTCAAGAAGATCGGCGAGCAGCTCACCGCCGACTGGCTCAAGAAGGCCGGCGCCGACGGCGAGGCGGTGGTCCCGGCCTACAAGAAGTAGGCGAAACCGCTACCCACGAACAATCAAAGCCAGGAGCGCACCTCCGGGCTTTTCACTATGTGAGGGCAGCCGGAGCGTTAGTGGCGGGTATAATGGCCATTGGGGCTACATCATCCGCTGTCGTTTCGAGCCGCCGGTTCGGTCCGTGGAATTGTGCGAGGGCAAGGGCGAGGTAATTGCCGGCGAAGTCCTTGCCGTCACCCTCCAGGGCCTCGGGCAATTTATTCCAGGGCAATTCGGGCCGGGCGTGATGTATGCCGTGCAAATTCTGGTTCAGCATCAAATGGCTGAACCAGCGTGAAGCGTTCATGTTGTTGGCCGGCGCGCCAAGCACCGGCGGGGTTCCGTAGTGCGCAACATTGTCCTGCACCGACAGGATAACGGCGCGGGCGGCGATCGCGGCAAGCAGGACCGCCCAATCGGTGCCGTACAAATAGAATGCCCCCGCATAAATCAGCGTCACCAATATCAGGTCGGTTCTGGCGCGCCACAGACGGCGGGTGAGGGCGCGACGGACGTGACCGTGCAACGCCGAAAGCGACTCGTCATGAGCCAGCGCCCAATCAGTCAGTGCGATGATGGCGCGGCGGGGCAGCACCACGACTGCTACGGCGAGAATCTCGCGCACGTGTATGAGGCCCAGCAGTCCCGCATAGTAATAGAGCCACGCCACGACGCGGTTGGTGTCAGGTTCGATCACATCGGCACGGTCCAGCGCATGGCGGGGGTATTGGTGATGGGCCAGATGGCCGAAGCGGATGGCATCGAACGCGATGCCCGACGTTACGGCGAGAGCGCGGCCCAAACGATCGTTCCAGGTTCGCCCGCGCGCCAGGCGACCGTGAATGGCCTCGTGCAGCAACGCGCGGTTGAGCGGCGTGCTCAACGCCACCAGCACGACAAAGACCGCCGCCAGAACCGGCGAATACGGCAAGACAAAAATCGGGACGACGGCGAGTTGAAGGACCGTGGCCGCGAGAGCGAGCGCTGTCAGGAGGAGATTGAGGCGGAACGGAGCGGCGCGATGAGCGGTCGATTGCGATCTGTTCGCTAACAGACCGACGCTCGCGTCCCCACGCTGTTTTGCTATACGTTCCACGCTCCAACACTACAGTAGTATTGCGCTGCAGCTAGAGTTTTCGCAGCGCCGATGAGACATAGTTAATGACGTTTTCGTCGGAAAACTGCCGAATCTGGCCGAACATCGCCGGACATCGGCCCAAACATCGGCTAAGCAACGCCGCGCTGGCATACACGCCAATGTAGCGGCGGTGTGCTAAATGGCCGCAATCGCGGCATTCGCAAAAGCCGGCTTTGCGCATGAGCGAGCAGCATGGCTTTTACGCGCCTGCGCCGCCGAATTGCGGCACGAGGGGTACGCAAGCGAGCGACAAGACGAACGAAGACGGCGAAAAATGGCGGGGCGCCCGGCGGGTTCTCCGCCGGACGCCCCTTAATCGCATCAGCCGGCCTGTAAGCCGGGTTTTGTACGGCCTGCCGCGCGAGCGGCAAACGTGACGGCCATTCATCTGCGACGCCGGTTGCCCGGCGCCTTCAGCAACCTACCCGAACGACTGATCTGGACAGATCCGGGATCGCTCCCGACGCCGTTCCTATTCGGTCTTGCTCCCGGTGAGGTTTGCCCTGCCGCCTGCGTTGCCGCCGGCGCGGTGCGCTCTTACCGCACCTTTTCACCCTTACCCGCCGTTGCCGGCGGGCGGTTCGTTCTCTGTGGCACTGTCTCTGGGCTTTGATACCCGCCGGACGTTATCCGGCACCGTTTGTCCATGGAGCCCGGACTTTCCTCCCCGGCCACCTTTCGGTGATTGCCGGAGCGGCCGTCCGGCCGACTGACGGGGATAGGGATGGGGACTATTGCGGCCGCGGTCAAGGGTGCGGGATTGGGTGCCGGCCGGCATGGTTTCCGGTGGCCGGCGGCGGCTCAGGCCAGCGGCTTGGCCCGCGTCTCCATCAGCGCGCGCAGCGTCAGCAAAGTAGAAGCATCGGCGATGCCGTCGACCCGGGCCTGGCGGAAATGGCGCTGGAACGCGGTGACCACCTCCCGGGTCTGCCCGTCATAGCGGCCGGTATCGTCGATCTTGTAGCCATAGGCCGCGAACGTGCGCTGCAGTTTCGACACGCTGTCGTTCCAGTCGCCCGGCTTGAAACCCTCACCCTCGAAGTCGAGCGGCGCCGGGCGGACCCAGTGCCCGACATTCGATTCACTCAGCAGCTCCCACGGGAATTTCTCGCCGGGATCCCTTTTGCGCGACGGCGCGACGTCGGAATGCGCCAGCACGCGGTCATTGGCGACTTCGCGGCGCCTCGTCAGGATCGAGCGGCACAGCGAGATCACCGCCGCGATCTGGCGCAGCGGGAAGTTCGGATAGCCGAAGTCGTGGCCCGGGTTGACGATTTCGATGCCGATCGAGCGCGAATTGACGTCGGTTTCGCCGGCCCAATAGGAGATGCCGGCGTGCCAGGCGCGCAGTTGCTCGGGCACGCATTGCACGATGCGGCCATCCTCGAACACGACGTAATGCGACGACACCTTGCTGTCGGGCGCGGTCAGGCGCTCGAGCGCGTCCTGCCCGCTCTGCATGCCGGTGTAATGCAGGAGGATCATGTCCGGCGGCAGGTTGTCTCTGCGCTCGTCACAGTTCGGCGACGCCGCCACCTCACTCGCGATGAAACTGTCGGCGTTGAAGGGCGCCATGGCAGGGAGAAAATCCGGACTTGGTATACTTCGGTACACTTAAGTACAGCGTTTTGAACTGGAAACGGCGTGAATGCCACTGCCGCCCGGGCCGACCAGCAACAAATCCTTAAGTTTAAAAGCGCCTTAATGGGTCAAGACGGTCGGTGCTTCGCGAGAAGCGCCGGCCGGGCGATTCCATTGACGCCCATATAATCCCATGTTATCCCAAAACATCTCACTGCGGACCGTTGACCTCGCCTTCACCGGCCGGGGCCTTTTCCCGGTCCGCCGGCCGGCCAGTGCGGCCAGCCCGGGATGGGTCCAGTCGGCGTCGTGGAGTGCGGGGTATGAACCGCTTCGTGTCGAATTACACGTTGCGGCTCGACGCCAAAGGTCGCGTCTCGATACCGGCGCCTTATCGTTCAGTGCTCGGCCGCGACGGTTTCGACGGTCTCTATTGCTACCCGGCGCTCGACCGCCCGGCGATCGACGCCGGCGGGAACGCGCTGATGTCGGAGATCGAGGCATTGATCGCGCGCTTTGCGCCGTATTCGGAGGAGCGCGAGCAATTGGCCACCGCGCTCTACGGCACCAGCGAGACGCTGAAGGTCGATGGCGAAGGTCGCGTGATCCTGAGCGAAGCGCTCAAGAGCCATGCCGGCATCGCGGAGAGCGTGGCGTTCGTCGGTCTTGGTCACAAGTTTCAGATCTGGGAGCCGAAGCGTTTTGCTTCGGAGCTCGCGGAGGCCACCCAAAAGGTGCGCGAACTTCGCAAGCGCCTCGGTTCGCAGAGCACGGCGCCGGGGGCACGGGAATGACGGAGGGCGGCGACGGCTTTACCGCTGTCGCTGGCGGACCAGCCCACATTCCCGTGCTCGGCGCCCGCGTCGTCGAGTACCTCGATCCGCAGCCGGGCAAGCGATACATCGACGCTACGTTCGGCAATGGCGGCTATTCCCGGGCGGTGCTCGCGGCGAACAGCCATGTTGTCGGGATTGATCGGGATCAATCCGCGATCGCGAGCGGCATGGACCTGGTCGAAAGTTCCCAAGGCCGCCTGACGCTGATCGAGGACAAATTCTCCAATCTGGAAGACGCCGTTGGCGGCGAGCCGGTCGATGGCATCGTGTTCGACCTGGGCGTGTCGTCGATGCAGCTCGATCAGGCGGCGCGCGGATTTTCATTCCGCCAGCAAGGTCCGCTCGACATGCGGATGGGCGGCGGGGGGCCGTGCGCGGCGGAACTTGTCGCCAAGGCCGGCGAGCGCGATCTCGCGCGCATCATTGCCACGCTCGGCGAGGAGCGCCATGCCCGCGCGGTTGCCCGCGCCATCGTCAAGGCGCGCGCCGAATCCCCGATCGCTACGACCACGCAGCTTGCCGATATCGTCGGCCGCGTGGTGCGTGGCAAGCCCGGCGAAATTCATCCGGCGACCCGCACGTTTCAGGCGCTGCGCATCTTCGTCAACGACGAGCTTGGCGAGCTGGTCGAGGCGCTCGCCGCTTCCGAACGCATCCTCAAGCCGGGCGGGCGGCTCGTCGTCGTCTCGTTCCACTCGCTGGAAGACCGCATCGTGAAGTCGTTTCTGGTCGAGCGCAGCAGCACGGCGGCGGGTTCTCGCCATGCGCCGGAAATGCGGCGTCCGCAGCCGACCTTCGAGATTCTGACCAAACGTCCCGTGGTGGCCGACGAAGCCGAGGTCGCGCAAAACCAGCGCGCGCGTTCCGCCAAATTGCGGGCCGCCGTGCGCACCGCCGAGCCTGCGCGCCGAACCATGGCCGATCTGCTGCCGCAACTGCCGTCGCTCGCCGAAGCGATGAAAGGCCGCTGACATGCGCCTGCTCAACATCATGGTGATGGGCGCGCTGATCCTGGCGGCGTCGTTTGTCTACAAGATCAAGTTCGATTCGACGCTGCAGTCCGAGCGGCTATCGCGGCTGCGCGGCGAACTGCGCCAGGAGCAGGACGCCATCGCAAGCCTGCGCGGGCAATGGGCGCGGTTCGACAATCCGGCGCGCGTGCAGACGCTGGCGCAGCGTTATTTGCCGTTGAGGCGGATCGAGCCGCACCAGTTCGAAGACTTCTCGCGGCTGCCCGAGCGCCCGCAGCCGGTCGCAGCGCCGGCGCCGGCCGATCCGATCGGGGCGATGGCTGTGCCCGGCGACGAGCCAGCGACCGGCAGTATCGGAGCACCCCGGTGAGCCGATGACCGCGGTCACAACCAAACCAGTTGAAGGCCGCTTGCAGCGCACTTTGCGCTCGCTGCTGTACGGCGCCAATGTCGACCGTGGCGTGAAAGCCAAGGCACGGCTCGGGCTCGCGATCGTGGCCTTCGCCGTGATCTATTGCGTGATCGGCGTCCGGCTCATGATGTTCGCGGCGGTCGATGAAGGCCACGGCTCACGGCCCGGCATCGCGCGCGACGCGGTCGCCACCGCGCGACCCGATATCCTCGACCGCAACGGCCTCGTTCTCGCCACCGATCTCAAGACGCCTTCGCTGTTCGCCGAACCCCGCAAGATCATCGACGCCGACGAGGCGGCGGAGTTGCTGACGGCCGAGCTTCCGGACCTCGATGTCGGGGAACTGCGCGAGCGGCTCGGTTCGAAGCGTGGTTTCGTGTGGCTCAAGCGCGAAATCACGCAGGAGCAGCAAAAGGACATCTACCGGCTCGGCATTCCCGGCGTCGGATTTCTCACCGAGAACAAGCGCGTCTATCCAAACGGCCCGGTGATGTCGCACGTGATCGGTCACGTCAACATCGACAACCAGGGCATTGCCGGCATGGAGAAGTGGCTCGACGGGCAAGGGCTCGCCGCGCTGCATATGGCGGGATTGGCGACCGACCGCTTGCAAAAGCCGGTCGAGCTCGCCGTCGACCTGCGCGTGCAGTATGCGCTGCGCGAGGAGCTGGTCGCGGCGCGCACCAAGTTCAAGGCGATCGCTGCCGCGGGCGTGATTGCCGATGTGCGCACCGGCGAGATCGTCGCGCTGGTCTCGGAGCCGGACTACGACCCCAACAATCCGCGCGACGCGAACAACGAGCATAATCTCAACCGGCTGACCACCGGGGTCTATGAGATGGGCTCGACCTTCAAGGCGCTCACTCTGGCGATGGCACTCGACAGCGGCAAGATCAACCTTGCGACCACTTTCGACGCACGGCTGCCGCTGCGCTACGGCAAGTTCGAGATCAACGATTATCACGCGCAGAAACGCGTCCTCAGTGTGCCGGAAATTTTCACTTATTCGTCGAATATCGGCACCGCGCGCATGGCGCTGTCGCTGGGCATTGACTACCACAAGGCCTTCCTCAAGAAGCTCGGCCAGCTCGACCGCTTGCGCACCGAATTGCCGGAAAGCGCAGAACCGCTCGTTCCGAAAAACTGGCGCGAGCTCAACACGGTGACGATCGCCTTCGGCCACGGCCTGTCGGTCGCGCCGTTGCAGGCGGTGATGGGCATTTCCGCGCTGGTCAATGGCGGGCTTCTGATGCCGCCGACCTTCCTCAAGCGGACCGAGGACGAAGCGGCCAAGCTTGCCGTGCGCGTGGTCAAGCCGGAAACCAGCGACAAGATGCGGTATTTGATGCGCCTGAACGTCGAAAAGGGCACCGCGACGAAGGCCGATGTCGCCGGTTATTATATCGGCGGCAAGACCGGCACCTCGGAAAAGGCGATCGGCGGCCGCTACGTCAAGAACAGACTTTTGACCACTTTCACCGCCATCCTGCCGGCCGACAAACCGCGTTATCTGCTGCTGATCATGCTCGACGAACCGCAGGCCCTTCCGGAAACCCACGGCTACGCCACCTCGGGCTGGAATGCCGTGCCGGTTGGCGGCGCGGTTGTGGCGCGCGTCGCGCCGCTGCTCGGCTTGCAGCCGCGCTTCGGCCTGCTGCCGTCCGATCAGTTGCTGCTCGCCGGCGGCAAGGAGATGCGGTGAAGCTCGCCGACCTGCTGCCGGAAACCGAGGTCGGCAACGCGACCAATGTCGAGATTTCCGGCATCACCGCCGACAGCCGCAAGGCTGCTCCCGGCTTTCTGTTTTTTGCGGTGTCCGGCGCCAAAGCGGATGGCGCACATTTCGCGCAAGCCGCTGTCAAAGCCGGCGCGACCGCGGTGGCGGCGGAGGGCCGCCTCGACATTCCGGGCGCCGCGTTCGTTCAGGTCGAGAATGTGCGTCGCGCTCTGGCGCTGGCAGCGGCGAAATTCTATCCGCGCCAGCCCGGCACAATCGCCGCGGTCACCGGCACCAGCGGCAAGACTTCGGTCGCCGCCTTCACGCGGCAGATATGGGCATCGCTCGGACATCAGGCGGCCAGCATCGGCACGATCGGCGTGGTGTCGCCGAACGGCGAGGTCTATGGCTCGCTGACGACACCGGATCCGGTCGATCTGCATCGCACACTAGACCAGCTCGCCGCCGGCGGCGTGACGCATCTCGCGCTGGAAGCCTCGTCGCACGGTCTCGATCAGCACCGCCTCGATGGGGTGCGGGTGACAGCCGGCGCGTTCACGAACCTGTCGCGCGATCATCTCGATTACCATCCGAGCATCGAAGCCTATCTTGCTGCGAAAATGCGGCTGTTCGACAACCTGATCGTGCCGGCGGGGACCGCCGTAATCGGCGCCGATAATTGTTATTCCCATCACGTCATCGCCGCGGCGGAGAAGCGCGGCCTCAAGGTGATGACGGTCGGCGAGGGCGGCGATGCCATCAAGCTCACCGGCGGCGCGGTCGAAGGCTTCGTGCAGGTGGTCAAACTCAGCCATGCCGGCAAGAACTATTCGATCAGACTGCCATTGGTCGGTGCGTTCCAGGTCGAAAACGCATTGGTGGCGGCCGGGCTCGCCATCGCGACCGGCGGCAATCCGGCTGCGGTGTTTGCCGCGCTGGAACATCTCACCGGCGCCAAGGGCCGGCTTGAACAGGTCGGCGCCAAGAACGGCGCGCCGATCTTCGTCGATTACGCGCACAAGCCCGATGCCCTCGCCAAGGCGCTCGAGGCGCTACGTCCTTATGCCAAGGCGCGGCTGGTCGTCGTATTCGGCTGTGGCGGCGACCGCGACAAGGGCAAGCGGCCCTTGATGGGCAAGATTGCGGTCGAGAAGGCCGACCGGGTGATCGTCACCGACGATAATCCACGCAGCGAAAACCCGGCGACGATCCGCGCCGAAATTTTAGCCGCCGCTCCGGGCGCCACCGAGATCGGCGACCGCGCGGAGGCGATCCGGACCGCCATTGCCGAGCTCCAGCGCGGCGACGTCCTGCTGGTCGCCGGCAAGGGTCATGAAAGCGGACAGATCGTCGGCGACAAGATTCTGAAATTTTCCGACCACGACGCGGTCGCCGCCGCGTTGCAGGGCTACGCCGCATGAGCGTGCTCTGGACGTCCGACGATATGGCCAAGGTGATGCGGGCCGAGAAATCCGGCACGCCGCCGGCTGACGTCAATGGCATCTCGATCGACAGCCGCAGCCTGAAGAAAGGCGACGCGTTTTTCGCCATCACCGGCGAGAATCGCGACGGCCACTCCTTTGTCGCTGGTGCTTTGCAGGCGGGTGCCGGCCTGGCCGTGGTCGCGGCCAAGGAGCGCGCGGAGTTTGGCGCGGCGCCACTGCTGGTGGTGCCGGATGTGCTCGAGGGTCTGCGCGATCTTGCGCGCGCCGCGCGCCAACGCTCGCCCGCGAAAATCATCGCCGTCACCGGCTCGGTGGGAAAGACCGGCACGAAAGAAGCGCTCCGTCTCGCGCTGTCGGCCGACGGCGAGACGCACGCCTCCGCCGCGTCCTACAACAATCATTGGGGCGTGCCGCTATCGCTCGCGCGTTGTCCGGTGAGCGCCCGTTTCGCGGTGTTCGAAATCGGAATGAACCATGCCGGCGAGATCACGCCGCTGACGAAACTGGTGCGCCCGCACGTCGCCGTCATCACGACGATCGAGCCGGTCCATCTCGAGTTTTTCGGCACGCTGGAAAAGATCGCGGAAGCCAAGGCCGAAATTTTTTCGGGCGTCGAGCCCGGCGGCACGGCGGTCCTCAACCGCGACAATGCCCAGTTCGGCCAGCTCGAGCGCGCTGCCGCGACGACGGGGATCGCGCGCATTGTGACGTTCGGCGAGGACGCCAAGGCCGACGCGCGGCTGATCAAGCAGTCGCTTCATGCCGAATGTTCCTGCGTCAAGGCCGACATCCTCGGCGTCGATGTGACCTACAAGCTCGGCGCGCCGGGGCATCATCTCGTCATCAATTCTCTTGCCGTGCTGGCCGTGGCATCGTTGACCGGCGCCGATCTCGCTTTGGCGGCGCTCGCGCTCAACAAGCTGCAGCCGGCGGCCGGCCGCGGCACCCGGCTGACGCTCGTAGTGCCCGGCGGCAACGTGTTACTGATCGACGAAAGCTACAATGCCAATCCGGCCTCGATGCGCGCGGCGTTGGCGCTGCTTGGCCAGGCGCCGCTCGGCAGCCAGGGACGTCGCATCGCGGTGCTCGGCGATATGCTGGAATTGGGCGCGCAAGGCCCCGCGCTGCACCGCGGACTGGCGCAGGCGGTAAAGGCGGCCAAGGTCGACCTGGTATTTTGCAGTGGAGCGCAAATGCGCGCGCTGTGGGAGGCTCTTCCCACGAACCGCCGGGGCGGCTATGCCGGAACGGCCGCCGAGCTCGAGGCCGGCGTGGTCGACGCAATCCGCGCCGGCGACGCGGTCATGGTCAAGGGCTCGCTCGGCTCGAAAATGGCTCCGATCGTCAAGGCGATCGAACGGCAGTTTCCGCGGCAGGCGGCGATCGAACAGGCGCAAAGCTAGGCTGTCAGGATTGGGCGATGTTTTACTGGCTGATCGAACTTTCCGATAAATTTTCTGCCTTCAACGTCTTTCGTTACATCACGTTTCGTACCGGCGGCGCGATCGTCACCGCGCTGATCTTCGTCTTCCTGTTCGGCGGCCCGATCATCGATCTGTTGCGGCTCAAGCAGGGCAAGGGCCAGCCGATCCGCGCCGACGGTCCGAAGTCGCATCTGGTGACGAAAAAAGGCACGCCGACCATGGGCGGGCTGATGATCTTGTCCGGCCTGCTGGTCTCGACCTTGCTGTGGGCCAATCCGAAGAATCCGTATGTCTGGATCGTGCTCGGCGTGACGTTATGCTTTGGGCTGATCGGATTTTATGACGACTATCTCAAGGTCACGCGGCAGAGCCATTCCGGCTTCGCCGGCCGCACCCGGCTGATCGCGGAGGGCATCGTCGCCATCGCGGCCTGCATGGCGCTCGCGAGCCTCGGCCGCGGCAATGCGGCGACGTCGCTGGTATTTCCGTTCTTCAAGGTCCTCGTCATCAATCTCGGCTGGATGTTCGTGCTGGTCGGTGCCTTCGTGATCGTCGGCGCCGGCAACGCGGTCAACCTGACCGACGGGCTCGACGGCCTCGCTATCGTGCCGGTAATGATCGCGTCGGCGAGCTTCGGGCTGATCGCCTACCTCGCGGGCAACGCGGTGTTCGCCGAATATCTGCAGATCCATTACGTCGCCGGCACCGGCGAGCTTGCGGTGCTGTGCGGCGCGCTGATCGGCGCCAGCCTGGGATTCCTGTGGTTCAACGCGCCACCGGCCTCGATCTTTATGGGCGATACCGGCTCGCTGGCGCTCGGCGGCATGCTCGGCACTATCGCGGTGGCGACCAAGCACGAGATCGTGCTCGCGGTGATCGGCGGGCTGTTCGTGCTCGAGGCGGTTTCGGTGATCGTCCAGGTGGTGTCGTTCAAGCTCACCGGGCGTCGCGTGTTCCGGATGGCGCCGATCCACCACCATTATGAGCAACTCGGCTGGACCGAGTCGCAGATCGTGATCCGGTTCTGGATCGTCGCGGTCGTGCTGGCGCTTGCGGGCCTCGCCACGCTCAAGCTGCGATGATCCCGGTCACCATCTTCGCCGGCCAGACCGTCGCGCTGTTCGGGCTGGGCGGCTCGGGGCTGGCGACTGCCAAGGCGCTGGCGGCGGGCGGCGCGCGCGTCATCGCCTGCGACGACGACCCCCAGCGCATGGTGCAGGCCGAAGCCAATGGCATCGATACCGCCGACCTGCGCAAGCTCGATTTCGCCAAATTCGCCGCGCTGGTGCTGTCGCCCGGCGTGCCGCTGACCCATCCCGAGCCGCACTGGTCGGTGACGATGGCGCGGGCGGCCGCGGTCGAGGTGATCGGCGACATCGAATTGTTTTGCCTCGTGCGCGCGGTGAATGCGTCGGACGCGCCGTTCGTCGCCATCACCGGCACCAACGGCAAATCGACCACGACCGCGCTGATCGCCCATCTGCTGCGAAGCGCCGGCAAGGAAGCCCAGATCGGCGGCAATATCGGCACGCCGATCCTCGCGCTCGAGCCGTTCGCGACGAACCGCTGCTACGTCATCGAAGTCTCGTCGTATCAGATCGACCTTGCGCCATCGCTCAGCGCCACCGTCGGCATCATGCTCAACGTCTCGGAGGATCATCTCGACCGTCACGGCACCATGGAAAACTACGCCGCGATCAAGGCGCTGGTGCCGGCCAAGGTCGAGCCCGGCGGCACCGCGGTGATCGGCGTCGACGACCGCTTTGGCCGGATCGCGGCCGAACGCCTCAACCGCGCGGGCATCAAGGTGGTGCAGATCTCGGTGACGGACACGCTCAAGGACGGCCTCTACGCCGAGGGCACGCGCATCGTCCAGGCTTCGGGCGGCAAGGCGGTGCCGGTCGCGCAACTTGCCGGGATCGGCTCGCTGCGCGGCGCGCACAACGCACAGAACGCGGCGGCGGCGATCGCGACGGCGCGCGCGCTCGGCGTCGATATCCCCGCCATCCAGAAGGGCCTCATCAGCTTTCCGGGGCTCGCGCACCGCATGGAGGAGGTCGGCCGCAAGGATAAGGTGGTGTTCGTCAACGACTCCAAGGCGACCAACGCCGATTCTGCGGCGCGCGCGCTGGCGAGTTTCCAGGATATTTTCTGGATCGCCGGAAACAAGTCGAAAACTGGCGGCATCACCTCGCTCGCCGAATATTTCCCGCGCATCCGCAAGGCCTATCTGATCGGCGAGGCGGCCAACGAATTCGCCAAAACGCTCGACGGCAAGGTGCCGTATGAACTGGTCGGCAAGCTGTCGCGCGCGCTCGATCTCGCCGCCGCCGACGCCGCCGCGTCGGGGCTCAACGAGCCTGTCGTGCTGCTGTCGCCGGCCGGCGCCTCGTTCGACCAGTACCGCAATTTCGAAGTGCGCGGCGACGCGTTCCGCGACCTGGTGCTGGCGATCCCCGGCATCGTGCGCAAGGCGGCGCCCAAGTCCACGTCCAAGTCCGGAGCGCAGTGAGAGCGCCAGTCCGGGCCCGCCGCGCAACGTTAATGCTTCGTAAACCGGCAGGAGTCAGTTTCGCGCCGGCCGGTTTCGCTGCTTTGGGGACGCAATGGTTTCGCGCGCGGAACGCACGCCTTTTGGCGAATGGTGGTGGACGGTCGACCGGCTGACGCTCGCCGCTGTCGGCGCGCTGATGCTCGCGGGCGTCGTGCTGTCGCTGGCCGCGAGCCCCCCGGTCGCCGGACGGATCGGCCTCGAGCCGTTCTATTTCGTCAACCGGCATATCTTTTTCCTGCTCGCCTCGGTCCCGGTGATGCTGGCGGTTTCGTTCCTGAGCCCACGCCAGATCCGCCGCTTCTCGCTGGTGGTGTTCGCGCTCAGCCTGTTGCTGGTCGCGGCGACGCCGTACTTCGGATCCGAGATCAAAGGCGCGCGGCGCTGGCTCGTTCTATTCGGCATGAATCTGCAGCCCTCGGAATTCCTCAAGCCCGCTTTCGTCATCATCGTCGCCTGGCTGTTCGGGGAATCCGCGCGCCATCCCGAAATGCCGTCGAATGCGCTGGCGCTCGGCGTGCTGCTGCTGGTCGTGGCACTGCTGGTGATCCAGCCCGATTTCGGCCAGACCATGCTGATCACGCTGGTATGGGGCGCGCTGTTCTTCATGGCCGGGATGCGAATGGTGTGGGTGTTCGGACTTGCGGTCACCGCGAGCGCCGGTCTACTGGTGGCCTACTGGACAATTCCCCACGTCGCCGGCCGCATCAAGAAATTCCTGAACCCCGGCTCCGGCGACACCTTCAACATCGACATCGCAACCGAGAGCTTCATTCGTGGCGGCTGGTTCGGCCAGGGTCCCGGCGAAGGCACCGTGAAGCGGCTGCTTCCGGAAAGCCATACCGACTTCGTGTTCGCGGTCGGCGCCGAGGAGTTCGGCGTCGTGATGTGCCTTGTCGTGGTGGCGCTGTTCGCCTTCATCGTCATCCGCGCCCTGGCGCGGGCGATGCGAAACGACGAGCCGTTCACGCGGTTCGCGGCGGCCGGGCTCGCGATCCTGTTCGGCACGCAATCGGCGATCAACATGGCGGTCAATCTACATCTCATCCCCGCCAAAGGCATGACGCTGCCGTTCATCTCGTATGGCGGCTCATCGATGATCTCGCTCGCCTACGGCATCGGCATGCTGCTTGCGCTGACGCGCGATCAGCCGCGCGCCTCGATGCTGGCGCCCGAGATCGAGCCCGATCTCGAAGCGGCGCGGAGCGCGGCGTGAGCGGGCCGGGCGGCGCGCCGCTCGTGCTGGTCGCCGCCGGCGGAACGGGCGGCCATCTTTTTCCCGCGGAAGCGCTTGCCGTTGCGTTGCGCCGGCGCGGCGCGAAGGTGGCGCTGGCGACCGACCGCCGGGCGGCCGGTTATGGCAGCGAATTCCCGCCGGAAGACGTCCACATCGTTCCGAGCGCGACCCTGCGCGGGCGAAGCCCGCTCGCCTATGCGCGCACGCTCGCCACTTTGAGCTATGGCCTCGCCAATGCGTGGCGGATGCTGGGGCGGCTGCAACCTGCCGTCGTCGTCGGCTTTGGCGGTTATCCGACGGTGCCTCCGGTATTCGCGGCGGCGTTGCGCGGTATTCCGAGCGTGCTGCACGAGCAGAACGCCGTGATGGGCCGTGCCAACAAATTGCTGGCGCCGCGCGTTACCGCGATCGCCTCGAGCTTTGCCGAGGTGCGGATCGACGCCGCACTGCAAGCCAAGGTTACCTTCACCGGCAATCCATTGCGGCCCAATGCGATCGCCGCCGCCGCCAACGCATATGCGCCGCCGCAGCCGGGCGGGGAGTTTCGCGTTCTGGTGTTCGGCGGCAGTCAGGGCGCCCGGGTGATGGCCGATATGGTGCCGGACGCGATCGAGCAGCTCGCGGCCGACCTCGGCCCGCGGCTCAAGATCGTCCAGCAGGCGCGCGGTGAAGATCTGGCGCGCGTGCGCGATAGCTATCGCCGGATCGGCGTCGCCGCCGAGGTCGCGAACTTCTTCGACGATTTGCCCGTGCGCATGGCGCAGAGCCATGTCGTGATCTCGCGCTCCGGCGCCTCGACGGTGGCCGAACTCGCCGCCATCGGCCGGCCGGCGATTCTGGTGCCGCTGCCGCACGCCCTCGATCAGGACCAGCTCGCCAACGCGACCGTGCTGGAGATGGCCGGCGGCGCCATCGCCATCGCGCAAAAGGACTTCACTCCGGAACGTATCGCGCTGGAGCTGTCGGCGCTGGCATCCGACCCGGTGCGGCTTGCGCGCATGGCGCAAGCGGCGAAATCGGCCGGCGCGCTCGATGGCGCGGAACGGCTGGCCGACCTGGTTCTCAAAACCGCCGTCCGTTAGCAATGTTGCGCCAGCCGGCTTGCTCCGGCGTCCGCCGTCTTGCAAAAGACAAGAAGGCAGTCGATTTACGGCCCCGGCTGGGTATGAAGAGGCGACACATTCAATGAAACTACCGCGCGATATCGGGCCGGTGCACTTTGTCGGCATCGGCGGGATCGGCATGAGCGGAATTGCCGAGGTGTTGGTCAATCTCGGCTACACCGTGACCGGCTCGGACGTTGCGGACAGTGCCAACGTCAAGCGGCTGCGCGAGAAGGGCGTCAAGGTCGCCGTCGGTCACAAGGCCGAAAATCTCGACGGTGCCGACGTCGTGGTGGTGTCATCGGCCATCAAGCCGGACAACCCGGAACTGGTGGCGGCGCGCGCCGCGCGGCTGCCGATCGTGCGCCGCGCCGAGATGCTGGCCGAGCTGATGCGGCTCAAAAGCTGCGTCGCCATCGCCGGTACGCACGGCAAGACAACGACCACCTCGATGGTCGCCGCGTTGCTGGATGCCGCCGGCTTCGACCCCACCGTGATCAATGGCGGCATCA
This sequence comes from Hyphomicrobiales bacterium, assembly GCA_038206695.1. GTDB lineage: Bacteria > Pseudomonadota > Alphaproteobacteria > Rhizobiales > Xanthobacteraceae > Pseudolabrys. The sequence continues at coordinate 55,147 of JBBRAN010000013.1, read as the reverse complement.
TCAACGCCTACGGCACCAATGCGCGGCTTGGCGCCGGCGACTGGATGGTGGTCGAGGCCGACGAATCCGACGGCACATTCCTCAAGCTGCCGGCCGACATTGCCATCGTCACCAATGTCGATGCCGAGCACCTCGACCATTTCAAGACTTTTCAGGCGGTGCAGGAAGCGTTCGTCGATTTTGTCGGCAATGTGCCGTTCTACGGCTTTGCCGTGATGTGCACCGATCATCCGATCGTGCAACGCCTAGTCGGGCGGATCACCGACCGGCGCATCATCACCTACGGTGAAAACGCGCAGGCCGACGTGCGCCTCGTCGACCTCGACAATACCGGCGGCACGCAGCGCTTCACGGTGCTGTTTCGCGACCGCGACGGCAAGGAAATCCACGCGATAAAGGATCTCACGCTGCCGATGCCGGGCCGCCACAACGCGCTCAACGCCACCTCGGCTATCGCGGTGGCGCATGAACTGGGCGTCGCCGACGACAAGATCCGCTCCGCGCTGGCCAAGTTCGGCGGGGTCAAGCGGCGCTTCACGCGGGTCGGCGAATGGAACGGCGCGACCATCATCGACGACTATGGCCATCATCCGGTCGAGATCGCCGCCGTGCTCAAGGCGGCGCGGGAATCGACCAAGACGCAGGTCATCGCGGTGGTGCAGCCGCATCGCTATACGCGGCTCAAGACCTTGTTCGAGCCGTTCTCGACCTGCTTCAACGACGCCGACGCCGTGATCGTCGCCAATGTCTATCCTGCCGGTGAGGCGCCGATCGAGGGCGCCGACCGCGATCATCTGGTGGCGGCGATGCGGGCACGCGGACACCGCCAGGTCATCCCGCTCGACGGGCCGGAAAAGCTTGCCGGCATCGTCAAGGGACTGGCGAAGCCGGGCGATTACGTCGTGCTGCTCGGCGCCGGCAATATCACGCAGTGGGCCTATGCGCTGCCCGGCGAACTGAAGGCGTTGTGAGCGAAGCGATGAGCTTTCCCGACATTGTCGGCGCGCTGAAGGCCAGGATGCCGAAGCTGCGCGGCCGGCTGCTCGCCGACCAGTCGCTCAAGGAATTGACCTGGTTTCGCGTCGGCGGGCCGGCGCAGGCGTTCCTGATGCCGGACGACGAGAGCGATCTCGCTTATTTCCTGCAACACTGCCCCGCCGACACGCCGGTCACGGTGGTCGGCCTCGGCTCCAACCTGATCGTGCGCGATGGCGGGGTCGCCGGCGTGGTGATCCGGCTCGGCCGCGGCTTCAACGAAATTACGCTCGAAGGCACCAATGTTCGCGCCGGCGCCAGTCTGCCTGACGTCAAGGTGGCGCGCGCGGCCCAGGAGGCCGGCATTGCCGGCCTGTCGTTCCTGCGCGGCATTCCCGGCTCGATCGGCGGCGCGCTCAAGATGAATGGCGGCGCCTATGGCGGCGAGACCAAGGACGCGCTGATCGAGGCGAGGGTGGTCGATCGCGCCGGCAACATCCACGTCCTGAGCAACGCCGACATGGGCTTCAAATATCGCCACAGCGGCACGCCCGAGGACTTCATCTTCACGCAGGCGTTGTTTCATGGCGAAGCCGGGGACAAGGCCGCGATCAGCGCGGAGATGGACAAGATCACGGAGTCGCGCGAGGCGACGCAGCCGATCAAGAGCCGCACCGGCGGTTCGACCTTCAAGAACCCGCCCGGCCATAAAGCCTGGGAATTGATCGACGCCGCCGGCTGCCGCGGCCTTGCCGTCGGCGGCGCGCAGGTGTCCGAGCTGCATTGCAATTTCCTGATCAATCTCGGCGAGGCGAGCGCAAGCGACATCGAGAAATTGGGCGAAACGGTGCGCGAGCGCGTCAAGGCGAAGTCCGGCATCGAGCTGGAATGGGAAATTAAGAGAATTGGCGTACCCGCTTGATCCCGCAAGGTGTGCACCGGGTTTTCGGATAAGATGATGCGGCGGAAAAAATCATGAAACACGTCGCGGTTCTGATGGGCGGCTGGTCGGCGGAGCGCGAGGTCTCGCTGAACTCGGGCGAAGCCTGCGCCGCGGCCGCGGAAAGGGCGGGCTATCGTGTCACTCGCGTCGACGTCGAGCGCGAGATCGCCGCGGTGCTCCGCAAGCTCAAGCCCGATGTCGCGCTCAATGTCCTGCACGGCCGCCCCGGCGAGGACGGCACGCTGCAAGGCATGCTGGAAATTCTCGGCATTCCCTACACGCACTCCGGCGTGCTGGCGTCTGCGATCGCGATGCAGAAAGACATGGCGAAGCCGCTGCTGGCGGCGGCCGGCGTGCCCGTTCCGGACGGCAAGGTCGTGTCGCGCTTCGAGGCGGCGAAGGCGCACGTCATGGCGCCGCCTTATGTCATCAAGCCGATCGCCGAGGGCTCGAGCGTCGGCGTCTTCATCGTGCAGAAGGACCACGCCCATCCGCCGCAGGAGCTCAATCGGCCGGACTGGGCATACGGCGATCGCGTGCTGGCCGAGACCTACATCCCCGGCAAGGAACTGACCTGCGCGGTGATGGGCGACCGGGCCTTGGACGTGATCGAGATCGTGCCGACCGTCAAATTCTACGATTACGAGGCGAAATACGCGCCGGGCGGCTCAAAACACGTGGTGCCAGCACCGGTTTTACCAATTGTTTACCAAGAGGCCCGCAGATTGACCTTGGCGGCGCATCGCGCGCTGGGCTGCCGCGGGGTGACGCGCGCGGACTTCCGCTACGACGACAGCCTCGAGGGGACAAGGGGACTTGTATGCCTGGAGGTGAACACTCAACCGGGCATGACGCAGACCTCGCTTGTGCCAGAGCTGGCGGCCCATACGGGCATAACGTTTGAAGAGCTGGTTCGATGGATGATCGAGGACGCCTCGCTCAATCGCTGATTTCGATCCCCGCTCGAACTTTGCTTGATGGCGCCGCCTCTCGCCTGACCCGCGTGCAACGCCTTTTCCGCCGCCTGCTGTCGCCGCTGTACGACCTCGATCCGCCGCGCGGCATTGGCGCGCTGGCTGCCGGGATGCTGCTGGCCGGGACCTCGGCCTACGGCGTGGTGCGTGGCGGCCATCTCGATGCGCTGGCCGACGAGCTGCATAATGTCTGCGATCATGTCGCCAATCACGCCGGGCTCGGCATTTCGACCATGTCGCTGCGCGGCGGCACGCAATGGTCGCGCGACGATCTGTTGGCGCGAGCGGGGCTGACGCGCGGCTCGTCGCTGCTGTGCCTCGATGCCGCCGCGGCGCGCGCCAAGCTCAAAACCGATCCCTGGATCGCCGACGCCACGGTGCTCAAGCTTTATCCCAGTCGCCTGCAGATCGAGATCACGCCGCGCGCCGCGCTCGCGCTGTGGCAGAACGACGGCGAGGTCAATGTGATCGCCGGCGACGGCACCGTACTCGAACCCTTCACCGGCGCGCGCTTTGTCGAATTACCGCTGGTGGTCGGCCAGGGCGCGCAGGCCAAGGCCCGCGATTTCCTGGCGCTGATCGATAGCTATCCGGTGCTGCGCGACATCGTCGAGGCATCGGTGCGCGTAGCCGACCGGCGCTGGAATTTGCGGCTCAAGAGCGGCATCGATGTGCGGCTGCCGGAAAACGACGTGGAAACCGCGCTGCAAACTCTGGTGCGGCTCGACCGCGACAAGAAACTGCTGTCGCGCGACATCACGGCAGTCGACCTGCGGCTGGCCGATCGCGTCACGGTGCGTCTGTCGGACGGCGCCGCGCAGGCTCGCGAAGACGCCGTGAAAGACCTGATGAAAAAGCAGAAGGTCAGGAAGAAGGGGAGCGAAGCGTGACCGTTCTCCGCTTTGGCCTGACGCCGAAGATGAAGCCGGTGTCGCCGCGCCGCGCGGCCGCGGTCGCCGCGCTCGACATCGGCACCAGCAAGGTCGTCTGCCTGGTGGCGCGGCTCGAGCCGCATCCGCCCCAGGACGTGCTGCGGCGAAGAAGCCACGGCGTGCGCGTGCTCGGCTTCGGCCACACCGCAGCGCGGGGTATGAAGGCCGGCGCGGTCGTCGATCTGGTGGCGTGCGAGCAGATGGTGCGCCACGCCATCGACCTCGCCGAGCGCCAGGCCAACGTCCAGCTTGAATCGGTCGTGGTGTCGCTGTCGGGCGGCCGCATCGGCAGCGAGTTGTTCAAGGCCGGCATCGACCTCAATGGCGGCAGCGTCACCGATGGCGATATTGCCCGCGTGCTGGCCGCCGCCTCCCGGCATTCGGTACGCGACGGCCGCGCCGTTCTGCATTCGCTGCCGGTCGCCTACGCGCTCGACGCCGCCGGCGGCATCCGCAACCCGCGCGGCATGCTGGGCCGCCGGTTCTCGGTCGACATGCATATGGTGACCGGCGAGGTGGCGACCGCCCGCAACCTGATGCTGACGGTCGAACGCAGCCACCTGTCGGTCGAGGCCATGGTGGCCTCGCCCTATGTGGCCGGTTTGGCGGTTTTGGCCGACGACGAGGCCGACCTGGGCGCCGCCACCATCGATCTGGGGGCCGGGACCACCACTCTGGCGGTGTTTTCCGGGGGCCGATTCGTCCATGCCGAGGGTTTCGCCCTCGGCGGCTCCCACGTCACCATGGATCTGGCCCGAGGTCTTAACACCCGCATCGCGGACGCCGAGCGAATCAAAACGTTTTATGGCAGTGTTTTGGCTGGTGGTTCGGATGACCGTGACATGATCACAGTTCCTCCGGTCGAGGACGACGACCGCGAGCCGCCGCAATTTGTATCCAGGGAGACTTTAGTGCGGATCATCAAGCCGCGCGTCGAAGAGATTCTGGAAATGGTGCGCGATCGTCTCGCGGTCTCGCCGTTCGCGGCGGAGCCGCGCGCGCGTGTCGTGCTTACCGGCGGCGGCAGCCAGCTCGCGGGGCTCGCCGATCTGGCCTCACGCATTCTCAACCGGCCGGTGCGCATCGGGCGGCCTCTCGGGGTCGCCGGATTGCCCGACGCGGCCAAAGGACCGGCCTTTGCCGTGGCGGCCGGTCTGCTCGTCTACCCACAAGCGGCGCATCTTGAACACTTCGAACCGCGGCGAACGCGGCAATTGATGACGGGAACAGGCGGCTACATGGCAAAGGTCGGACGATGGCTGCGCGAAAGCTTCTGACCCAAACCCGAGAAACCCCAGCGCACCGGCGGCGGACCGGCTGCGCTTCCTGGCGCTCGAAGGCGTTCGCACGCCGAAATCACAGAGGCAACCCATGAGCATCAATCTGAAAATCCCGGACATTCGTGAGATGAAACCCAGAATAACCGTGTTCGGGGTAGGCGGCGCCGGCGGCAACGCCGTCAACAACATGATCTCCGCCGGCCTGCAGGGCATCGACTTCGTCGTCGCCAATACCGACGCGCAAGCGCTGACTTCCTCGAAAGCCGAGCGCATCGTGCAGATGGGCGCGCAGGTTACCGAAGGCCTCGGCGCCGGCTCGCAGCCTGAGGTTGGCCGCGCCGCCGCCGAGGAGGCGATCGACGAAATCCGCGATCACCTCACCGGCGCGCACATGGTGTTCGTCACCGCCGGCATGGGTGGCGGAACGGGCACCGGCGCCGCGCCGGTCGTGGCGAAGGTCGCCAAGGAGCTTGGCATCCTCACGGTCGGCGTCGTCACCAAGCCGTTCCAGTTCGAAGGCACGCGGCGCATGCGCTATGCCGAAGCCGGCATCGCCGAGCTGCAAAAGGTCGTCGATACGCTGCTGATCATCCCGAACCAGAACCTGTTCCGCGTCGCCAACGAAAAGACGACGTTTGCCGACGCCTTCGCGATGGCCGATCAGGTGCTGTACTCGGGTGTCGCGTGCATCACCGATCTGATGGTCAAGGAAGGCCTGATCAATCTCGACTTCGCCGACGTGCGCGCGGTGATGAAAGAGATGGGCAAGGCCATGATGGGCACCGGCGAAGCGTCCGGCGAGAAGCGCGCGATTACCGCCGCCGAGGCGGCGATCGCCAATCCGCTGATCGACGACGCCTCGATGAAGGGGGCCAAGGGCCTGCTGATCTCCATCACGGGCGGCAAGGATCTCACGCTCTACGAGGTCGACGAAGCCGCCACCCGCATTCGTGAGGAAGTCGATCAGGACGCCAACATCATCGTCGGCGCCACCTTCGACGAAAGCCTCGAGGGCATCATTCGCGTTTCGGTGGTGGCGACCGGCATCGACCACGCTATGATCGGCCAGCGTCCGTCCGCTGAAACCAGGATGGCCGACGCCGTGAGCAAGGTGCGCGGCGAAACCAAGCGGATCGCCGAGCGCATCGAACGCACGGCGCCGCCGGCTCCTGCCGTGGCGGCTGCGCACATCGCCAACGCAGCGCACGCTGCGGTGGCTGCCGCCATTCTTCCGCCGAGCGCGATCGAAGATGTCTCGATCCGGCCGATGCCGATGAAGCCTTCGCTGTTCGAACTGGCGCCCGAACACGCGGCCCAGGCCGACGTGCCGGCGCCGGCAGCGTTCATCCCGCCGCCGCCGGAGCGCACGGTGGTGCGCACCCCGCGTATGCCGCGCATCGACGAGTTGCCGATCCCGGCGCAGAACGAACTTCGCGCCCAGAACGGCGAGTTGCCTGATGAGCATCCGGAGCGCCAGCGCATGAGCTTAATGCAGCGGCTCGCCGCGGTCGGTCTCGGCCGCCGCGAGGAGGCGGCGCCGCCTGCGCCGCCACAGACGATCCGCCCGGCGATGCCGGCCGTGAAGCGTCCGGTGCGTCCTTCGCCCCGGGCGCCGGAACGCCGCACCGAGCCGGTCTCGGAATATGCCCGCCGCGCCCCGCAAGGGCTCGATCCGCACGGCCGCACCGCTCCTGTGCATAACCCGGCTGAGGACGATCAACTGGATATCCCGGCGTTCCTGCGCCGGCAGAGCAACTAAGGGCTCGACCAACATGTGCCCGGGCGCGCCAGCCGGCTGATCAGCCGGCCAGCGCGCCCGTTTTTCATGAGGGCCGGCGTAAACCGTTGTTTTTCGTCCATTTCTTAACCGCCCGGATCGGCACCACGCCTGAGTTTTTCGCAGCACGGTCGTTGCCGGTAACCTCAACGCCATGTTTGAGCTGCGTTAAGGTCCCGTAAATGCGGCGAAAAAGGTAATACTCGGTAAGACAACGTGAGTTGGGAACCTTAGGCGCGTGGCCTAAGTTCGCGTTGAGAAAGGGACAATCTCCCTTTGAGAGCTTCCCGTGAAGAGGAAGTCGCTGCCACGAAGTTCGGAAATTACGGCCCGTTTGGGTCTGAGTTGGGGCCGCGCGGCTCGGCTGGTTCGGGAGCGCGGAGGGGCAAGTTCAAGAATGAAGGCCGCCAAGCAGACGACGCTGCGCGATCATACTGCCGTGTTCGGCATCGGCGTCCATTCCGGCCTCTCGACCACGCTCACATTGCATCCTGCCGACGCCGACAGCGGCATCGTGTTCCTGCGTGCCGCCACCGCCGAGCACCCGGAGCGCGAAATCCGCGCCGACGTCCGCGCCGTCACCGCCACTGAATTTGCCACCGTGCTGGGCGATTCCTCCGGGCCGCTGTGCTCGACCGCCGAACACGTGCTCGCCGCCTTGCGCGGCCTTGGCGTCGATAACGCGATGGTCGAGCTCGACGGCTCGGAAGTGCCGATCATGGACGGCAGCGCCCAGGCGTTCGTCGTGGCGATCGACCGGGCCGGCATCACCACCCTCAACGCGCCGCGCCGCTATATCGAGGTCCTCAAGCCGATCCGCGTCGTGCAGGACAAGTCGGTCGGCGAATTGCTGCCTTATGCGCACGGGTTCCGCGTCGAAGCGGAAATCGTTTTCGACAATCCGATGATCGGCCGCCAGTCGATGGCGCTCGATGTTTCACCCGACACATTCCGCCGCGAGATCGCGGGCGCGCGCACTTTCGGCTTCATGCGCGACGTTGCCAAATTGTGGGGCGCCGGTTACGCGCTTGGCGCCTCGTTCGAGAACACCCTGGTCGTTACCGAAGACCGCGTGCTCAATCCGGCCGGACTGCGTTATGCCGATGAATTCGTGCGGCACAAGATTCTCGACGCGGTGGGCGATCTCGCTTTGGCGGGGGCGCCGCTGCTGGCCGCCTATCGTGCTTCGCGTGGCGGTCACCGGCTCAATTACGCCGTGCTTTCGGCCTTGATGGCCGATCGGTCGGCTTGGCGGGTGGTCGAGGCCGAGCCGCCGCGCCGCGTCCGCGGCCATGCCGACGTCGCCGGCGGGCTTGCCGCCGCGGCGTATGGGCCGAATGTGTCCTGAAAATCAGGCGATCTTAACTTTTTTGCTGCCTTAATGCCGGCCGAATGTCCGGCTTAATCGTTTGGCGCGAGCGCGCATATTCGGCTAAATCGTCGCCGGATGAAGGGCCTTTGCCGCCCGTTCGCGTTCAGGGGAACCGGTTCGAACTGTCATGACGTCGCTGCACAGGCCCCATCGCACTGGTTGGCGGGCACGCGCCTTGGCGCGGGCTTTGGCTGTCGTCGTGATCGCCGCGGCTTTGCCGGCCTGTAGTTTGTTCAACAAGGACGAAGTGGCGCCCGACGAGCCGGCCGACCGGCTCTACAATCAGGGCCTCTACCTCCTCAACGAGAAGAGCGACCCAAAGGGCGCCGCGAAGAAATTCGAGGAAGTCGACCGCCAGCACCCGTATTCGGAATGGGCGCGCAAGTCGCTCATCATGTCGTCATTCGCCTATTACCAGGCGGGTTCCTATGAAGACTCGATCAGCGCGGCAAAGCGCTATGTCACACTGCATCCCGGCAGCCCGGATGCCGCCTACGCCCAGTATCTGATCGGCTCGTCCTATTACGACGAAATTCCCGACATCACCCGGGATCAGGCCCGCACCGAAAAGGCCCTGACGGCGCTCGAGGAAGTGTCGCGCAAATATCCGACCAGCGAATATGCGACCAGCGCCAAGCAGAAGATCGCCGTGGCGCGCGACCAGCTCGCCGGCAAGGAGATGGCGGTCGGGCGCTATTACATGGAGCGCAAGGACTTCACCGGCGCGATCAACCGCTTCAAGGTGGTGGTGACCCAGTATCAGACCACCCGCCACGTCGAGGAAGCGCTGATGCGGCTCACCGAAGCGTACATGTCGCTCGGCATCATCCAGGAAGCGCAGACCGCGGCGGCCGTGCTGGGGCACAATTTCCCGGAAAGTCCCTGGTACAAGGACGCCTACAATCTGGTGAAATCGGGCGGCAAGGAACCGGTGGCCAGCGAGGGCTCCTGGATGACCAAAGCCTTCAAGAAGATCGGGCTGGGCTGAGCAAGCCCCTTGTCATGCCCCGCGCCGGCGGGGCATCCAGTACCTACCGGCGATTCTTGTGAAAAACCGCCAATCGGGCGATTACTGGATCATCCGCTTTGGCGGATCATGACGGCAGAGGTTCTGCATGCTTTCCCGGCTTTCCATCCGCGACATCGTACTGATCGACCGTCTCGACATCGATTTCGCCGACGGCCTTGCCGTCCTGACGGGCGAAACCGGCGCCGGCAAGTCGATCCTGCTCGATTCGTTTGCCCTGGCGCTCGGCGCGCGGGGCGACGTCGCGCTGGTGCGCCACGGCGTCGCGCATGGCCAGGTGACCGCCGCTTTCGAGGTCGGTCGCAAGCATCCGGTGCGCGCGCTGCTCAAGGCCGCCGGCATCGACGCCGAAGATGAATTGATCCTGCGCCGCGTCCAGTTCGCCGACGGCCGCACCCGCGCTTTCGTCAACGACCAGCCGGTCAGCGTGCAGATTCTCAAGCAGCTCGGCGAGGCTTTGGTCGAGATCCACGGCCAGCACGACGACCGCGCTCTGGTCGATGCCGCCACGCATCGCCGGCTGCTCGACGCCTTCGCCGGCCTCGAGGCCGACGCCGCCAAGGTCGAGGCGCTGTGGGAGGCGCGGCGCGCCGCCGCCGATGCCGCCGCCGCGCATCGCGCCGAGGTCGAGCGCGCGCGGCGCGAGAGCGACTGGCTGCGCCACGCCGTCGAGGAGCTGAACAGGCTCGCCCCGCAAGGCGGCGAGGAAACCGCGCTCGCCGACCGGCGCGCGGTGATGATGCAGGGGGAAAAGGTCACCGAGGACCTGCGCGAGGCCTTCGACGTCGTCGCCGGAACGGATTCCGCGGTACCGGCGCTGTCCGGCACGATCCGCCGTCTCGAGCGCCGCGTGCCGCAGGCTCCGCAACTGCTCGAGCCCGCGGTCAAGTCGCTCGACGCGGCGCTCAACGCGCTGGAGGAAACCCGCGTTCACCTCGAAGCCGCGCTGCGCGCCGCCGACTTCGATCCGGCCGAACTCGAGAGGAACGAGGAACGGCTTTTCGCGCTGCGCGCGGCCGGGCGCAAATACAATGCGCCGGTCGACGAGCTCGCCGCGCTGGCGCAGAAGTACAATGCCGACATCACACTGATCGACGCCGGCGAGGACAAGCTCAAAACGCTGCTGGCGGCCGCCGGGCAGGCGGAGGCCGCCTACCGCGCCGCCGCGCTGGCGCTCTCCAAGGCGCGCAAGAGCGCCGCTGCCAAGCTCGACAAGGCCGTCAATGGCGAGCTCGGCCCGCTCAAGCTCGAACGCGCCAAATTCTCCACCGAACTGGTCAGCGACGAGGCCGCCGCCGGTCCGTCCGGCATCGACCGCATGGAATTCTGGGTGCAAACCAATCCGGGCACTCGGCCGGGGCCCCTGATGAAGGTCGCCTCCGGCGGCGAGCTCGCGCGTTTCCTGCTGGCGCTTAAGGTGGTGCTGGCCGACCGCGGCTCGGCGCCGACTTTGGTATTCGACGAAATCGACACAGGGGTGGGCGGCGCGGTCGCTGATGCGATCGGCGCGCGGCTCGCCGATCTCGCCGCCGGCGTCCAGGTGCTGGCCGTCACCCATGCCCCGCAGGTCGCGGCGCGCGCCAGCCGGCATTATCTCATCAGCAAGGACGCGCTCGACAAGGGCAAGCGGGTCGCCACCCGCGTCACCGAGCTCGAGGCGCCGCGCCGGCGCGAGGAAATCGCCCGCATGCTGGCCGGCGCCGAGATCACCAATGAGGCGCGCGCCGCCGCCGAGCGCCTGATCAGGGCCGCAAGCTGAGCTAGACTGCGGCCCATGGCGTCCCGGGACAATTCATCCATCGCTGTCGACGACCTGACGCGGGCGCAGGCCAAGGCCGAGCTGATGCGGCTAGCGCTCGAGATCGGCACGCATGACCGGCGCTACTACCAGGACGACGCGCCGTCCGTCACCGATGCCGACTATGACGAGCTGCGGCGGCGCAACGCCGCGATCGAGGCGCGCTTCCCCGACCTGATCCGCGCCGATTCGCCGTCGAAGCGCGTCGGCGCGGCGCCCGCCGGCCGCTTCAAGAAAGTGCGCCACGCGGTGCCGATGCTGTCGCTCGACAACGCGTTCTCCGAGGACGACGTGCAGGACTTCGTCGGCCGCATCCGCCGCTTCCTCAAGCTGGGCGACAGCGACGAGATCGTGTTTTCCGCCGAGCCGAAGATCGACGGCCTGTCGATGTCGCTGCGTTACGAGGGCGGCTCGTTGGTCAGCGCGGCGACGCGCGGCGACGGCGCCGAAGGCGAGGACGTCACCGCCAATGTCCGCACCATCAAGGCGGTGCCGCATAGTCTCAAGGGCAGGAAGCTGCCGGCGGTCTGCGAGGTGCGCGGCGAAATCTACATGACGAAGTCCGACTTCCTCGCGCTCAACAAGCGCCAGGCCGGGCTGGGCGGCCAGATCTTCGCCAACCCGCGCAACTCCGCGGCCGGCTCGCTGCGCCAGAAGGATGCGGCCGTCACCGCGTCGCGCCCGCTCGGCTTCTTCGCCTACGCCTGGGGCGAGATGTCCAGCATGCCGGCCGAGACGCAGAGCGGCATGATCGCGTTCTTCGCCGCCTGCGGTTTCGACACCAATCCGCTGACCAAGACCTGCCGCTCGGTCGAGGAGTTGCTGGCGTTCCACCGCTCGATCGAGCAGCGCCGCGCCAGGCTCGACTACGACATCGACGGCGTCGTCTACAAGGTCGACCGGCTCGATTGGCAGGAGCGGCTCGGCTTCGTGTCGCGCACGCCGCGGTGGGGCATCGCGCACAAATTCGCCGCCGAGCGCGCCACCACCGTGCTCAACGACATCGAGGTCCAGGTCGGCCGCACCGGCGCGCTCACCCCGGTCGGCAAGCTCGAGCCGGTCGGGGTCGGCGGCGTCATCGTGCAGAACGTCACGCTGCACAACGAGGACGAGATCGCGCGCAAGGACATCCGGATCGGCGACACCGTGGTGATCCAGCGCGCCGGCGACGTCATTCCGCAGGTGGTTGCAGTGGTCGCTGACAAAAGGCCGAAGTCGGCCAAGCCCTATCATCTGCCGAGAAAATGCCCGTGCCCGCTGAAAACGGCGGTGGTGCGTGAGGAAATCGCGAGCGGCGAGGAGGGCGCGCGTTCGCGCTGCAGCGGGGAATTCGCCTGCCCCTACCAGAAGATCGAGCATTTGCGACTGTTCGTGTCGCGCCGCGCTTTCGATATCGAAGGGCTCGGCGAAAAGCAGATCCAGTTGTTCTTCGAGGACCAATGGGTCGAGGAGCCGGCCGACATCTTCACGCTGGAGAAAAAGCGCAAGAAGGAATTGCTGGAACGGGAAGGTTTCGGCGAAACCTCGGTGCGCAACCTGTTCGCCGCAATCGAGGCGCGGCGCGAGATTTCGCTCGAGCGCTTCATCTTCGCGCTCGGCATCCGCCATGTCGGAGAAACCACGGCGCTCGCTTTGGCGCGCGGCTATGGCACATGGTGGGCGTTCCACGGTGCCGGCCTGCAGATCGCCAAAGGCGACGAGGACGCCAAGGCGGAGATGGACGCGCTCGACCAGATCGGCGAAACCGTGGTCGACAGCGTCGGCGAGTATTTCGGCGAGAGCCACAATCGCGGCATCGTCGAGCGCCTGGTCGGGCAGGTGAAGATCCTCGACGCCGAAAAGCCGAGGAAGGATTCACCCGTCGCTGGCAAGACCGTGGTGTTCACCGGCGCGCTCGAGAAGATGACGCGCGACGAAGCCAAGGCCACCGCCGAACGGCTCGGCGCCAAGGCCGCCGGCTCGGTTTCCAAGAAAACCGATTACCTCGTGGCGGGCCCCGGCGCCGGCTCGAAGCTGAAAGAGGCGCAGAAGCACGGCGTCAAGGTCTTGAGCGAAGACGAGTGGCTGGCGCTTATCGGGCGCTGAGATAGCCGGTGCCGAGCGGCCGCGTCGCGCTTTCGAGCCACTTGCGGGTCGGCGCATCGACCAGCGGGCTCAGCGTCTCCACGACGCGGTCGTGATAGCTGTCGATCCATTCGCGCTCTTTGCCGCTCAGCATGCGCGTCTCGATCAGCCGGCGGTCGATCGGCGCCAGCGTCAGCGTCTCGAAGGCGTTGAGCGGCTTCTCGGCGCCGACTGGCTGCGGCTCGGCGATCACCAAAACGAGGTTCTCGATCCGGATGCCGTAGGCGGCGGCTTTGTAATAGCCCGGCTCGTTCGACAGGATCATGCCGCGGCGAAGCGCCTCAGTGCCGAGCTTGGAAATGCGCGCCGGGCCCTCGTGCACCGACAGATAGCTGCCGACGCCATGTCCGGTGCCATGGTCGTAATCGAGCCCGGCCTGCCATAGCGCGACACGCGCCAGCGGATCGAGTTGCGCGCCGCTGGTGCCTTCCGGGAAGATCGCGGTCGCGATGGCAATATGGCCCTTGAGGACGCGGGTGAAGCGGTCGCGCATCTCCTCGCTTGGCGCGCCGACCGCCACCGTGCGGGTCACGTCGGTGGTGCCGTCCTCGTATTGCGCGCCGGAATCGATCAGGAACAGTTCGCCGCTCGATATCTTGCGGTTGCTGGCGGTGGTGACGCGGTAATGCACAATGGCGCCGTTCGGCCCGCTGCCGGCGATGGTGGGGAACGAGACGTCCTTGAGCTTGCCGGTGTCGCGGCGGAATTCCTCTAGCTTCTTGGCGGCGTCGATCTCGGTGAGCTTGCCGGCTTCCGCCTCGCGGTCGAACCAGGCCAGAAACTGCGCCATGGCTGCGCCGTCGCGCTCGTGCGCGGCGCGGGCGCCGGCCATCTCGGCGTGGTTCTTGACCGCCTTCATCAGAGCGATCGGATCGGCCCCGCGTATGGCTCTGGCTCCCGCGGCCTCCAGCGTGCGGCTCAGAGCGTCGGCCGCGCTGGCGCGGTCGAGCCGGACGGTTTTGCCCTTGAAGGCGGCGAGTGCCGCGGCGAGGGTCTCGGGCGCGCGGATTTCGGCGAGCTCCTCGAGGGCGCTGCGCACGGCATTGTCGAGCTTGCGCGCCTCGATGAAAAGCAGCGGCCGTCCGTCGCGCGGCAGCAGCGCCGACGCCAGAACGAGCGGCACGTGCGGCAGGTCAGAGCCGCGGATGTTGAAGGCCCAGGCGACGGCCTGCGGGTCCGTCACCAGCAGCGCGTCGGCACGCAATTTGGCAAGCTCGACGCGCACGCGCTTGAGCTTTTCGGCCGCGGCTTCCCCGGCGAATTTGACGTCGTGTAGCACGGCGCGGCCGGCCGGCGGCGCCGGCCTGCCGGTCCATAACGCGTCGATCGGATTGTCGGCGACCGGCTGGAGCTTGGCGCCGGCGGCGGCGCAGGCTTTTGCCAGTTTTTCGGCCTGCTCGGAGGTGTGCAGCCACGGGTCGTAGCCGACGACCGCGCCGGCTTTGAGATTACGCTCGAGCCATTGCCCGGGCGGCGCCTCGATCAGGTGTTCGATCGCGAACATCGCGGTGTCGGTCTGGCCGCGGACCTGCGCGGTGTAGCGGCCGTCGACGAACAGCGCGGCAGCATCCGCCAGCACGACGGCGAATCCGGCCGAGCCGGTGAAGCCGGTCAGCCAGGCGAGGCGTTCCTCACAGGCCGGCACGTACTCGTTCTGCTGACGGTCGGCGCGCGGCACCACGAAGCCGCCCAGGCCGCGTTTTTTCAGTTCGACGCGCAAGGCTGCCACCCGGCCAGCCGCCGCGGCGCGCTCATCGTTGGCGTCGAAACTTTGAAGTTGCGGCACGGCCATTGCGGCACTCTATGGAGCGCACCCGCGGACGGCAACGCCTAGGCGAACCGCTTCGCCTTCGGCCCGGCTGGTTTTCGTCGCGGCCGTTGCAGGATCAAGGTCGCCCAGCCATCGAGCAGCAGCCGGCGCTCGAGCACGAGGCCCTGCGCGCGATAGGCCGCGATCGCCGCATTGGCGTGCGAGGGCAGCAAGCCGGACAGCACGACGGCACCGCCGGGCGCGGCCAGCCGCGCCAGTGGCGCGGCCATGCGCAGCAATGGCCCGAGCAGAATGTTGGCAAAGATCAGCGCGTAGCGGCCATGCAGCCCGCGCGTTCCGACGGCGCGCCGGACGCTGACGAGCGCGCCGGCGCGGTTGGAGCGGGCATTGCTGCGGGCCGCCGCCACCGCGACGGGGTCGATGTCGGTCGCCAAAGCGGGGCTACGCAACGAACGGGCTGCCGCGATCGCCAGCAACCCGGAGCCGGTGCCGAGGTCCAGGATATGATTTCCGCCGTCACGCCGGCGGGCACGAGGTTTTGCTTTTTTCGCCAGCGCATCGAGCGCCACCAGGCAGCCGCGCGTCGTGCCGTGATGGCCGGTGCCGAACGCGAGAGCCGCCTCGATCTCGATGCCGATCTCGTTGGCGGCGATGCCCGCACGGTCGTGCGCGCCATGAACGGCGAAACGGCCGGCCCGCACTGGCTTGAGGCCTTCGAGGCTTGCTGCCACCCAATCGCGTTCGGCTACGGTGGCGAATTGCAGATCGACCTTGCTGTCGCCGGCCGCGCTCGCCACCAAAGCCCGCACCGCTTCCTCGTCGGGCGGGGCGGAAAAATGCAGCTCGGCCGCCCAGGCGCCATCGACGCTTTCGAACGCGCTGGCGACGGCGGCATCAATCGTTTCGCTGATGACGTGCGCCACGCGCTTCGCGGTGGTTTCGTCGGCGGTCAGGCGGGCGACAAAGCTCGAGGCCATGAAGCCGATTCTTCGCCATTTGCAGGAGCGCGCGCAATGGCTATCTAAAGCGCGCAATGACCATCCAAAAACCGACCGATGCGGACACCGCGGCGCTCGGCCTGGCGCAGCGCCAGGGCTGGCCGGCGGAGCTGCGCGCGCTGATCGAGAAATATCCGCGCGACGTCTGGACCGGCCACGAAAACCTCGGCCAGATGGCGCAATTCTGGCTACAGCGCCACGACATGTTTCGCGAGCTGGGCGGCGCGATCGACCAGGCGAGCGCGCGCTTTCGCGAAGGACAGACGACGCCCGCGGAGTTCGCCCGCTGGTTCAGCCCGCGCCTGCAATTCTTTCTCGAGCAGTTGCTGGTTCACCACCGCATTGAGGATCACCATTATTTCCCGATTTTCCGGGCCGCCGATGCGCGGCTGGCGCGCGGCTTCGACGTGCTGGAAAACGATCACGGCGTCCTGCACGAGGGCATCGAACGCTCGGTGAGCGCGGCCAACGCCTTGCTCGGCGCGCTGGGCGGCGGAGCCGACGCCATGCTGCAGGCCGGAGAGACCTATGCCGATGCCGGCTCGGAGTTGCTGCGAGGGTTGCGCCGCCATCTCGACGACGAGGAGGATCTGATCGTGCCGCTGATCCTCGAGCGCGGCGAGGACAAGCTCGGCGTCGGGCATTAGGCCGGCGCGTCAGGCCGCGTTTATCTAGTGCCGCTTGAAATACTGGATTTCGCGCTCGTGCTGCTGCGCCGCCTTGCGGGTGCCGAAGGTGCCGAGGTTGCGGCGCTTGCGAGTCTTGGGATCGACCTTGCGCGAATAGAGCCGGTATTGACCGGAGGCGAGCTTGCGAATCATGGCTCGCGCGGAGCGCCGCTCAGTTCCAGCCGGGGAAAAATCCCGGCGGTCGCGCCATGCGGGGCGGGGGCGGCTCGGCGCTGCGGCCGTAATAGTCGCGCTCATAGTAGCCGTAGCCGCGATATTCACGGGGCTGCATCACTTCCGCGATCCTTCGGCCGCCACGGTCGTAGAAGAAACGGCCGTCGAAATAAGCCGCGCCCGGCGGCGCGCGCAGGCGTTGTCCGCGCGGCGTCGGCGGCAACGCGCCGGTGAAGCCGTCGTCCTCGCCCGACGCGATGCGGGGGTTTCGTTGCGCCGGTGCGCTGGCGACGCCGGGCGCCGCGACGGCCGGCGTTTCGCCGCGCAGCACGACGCGGGTGTTTGCCATTTTTTCCTGCTTGATCAGGTTCCACAATGTCTCGGCGTTTTCCGGCGCCAGCCGCACGCAGCCGTGCGAAGCCGGAGTGCCAATCGCCTTGAGGTGGGTGGTGCCATGAATGGCGTGACCTTCCATCGTGAAGAAGATCGAGTTCGGCATCGGCGCGTCGTCCCATTCCTTGCTGAAATGGTCCTTCTCCATGCGGAACGGCTTGTAGGAGCCGGACGGCGTGTCGTAGCCGCGCGCGCCGGTCGACACCGGCCAGACGAACAGTTGGAGGCCGTCCTGCTCGACGGTCATGCGCTGCGAGGATTTATCGATGGTGATGAGCAACGAGGCCGATGCCGGCAGCGCAAACGCGCAGGCGATCAGCAAAGTCAGCGCAGCGAGGAGACGAGAACGCATCACAACTCCAGCCCGGACGACCAATTATAACACCGCCCGGGCTGGAATGTTGCATGCAAATAAGACCGCAAAACCGCGGAACTGCGGCGTTATTTGAGCTGGTTGGTGACCTGGTCGATGCCGGCTTTGGTGCAGGGCTCGTCGCAGCCCGGACAGCCGGACACGCCGATCCCGCCGATCGTGTCGGTGCCGACCATGATCGGCAGCCCGCCTTTGTGTGTTTCCTCTCCGTTCAGCCGTCATGAGATCGCGGCCCGGCAGAAACTCTAGCAGGGCGGCTGGGGCGGCTGTACCGGCCTCGTCTCCTTGCTCCGCGCGGCGGCCTTCCTACATGTCGGGGCAGGGAGAAACCGCATGTCGGAGCCGCTGATCGTCAACATCCCGCATCGCCTCGGCAAGGACGAGGCGCTGCGCCGCATCAAGGCCGGCCTCGGCCGCGCCGAGACCGAGTTCGCCAGGCTCATCACCATCGAGGACCAGCGATGGGATGGAGACCGGCTGACCTTTGCGGTCAAGTCGCTCGGCCAGCGCGCCTCCGGCACCATCGATGTCAATGAAGGCGCGGTGCGGCTTGAAGTGACGCTGCCGTGGCTACTGTCGCGCTTCGCCCACGCCGCGCAGCGCGTGATCGGGCAAAAGGGCCACCTGATGCTGGAGAAGAAATGAAGGTTCCGGTCGCGCCGGTGCCAAACGCTCCGGGTATCGGGTAGAAGTGGCGATGCTGCCGAAAACGCCGAGCCGGACCGACGCCTATGTGCAATGCACCTGCGGCGGCACCATGCGCATCACCACGGTCGAGCCGATCCCGGACGACGACGATCACATGCGCCACACCTACGAATGCCTTGATTGCGGCGCCAGCGCGCCGTTCCAGGTCGATAAGAAAAAGCCGGAGCCGCCCCCCACCTAGGCAGCCGCGCCGCGCGGCGGCATACTTGCCCGCAACATATAAAAAGTTACGGGAGGTTCGCGATGGCTCAGGCTCAAGCCACTGCACAACGCAAATCGGATACCAAGCGCGACTGGCCGTTCCAGGTGACGCCGCTGCATCCGGTGCTCGGCGCCGAGATCACCGGCATCACGATGGCGCAGGCGGTGTCGCCGGCGATGTTCGCCAAGGTCTACGAGGCGTTCCTCGACTATGAGCTGATTCTGTTCCGCGATGTCGATTTGCCGCCCGCCACGCAAGTCGCGTTCGCCAAGAATTTCGGCGAGGTTAACATCCATGTGCTGAGCCAGTATCACGGCTACGGCCATCCCGAGATCTACATGCTGTCCAACAAGGACAGCGACGGCAAACCGTCCGGCAAGCATCCCGACCGCGGCACGCTGTACTGGCACACCGACGGCTCGTGGAAGGAGCGCACCGGCCAGGCCACCATGATGTATTCCGAGGAGCTGCCGCCGCCGGGCCAGGGCGGCGAGACGCAGTTCGCCGACATGTATCGCGGCTACGAACTGCTGCCGGCCGACATCAAGAAGAAGATCGACGGCAGGAACGCGATCCACAATTTCACCTTCTCGCGGAAAAGACGCCACGGCGAGGATCCGCTGACCGCCAAGCAATCCGCCGAAGTGCCGCCGGTGTCGCATCCGATCGTGCGCACCCATCCGGAGACCGGGCGCAAGGCGCTGTTCCTCGGCGACCACGCCGAGTCGATCGAGGGCATGCCGTACGAGGAGGGCCGCGGGCTGATCGAGCAGATCAACGTGCTGGCGACGCCGCCGGACAACATCTATTCGCATGTCTGGCGGCCGCGCGAATGCATGGTGTGGGACAACCGCTGCACATTGCACCGCGCCACCGGCTTCGACGAATCGCAATACATCCGCGTGATGCGCCGCTGCACCATCAGCGGCGACAGGCCATTCTAGAATTTACGTCTGGCGATATCGACAGCGCCCGGCAACGGGCGCAGGCTGCGCGCGGGGCATCGGAGGGACGCGGCCATGGAAAAGATGGAAAACATCGGCATCACGCTGAAGCTCTACGGCGGCATCGCGATCGCCCTGATCCTGGTCGGGCTCGGCATGTACTACATCGGCTGACGTCGCTCTCCGCCGTCATGCCCCCGCAGGCGGCATCCAGTATTCGCTGGCGTCTTTTGTAAACCGTGAGCGCCGAATTGTACTGGATCACCCGCCTGCGCGGGTGATGACACTGGGGGTGCCGCTACTCCCCGCCCAATTCCATCGCCCAGTAGCGCCGTCCGTTGGCCCCGGTCGCCGACGCGATGCCATAGGCCGTGACGTCGCCGCGCAGCATGTTCTTGCGATGGCCGGCGGATTTGGCCCAGCTCCGGATCGCGCAGTCCTCGTCGGCGCAGCCGACCAGCACGTTCTCGGCGTGGGTCGAGCCGATCATCGGCCCGATGCGCGCGCGGAAATCCTTGTGGTCGAGCCTGGAGCGCGACGCCATGCTCTGCGCCTGCTGGTAGGCCAGCGCCGACAGCGAGCCCGACATCGACAGCGCAGGCCTGCCGTGCTGCGCGCGGAAGGAATTGAGGTCGAGCGCGTGGGCGGTCGCGTATAGGGCCAAGAAAGAAAATAATGTTGCCGTAAGGCTCATCCAAAGGTGGCGCATCACACCCGCTCCACAAAGCTATCCACCACGCGCTTTTCGCCGGCCTTGTCGAACCGGATGGTGAGCTTGTTGCCGTCCACCAGAGTGACATTGCCGTTGCCGAATTTCTGGTGAAACACCCGGTCGCCGGCCGTGAAGACCGAGGCGACGCCGGTCGATTTCGCCACCAGCTCGCCCTCGATCGTCAGCGGGGTTCGGCGCTTCGGAGCTGATTTGGCGCGTGACGGCGAGGGCGCACCGGAGAAATCGTTCTCGCCCTTGATCTCGTCGTCGTCGCGCTCGTAGCGCAACTGCGCCGGCTCGGCGAACATGCCTTCCTTGCCGTAATCACCACCAGGGCCGCCCCGGCCCGTCTTACGGAAATTGTCCTTCCGCGGCGCCCCGGTCTCGTCGAAGTCGGTCCGCTCGCCCCGCGCCCGGCGCTGCTGGGCGCGCTGCCAGCCCGGCGTCGTGTAGTTCGAGCCGAAATTCATGTCGTCGAACCGGCTGGCGCCGTAGCCGCTCATGCCGAAGCCGCCTTGCGCCTCCTTCACCTCGACATGCGTCTCCGGCAGCTCGTCGAGAAAGCGCGACGGCACCGTGGTGGTCCACAGGCCGTGGATGCGCCGGTTGGTGGCGAAATAGATCCGGGCGCGTTTCCTCGCCCGCGTCAACCCGACATGGGCGAGCCGGCGCTCTTCCTCCAGCCCGGCGCGGCCGCTCTCGTCGAGCGAGCGCTGATGCGGGAACAGGCCCTCCTCCCAGCCCGGCAGGAACACGGTGTCGAACTCCAGCCCCTTGGCGGAATGCAGCGTCATGATGTTGACGGCATCGTCATTGGCGCCGGCGTCGCGGTCCATCACCAGCGAGATGTGCTCGAGGAAGCCGCCGAGATTCTCGAACTCCTCCATCGAGCGCACCAGCTCCTTGAGGTTCTCCAGCCGGCCGGCGGCGTCGGCCGAGCGGTCCTTCTGCCACATGTCCGTATAACCGGACTCATCCAGCACGATCTCCGCCAGCCGCGGATGCGGCAGCGTGGCGATCTGCGTGCGCCAGCGCTCGAACTGCGCCATCAGGTCGCGCAATGCGAGCCGCGGCTTCGGCTTCATCTCGTCGGTCAGCACGATGGCGTCGGCGGCCTGGGTCAGCGGGATTTTCTGGCGCCGCGCATGGTCGAAGATCATCTGCACCGCGGCGTCGCCGAGGCCGCGCTTCGGCACATTGACGATGCGCTCGAACGCCAGGTCGTCGGCGGGCTGCGCGATCACCCGCAGGTAGGCCAGCGCGTCGCGGATTTCGGCGCGCTCGTAGAACCGCGGCCCGCCGATCACGCGGTAGGGCAGGCCGAGGGTGATGAAGCGGTCTTCGAACTCGCGCATCTGGAACGAGGCGCGCACCAGAATTGCGATCTCGTCGAGCGGATGGTCGATGCCGCCATCGCGCGCGGTCTTGCGGAGCGTCTCGATCTCCTCGCCGATCGCGCGGGCTTCTTCCTCCGAATCCCAGCACGAAGTGACCTCGACCTTCTCGCCCAGCACGTCCTCGGTACGGAGCGTCTTGCCGAGCCGGCCCTGGTTGTGCGCGATCAGGTGCGAGGCCGCCGCCAGTATGTGGCCGGTCGAGCGGTAGTTGCGTTCGAGCCGGATGACCTTGGCGCCGGGGAAGTCGTGGTCGAACCGCAGGATGTTGTCGACTTCGGCGCCGCGCCAGCCATAGATCGACTGGTCGTCGTCGCCGACGCAGCAGATGTTCTTCGGCGGCGTGGGGGGCGGCGGGTCGTGCTTTCTCTCGTCATCACCAGGCCGGCGCGCCGCATTCTCCGTCGTCATTCCGGGACGCTGCGAAGCAGCGGGCCCGGAATCCAGCTCTTCGCGTTCCCTGTCGTCGTCACCCTGAGGAGCGGCGCGCTGCGCGGCGTCTCGAAGGGGGAGGCCGGAATCGAACGTGTCCTCAAGGCTCAACAACTCGTCCGGCTCCGCCGCCTCCGGCAGTTCCGGCGGCGGGGCCACAACACTAGGTGTCTGCGCCAGCAGCCGCAGCCACAGATATTGCGCCACGTTGGTGTCCTGATATTCGTCGACCAGAATGAACTTGAAGCGGCGCTGATAGCCGCGCAGCACGTCCGGCTGGGTGCGGAATAACCGGATGCATTCCAGCAGCAGGTCGCCGAAATCCGCGGCGTTGAGCGTCTTCAGCCGGTCCTGGTAGGCGGCGTAGAGCTTCTTGCCTTTGCCGTTGGCGAAGCTCGCGGCCTCGCCGGCCGGCACCTGCTCGGGCGTCAATCCCCGGTTCTTCCAGCCGTCGATCAACGCGGCGAGTACCCGGGCAGGCCATCTTTTATCGTCGAGCTTCTCGGCTTCCAGCAACTGCTTGATGAGACGAATTTGGTCATCGACGTCCAGAATCGTAAAATTGTTCTTCAGACCCACCATCTCGGCGTGCCGGCGTAGAATTTTCACACCGATGGCGTGGAAGGTGCCGAGCCACGGCATGCCCTCGACGATCTGCCCGACCATCTGCCCGACGCGATCTTTCATCTCGCGCGCGGCTTTGTTGGTGAAGGTCACCGCCAGGATTTCATTGGGGCGGGCGCGGCCAAGGCTGAGAATGTGGGCGATGCGGGTCGTCAGCACGCGCGTCTTGCCGGTGCCGGCGCCGGCCAATACCAGCACCGGGCCGTCGAGGGTCTGCACCGCCTCGCGTTGCTCCGGGTTCAGGTCGTTGAGATAATTTGCGGAACGCGAGCCGAGCGCGCGCGCCGCGATCCCGCCGGGCGCCGGGGCGGGCGCGTCGTAGTCGCGCGGCAATTTGCTGAGCTCGTTCATGACCGTAGGCGAATCCTCGGAGCGAATATGGGTTTTGCCGGTCCAAAATGCACCCGAGCGGGCCTGCCCGGGTAGTGAAACAGCCGACTTTTCCCGCTTTGCGCGCCGGATTCCGGTCGAATTTACGGCCGGCCCGGCGCCCGTTTGCCCGGCATCGCGATGCGCCGGCCGGCATCGGGCGGAACCGGCAGTCTGGCGTGCGCCGCCTTCATCGCGGCGAACCGCGCCATCACCTCGGCCGGCCACGGCTCCACCTTCTTGGCCGCCATGTCGACGTGCAGCGTCATGTTCTCCGAGGTCGCCGACACCCAGCCTTCGTTCGCGTGGATCAGTTCCTCGAAATAATGCATCCGCTTTTCGTCGTAATCCAGCAACTGAAACCGCACGCGGGTCGGCGTGCCGACGTGGATCTCGCGCAGATAGCGGACGTGAATTTCCGCGGTCATGGTCGAGTGGCCGCTGCGCGCCAGATAGGTCGGGCCGATGCCGAGCAACTCGTAGACCTCGTCGATCGCGCGGTCGAACAGCACGTTGTAATAGGCCATGTTGAGATGGCCGTTATAGTCGATCCATTGCGGCTCGACCGTCATCACCGACGAAACGAAAGGCGCTGCAATCTCGGGGCTGTCTGGCATTGCCGGGAAGTTACGACAGCTTGACGGGCCTGACCATCGGGGCCAGGTTGCGCGCAAATCCGGATCAGATCGTGACCACGAGCTCCGCCCGCAATCCGAAAGAGATCGACGCCGCCATCGCCGCGCTCAACGCGGCATTCGGCAATCGTGTCGTGACCTCGAGCGCCGTGCGCCAGCAGCATGGCAACACGCTGACCTGGCATGTCAACGAGCCGCCCGACGCGGTGGTGTTTCCGCAATCGAGCGCCGACGTCCAGCAGATCGTGCGCATCTGCGCGACCCATCGTGTGCCCGTGATCCCCTATGGCACCGGCACCTCGCTCGAAGGCCATATCAACGCACCGCAGGGCGGTGTCTCGATCGATTTCCGCGACATGAACAACGTGCTGACGGTGCACGCCGAGGACTTCGATTGCGTGATCGAGCCGGGCGTCACCCGCAAGGCGCTCAACGAACATCTGCGCGACCAGGGGCTGTTCTTCCCGATCGACCCCGGCGCCGACGCTTCGCTCGGCGGCATGGCGGCCACGCGTGCCTCCGGCACCAACGCGGTGCGCTACGGCACGATGAAGGACAATGTGCTGGCGCTCAAAGCCGTGATGGCGGATGGCGAGATCATGCAGACCGCGCGCCGCGCCAGGAAAACCGCGGCCGGCTACGACCTGACGCGGCTGATGGTCGGCTCGGAAGGCACGCTCGGCGTCATCGTCGAACTCACCCTCAAGCTGTCCGGCATTCCCGAGGCGATCGCCGGCGGCACCTGCCCGTTTCCCTCGGTCGAGGCATGCTGCAACACCGCGATCGCCACCATCCAGTCCGGCATCCCGGTGGCGCGCATCGAGCTGCTCGACGCCTTGCAGGTCAAGGCGGTCAACATGCATTCCAAGCTCGGCTTGGCCGAGACGCCGATGCTGTTTCTCGAATTTCACGGCACCGAGGCCTCGGTCGCCGAGCAGTCGGCCCGCTTCGGCGAGATTGCGGCCGAGCAGGGCGGCGGGCCATTCCAGTGGACCAGCCGGCCGGAGGAGCGCACCAAATTGTGGGAGGCGCGCCACCACGCCGCGATGTCGAATTTCGCGCTGCGGCCGGGCGCGCAGATGATCGCGACCGATGTCTGCGTGCCGATCTCGCGGCTGGCGGAATGCGTCACCGCGACCCAGCGCGACATCGCCGCCAGCCGCATCGTGGCGCCGATCGTCGGCCATGTCGGCGACGGCAATTTTCATCTCACCATGATGGTCGACTTGACGGACAGCGACGAGGTTGCCCGAGCCAGGGCGCTCAACGAACGCCTGATCGAGCGCGCGCTGGCGATGGACGGCACCTGCAGCGGCGAGCACGGCGTCGGCCAGGGCAAGATCAAATATCTGCTGGCCGAGCACGGCGCGCCGGCGCTCGCGGCGATGGCGGCGATCAAGCGCGCGCTCGATCCGCACAACATCATGAATCCCGGCAAAATCGTCGCGCTTTAGACACGCCGGGGCGGCCCTTCGCGGTACTAAAAACGCCGCAATGGCGTAGAGTCTCGGCTGCCATGCACAACACCCTGCTCGCACTTGCTGTCGCGGCGATCCTGGCGCTGGTCGCCGCGATTGCCGGGCCGCTCGTGGTGGATTGGGCCAACCATCGCTCGCTGTTCGAAGCGGAGGCGAGCCGGCTCATGGGCAGCGAGGTCCGGGTCGCCGGCGCGATCGACGCCCGGCTGCTGCCGTCGCCCCGTGTCATGCTGCGCGACGTCGAAATCGGCGCCGAGCCCAGGCTGCGCATGCGGTCGGTGGCGGTCGAGTTTGCGCTGATGCCGCTGCTGCGCGGCCAATGGCGCATCTCCGAAATGACCGTATCGGGACCCCAGTTCCAGGCCGGTCTCGATGCGTCCGGGCGGCTCGCTGGATTGGACATCGCCCCGACGCTCGATCCGGACGCGGTGTCGATCGAACGCCTCACCGTCGAAGATGGCCGCCTTGCATTCGGCGAGCCGGACAACGCAGCCGATCTTGTCCTCACCAAACTGTGGTTCAACGGCGAATTACGGTCGCTGGCCGGCCCGCTGCGCGGCGAGGGCGCCGCCACCGTCGGCGGCGAGCTCTATCCTTACCGGATTTCGCTCGGACGAGCCGGCAGCGACGGTACGCTGCGGCTGCGTCTCAACATTGATCCGACCAATGTTCCGCTCGGCGTCGAAACCGAAGGCGCCCTGTCGTTCGCGGGCGGCGGGCCGCGCTACGAAGGCACGCTGAATGTTTCGCGGCCGGTCGGCATCGCACGCGGCGGCGATGCTCTGGTGACGCAGCCGTGGCGCGGTGGCGGCACCATCAAGGTGACGGCGGCTTCCGCGCTGATGGAAAAAGCCGAGCTGCAGTTCGGCGCCGAGGACAGCGGCACCAAACTGACCGGCGCGGCGGAATTTCGATTTGGCCGCGAGCCCCGGCTCGATGGGGTGTTCTCGGCGCGCGCGATCGATCTCGATCAAATCGCGGGCTCGGACGCCGCGCTGCCGCCTGCCGCCACCTTGCGCCGTCTTGCCGCGGTCGCGGCCGGCGTGTTCCGCCCGCCATTTCCCGTCGCGCTCGGCATCGGGGTCGAGCAGGTCACCTTGGGCGGCCGCAACATCCAGGCGCTGCGTGGCGACATTTCGAGCGACGCCAGCGGCTGGACGCTCGATCGATTCGAATTCCGCGCGCCCGGCCAGTCGGAAGTGCGCCTGTACGGGGCGCTCGCCGTCGCGCCGGGCAGTGTCAATTTCACCGGCCCGGTCGATATCGCCGCCGCCGACGCCAATGGGCTTGCCGCCTGGCTCGAAGGACGGGCCCAGCAGCCGGGTGGCGCGCCACGCGCGTTGCGTTTGCGCGGCGACCTCACGCTCGGCAGCGAGAAAGTCGCGATCGAGCGGCTCGATGCCGCGATCGACCGCGACGCGGTGACGGGCCGGCTGGCTTATGTGTTCGGGCAAGGCGGCGCCGCCGCGCGGCTCGATGCGGTTTTGCAGGCGCGCGAGCTCGATCTCGACCAGGCGTTTGCCTTTGTGAATGCGGCGCTGTCCAGCTCGGCGATCGAGCGGCCGGGCGAGGCCACTTTGGCGGTCGACATTGCCCGCGCGCGCATTGGCGGTTTCGATGCCGTCAATATCAGCGCGCAACTGAAGCTCCAGGCCGGCCAGTTCGACATCGCGCGCCTTTCGGTCGACGATCTCGGCGGCGCCGGGATCGCGATGACCGGCCAGGTCGCGCTCAGCCCGGTGCCGCGCGGCGCGGTCAAGATCGATTTCGCTGCGCGCGATCTTGGCGCCGCCGCCGCGCTCATCGGCCGCGCCAGCCCGCCGCTGGCGCAAGCCTTGTCGCGCATCGCGCCGGTCGTCACACCGGCCAAGCTTGCCGCACGGATCAGCCTCGACGGTGCCAGTCCCGTCAATCGCGCGACATTGGCGATCGACGGCACCGCGGGCGCCATCCGTCTCGACCTCAAGGGGCAGGCGAATGCCGATCTGGCGGCACTCAACGACAGCACGGTCCGGGTCCAGACCCGGCTCGATGCCACCGATGGCGGCGCGCTCATCACATTGCTCGGCCTCGAGCGCACGGTCGCCGTCAGCAAAGAGCCCGGCATGCTGATGCTCAGCGCCAGCGGCCCGGTGTTCGGCGACTTGCAGGCGGTCGGCCGCATCAACGCCGGCGGCCTCGGTGCCAGCGTCAACGGCACATTGCGGGCAGGCGACGGCCCTTCCGGCTCGATGTACGCCAATATCGAGCGTGCCGATCTGGCGCCGTTATTCGGCGGCAAAATCAAAAGCGTCCCGGTCGCTCTGACGACGCGGCTCGCTGTCGCGGCGGGAGAGATGACCCTGGAGGATGTGTCGGCAGTCGTCGCCGGCTCGCGGCTGCGCGGCCGGCTGGCGCTCGGATTGGAGCGACCGCGCCGCATCGCCGGAGAACTCAGCGCCGACACGCTCGATCTGGCTTCGGTGGTCGGCGCCGCAATCGGCGTGCTGCCCGGCGCGCCGGCAAGCCGGGAAGCGGCCTGGATTTGGCCGAGCGAGCCGTTCGCGGCCGGTGCATCGGGTGAGTTTGAGGGCGTCGTCGGCCTGACCGCGGCGCGCGCCAGCGCCGGCGGTTACGATTTGCGCGACCTGCGCACGACTTTGCGCCTGTCGGCGGGTGGGCTGGCGTTCGAGGGTCTCGCCGCGCAATTCGCCGGTGGCACGCTGCGCGGTGCGGCCTCGTTTCAGCCCGGCACGCTTGGGCTTGCGATGGGTTTGAACCTTGTTCTCAAGGACGTGTCAGCCGAGGCGCTGTCGCCGCAAGCGGCGCGCCCGCCGGTCAGCGGCAAGGTCGATGCCCAGCTCCGCGTCGAAGGCAGCGGACGCAGTACGGTGGCGTTGGTCGGCGCGCTGCGCGGCGGCGGCGAGGTCACGCTGACGCAAGGGCAATTGGCCGCGCTCGATCCGCGCGTTTTCGAGACGATCACCCGCGCGGTCGACAATGGCATGGCGATTGACTCCGGCAAGATTGCAGGGTTGGCCGGCGGCGCGCTCGACACCGGGCAGCTCGCGGTCAAACGCGGTCGGGCCGAGATTGCGATCGAGACCGGTCAGTTGCGCCTGGTCAAGGCCGTCATCGAAGGCGAAGGCGCCGACGCCAGCCTGACCGGCGGCATCGACCTGACAGCGGGCACGATGGACCTGCGCATCGTGCTGTCCGGCGCAGCGGGCGCGACGACCGGACGGCCGGATATTTTTCTCAGCCTGCGCGGCCCGGTTGCTGCCCCGGCGCGCCGCATCGACGTGTCGGCCCTGACCGGCTGGCTGACGATGCGCGCCGTCGAGCGCCAGGCGAAGCGGCTCGAGCAGATCGAGAGCCCACCACGCCCGACGACGCCGGTGCGAAAAAATGCCGCGCCGGCCGCCCCGCCGCTACAGCTCCATCCGCAGAACTGATTTCAGGCCGACACGCGCCGGGCCGGCGGTTCGGTTCGCTCTGTGCCGCGCAACATCTGGCTGCGGAAGTAATGCAGCACGAAGATGCGGATCGCGGAGGACAGATTGCCTTCGCGGCGCCCTTTGTCGATGGTGCCGACAAGCGTCGACAACGTGACGTCGCGCGCCCGCGCGATTTCCTTCAGCGCCTTCCAGAAATCGTCTTCGAGGCTGACACTGGTCTTATGTCCCGCCACCACGATCGAACGCTTGACCACCGGGGAGTTCATGAATCGTCGCCTCGCGCGATGCGGTGCTGGTCGAGCACATGGCCGGCCTGCTGGCTGCGCTTCTTGTCGCGTTTGCGGTCAGCCGCCGGACGCCCATGGGCGGCCCGGCTGGCGCGCGCGTCGGCTTCTTGTTTGGCGCGCTTCGCCCGTTTGCGAACCGCGCGCAGATTGACGATGTCGGCCATGCGCCGCTCCCATTGGCGGGTATTAGGCTCCGGCCGGCCTCGCGACGCAGTGATGGGGATCACAATCGCGCCGCGGACAACGTCCGCGACTCGCCTCAAGCACCTGAAATATAATAGAATTCCGTGCGGGCGGGTCAGTCCGGCCCGGTCATCCGTTCCGGCCGCACGATGCGGTCGAATTCCTTCGCCGACACGAAACCGAGCCGCACCGCCTCTTCGCGCAAGGTCGTGCCGTTCTTGAGCGCGGCTTTGGCGACTTGCGCCGCTTTGTCGTAGCCGATCTTCGGCGACAGCGCTGTCACCAGCATCAGCGAGCGCTCCATCAATTCGCGGATGCGCGGCTCGTTGGCTTCGATGCCGATCACGCAGTTGTCGGCGAACGAGCGAGCCGCGTCCGCCAGCAGCCGGATCGACTGCAGCATGCAATAGGCCAGCACCGGCTTGTAGACGTTGAGCTCGAAATGGCCCTGCGAGCCGGCGGTCACGATCGTGGTGTGATTGCCGAACACCTTGGCGCAGACCATCGTCAGCGCCTCGCTTTGCGTCGGGTTGACCTTGCCGGGCATGATCGAGGAGCCCGCTTCGTTCTCGGGCAAATGAAGCTCACCGAGCCCGGAGCGGGGGCCGGAGCCGAGAAAGCGGATATCGTTGGCGATCTTGAACAGCGCGGTGGCCGCCGACACGATCGCGCCATGCGCGAACATGTAGGCGTCGTGGGCCGCCATGTGCTCGAACTTGTTCGCGGCCGAGACGAACGGCAGCCGCGTGATGGCGGCGACGCGCTTGGCAAAGCGCGGCGCGAACTGCTTCTTGCTGTTGAGCCCGGTGCCGACCGCGGTGCCGCCTTGCGCCAGCGGGTAGAGCTCCTTGAGGCCGAGCCGGACGCGATGGATGCTCGATTGCACCTGCGCGGCGTAGCCGGAAAATTCCTGGCCGAGCGTCAGCGGCGTCGCGTCCATCGTGTGGGTGCGGCCGATCTTGACGATGCGGACGAACTGTTTCGACTTCTTCTGCAGCGCGTCCTGCAGGTGCGCGAGCGCCGGATTGAGCAGGTTGGCGATCTCCATCGCCGCGGCGATATGCATCGCGGTCGGGAAACTGTCGTTCGACGACTGGCTCATATTGACGTGATCGTTCGGGTGGACCGGCGCGCGGGCGCCGAGTCTGCCGCCGAGCGCCAGGTTGGCGCGATTGGCGATTACTTCGTTGAGGTTCATGTTGGTCTGGGTGCCGGAGCCGGTTTGCCAGACAAGCAGCGGGAAATGGTCGTCGAGCGCGGCGTCGGTGATTTCGCGGGCGACCTTGACGATGGCGGCGGCGCGCCGGGCGTCGAGCGAACCGAGATCGCGGTTCACTTCCGCGGCGGCGCGCTTGACGATGCCGAAGGCGTGGATGATCGGCAGCGGCATGCGCTCTGTGCCGATGCGGAAATTACGCAGCGAGCGTTCGGTCTGCGCGCCCCAGTGGCGGTCGGCGGCGATATCGAGTTCGCCGAACGCGTCGCTCTCGACCCGCGTTTTGCGGTTTGCCTTGCGCTTTTTGGCCATGCCGCTGTGCCGCCTCACCCGACAAACTCAAACGCGATCAGCGGCAGTCCGGTTCGGCGTTATTTCTTGCGAAACCGGTCAAGCCGCACGACCTCGGCGCCGCCGGCCGGTTTCGGCCCCGGTGGCGGCTCGACCGCCGCCGGCGCCGGCGCGGGACCTTCCGGGTTGGCGACGCTCGGCACCGATCCGCCCGGCCGCTGTTGCGCGGGGCGTTTTTTCTTCTTGCCGACCGATTTGCTCTCGATCATGCTCGCCGGCGAGGTGTTGTCCTGGCCGCCTTCGGTGATTTCCTCGAACTGCAAGCCGAACTGCACCGACGGGTCGAAAAATCCCTTGATCGCCCCGAACGGCACGGTGAGCCGCTCCGGAATGCCGCCAAACGACAGGCCGACCTCGAAGCCATCCTCGGTCACGCTGAGATCCCAGAACTGGTGCTGAAGGATGATCGTCATCTCTTCCGGATATTGCGCGCGCAGTCGCTGCGACAGCGTCACGCCGTCGGCGCGGGTATCGAATGAAATGTAGAAGTGATGCTCGCCGGGCAGGCCCTTCTTCTTGGCGTCGAACAACACGGTCTTGACCACGCCGCGCAGCGCCTGCTGGGTCAGGAGGTCGTAACGGATGTGGTCGGCCATCGTTCGCTCGATTGCGCAAGGGATTCGGAACGCGATGCTAACGCGCCGGAGGCCGAAAGCCATCCCCCGCGTCATGACCGCAGGGCCAAAACCATCCCCGGCTTCATGACCGGAGGGCTAGAGGCATCCCGGGCTTCATGACCGGAGGGCATGTCGTCACACACATACAGGAAAGTGGAGGCTTCTGTTGCCAGGTGCCTCCGAACCCCGCCTAACCGCTGCTAAGACGGCTAGGGCTTGTAGGCTTGGTTAGTCAAACCGCTTACGCGGCCTGAGCAACCGGAGCATAGTTGTCATTGGCAACTATGAGATGGCCCACTAACGTCGGGCCAATTCCGGGCAAAAGCGCGACTTTTACGCCCTCGTCGATCCTGTTTCGCCCCCGCCGAAGGCCAGCCCAAAACACGACCCTTGGTAAAACACGACCCTCGGTCATGGACTGGGCTTTGGTGGAGGCGCCGGGTACTGCCCCCGGGTCCGAAAGGTTTATTACGACGCACGTTTATCGCCATAGCCGGATCGCTCCGGCACGCTGAATATAGGCGCTAAATGTTGACGAAAACAGAGCGCCGCAGTGGCCTATTTTGCTAGTTTTCCCGCCACTCCCTGGCCCTCCCAATCGCGTTCCCCGCCGCATGAGCGACATCCAGCAGGCTTTCCCGGCACCGCAGCCCCCCACCATGGCCCAGCTGTTTCTAGGCTTTGCCGCCTGTTCGCTGTCCGGATTCGGCGGGGTGCTGCCGTTCGCACGGGGCATGATCGTCGAGCGGCGCCACTGGATGAACGCGCAGGAGTTCAACGAAACCTTCTCGCTGTCGCAATTCCTGCCGGGCCCCAACATCGTCAACTTCTCGGTGGTGTTCGGCTCGCGGTTCGGTGGCGCGAGGGGCGCCGCTGTCGCACTGGCGGGCCTGCTCGGACCGCCGGTCGCGATCGTCACCGTGATGGCGGTGCTCTATTCCTATTACGGGGATGTGCCCGCATTCGGCCGCGTGCTGGCCGGCATCTCGGCCGCTGCTGCGGGCTTATTGATTGCCACTGTCACCAAAATGGGGCTGCCGGTGTTTCGCCGCGGCCTGCACTGGGCACCGGCTTTGGCGCTGATCGCCTTCGCCGCAGTTGGCCCGCTGCATTTTCCGCTGCAATGGGTCTTTGTCGTGATGGCGCCGGTCGGCGTCGCCCTCGCATGGCGGTCGCCATGATGGCGGGCAGCGTTCTGGTCACCTTGGCGCTGCGTTTCGCGTTGCTGTCGCTGTTCGCGATCGGTGGTGCCAATGCCGCGATTCCGGAAATGCACCGCCTGGCGGTCGACGTCCAGCACTGGATGAGCGACCGGCAGTTCGCCGACATGTACGGGATATCCCAGCTTTCACCGGGTCCCAACGTCATCATCGTGACCTTGATCGGCTATCACGTCGCCGGATTGGCAGGCGCCCTGGTCGCGACCGCGGCGATGACGGGACCGACCTGCCTGTTCGCGTTCTGGATCGCGCGAATCTGGGAACGCTTCAAGGATGCGCACTGGCGCAATGCCATCCAGGCCGGGCTGGTTCCGCTTTCGATCGGGCTAATGGCGGCCAGCGCCTATGTGATCACCGGCGCCGCGGACAAGACATGGGCTGCGGCTGCGATCACGGTGGTGACCGCGCTGGCCGGCTATTTCACCCGTATTCATCCGATGTGGTTTTTCGTGGTGGGCGGCGCGGCCGGTCTTGGCGGGTTGCTTTAGGCGGCGTTTATTGGCCCCATCGAACGTCTAGCTATCTCACGGCAGTTATGTAAAAAATCGCAGGGGCGACGCTCAACAATAAGAAGTCAAAGGGGAGGTCATGGCGCAGCGGACAATTCCAACCTTCGGCCTCAAGATTCGCGCACCGCGGGATTTTTTCGGCGGCCTTGTCTTGATCGTCATAGGGCTGATCGCGCTCTGGACGACCCAAGACCTCACCGGCATGCGCGGCTTTGCGTTCGGCCCGGCGACCGCGCCGCGGATGTTCGCGTGGCTGCTGATCGCCGCCGGCGCCGGCGTCAGCCTCACCGGGTTGCTGACGGACGGCGAAAAGATCGAACCCTATGCCGTTCGCGGCCCGCTCTTTGTGCTGGTCGGCATCCTGGTTTTCGCGGCTACGATCCGCCCGCTGGGCATGGTGATCGCCAGCTACGTCACATTCCTGATTTCGATTTTCGGCTCAAGCGAGATGCGCTGGGTCGAAAGCTTCATTGCGGCTGCGGTGATGACCGCGTTTTGCGTGGGGCTGTTCGTGTACCTGCTGCAACTGCCGTTCCAGCTCTGGCCGGCATTCTTCTAACCGAGCGCCCACAAAATGACGGATCTTCTCGCCAATCTCGCGCTCGGCTTCCAGGTTGCGGCCAATCCCTACAATCTCGGATTCTGTCTGCTCGGCGCACTGGTCGGCACTCTGGTCGGCGTGCTGCCCGGTATCGGCACTGTCGCCACCGTCGCCATGCTGCTGCCGATCACTTTCGGCCTGCCGCCGGTCGGCGCGCTGATCATGCTCGCCGGCATTTACTACGGCGCGCAATATGGCGGCTCGACCACCTCTATCCTGGTCAACATTCCGGGTGAGGCGACATCGGTCATCACCTGTCTCGACGGTCACCAGATGGCGCGACAGGGCCGCGCCGGAGCGGCCCTCTCGATTTCGGCGATCGGCTCGTTCTTCGCCGGTTGCGTCTCGACCGTACTGGTCGCCGCGCTCGGCGCGCCGCTCACCAGCCTCGCGCTGCT
The DNA here is from genome assembly GCA_038206695.1 of Hyphomicrobiales bacterium. Lineage (GTDB taxonomy): Bacteria > Pseudomonadota > Alphaproteobacteria > Rhizobiales > Xanthobacteraceae > Pseudolabrys. The sequence goes on along the minus strand of JBBRAN010000013.1, from coordinate 21,251 downwards.
GTTCGGCCCGGCCGAATACTTCTCGCTGATGGTGCTCGGCCTGATCTTTGCGGTCGTGCTTGCGAAGGGCTCGGTGCTCAAGGCCATTGCGATGATCCTGACCGGCCTGCTGCTGTCGATGGTCGGCTCCGACCTCGAAACCGGCGTCGGGCGCATGACGTTCGACGTCACCGAACTGTCGGACGGCATCGGCTTCACCAATGTGGCGATGGGGCTGTTCGGCTTCGCCGAAATCATCCGCAACCTCGAAATGTCGCAGGAAAGCCGCGACATCGTGAAAGCGAAGATTTCCGGCCTGATGCCGACCCGCCAGGACTTGATCGATTCCGCCGGCGCGATCGTCCGCGGCACCGCGCTCGGCTCGCTGCTCGGCATCCTGCCCGGCGGCGGCGCGGTGGTCGCTTCGTTCGCGGCCTATACGTTCGAGAAGCGCATCTCGAAGCATCCGGAGAGATTCGGCCGCGGCGAGATCCGCGGCGTGGCGGCGCCCGAAAGCGCCAACAATGCCGCGGCACAGACCTCGTTCATCCCGCTGCTCACGCTCGGCATTCCGCCCAATGCGGTGATGGCGCTGATGGTCGGCGCGATGACGATTCACGGTATCGTGCCGGGTCCGCAGGTGATGGTGAAGCAGCCCGAACTGTTCTGGGGCATGATCTCCTCGATGTGGCTCGGCAACCTGATGCTGGTCATCATCAACCTGCCGCTGGTCGGCGTCTGGGTCAGCCTGCTGCGCGTTCCGTACCGGCTGCTCTATCCGTCCATCATCGTGTTCTGCTGCATCGGCATCTACTCGATCAACAACTCGCCGACCGACGTGGTGATTTCGGCGATCTTCGGCCTGTTCGGCTACTGGCTGGTCAAGCACGATTTCGAGCCGGCGCCACTGGTGCTCGCGTTCGTGCTCGGGCCGCTGATGGAGGAGAACCTGCGACGGGCCATGCTGATCGCGCGCGGCGATGCCACCGTGTTCGCAACACGGCCGATCTCGGCCGGCCTGCTGCTGGTGTCGTTGTTCCTGCTGGTGCTGGCCGTGTTGCCGATGATCCGCAAGCGCCGCGACGAAGTGTTCGTCGAATAGCGGGGATTTTCCGCGCAGTTTACGACCGGCCCCGCGACGGCCGCTGTGTCCGGATGCGGGGAAGGGTAGACTTGCCCGTCCGCCCGCGAGTCGCCCCGCGCACAAAAGGCTGCCGATGCGTCGATATCAGGAACTGATGGAGCATATCCTCGCCGATGGCGTGGAGAAGCATGACCGCACGGGCACTGGAACGATTTCGGTATTCGGCCATCAGCTACGGTTCGATCTTGCCGCCGGCTTTCCGCTGCTGACCACCAAGAAGCTGCATCTCAAATCGATCGTCTACGAATTGCTGTGGTTCCTGGCCGGCGACACCAACGTCAAATATCTGCAGGAACACGGCGTGCGGATCTGGGACGAATGGGCCGACGAGCGCGGCGATCTCGGCCCGGTCTATGGCCAGCAATGGCGATCCTGGCCCGCGAAGGACGGCGCGACTATCGACCAGATCGCCAACGTGATCGGGATGATCAAGCGCAACCCGGATTCGCGCCGCCTGATCGTTACAGCATGGAATCCGGCCGACGTCGACAAGATGGCGCTGCCGCCGTGCCACTGCTTGTTCCAGTTCTATGTCGCGAACGGCAAGTTGTCGTGCCAGCTTTATCAGCGCTCGGCCGACGTATTCCTCGGGGTGCCCTTCAACATCGCGTCCTATGCGCTGCTCACGCTGATGGTGGCGCAGGTCACCGGCTTCAAGCCCGGCGAGTTCGTCCACACGTTCGGCGACGCCCACCTTTATCTCAATCATCTCGAGCAGGCGCGGCTGCAACTATCGCGCGCGCCGCGCGCGCTGCCGGCGATGACGATCAATCCCGCGGTCAAGGACATATTCTCGTTCCGCTACGAGGACTTCACCCTGCACGGCTACGACCCCCATCCGCACATCAAGGCCAAGGTCGCGGTATGAACGGCGCGGCGGGCATCGCCGTCCGCCCCGCCGCGCCGGCGGATGGCGCACTGATCTTCGCGCTGGTGCGCGAGCTCGCCGCATACGAGAGGCTCGCCGCCGACGTCGACTCCACACCCGAACAATTGAACGCGGCGCTGTTCGGCCCGGCGCCTCGCGTGTTCTGCGATGTCGCGGAATGGGAAGGCGAGGCCGCCGGCTGCGCGCTGTGGTTCCTCAATTACTCATCGTTTCGCGGCCGCCACGGCATTTATCTCGAGGATATTTTCGTGCGTCCAGCGTTTCGCGGCCGCGGGCTCGGCAAGGCCCTGATGGCGCAACTGGCGCGCCGCTGTATCGACAATGGCTGGGCGCGGTTCGAATGGGCGGTGCTGAATTGGAATACGCCGTCGATCGCGTTCTACAAGTCGATCGGCGCGACCGTGATGGATGATTGGCGCATCTGCCGCATGAGCGGCAAAGCGCTGGAGCGTTTCGCCAGCGCCGAAGGCCGATCATGAAAGTCGTTCTGGTGGCCGCGATCGGCGAAAACAACGTGATCGGCCGCGGAGGAAAACTGCCGTGGCGGCTTAAATCCGATCTGCAGCACTTCAAGCGGGTGACGCTCAACAGGCCGGTGGTGATGGGGCGAAAAACCTTCGCCTCGATCGGCAAGCCGCTGAAGGATCGCACCAACATCGTGGTGACGCGCGACCTCAGCCGCTCGATGCCAGGCGCGGTGCTGGCGACCAGCATCGACGCCGCGCTGGCTTTCGCGCGCCAGGATGCGCGCCGGCGCGGCGTCGATGAAATCATGGTGATCGGCGGCCACGGTATCTTCGAAACCACCCTCCCAACCGCCGACCGGCTCGAGATTACCCACGTCCACATGGCGCCGGAGGGCGACGTGTTCTTTCCGCCGATCGACCCCGCAGTGTGGTGCAAGACCGCCAGCCGCGAACATGCGCCGGGCCTTGAAGACGACGCTGGGTTCCAGACGGCGAGCTACGAGCGGCGCTGAAAAGCGGCCAAACGCCTCACAATCCGGCTTTTGCTTGCGTTGTAACCCCCCTTGGCGTCCCCTATAACCGCACCGACTTAAGGCGCACAAAACCGCGCCGGGGGAACCTGTTCATGCCGTGGAGCAACCAAGGAGGCGGCGGCGGACCGTGGGGCTCAGGCTCCAAGGGTCCTTGGGGCTCGGGACCGCAATCGTCCGGCCCAACACCGCCCGATCTTGAAGAGCTGCTGCGCCGCGGCCAGGACCGGCTGCGCCGCGTCCTGCCGGGCGGCGGCATGGGCAGCAAAGGCTTCGCGTTGCTGGCGCTTGCCGCGCTGGTGCTGTGGGGATTTTCCGGTTTCTTCCGCGTCGAGCCGGACGAGCTCGGCGTCGTGCTGCGCTTCGGCAAGCAGACGCGCGAGGTGCAGCCGGGCCTGAATTATCATTTGCCGTATCCGATCGAGACCGTGCTGCTGCCGAAGGCGCTGCGCATCAACAAGATCGACATCGGCATGCGCACGGTCGAGGATTCGCGCCGCGGCACCGCGGTGCGTGACGTTCCCGAAGAAAGCCTGATGCTGACCGGCGACGAGAACATCGTCGACGTCGATTTCTCCGTGCTGTGGAAGGTCAAGCCGACCGGCGTCGGGGAATATCTGTTCAACATTCAAAATCCCGAAGGCACCGTGAAAGCGGTGGCCGAAAGCGCGATGCGAGAAGTCGTCGGCCGCTCCGAGATCCAGCCGATCCTGACCGGCGCGCGCCAGAATATCGAGAACGCCGTGCAGGAACTGATGCAGCGGACGCTCGACCACTACAACGCCGGCATCCTGATCACACAGGTGCAGTTGCAGAAGGTCGATCCGCCGGCGCAGGTGATCGACGCGTTCCGCGACGTGCAGGCGGCGCGCGCCGATCTCGAGCGCGCCCAGAACGAGGCGCAAACCTACGCCAACCGTGTCGTGCCGGAATCGCGCGGCCGCGTCGCGCAGATCACCCAGGCTGCCGAAGCCTATCGCCAGCAGACCGTCGCCGAAGCGACCGGCCAGACCTCGCGCTTTATCAAGATCTACGAGCAGTACAAGAAAGCGCCCGACGTCACGCGCCAGCGCATGTATCTCGAGACGATGGAGCGCGTGCTCGGCGGCGCCGACAAGATCATCCTCGATTCCGGCACCGGCGGCAGCGGCGTCGTGCCCTATCTGCCGCTCGGCGAACTCAGCCGCCCGCGCGCGCCGCAAGCCCCAGCCGCAGGAGGCCGCCCATGATGCGCCTCAATATCGCCGGTGGCGTGCTGATCGTCGTCCTGCTGGCGGCGCTGCTCGTCGCCTACAGTTCGTTCTTCACGGTCTACCAGACCCAGCAGGCGCTCGTCGTGCGGCTCGGCCAGCCGGTGCGCGTCGTCAACGAGCCCGGCCTCAACGTCAAGCTGCCGTTCGTCGACAACGTGATCGGCATCGACAAGCGCATTCTCGATCTCGAATCGCCGTCGCAGGAAGTCATCGCGTCCGATCAGAAGCGGCTGGTAGTCGACGCCTTCGCGCGCTACCGCATCATCGACGCGCTGCGGTTCTACCAGACGCTCGGCTCGATCCAGGGCGCCAATTCGCAGCTGTCGATCCTGCTCAATTCGGCGCTGCGCCGCGTGCTCGGCGAGGTGACGTTCACCCATGTCGTGCGCGACCAGCGCGCCGACCTGATGGCGCGCATCCGCGACCTGGTGGATCGCGAGGCCGGCGGTTACGGCATCCAGGTGGTCGACGTGCGCATCCGCCGCGCCGACCTTCCAGAGCAGAACAGCCAGGCGGTCTACCAGCGCATGCAGACCGAGCGCCAGCGCGAGGCCGCGGAATTCCGCGCGCAAGGTGCCCAGCGCGGCCAGGAGATCCGCTCGCGCGCCGACCGCGAAGTCACGGTGCTGGTCGCCGACGCGACGTCGCGCTCCGAGCAGATCCGCGGCGAGGGCGACGCGCAACGCAACGAGATTTTCGCTACGGCGTTCAACCAGGATCCGGAGTTCTTCGCGTTCTACCGCAGCATGCAGGCCTACGAAGCGGGCCTGCGCGCCAACGACACGCGGCTGTTGCTGCGGCCCGACTCGAACTTCTTCCGGTTCTTCGTCGATCCGAGCGGCAAGGCCGCCGCACCCGCGCCGTCGTCAGGCGCCACGCCGGCCGCTCCCGCGCCGGCGCGATAGGCCCGCGACCGCGACATGTCCGATTTCCTGGTCGCGATCGGGCTTGTGTTCGTGATCGAAGGCCTGGTGTTCGCGGCGTTTCCCAACGCGGCCAAGAAAGCGGTCGCCGCCGTGGCCGAGACGCCGGACATGTCGCTCCGAATCATCGGCATCGGCTCGGCCTTCGTTGGGCTGGTTGTGGTCTGGCTGATGCGCGGCTAGCGGGCTTGACGCCGTCAGTGCAGGCTCGCGGGCTGTTGATCGGCATAACTTGATAGTCGCTTGAATCCCCGGCCGGACGGGGGCACTGTCCCGGCAACCTCTTTCCTCTTGTTTCCTCTTGTTTCCACTTGTTTCCTCTTGGAGCACGGACGCCTATGTCTGGCCTTTCCCTTCGTTACCCACGGCTTGCGCTGTCGGCGGCGGCTGCTGCGCTGATCGTCCTCGCGGCGCCCGCGGCGGCGCGTGGCCCGGATGCGATCGCCGACGTCGCCGAAGGCGTGATCGACGCCGTCGTCAATATCTCGACCAAGCAGAAGGTCGACGTTCGTTCGAGCCAGATGCCGAATTTGCCGCCGGGCTCGCCATTCGAGGAATTCTTCGAAGACTTCTTCAAAAATCGCCGCGGTCCCGGCGGGCCGGGCGGCCCCAACGGGCCGGGCAGCGGCGATAACAACAATTCGCCGCGCCGCGTGAATTCGCTCGGCTCCGGTTTCATCATCGATCCGTCCGGCATCGCGGTGACCAACAACCACGTGATCGCCGACGCCGACGAGGTCAATGTCATCCTGAACGACGGCACCACGATCAAGGCCGAGATCATGGGCCGCGACTCCAAGACCGACCTCGCGCTCCTTAAATTCGTGCCGCCGAAGCCGATCAAGGCCGTCAAGTTCGGCGACAGCGACCGGCTGCGGCTCGGCGAATGGGTGATCGCGATCGGCAACCCGTTCTCGCTCGGCGGCACTGTGACCGCCGGTATCGTTTCGGCGCGCAACCGCGACATCAATTCCGGCCCGTACGACAACTACATCCAGACCGACGCCGCCATCAACCGCGGCAATTCGGGCGGGCCTTTGTTCAACCTCAACGGCGAAGTGATCGGCGTCAACACCGCGATCATCTCGCCGTCAGGCGGCTCGATCGGCATCGGTTTCGCGGTGCCGTCGAAGACGGTGGTCGGCGTGATCGATCAGTTGCGCCAGTTCGGCGAGACGCGCCGCGGCTGGCTCGGCGTACGCATCCAGCAGGTCACTGACGAGATCGCCGAGAGCCTCAACATCAAGCCGGCGCGCGGTGCGCTGATCGCGGGCATCGACGAGAAGGGTCCGGCGAAGCCCGCCGGCATCGAGCCGGGCGACGTCGTCGTGAAGTTCGACGGCCGCGACATCAAGGAGATGCGCGACCTGCCGAAGATCGTCGCCGAAACGCCGGTCGGCAAGGATGTCGAGGTTGTCATCGTGCGCAAGGGCAAGGAAGAGAACAAGACGGTCAAGCTCGGCCGTCTCGAGGACGGCGAAAAGCAGGCGGCGCTCGCCAACAAGAAAGACGATGCGACCGCGCCCGACGATAACAAATCGTCGGTGCAGAAGGCGCTCGGCCTCAACCTCGCCAACATGAGCGAAGAGCTGCGGAAGAAATACAAGATCAGGGACAAGGTGAAGGGTGTCGTCATCACCGGCGTCGATCCCGGTTCGCCCGCCGCCGAAAAGCGGCTGACACCCGGCGCCGTGATCGTTGAGTTGCAGCAGCAGCCCGTCTCGAGCGCGGCCGACCTGCAGGCCCGCATCGACAAGCTCAAGAAGGAAGGCAAGAAGGCCGCCGTGCTGCTCGTCGCCACCGCCGACGGCGACACCACCTTCGTGGCGCTCAGCCTGCAATAATTCAGCGCTCGACGAATTCGCCGCGCCGGTAGCCCTGCACGTAGAGCAGCGCGGTCAGATCGTTATGGTCGATGCGCGCGGGAGCGGCGGCCGCCACCGCCGGCTTGGCGCGGTAGGCGACCCCGAGGCCGGCTTCCTCGATCATGCCGATGTCGTTGGCGCCGTCCCCGATCGCCATGGTTTCAGAGGGCTGCAGGCGGCGTTGCTGGCGCAATTCGACCAGCGCCGCGTGCTTGCTGTCGCGGCCAAATATCGGCGCGGCGACGGTGCCGGCGAGTGCATCCCCCGCGATATCGAGGCGGTTGGCGCGGGTCTCGTCGAAGCCGATCATGCGGGCGATACGGTCGGTGAACACCGTGAAGCCGCCGGACACCAGACAACTATAGGCGCCGTTGCGGCGCATCGTGGCGATCAGGACCTTGGCGCCCGGCATCAGCGTGATGCGGCTTTCCAGCACGTCGTCGACCACCTTGACCGGCAGACCTTTCAGCAGACCGACGCGTTCGCGCAGCGCCGGCTCGAAGGCGATTTCGCCGCGCATAGCGCGTTCGGTGATCGCCGCGATTTTCGGCTTGATCCCGGCGAAATCCGCCAGCTCGTCGATGCATTCCTGCTCGATCATGGTGGAATCCATGTCGGCGAGAAACAGCAGTTTGCGCCGGCCGAGGCTCGGCTGCACCACGACGTCGAGGCCCGGCAATGCCGCGCGCAGGCGGCCGGCTATTTCGCGTTGATCTTGATCCGCGCTAAAGGGAATGTCGGCGGCGGCGCCGTCGGCGAGCCATTGCGGCGCAAGCGCGTTGGGCAATAGCGCCGCCGCCTTGCCGAGCGCGGTGTCGTCCAGCGCGGTGGAGAGGGACCCGATCAGGGTAGCGGTATGAGTGCCGACGTCAGGCATGAGGCTCACGGCATCAAAGGTACGGTGCTTATTGCAGGGCCGACGGCGAGCGGCAAGTCGGCGCTCGCGATTGCGCTTGCCGAGCGGCTCGGCGGCGTCGTCATCAATGCGGATTCCATGCAGGTTTATCGCGATCTGCGCGTCATCACCGCGCGGCCGAGCGAGGCCGACGAAGCCCGCGTCCCGCATCTGCTCTACGGCCATGTCGACGCGGCCGAGAATTACTCGGTCGGCCACTGGATCAAGGACGTCGAGGGGGCCGTGCGCGACACCGTCGCGGCCGGCGGCGTGCCGATCGTCACCGGCGGCACCGGGCTTTATTTCAAGATACTGACGTCCGGCCTCGCCGCGGTGCCGCCGACGCCGCCGCAGGTCCGCGCCGGTTTGCGAGCCCGGTTCGAGCGCGACGGCATTGCAAGCCTGTACGCCGAGTTGACGCGCACCGACCCGAAGTCGGCGAGCCGGCTGATGCCGAACGATTCCTCGCGCATCCTGCGCGCGCTCGAAGTGATGCAGACCACCGGCCGCTCGCTGCGGGACTGGCACGGCGAGGGCATGCCGCCTTTGATCGATGCCGGTTCGGTGGCGAAAGTCTTCCTGGCCGTCGAGCGCGGCGAGCTTGTCGAGCGCATCGAACGACGGTTCGAGGCGATGCTGGCGGACGGGGCGCTCGACGAGGTGCGGACGCTCGTCGACCGCAGGCTCGGTCCGTTGCTGCCGGCGATGAAGGCGCACGGCGTGCCGTGGCTGCTGCGCCACCTCAATGGCGAGATGCCGCTGGAAACGGCCGCGGCGGGCGCCCAGATGGACACCCGGCGGTACGCCAAGCGGCAGGTCACCTGGTTTCGCAACCAGCTGCCGGACTGGCCTTCAGTCACGCCGGACAGGGCCCTGGAGGCCCTCGAAACCCAGCGCCGGATGGGTTAAAAGGTCGTGAGGAAACGATCGGCGCTTGACCGCCTCCGAAACCGGCTTTATAAGTCGGCGCAACGAAAGTTCAGGGAATATCGATGTTGCGCAATATTATTACTCTGGTAGTAAAGGTTCGGACGCGCTGCGGGTAGGCCGACAGGCTACGCAGGACGTGTCCGGACATGGCCCTTACGGGCCTTTTTTATTGAGCGACTGACGACGAACAGGCTGTGTGAGGAATGACGACGATGACCCAGGAAATGACCGGCGCCGAAATGGTGATCCAGGCGCTCGCCGACCAGGGTGTGAAGCACCTGTTCGGCTATCCGGGCGGCGCGGTGCTGCCGATCTATGACGCGATTTTCTCGCAGAAGGCGGTGCAGCATATCCTGGTGCGCCACGAGCAGGGCGCGGTCCACGCCGCCGAAGGCTATGCGCGTTCGACCGGCAAAGTGGGCTGCGTGCTGGTGACGTCGGGTCCCGGCGCGACCAACGCCGTGACCGGTCTGACCGACGCGCTCTGCGACTCGATCCCGATCGTCTGCATCACCGGACAGGTGCCGACACATCTGATCGGCAACGACGCGTTCCAGGAATGCGACACCGTCGGCATCACCCGGCCCTGCACCAAGCACAATTACCTGGTGAAGCGGATCGAAGACCTGCCGCGCGTGCTGCACGAAGCATTCCATATCGCCGCCAGCGGGCGGCCCGGCCCGGTCGTCGTCGACATCCCGAAGGACATCCAGTTCGCCAAGGGCGTCTACTCGAAGCCCAAGGATTTTCCGCACAAGGGCTACCGGCCCAAGGTCAAAGGCGACATCGACAAGATCAAGCAGGCGATCGAGCTGATGGCGTCGGCCAAGAAGCCGCTGTTCTATACCGGCGGCGGCGTCATCAACTCGGGTCCGCACGCCAGCGCGCTGCTGCGCGAACTGGCGAAGCAGACCGGATTTCCGGTTACGTCGACGCTGATGGGGCTCGGCGCATTTCCGTCCCACGATCCGCAGTGGCTCGGCATGCTGGGAATGCACGGCACGCTCGAAGCCAACATGGCGATGCATGACTGCGACGTCATGGTTTGCGTCGGCGCGCGGTTCGACGACCGCATCACCGGGCGGATCGATGCGTTCTCGCCCGACTCCAAGAAGATCCACATTGATATCGATCCGTCCTCTATCAACAAGAACGTCCGGGTGGACGTGCCGATCGTCGGCGACTGCGCGCACGTGCTCGAGGACATGGTCCGGCTGTGGCGTACCGAAGGCCAGACGCCGGACAAGAAGGCGCATGCGGAATGGTGGAAGCAGATCGAAAAATGGCGCGCCCGCAAGTCGCTGGCTTACCGGCCGTCCAACGAGGTGATCAAGCCGCAATACGCGGTCGAGCGGCTCTACGCGCTGACCAAGGACCGCGACACCTACATCACCACCGAAGTCGGCCAGCATCAGATGTGGGCAGCGCAGCTCTATGGCTTCCAGGAGCCGAACCGCTGGATGACCTCGGGCGGCCTCGGCACCATGGGCTATGGGCTGCCGGCGTCAGTCGGCGTGCAGCTGGCCCATCCGAAATCGCTGGTGATCGACATCGCCGGCGAGGCCTCGGTGCTGATGACGATGCAGGAGCTCTCGACGGCGGTGCAGTACCGCCTGCCGATCAAGATCTTCATACTCAACAACCGCTACATGGGCATGGTGCGTCAGTGGCAGGAATTGCTGCATGGCGGGCGCTATTCCGAGAGCTACTCGGAGGCTTTGCCGGATTTCGTCAAGCTAGCCGAGGCCTATCACGCCCACGGCATCCGCTGCGACAGGCCGGGCGACCTCGATCACGCCATCAAGGAGATGATCGACGTCGACAAGCCGGTGTTGTTCGATTGCGTGGTCGATCCGAAGGAAAACTGCTTCCCGATGATCCCGTCGGGCCGCGCCCACAATGAAATGATCCTCGGCGACGCCGGCGAAAGCCTCGACTCGGCGATCACCGAAAAAGGCAAGGTGATGGTCTGATGAACGCGCCAGCCACGAGCCATTATCCCGCGCAGACCGTCAAGCAGAAGACGGAGACGCATACTTTGTCGGTGCTGGTCGACAACGAACCGGGCGTGCTGGCTCGCGTGATCGGCCTGTTCTCCGGCCGCGGCTACAATATCGAGTCGCTGACGGTGTCGGAAACCGAGCACCAGCAGCATCTGTCGCTGATCACGGTCGTCACCACCGGCACGCCGATGGTGATCGAGCAGATCAAGAACCAGCTCGACCGCCTGGTGCCGATCCACCGCGTCGTCGACATGACGCTGGCGGGCAATTCGATCGAGCGGGAGCTGGCGATGGTCAAGGTCAAGGGCAAGGGCGAAAATCGCGTCGAGGCGCTGCGCCTGGCCGATGCGTTCCGCGCTCGCGTCATCGACGCCTCGACCGACAGCTTCGTGTTCGAGATCACCGGCAAGTCTGACAAGATCGAGCAATTCGTCGCATTGATGCTGCCGCTCGGGTTGGTCGAAGTGGCGCGCACCGGCATTGCGGCGATCGCGCGCGGGCCGGAATCGATGGATGCGCGATAAGGCTTGTCGGCGCCGGGCATTGAATCTAGAAGCAACGCGGAAAACGGGCCCGAGCGAGGGCCGAGGGCAGGGGTCAAGCGACATGCGTGTTTATTACGATCGGGACGCCGATCTCAATCTCATCAAGGGCAAGAAAGTCGCCGTCATCGGCTATGGCAGCCAGGGCCATGCCCATGCGCTCAACCTGCGCGATTCCGGCGTCAAGGACGTCGCGGTCGCGCTGCGCAAGAATTCCGGCGGCGTGAAGAAGGCCGAAGGCGAGAAATTCAAGGTGATGGAAGTCGCCGAGGCCGCCAAATGGGCCGACGTGATGATGATGCTCACCCCGGACGAATTGCAGGGCGACATCTACCGCGAGCATCTCGCCGCCAACATGAAGCAGGGTACCGCGCTGATGTTCGCGCACGGCCTCAACGTGCATTTTAACCTGATCGAGCCGCGCGCCGATCTCGACGTCCTGATGATCGCGCCGAAAGGCCCCGGCCACACAGTGCGCTCTGAATACCAGCGCGGCGCCGGCGTGCCGTGCCTGGTCGCGATCCACAAGGATGCCTCCGGCAATGCGCACGATCTCGGCCTGTCTTACGCCTCGGCGATCGGCGGCGGGCGCGCCGGCATCATCGAGACGACCTTCAAGGAAGAATGCGAGACCGACCTGTTCGGCGAGCAGACCGTGCTGTGCGGCGGCCTCGTCGAACTGATCAAGGCCGGCTACGAGACGTTGTGCGAGGCCGGCTACGCGCCCGAAATGGCGTATTTCGAGTGCCTGCACGAGGTGAAGCTGATCGTCGACCTGATCTACGAAGGCGGCATCGCCAACATGAACTACTCGATCTCCAACACGGCGGAATACGGCGAGTACGTTTCCGGCCCGCGCATCATCACGCCGGAAACCAAGGCGGAGATGAAGCGCGTGCTTAACGACATCCAGTCCGGCAAATTCACCCGCGACTGGATGCTGGAGAACAAGGTCAACCAGACCTCGTTCAAGGCGACGCGCGCTAAGCTGGCCGAGCATTCGATCGAGCGGGTCGGCGCGAAATTGCGCGAGATGATGCCGTGGATCAAGCAGCGGGCGCTGGTCGACAAGACCAAGAATTGATCGGCCTAGCGGCCGATCTGTTCCCGCAGCCAGAGCGCGACCTGCTCGGGCGAGCCGTCGGCGCCGCCTGACGCCGCGCGCAGATTGGCGGCGCGCATGGTCTCGACCGGGATGGCGCCGATGAGAGGCGTCAACGCATCGATCAGGGCGCGATCGTTGGCGCGCTTGGGCGATAGCAGCAGGATCGCGTCGTAGGGCGGGATCGCCTGTTTCGGATCGGCCAGCACGACAAGATCGTATTTCGCGATCTGGCCGTCGCTCGAATAGGCGGCGATCACGTCGACCTCGCCGCTGCCCGCCGCCGGATACATGAATTCGGCCTGCATCTGGCGCTCCCTGGCGAAATTAAGGCCGTAGGCGGCGCGCACCGCCGCCCATTCCGGGCGCGCGAAGAACTCGTAATCGCCGGCGATCGACAGGCGTGGCGCGGCGCGCGCCAGATCTTCGAGCGAGCGAATGCCGAGCGTGGCGGCGCGTGTTCTGGTCATCGCTAGGGCGTAAGCGTTTTCGAAACCGAGCGCGCCCAGCAGCGTGATCCGGTGATTTTGCGCGAGCCAGGCACCCACCGCGCTGGTCATTTCAGCGCGCGGCAACGCGCCGGTGCGCTGCATCTGGTTGGCCCACAGCGTGCCGGAATAATCGACATAGGCGTCGATCTCGCCCGCCGCCAGCGCGTTGAAGATGACGCTCGATCCGAGCCCGGCGCGCCGCGTGGCGGACAGGCCCGCCGCTTCCAGCCCCCGCTCGATGAGCGCCGCCAGCACGTACTGCTCGGTGAAGGGCTTGGCGCCGACCACATAGGTGGATTGGTTGCGGCCCAAAGCCGGCAGCAACGCCACCAGCACGAGAAGCGCAATTCCAGCGGCGCCGCCGTAGATGCGGCGGTGATCATGCAGCGCGACGCCGCGTTCCATCAGCGCCAGCATCTGGTCGACAAAGAGCGCGAGCGCCGCCGCCGCGACGCAGCCGAATAATACGAACACCCAGTTCTGCGTCTGCAAGCCGGTGAAGATGTAATTGCCGAGCGAGGCCTGGCCGATCGGGGTCGACAATGTCGCGGTGCCGATCACCCAGACCGCCGCGGTGCGGATACCGGCCATGATGACCGGCACCGCGATCGGCAGATCGACCAGCCATAAAATCTGCCGCCGCCGCATCCCCAGCGCCTGCGCCGCGTCGTGCAGCCCGTCGCCGATCGCGCTCAGTCCGGCGACGGTGTTGCGCGCGACCGGCAGCATCGAGTAGAGCGCCAACGCCAGCACCGCGGGCAGGAAACCGAGCGCCGAAAATCCCCATCCGAATGCGCGCTCCGACAGGGCGGCCAGCGCGAGCAGCAGCGGATAAAACAGCGTCAGCAGCGCCAGGCCGGGGACGGTCTGGATGACACTTGAAAAGCCGAGCAGCGCCACGCGCAATCGCCTGCGCCGCACGGCGAGGACCGCGAGCGGCAGACTGACCGCAAGTCCAATGGCTATCGCGGCGAGGCTGACGATGATGTGGCTGCCGAGATAATCGGGCAGACGCCCCAGCGCATCGGCGAAGCGGGGATCGATCATCGCGCGATGATGGCATGCGAAGCGGACGGGCGATATCGGGTCCGGTTTGCAACCGCGCCCCCAGCCGCTAGTTTGCACTCGAGCCGGGCGCAGATCCGGCGGCGAGGGGGTAGCGCGACGTGCCGGCCGCAGTAAGTCTCAATAATATCGACGTGGCTTTCCCGCTCGCCGATGGCGGGAGCTATCGCGCGGTGGCGCAGGCCTCGCTCGTGGTCGCCGACGGCGAGTTCGTTGCGATTGTCGGGCCGACCGGGTGCGGCAAATCCACGCTGCTCAACATAGCCGCCGGCCTGATGCCGCCCTCGGCCGGCGCGGCCGATAGCTTCGGCGCTCGGCTCGCCGGCCTCAACCGGCAGGCCGGCTATCTTTTCCAGGCCGACGCGCTGTTTCCCTGGAAGACGGCGCTCGAGAACGTCGCGATCGGCCTCGAGACCGCGGGGGTGGTGCAAAGCGAGGCTCGGGCGCGGGCGAACCAATGGCTGGGCCGTGTCGGCCTCGCCAGCTTCGGCGACCGCTATCCGCACATGCTGTCCGGCGGGCAACGAAAGCGCGTCGGGCTGGCGCAGGTGCTGATCCGCGATCCCAAGATATTGCTGATGGACGAGCCGTTCGGCCCGCTCGATGCGCAGACGCGCCAGATCATGGGCAACCTGCTGCTCGACCTGTGGAATACCGACCGCAAGGCGGTGCTGTTCGTCACCCACGATCTCGAGGAGGCTATCGCGCTGTCCGACCGTGTCGTCATCATGTCGGCGGGCCCGGCCTCGCGTATCATCGGCGATTGGCGGGTGCCGCTGGCGCGGCCACGTGACATCGCCGAGATCAAGCTCGACCATGCCTTCCACGACCTCCATCGCGAAATCTGGCAGGTCCTCAAAACCGAAGTGATCAAGGGCTACGCCCAAACGGAGGCGGCATGATGCCGCGCCCCACGCTTATCGTCCTGCAGGCGCTGGTTGCGGTCGTGGCGATCGCGCTGTGGCATGTCCTGAGCACCGTGCCGATTTTCGGCCACATGATCCTGCCGCCGTTCTTTTTCTCGACGCCCGCCGACGTCGCCCTGCAGGTCGCCAAGTGGTTCGCCACCGGCGTGATCTGGAAACATCTGTGGGTGACGCTGTCGGAGGCGGTGCTCGCCTTCGTCATCGGTTCGATCGGTGGGGTTCTGGTCGGCTTCTGGTTCGCGCGCCAGCCGCGCACGGCCGCGGTGTTCGACCCCTACGTCAAGATGGTCAACGCACTGCCGCGCGTCGTGCTGGCGCCGATCTTCACGCTTTGGCTTGGCCTCGGCATCTGGTCGAAGGTCGCGCTGGGGGTCACCCTGGTGTTTTTCATCGTGTTCTTCAACGTCTATCAGGGCGTCAAGGAAGTCTCACCGACCGTGCTCGCCAATGCGCGCATGCTCGGCATGAACGACCGCCAGTTGATGCGCCATGTTTATTGGCCCTCGGCGCTGTCGTGGATGTTCTCTTCGCTGCACACCTCGGTCGGCTTTGCCGTCGTCGGCGCGGTGGTCGGCGAATATCTCGGTTCCGCCGCCGGGCTCGGCTATCTGATCCAGCAGGCCGAAGGGGTGTTTGACGTCGCCGGTGTGTTTGCCGGAATGTTCGTGCTTGCCGCCTTCGTGCTGATCATCGATGCGGTGGTCAGCGTTGTCGAGCGCCGGCTGCTGGTGTGGCGGCCGCTGGCGACCGAGGCGCGCCCCTAGGCAGATTATGGTTCCTGCCGTATCGTCCGCCGCGAAGACGGCCGTCCAGGCCGCGCCAATCCAGGGAGGATATCATGATGAAATTCATCCGGCGCTCGGCGCTTGCGGTTGCCGCGCTCGCGCTCAGTTCCGGCCTCGCGCTCGCCCAGTCGAAAGTGACGATCGCCGTCGGCGGCGCGTCGTGCTTGTGCTATCTGCCGACCATGCTCGCGGAGTCCCTCGGCGAGTACAAAAAGGCCGGCGTTGACGTCGAACTGGTGGATTTCAAGGGCGGTTCGCAGTCGTTGACCGCTGTGATCGGCGGCAGCGCCGATGTGGTGTCCGGCTATTTCGATCACTGCGTCAACCTCGCCGCCAAGAACCAGGCGCTCGAAGCCTTCGTGGTCTATGACCGATATCCCGGCTTCGCGCTGGTCGTCTCGCCGAAGCAGTCCGGCAAGATCAACTCGATCAAGGACCTCGCCAATAAAAAAGTCGGCGTCAGCGCGCCCGGCTCGTCGACCGACTTCTTCCTCAAATACATCCTGAGCAAAAATAGTGTCGATGCGGCATCGGTTGCCGTCATCGGTGTCGGCCTCGGCGCCTCGGCGGTCGCCGCGATGGAGCAGGGCACCATCGATGCCGCGATCATGCTCGATCCGTCGGTCACGGTCTTGCAGGGCCGCAACAAGGATCTGAAAATCCTGACCGATACCCGCACGCAAAAGGACACGCTCGCGGTGTTCGGCGGCGAATATCCGGGCGGCGCGCTCTACACCAAGAGCGACTGGATCGCCAAGCATCCCAAGGAAACGCAGGCGCTGACCAACGCCATCCTCGCCACACTGAAGTGGATGCACTCCCATACGCCCGAGGAGATCATGGCGAAAATGCCGGAAAATCTGGTCGGGCCCGACAAGCCGGGCTATCTCGCGGCGCTCAAGAACACGATGCCGATGTATTCGGAAACCGGCCGGATGGACCCGAAGGGCGCGCAGGCCGTGCTCGACGTGTTCAGCCAGTCGTCGCCCGAGGTCAAGAACGCCAAGATCGACCTGTCGAAGACCTATACCAATCAGTTCGTCGATGCGGCCAACAAGAAAGCCGAATTGGCCAAATAGCAGCCTGAGCGGTCGACACCGGCACGGCGGGGCAATCCCCGCCGTGCCTCTCTGTTAGCATGACGGCGATGAACCTGATCTCGATCCAGTCGCACGTCGCTTACGGCCATGTCGGCAATTCCGCGGCGACGTTTCCGCTGCAGCGAATGGGCGTCGAGGTGTGGCCGATCCACACCGTGCAGTTCTCCAACCATACCGGCTATGGCGCGTCGCGGGGCGCGGTGTTCGACGCGGGGCTGATCCGCGACGTGTTCTCCGGGATCGAGGCGCGCGGCGTGCTTCCCGAGTGCGATGGCGTGCTGTCCGGCTATATGGGCGGCGCGGATATCGGCAACGCTATTCTCGACGTCGTGGCGACCGTCAAGCGGGTTAATCCGGCGGCGCGCTATTGCTGCGATCCGGTGATCGGCGATGTCGGGCGCGGCGTGTTCGTGGGTGACGACATCCCGGACTTCATGCGGAACCAAGCGGTGCCGGCGGCCGACATCATCACGCCGAACCAATTCGAGCTCGATTGCCTGTCGGGCCGCGCCAGTGCCGCCCTTGGGGACGCCATCGCGGCAGTCGATATCGTCCATGCGCTGGGGCCGAAGGTCATCCTGGTCACCTCGCTGCACACCAAGGAGACGCCCGCCGACGCCATCGATCTCATGGCGAGCGACGCAGCTGGCAAGTTCCGGCTCCGCACGCCGAAGCTGCCGATCAGGGTCAATGGCGCCGGCGACGCCATCGCGGCGTTGTTTTTTGCCCATTATCTCAAAACCGGATCCGCGCGCGACGCGCTGTCGCGCTCGGCCTCGGCCATCTTCGGTGTGCTGCGCAGGACCGCGCAGGCGAAGGCACGCGAAATTGCCCTCATCGCCGCGCAGGACGAGATCGTCGGTCCGGGCATCATGTTCGAGGCCGAGAAGGTCGCGGGAGCGTGACCGGGCATGGCGCCGTCCAGCCCGTCGAGCGTCTCGACCTCACGATCGTGCCGCGGCCTTGGCCGTTCGCGCAACAGCGCCGCGCCGAGATCGACGCGCACTTCGCGCAATTGCAGCGGCGCAAGCCCAAAATCTGGAACGGGCGGGTGCTGTTGCTTCACGATCATTCACTCCAACGCAATGTGCTGCGCGGAGAATTCCTGGAAACCGATTTCGCCAGTTTCGTAGCCTGGCGGAATTGGGGCCGGCCCGATGCCGGCGTGCAGGACTGCTTTGGCGCCGCCGCGGTGGAGGCAGCCGATGGCGGCATCCTGCTCGGCGTCATGGCGGACCACACCGCCAATGCCGGCCAGGTCTATTTTCCCTGCGGCACGCCGGACCCCTCCGACATCGCCGGCGCTACCGTGGACCTCGAGTCCAGCACGCGGCGCGAGCTCGCCGAGGAAACCGGATTAAATGCAGGCGACCTCGTTGCCGCGCCCGTCTGGACCCTGGTGCGGCTTCCCGGCCAACTGGCCTTGATCAAGACGATGCGGTCGGCGTTGACCGGCCCGGCCTTGCGGGCCGTGGTGGCGGGTCATCTCACGCGCCAGAGCGAGCCCGAGCTGGCCGGTGTGCGGTTGGTGAGCGCGCCAGCCGATCTCGACCCGGCCATGCCGGAGTTCGTGCAGGCGTTCCTGCGTCACCGCTGGCGTTGAGCCCGATTTAATCCAACTGGCCCTTGCCAAGCCGGATGCGGACCGGTGGAGTAGCGCCATGGACCTCACAAAGATCGCCAGCCGCTTCCGGATCGAAAAGGGCGATAAGTTCCGGCTGTCGCAAATCGATACCAACGACAGCGGTGGCCCCTCGCTCGACAAGGACAATAGCCAAGCCCTGCTGGAGGGCTGTTTGAAGCGGATCGGCGAACTGCAGGATGTTCTCTACGCCGAAAGCCGGCACGCCGTGCTCGCCGTGCTCCAGGGCATGGATACCGCGGGCAAGGATGGCATCATCAAGCACGTGCTCCATGCGATCAATCCGCAGGGCTGCGAGGTGCACGCCTTCAAGCAGCCCAATGCCGAGGAGCTCGATCACACCTTCCTGTGGCGGGCGCAGAAACGCTTGCCGGCGCGCGGCCATGTCGGCGTTTTCAACCGCTCCTACTATGAAGACGTTGTCGTGGTGCGCGTGCATCCCGAATTTCTCGACAAGCAGAACCTGCCGGAGGTGAGCAAAGACATCTGGCAGCAACGGTTCGAGGACATTCGCGGCTTCGAGCGTCATCTCGTGCGCAACGGCACTCTGGTGCTGAAGTTTTTTCTCCATGTCTCGCAGGAGGAACAGCGCAAGCGCCTGCTCGCCCGGCTCGACGATCGGGACAAGCGATGGAAATTTTCGATGGGCGACATCGCCGAGCGCGCGCTGTGGCCGAAATACATGGACGCCAACGAAGACACGATCTGCGCGACAGCGACGCCGGAGGCGCCGTGGTACGTGGTGCCGGCCGACCGGAAATGGTTCGCGCGGCTGGTCGTCGCCTCGGCGATGGTCGGCGCGATGGAAGGCATGAGCCTGCAATATCCGAAGGTTTCCAGCGACGCCCTCAAAGAAATGGCAAAGGTCCGCAAGGCGCTCGAGGACCAGAAGTAGTCGCCCGCGACGAAGGTCTTGCGGCGCAGCCGGCCTTTCCGCTAGAAAGCTCCCAGTGCGGTTCCGATAACGCGGGCTTAAACGATTTCCGCGATGTTACGGGCCGATTTTGAGGGTGCAGGCGAAGACATGGCGACGCGCCAGACCATTTGCCCGATCGAACAGACGGCCATTGCGGCCCAGTCTGATCGCTTGCCTGCGTCCGCCCTCATTCTGGGCACGCTCCTTCTGCTTACCCGCCCCTGAGGGCCGGCTAGGCGTTTGCGCCTGGGCACTCAGGGGTTGAAGGACCAAACCCCATTGAGCGCCCTGAGCGGCGCATAGCGTTTCAGAAGGATCAGAGCCATGACCACCCCGACGCCAGCGAATTCCGACAAGGATCGCGTCGTCATCTTCGACACCACCTTGCGCGACGGCGAGCAGTGCCCCGGCGCGACGATGACCCATGAAGAGAAGATCGAGGTCGCCGAACTGCTCGAGACCATGGGCGTCGATATCATCGAGGCCGGTTTCCCGATCGCGTCGGAGGGCGATTTCGCCGCCGTCCATGAGATCGCCAAACGCTCCAAGAAAGCCGTGATCTGCGGCCTGTCGCGCGCCGCGTTCAAGGACATCGACCGTTGCGCCGAGGCGATCAAGCCGGCCGCGAGGAAGCGGATCCACACCTTCCTCTCCACCTCGCCGGTGCACATGAAATACAAGCTCCAGAAGGAGCCGCACGAGGTCTACGAGATGGTGATCGCGCAGGTTGCCCGCGCGCGTTCCCACACCGACGACGTCGAATGGTCGGCCGAGGACGGCACGCGCACTGAGCACGACTTCCTCTGCCGTTGCGTGGAAGCCGCCATTAATGCCGGCGCCACCACCATCAATATTCCCGACACAGTCGGCTATACGGTGCCGGAGGAATATTTCGCGCTGTTCAAGATGGTCCGCGAGCGCGTGCCGAATTCCGACAAGGCGCGCTTCTCGGTGCACTGTCACGACGATCTCGGCATGGCGGTGGCCAATTCGCTCGCCGGCTTGAATGCCGGTGCGCGTCAGGTCGAATGCACTATCAACGGCATCGGCGAGCGCGCCGGCAATACGGCGCTCGAAGAAGTCGTGATGGCGATCAAAACGCGCAATGACGTGCTGCCTTATTGGACCGGCATCAACGCCGCGCTGCTGACGCGCGCTTCAAAGCTGGTGTCGGCGGCGACCTCGTTCCCGGTGCAATACAATAAGGCCATCGTCGGGCGGAATGCCTTCGCGCATGAGAGCGGCATCCACCAGGACGGCATGCTCAAGAACGCCGAGACCTACGAGATCATGACGCCGGAATCGGTTGGCGTGAAACAGACCTCGCTGGTCATGGGCAAGCACTCCGGGCGGGCTGCCTTCGTGCACAAGTTGGCCGAGCTCGGCTATGAGCTCGCCGATAACCAGATGCAGGACGCATTCGTGCGCTTCAAGGCCTTGGCCGATCGCAAGAAGCAAATCTACGACGAAGACATCGAAGCCTTGGTCGACGAGGAGATCGCGCATGCGCATGACCGCATCAAGATCATCTCCTTGACCGTGATAGCCGGCACCATGGGTCCGCAATCGGCTACGCTCTCGCTCGACATCGAGGGCAAGCATGTCACCACGCAATCGACCGGCAATGGGCCGGTGGACGCGATCTTCAATGCGATCCATGCGCTGGTGCCGCATGAGGCCAAGCTCGAGCTCTACCAGGTGCACGCGGTGACCGAAGGCACCGATGCCCAGGCCGAAGTCTCGGTCCGGCTGGCGCATAGTGGCCGCTCGTTTACCGCCAAGGGCGCCGACCCCGATACGCTGG
>JBBRAN010000012.1:0-81249 GCA_038206695.1 Hyphomicrobiales bacterium | reverse complement strand
TCTTGGCGTCTTCGGCCGCTTTCAGCATCACTTTCTGCAGATCAGGAGGAAGGGCTTCAAATTTTGGTAGATTCATTCCGATAATTGCGCCGGTATACATGTGGTCAGTAACGGCCAAGTATTTCGCGACTTCGTAATGTTTGGCACCGTAAAATGCCTCGTAATTGGTATCGACAGAGTCAATGACGCCTTGTTGGAGTCCGAGGTAGATTTCGCCAAAATCCATCGGAACAGGATTTGCGCCAACGGATTTCCAAGCGGCGAGATAAATTGGGTTCGGCACCACTCTAATCTTCATGCCTTTTACGTCGGCGGGCGTTCTGATTGGCTTGTTGCCAATAACACCTCGAAGCCCCAGTTCGCTCCAAGCCAATCCCTTTATCTGCTTGGGCTCCAGATAGGCGAAGATCTTTTTCCCGGCTGGGCCATCCAAGGCTTTACGAGCCGCCTCCAGATTTTCGAAGGCAAATGGAAGCTCTGGAAGCAGCGCGCTCGGTTCTACAGTCGCAACCGACCACGCGACCATAATGCCAATGTCGATGGTGCCGGTTCTAACACCGGACACTAACGCGATCTGATCCCCCAAAACACCGTTTGGAAAAAGTTCAAGTTTTATCCGGCCACCGGAACCCGCCTCAACCGCTTCTTTGAGTTTTACGGCAGTGGCGTATACGGGCGTGTCGGGATTGCCCGATTGGAACCCTACTCTGAAGGTGTATTCTTCTTTTGCCGCTGCAAATCCAGCGATCAATATGGCGACGACAGCTAGAACTATTGTAGCAAATCCAGTCATTGCTGTTTTGTGGCGCATTTCTTACCTCCATAAAGTTGGATTACAGATAGAGAAACAATCGAGCGGTCCGCTGATTAGCTATTGGGGCACTCTCGCTAAGAACTGCAGCGTTGCATCCAGAGTTTCCTGCCGGTGGGACATGAACGTGTAATGGGGCCCACCATAGTAGATCATAAGTTCGCAGTTCGGAATTAACCGAGCCATCTCCTTGAAGTTCTCCAAATCCATCGGAGTTTTCTCACCGATCTGAAGCAGCGTTGGAGCCTTTATTTTTGGCAGTAAGGGTCGAATGTCATAGTTAGGATACAGCCATCGTTTGACGGCGCTGTCCCATTCTGCGGGCTCCTTTGCCATTTCTTGCGCGTACCAATCGTACATTTCCGTTTTCGCTGCGTCTTTGCCGAGAAATGTATCGGTATGCTGCTTAGTCCACCCAATCATCCCTCCCTTCTCTATCAGCTCGAGTTGTTGAGAACTGAAGGGTGTAATAGCTCTGCCGTTTGCCGGTCCTGGGCCCGTCATGGTCAGACTTTTCACCTTTTCCGGATAGGTCGCGGCAAACTGACAACCAATAATCGAGCCGGTTGCTTCGCTGACGTAATGAATCTTTTCAAGCTTCAAATGATCTAAGAGCGCTTTTATGTCTTCGACATAGTCTGTGAGGTTTGGTTTGTAATTTGGTGGAGGCGGTGATTGACCATGGCCTCGCCAGTCCAAAGTCACAATTTTGTAGTGCGCGGCAAATCTCGGAATGTACCAATACCAAAACTTGCTATTTCGGGTGTTGCCGTGCACCAGCAGCAGCGTTTCAGCTTTAATCCACGGGTCAGTAAAATCGTAAGTGTCGTAATGCAATTCGAACGTGTCGTTCACCCTGAATTTCGGCACGTTTCGTCCTCCCCAAGGGGCTTAGCTCTGAAATGTTATTCTCAAGAGCCCTACGTCCACAAGCCCTTCTTGACGCACCGGCGTCAGCTAGCAAAATGAGTTCGAGCTATAAATGAGTCACGATGCCAGAAGAAATCATACGTGGAGTTCGAATTAGTTACGAGATCATTGGCCGTTTCGGCCCCTGGGTTGTGTTGACACCAGGAAGTCGGCACGCATTCCAGCAGTTAGTTTCCCTGGGAACCCGGCTCGCAAACAAGGGTTATCGAGTCTTACTGCATGACCGGCGCAATTGCGGTGCGTCCGAGGTCGCTTTCGATTTATCCAGCTCAGAAGACGAAATCTGGGTTGACGATCTGTATGAACTCGCACGGCGGCTTCATGCGTTCCCGCATTATGTGGGTGGTCCGTCCGCTGGCGCTCGATTGGCGATTCTGCTCGCGCTTCGACATCCCAGCACCGTCAAAGGCTTATTGCTATGGCGTATTACTGGCGGTCGCGTAGCGGTCGAACAACTCGCGGCATCCTATTACGGCCAATTCATCTCCGCGGCAAAGACGGGAGGAATGGAAGCGGTTTGCAAAACGGAGCATTTCCGTGACTCTATTCAAGCGCGGCCGTCGAACCGCGATCGGCTTATGCAGATAGACCCTGACCAATTCATTCGGGTGATGACCAATTGGCAAGAACATTTCCTGGAATCGACAAATCTTCCCATTATCGGAGCAACTGTTTCAGAATTGAGGTCCATTACCACGCCAGCCTGCATGATCGCGGGGAATGATCGTATTCACCCTCCGGCGATAGCCCGCAAGGCCAAGGAACTCATCTTGAACAGCGAGTTACACGAGGACATTGTGGAAAAGCGCTCAGACGACAATTTGTTGCCCGAGTGGGACCGCGAAGATTGGGCGCGAAAAGAGGAACTTATTGCTCGGATCTTTTTAAACTTCCTGCAGCGCGTCGAAAGGTCTTCCGAGGCGAAGTGATCCAGACAATCATGCGGCTTCTCAATCCCCTTTTATTCCAAAGAGTGATGAGTCTCCATCAAATCGGTTTGGATTTGACGATAAGTCGTCGCTGTTCGCCGCTGGCAAGCACTAACGCGACACGGCCGGCGTGAAAGCCCTTGCTTGATCCAAAAATGATCCAACAGCGCCAAGACGAGCCATAAGATTGCTCATCTTTTGCTCGACTTCTGAGCGCGGCAGAGCATGTGTAAGGGTGACAGACGCAAATTCAAATAGGTGATTAATGTCGCTCTCGACAGCGACACACAGACCAACCACAGGCGCACTGGCTAAAGAAATCGCGCATTTGCGGAGTCTCGAACTCCGTGGTTTGCGCGCCCGGTGGCAAACTCTGACCGGCCGAGAAGCGCCGCTTCACCTGGCCCAATACCTTTTATTCGCGATCATCGCCTACCGCATTCAGGCCGACGCCTTGGGCGATCTCGAAAACAAGACCATTCAACTCTTAAATAAAATCGGCGCGGCTCAATCTGGGACAGAAACCGTCTCGATTACCGATGCATTCGACCAGCGACAGCGGAAGCCATTATCCGGGACAATTCTCACACGTGAATGGAATGGCCAGAACTACCGGGCAATCGTTGTCGAAAACGGTTTTGCCTGGGAAGGCAGGACGTACAACAGCTTATCAAAAATCGCTTATGCGATCACCGGGACTAAATGGAACGGGCCACGATTTTTCGGATTGCGAGACAAAGCACCGTCCGAGGTCGAGCAATGACGACCACAGGCAAAGCAGTTCGATGTGCAATTTATACACGCGTTTCAACAGACGCCGGCCTCGATCAAGAGTTCAATTCGTTAGATTCCCAGTACGATGCGGCCGCGGCTTATATTCGAAGCCAAGCCCATGCGAATTGGACGCTTATCAAAGAAAAATTTGATGATGGTGGTTTCTCGGGCGGCTCTACCGATCGACCTGCACTGCAACGTCTGCTGGCTGATGTTAAGGCGGGAAAACTTAGCGTCATCGTGGTCTACAAAGTCGACCGATTAACGCGTTCACTGGCAGACTTTGCCAAGCTGGTGGAGTTGTTTGACGCTCATGGCGTCTCATTTGTTTCTGTTACGCAGCAGTTCAACACCACGACGTCAATGGGGCGCCTGACCTTGAACGTTCTGTTGTCCTTCGCGCAATTCGAGCGCGAAGTCACTTCCGAGCGCATTCGAGACAAAATTGCTGCCTCTAAGCGCAGGGGAATTTGGGTAGGCGGAATGGTGCCGCTGGGCTACGAATTGAAGGACGGCAAGCTTCTCCTAGTTGAGAAGGAAGTGGCACAGGTCCGAACGATCTTTGAGCGTTACCTGGAATTAGGCAGCGTTAACCGCCTGGTGGTGGATCTTAGAGAACGCAATTTTCGAACTAAGATTCGGAGGTTGTCGACGGGCCGCACCAGTGGTGGCGTAGCATTCACGCAAGGCCCCCTCTTTTATATGCTCCGAAACTGCTTCTATGTCGGGCAGGTCCGATACAAGAATGAGATCTGTCCCGGGCCCCAGCCGCCGCTCATAGAGCGCGAATTGTTCGACGCGGTGCAGGCAAAACTCACGGAGCAATGGTCTCACCGTACTGCGACTCGCGTTAAGTCCGCCGCCATGCTGGCTGGATTGTTATTCGACGATGCCGGTCACCCCATGGTTCCAACACATGCCACCAAAAAAAGCGTGCGGTATCGCTATTATGTGTCTCTCCCCATTTTACGTAGACGCGCGAATCCGCTTCTAAGCAAAGTAACGCGTGTGCCTGCTGCAGAGGTCGAAGCAGTGCTGACCAAAGCGCTTGCGGCGCATTTCAACAACGGCGGCCGGTCGGAAAAGAGCGAGACCAAAATAGATCGCAATATGGTTTTGGAAAAAATCGCTCGCATCGATGTTCGTGAAAAAGAATTGGCCGTGCGCCTCAGGCCTCTACGCGAGAAAAAGCTTTTAGATGCCGACGCAGATGCTGAATGCGAGCCGCTCGAATTGGGCGATGAAGAGACCGGCCAATGGCTAATCATTCCGTGGTCTAAACCGCCATCAAAGAAGTTTCGTGAAATCCTGCTGCCGCCAACTGCTTCACGACATAAAGTGCGACCCATCAAGGCCGAGCGACGAACTGCTCTGCTTAAGTCAATCGCGCGCGGCCGAAAATGGCTGGACGAAATCGTCTCGGGGGCAGTGCAGGACGTCGAGGAAATTGCCGATCGCTGCGAGTGTAGCGTCCGTCATGTCAACATGACGATCTCGATGGCGTTCATCGCTCCTGCGCTCGTCAAAGCAGCCAGTGAGGGCCGCCTGCCTCGCGGTATTGGCGTCGCCAGTCTCCGCGATGCGCCAGCCGAATGGTCAAATCAGTTTGAACGACTCGGGCTTACTCCGCCATATTAGTCGAGCACACTCCCACGATCGGGCTTTCGAGGAGCGGAGACTGGGCTCTAGATTGGGCGCACCATCTTGGCGGAGACCGAAAACTTGCGATCGACGCCAAAGAAAGTCCGCTGGACGCGGGCAACTTTGGGAGATCTCCGTAAAATGGAAGACTGCCGAAGTACGTGGTGGGCGCGACAGGGATCGAACCTGTGACCCCCTCCATGTCAAGGAGGTGCTCTTCCGCTGAGCTACGCGCCCTATCCACGAAACTGGGAGGTCTTAGCGACTTGGCCGGAGCGAGGCAACCTGCGGGACCGCTAGGCCGCGAGCATCTTCTGCACTTCGCTGACCAGTTCGCGCAAATGGATCGGCTTCGACAGCACCTTGGCGTGCTTGGGCGCCGTCGAGTCGGCGTTGAGCGCGACCGCGGCAAAGCCGGTGATGAACATGATCTTGATGTCGGGGTCGAGCTCGGCGGCGCGGCGGGCGAGTTCGATGCCGTCCATTTCCGGCATCACGATGTCGGTCAGCAGCAGCTCGTAGGGTTCCTCACGCAGGCGCTGGTAGGCGGACAGGCCGTTATCGTAAGAGGTGACGTCAAAGCCGGCATTCTGGAGTGCTTTGACCAGGAAGCGGCGCATGTCGGTATCGTCTTCCGCCAGCAGAATCTTGGCCACGCTTTACGCCCCCACAACACCAGCCGGCGACCCGGCGGCCGCGCAGCCCTTCATAAGCCTTATCCCGGGTAAATATCGAGTGAACCTGTATGGTGCCTTGGCTTTAGACGCGTTCGTATGGAGAATAGAAGGTGTAGACCCGGTTCCCGACCCGTTCTTTTCCTTCGCAAACAAGGCTATTGAGGTGCATGCGCGAAGCCCGCGACGAACTCGACCCGCCCTTTGAGATCATCGAGCCGGCCGAATGGTCCGGCCCGGTGATGTTCAATTCGCCGCACAGCGGCTCGACCTATCCGGCGGAATTCCTGGCGAGCTCGCGGCTCGAACTTGCCGCCTTGCGGCGCTCGGAGGACAGCTTCGTCGACGACCTGATTGCCGGCGTCGTGACGCGGGGTTTTCCCCTGATGCGCGCGCATTTCCCGCGCTGCTTCGTCGACGTCAACCGCGAGCCCTACGAGCTCGACCCGAGAATGTTCGATGGTAGGCTGCCCTCCTTCGCCAATACGCGCTCGATGCGGGTTGCGGGCGGGCTCGGCACCGTCGCCCGCGTGGTCGGCGATGCGCAGGAAATCTATGACCAGCGCATCCCGGTCGATGACGCGCTGCAGCGGATCGAAAGCCTGTACAAGCCCTATCACCGCGCCCTGCGGCGGCTTTTCACCAAGCTTCATCGCACCTTTGGCGCGGCCGTCCTGGTCGACTGCCATTCAATGCCGTCGACGGCCGGCCACCGCGACGAGCGGCCACGCCCGGAATTCGTGCTGGGCGACCGCTATGGCACGAGTTGTGTCGGCGTCATCGCCGAATGCGTCGAGCAGACCTTGCGCGGGCTCGGCTACACCGTCAGCCGCAACAAGCCTTATGCGGGCGGCTTCATCACCGAGCATTACGGCAACCCGGCTGCGGGGCTCCATGCCATTCAGCTCGAAATCAACCGCGCTTTGTACATGGATGAGCGGCGTTATGACCGAGGGCCGGGTTTTCCAGCGCTCGCCGCCGACCTCGAAACACTTGCAAAGCGGCTGGCAGAAATCCCGCTGGAGGAATTGCGGCCCTACCGCGCAGCGGCCGAATAGCGCCTATCGCAAAAAAAAAGGGCCGCTCGCGGTTGCAAGCGGCCCAAGTCTAGGGAGGAAACGCCCAAGGAGGGCAGCGGTATCGCTACCGCATTGCAATAAGTTACACCGCGACGCACAAAACGCAAGACCCATTCGGTCTCTGTCCATGCATTTTTGCATGACATAAGCCATATTTTGCTGTCATCTACCCGGTATCCGGCATGATGGGTCACAGATGAAGGCTTTTTGCGCAGCGTGTTATTCACCTTTAGTAGGGCATAACGAGGACGAGCCGGGGACAAGTTCCGGCGGAGAACTATGACCGCAGTCGATTTTGTCAGCTTCGTCGACGAGCTTGCCCGTGTTTCCGGCGAGACCATCCTGCCGTTTTTCCGCACTTCGCTGTCGGTTGAGAACAAGAAAGCCGGCGGTTTCGATCCTGTGACCGCCGCCGATCGCGCCGCCGAGAACGTGATGCGCGCCCTGATCCGCAAGAACTTCCCCGGCCACGGCATCATCGGCGAGGAATACGGCAACGAAAGTTCGGACGCCGAATACGTCTGGTCGCTCGATCCGATCGACGGCACCAAGTCGTTCATCAACGGCATGCCGACCTGGGGCACGTTGATCGGGCTGTTGCGGTTCGGCGAGCCGGTGTTCGGGTTGATGCACCAGCCGTTCACGGGCGAACGATTTTCCGGCGACGGCGGCGCGGCGCGTTATCGCGGACCCGGCGGACCGCGCGACCTGCGCGTACGTGCCTGCGCGAGCTTGAGCAAGGCGCTTTTGCAGACCACCAGCCCGCTGCTGATGAGCGTAGCCGACCGCGCCGCCTTCGAGCGCGTCGAAGCGAAGGCGAAGCTCTCGCGCTACGGCGGCGACTGCTACGCGTATTGCATGCTGGCGAGTGGCCAGACCGACCTTGTCATCGAGACTGAGCTCAAGCCCTACGATATTCTGCCACTGATCCCGATCATCGCCGGAGCGGGCGGCATCGTGACGACCTGGGATAACGGCTCGCCGTTGCAAGGCGGCCGCATCATCGCGGCGGGAGACAAGCGCGTGCATGCTGCCGCGCTCGAAATGCTCAAGAGCCAGAGCTAGTACATCGACGTGCCGGGCACGAACGCGTCGAACGCGGCCCAGAACTGCAGACGATACTGATCCTGCTCTTGCAGGATCTCGTGACGCGCGCCCGGCAGAATGAGATGCGAGCCGGCCAACAGATTGCCGGCAAAACGCTCAATCGCGGCGGTCGAGACGACTTCGTCATGACCGGCGGCCACCATCAGGATCGGCTGGCGGATGCTGGCCGCATAACCCGGACTGACGAATTTCGCCATCGCACTTAGTGCCGCATCGGCCCAGGCAATCGTCGGCGAGCGCAAACCGAGCGTCGGCTCATACTCGACGATCGCGACGTTGCGCGCATAGCGAACCGGATCGGACGTCAGCACGTTGCCGATGAAGCCCTGCGTGCTGGTGGCCGCTTCACCGCGCGGAATGTAAGACGACCCGCGCCCGAACCAACGCAACACCCGCGCCAGCGGCCCGGCCACGCGCATGATGCCAGCGCGCCCGAGCGAGATCATCGGCGCGCTCAACACGATGCGGTCGAACCAGCGCCGGCCATCGTGCGCGGCGCGCAGCAAAACGGTGGCGCCCATCGAATGCCCCAGCGCGTAGAGCGGCGGCGGACAATCCGGCAGCACGACCTGCTCCATGAAGGTGTCGAGATCGACACCGTACTCATAGAAATCCTTGACGTGCCCTTTGCCGCGATCGTTCAGGCCGCGGTCGGACAATCCCTGCCCCCGCCAATCGAGGATGGCGACGGCAAAGCCGCGCGACTGGAGATCGCGCACCGTCTCGAAATATTTCTCGATGAATTCGGCGCGCCCCGGAAAAATGCACACGGTGCCTTTGCGCCCGGGCGGCGGGGCCCACCGCGCGAAACGCAGATCGACGCCGTCCGGCGTTGTCACGGAGCCGGCCACCGCGTTGTCTGGGACCGGATTGGCAGGAATGGATACGAGCTTCATAGGGAAACGTGCCGGGGGAGAGAGGCTGCGGCTTATAGCAGTGAATGTGCCGCGCTCAATTTGGCGTTCGGCTGACGCATTATAACCTTTTGATATTTCTTATATTTTACAACTTCCCCCACCTCTTGCCAGCAACGAAATCCTTCCCATATCGGGCGTGCGCAGGCCGGTCGGGCTGCGCACGGGTTGCAGGTTCGGCCATGTGGCGGACCACACCCGCATGTCGCTCACACAGGAGGATATGCCATGCGAACTTTTGACCTTTCCCCGCTCTATCGCTCGACCGTCGGCTTCGACCGGCTGTTCGACATGCTTGGCGATGACTTCGATGCCGCGCCCGGCTACCCGCCGTACAATATCGAACGCACCGGCGAGAACGACTATCGCATCACGGTCGCGGTCGCCGGCTTCGGTGAAGGCGACCTGACGCTGGAGACGAAAGAGAACACGCTCACCATCAAGGGCGAGAAGAAAGCGAAGGAAGAGAAGGCCGAGAACGAAGTGCTCTATCAGGGCATCGCGGCGCGCGCGTTCGAGCGCGTCTTCCAGCTCGCCGACCACGTCCTGGTCAAGGGCGCCGCGCTCGAAAACGGCCTGCTGCATGTCGATCTCGTGCGCGAGATCCCCGAAGCCAAGAAGCCGCGCACGATTGCGATCGGCAACGGCTCGGCCGCAGCCAAAGGCCAGACGATCGAAGCCAAAGCTGCCTAACCGGCGGTTGACGCGTTTGGCTTGAACCTCCAGACGCTAAGAGCGCCTCGGGAAACCGGGGCGCTCTTATTCTTTTCGCTGATCGCCACCGGCGGCCGGCTCGGCCGGGGCGGCAACGCCCGACGATCCCGGCGGCGCCTCGACCGGGCGCGGACCCGTTTCGCGCCAGCGCGGCAATGGCCTGATCGGCGACAGCCCCTCGAGCGGCAGCGCCGGCGCGCTCAGAACCGTGCGAGTCGGCGCCTGCGCTGCCTGAGCTTTGGGTTCTGATGCGAGGTCGCCTGACGCGGGATTCATTTTCGACGCCGGATTATCCGTTGTCTTTGAGTATGGGACGCGGCGCGGCGGTATCCGTGGCGAAGTCGTCGGCGGTGTCTTTGGCATTGTCTTGCCGACGTCAGGGGGCGAAACAATGCGCTCCGCATGGGTTTTTGCCGCCACCTGGAGTGGCAGGCGCTCGCCGGACAGCGGCACCTTGATGATGCGGGGCTCGCCCTCGACGCGCGGGATCTCGGCCGTCGTGCGCGTCACCGAAAGAATGTCGCCGTAGAGCGTGTCGGTGATGATGCGCACTTGCGCGCCGTTGGGGTCCATCGCCTGCAGCACATAATAGTCACCTTGACGCACAGGCGTGCCGAACGGGCTGAAGCCCTTCGCCTTCACTACGAGAAGGATATCGGACGATGCCTTGACGTCGGGAGGCGGCAGAGCGCGATCAGCCGGCCCGGCTTCGGCGGCAATCGTCAGCCAGCCGAGCAGCACGATCGTCATGAGGGCGGGTATGCGACGAAGCACGCTGGGCCCCCGGACGCGCGCTCAGCGACGCGCTATCAAACGGACAAGATGATCGAGTGAGATCCTGCCGGGCCCGCGCGACATCAGCACCAGCAGCATCGCGCCCCAGTAGGCGTGCGACGTCCACAGCGCTTCCGGCATCACGATGTTGATCATCACCGTCATGATCAGCAGTCCGAGCGCGGCGAAACGGGTGGCGAGCCCTGCGACCAGCAGGATCGGCAGGACGAACGCGGCGTAGCTCGCGAGATAGGCCGCGAGCACCGGCGGCATCGGCACCGCGGCGTAATGCGTGACGAACATGTCGAAGGTCGACGCCTTGACCTCGAACGGCAGCACCAACGAATAATTGAAGGAAAAATTGAAATTGAGATGGGTGGCGATGAAATCCGGCACTGAGATCGGCAGCCGCGGGCCGTCGACCATGGCCTGGCCGTTGACGAAAAACACCCGCGCCAGCGCGAGGCGGATCGCCAGCGCGCTGAGCGCGTAAGGGATGAACGCACAGGCCGCGACGAAGCTTTCGACAATCGAGGCGGTGAGGGTGCGGTTGCGGGCGCGCTGCGCACGCTTGGCCGCCATCGAAGCGACCTCGGCGCTGCGCTTGATCGCGGCTTCCACGGCCGGCGACGGGCGGGCGGTGGCGAACTCCGCAGCCGCCTGGGGCGGCGTCAGGCTCGACAACCGGTCGGCCAGACGCTGCATCGGCTCGGCCCGTTTTTCCGCCGTGGCGCTATTAAACAAGGTTGGCCTCCATTGAGGCCGTCACCTTAGCGAAACACCCGGCAATCGCGGGCGCTTCCTGATTCCTCGGTTAGTATCGACGGTTAAAGGGTAAACCCGCCGAGACGGGTGGCGCGCAACGGAGTGGCGTCGCTCCCGACCAAACCGTCCGTCTTCCCGCCATTCCGACGCCAGCGCGCAACAAAACATCAAATTCAACCACTTTGGCCGTGGACCAATCTTGTAAGGACAGGCAAAATTTGGCATGGTGGTTTAGGACAGCATCACTGTCCTAATGGTTGAGGCGTCCGAGCGCCTCAGAGCCGGCCGATGCGGCGTGGCCGCCGCGAAAGCCGGGCCCTTCTCAAGCTCTAACCGTCTCGGCTGCGGCATCGATCCGGCGTCGCGGGGCAGATCGGGTACGCCGCGATGCGGCACAACGAGGCGCGTGGATGGTGAAGCCTACGGCCATCGGCGAGACAGGCGGGTTCGGCAACACCGCGGATCCCGGCATGCCGCTCGCGCACGGTCTCTACGATCCCGCGCTCGAGAAGGATTCCTGCGGCGTCGGGTTCATCGCTGACATCAAAGGCCGCAAGTCGCACCAGATCGTCACCGACGGCCTCCAGATTCTGTGCAACCTCGAGCATCGCGGCGCGGTCGGCGCCGACCCGCGCATGGGCGACGGCGCCGGCATCCTGGTTCAGATACCGCACAAGTTCTTCGCCAAGAAGTGCGAAGCGATCGGCTTCAAGCTACCGGCGCCGGGCGAATATGCGGTCGGCTACCTGTTCATGCCGCCCGACAAAGAGTGGCGGCAGATCATCCGCGACATCTATGCCGAGGTGATCGACCGTGAAGGCCTGTCGCTGCTCGGCTGGCGCGACGTGCCGAAGGACAATTCCTCGCTCGGTGAATCGGTCAAGCCGACCGAGCCGGTGCACCTCCAGGTCTTCATCGGGCGCGGCAAGAAGAAATACTCGGAAGCCGAGTTCGAGCGCCGGCTCTACATCCTGCGCAAGGCGATCTCGAACGCGATCTATCGCCGCCGCGAGCGTCGCACGTCGGGATATTATCCGGTGTCGATTTCGTGCCGGACCGTGATCTACAAGGGCATGTTCCTCGCCGACCAGCTCGGCAGCTACTACCCCGACCTGCACGACCCGGACTTCGAGAGCGCGATCGCGCTGGTTCATCAACGCTTCTCGACCAACACGTTTCCGACCTGGTCGCTGGCGCATCCCTATCGGATGATCGCGCACAACGGCGAAATCAACACGTTGCGCGGCAACGTCAACTGGATGGCGGCACGCCAGGCGTCGGTGTCGTCGCCACTGTTCGGCAACGACATCAAGAAGCTGTGGCCGATCTCTTACGAGGGCCAGTCGGACACCGCGTGCTTCGACAACGCGCTCGAATTCCTGGTGCAGGGCGGCTACTCGCTTGCGCACGCGATGATGATGATGATTCCGGAAGCCTGGGCCGGCAACCCGCTGATGGATGAAGAACGCCGCTCGTTTTATGAATACAACGCCGCACTGATGGAGCCGTGGGACGGCCCGGCGGCGATCGCCTTCACCAATGGGCGCCAGATCGGCGCCACGCTCGACCGCAACGGCCTGCGGCCGGCGCGCTATTTCCTGACCAACGACGATCGCATCATCATGGCGTCGGAGATGGGCGTGCTGCCGATCCCGGAGAAGGACATCGTCAAGAAGTGGCGGCTGCAGCCGGGCAAGATGCTGCTGGTCGACCTTGACGAGGGCCGGCTCATTCCCGACGAGGAATTGAAGGTGACGCTGGCGAAGCGCCATCCCTACAAGGTGTGGCTGGCGCGCACCCAGATCGTGTTGGAAGACCTGCCGGACGCCGCCGCGACCGCGCCGATCTCGAACCTGCCGCTGCTCGATCGCCAGCAGGCGTTCGGCTACACGCAGGAGGACCTCAAGCTGCTGATGGCGCCGATGGCGTCGACCGGCGAGGAGGCGATCGGCTCGATGGGCACCGATACGCCGATTTCTGCGCTGTCCGACAAGCCCAAGCCCCTGTTCACGTATTTCAAGCAAAACTTCGCGCAAGTCACCAACCCGCCGATCGACCCGATCCGCGAAGAACTGGTGATGAGCCTCGTGTCCATCATCGGGCCGCGCCCGAACCTGTTCGACCTCGAAGGCATGTCGAAGACCAAGCGGCTCGAAGTGCGCCAGCCCATCCTAAGCAACGCCGATCTCGAAAAGATCCGCGCGATCTCGCAAATGAGCGGCGACCATTTTCAGTCGCGCACCTTCGATATCACCTTCCCGGCCGAGCACGGCGCGGCCGGGATGAGCTGGGCCATCGACGAGCTGTCGGAACGCGCGGTCGATGCGGTGCGCGCCGGCTGCAACATCATCATCCTGTCGGACCGCAAGATGTCGGCCGACCGGGTGCCGATCCCGGCGCTGCTCGCTTGCGCGGCCGTCCACCATCATCTCATTCGCCAAGGCTTGCGAACGTCGGTCGGGCTCGTGCTCGAAACCGGGGAACCCCGCGAGGTGCATCACTACGCCTGCCTCGCCGGCTACGGCGCCGAGGCGATCAATCCATATCTCGCTTTCGAGACGCTGACGGCGATGAAGGACGACCTGCCCGGCAAGCCGGCGGACGATAAAGAGGTCATCAAGAAGTACATCAAGGCGGTCGGCAAAGGCCTGCTCAAGGTGATGTCGAAGATGGGCATCTCGACGTATCAGTCCTATTGCGGCGCGCAGATTTTTGACGCGATCGGGCTGCGTCAGGAATTCGTCGCCAAATATTTCACCGGCACGCATACGCGAATTGAAGGCGTCGGCCTGCCCGAGATCGCCGAGGAGACCGTGCGCCGCCACCGCGCCGCGTTCGGCGATGCGCCGATCTATCGCTCGATGCTCGACGTCGGCGGCGATTACGCCGTGCGGGTGCGCGGCGAGGACCATGCCTGGACCGCGACCACCGTCTCGACGCTGCAGCATGCGGTGCGCGGAAATTCATACGAGCAGTATCGTGCTTTCGCGAAGCTGCTCAACGAGCAGTCCGGGTATCTGCTCACCATCCGCGGCCTGTTCGACATCAAGACCGCCGAGCAGGACGGCCGCAAGCCGGTTCCGATCGAGGAAGTCGAGCCGGCCAAGAACATCGTGCGCCGGTTCTCGACCGGGGCGATGTCGTTCGGCTCGATCTCGCGCGAGGCACATACGACCCTGGCGATCGCGATGAACCGCATCGGTGGAAAGTCGAACACCGGCGAGGGCGGCGAGGAGAGCGACCGCTTCAAGCCGCTGCCGAACGGCGATTCGATGCGCTCGGCGATCAAGCAGGTCGCCTCCGGCCGCTTCGGCGTCACCGCCGAGTATCTCGTCAACTCGGACATGATGCAGATCAAGATGGCGCAAGGCGCCAAGCCTGGCGAAGGCGGTCAGTTGCCGGGCCACAAGGTCGACAAAACCATCGCCAAGGTGCGTCACTCGACGCCCGGCGTCGGCCTGATTTCGCCGCCCCCGCACCATGACATCTACTCGATCGAGGATCTCGCGCAGCTCATCTTCGACCTGAAGAACGTCAACCCGACGGGCGACGTCTCGGTCAAGCTGGTCTCGGAAGTCGGCGTCGGCACCGTCGCAGCCGGAGTCTCCAAGGCGCGCGCTGACCACGTCACCATTTCAGGCTTCGAGGGCGGCACCGGCGCTTCTCCCCTCACCTCGCTCAAGCATGCCGGGAGCCCTTGGGAAATCGGGCTGGCGGAAACCCACCAGACCTTAGTCGCCAACCGGCTGCGCAGCCGGATTTCCGTGCAGGTCGATGGCGGCATCCGCACCGGGCGCGACGTCGCGGTCGGCGCGATGCTCGGCGCCGACGAATTCGGTTTCGCCACCGCGCCGCTGATCGCGGCTGGCTGCATCATGATGCGCAAGTGCCACTTGAACACCTGCCCGGTCGGCGTCGCGACGCAGGACCCGGTGCTGCGCAAGCGGTTCAAGGGTCAGCCCGAGCACGTCATCAACTATTTCTTCTTTGTCGCCGAGGAAGTCCGCGAGATCATGGCGGGATTAGGCTTCCGCACCTTCAACGAAATGGTCGGGCAGATGCAACTGCTCGATCAGCGCAAGCTGGTCGAGCACTGGAAGGCCAAGGGCCTGGATTTCTCCAAATTGTTCATGAAGCCGCTGGCCGGCAAGAACACGCCGATCTACAAGTGCGAGGCGCAGGATCATAAAATCAAGGACGTGCTCGACCGTAAGCTGATCGCCGAGGCGCAAGCGACGCTCGACCGCGGCGCGCCGGTCCGGCTCCAGGTCAAGATCAACAACACCAACCGCGCCGCCGGCGCGATGCTCTCTGGCGAGGTCGCCAAGCGCTACGGTCATGCCGGCCTGCCGGACGGCTCGATCCATGTGCGCCTGATCGGCACGGCCGGGCAAAGCTTCGGCGCCTGGCTCGCCAAGGGCATCACGTTCGAGCTTGAAGGCGACGCCAACGACTACGTCGGCAAGGGCCTGTCGGGCGGCCGTATTGTGATCCGACCGGTCGCCGAAAGCAGAATCGTGCCCGAGGAATCGATCATCGTCGGCAACACGGTGCTGTACGGTGCGATCTCGGGCGAATGTTATTTTCGCGGCGTCGCCGGGGAGCGCTTCGCCGTGCGCAACTCCGGCGCTATCGCGGTGGTCGAGGGCGCCGGCGATCACTGCTGCGAATACATGACGGGAGGCATTGTCGTCGTGCTCGGCCGCACCGGCCGCAATTTCGCCGCCGGCATGTCGGGCGGCATCGCTTATGTGCTGGACGAGGACAAAACCTTCGAGAGTCGCTGCAACATGGCGATGGTCGAGCTCGAGCCGGTTCCCGAGGAGGAGGCGGTCGCTGAGCGCGAATACAACATGCAAAACGACCTGGAAACGCATGGACGCGTCGACATTCTGCACGACCTGACCTCGGGCGACGACGCGCGGCTGCATCGGCTGATCGGCAACCACGCCCGTTACACCGGGTCCGAGCGCGCCGCGCACATGCTGGCGAACTGGAAGAAATACCGCTCGCTGTTCCGCAAGGTGATGCCGGTCGAATACCGGCGCGCGCTCGCCGACATGGCCAAGGAAAAGGCGGCGGCGATGCAGGCCGCGGAATAGCCGATGGGCAAGGTCACGGGCTTTCTGGAGATCGAGCGGGACGACCGCGACTATCAGCCCGTCGCGGAGCGCGTGACGCATTACAACGAATTCGTTCTACCGCTGCCGGAGGCTGACGTCCGCAAGCAGGCGGCGCGCTGCATGGATTGCGGCGTGCCTTATTGCCATGGCACCCACCGCATTACCGGGGCGCCGACCGGCTGCCCGGTCAACAACCAGATTCCGGACTGGAACGACCTCGTCTATCGCGGCCAGTGGGACGAGGCCGCGCGCAATCTGCACTCGACCAACAATTTCCCCGAGGTGACAGGGCGCGTTTGCCCGGCGCCGTGCGAAGCCTCCTGCACGCTCAACATCGACGACAATCCCGTCACCATCAAAACCATCGAATGCGCGATCGCGGACCGCGCCATCGCGCAGGGCCTCAAGCCGGAACTGCCGTCGCACAAGACCGGCAAGAAGGTCGCGGTAGTGGGCTCGGGACCGGCGGGAATGGCCTGCGCGCAGCAACTGGAGCGCGCCGGCCATGACGTTCATGTTTATGAGCGCTGGGCCAAGGCCGGCGGCCTGATGCGCTACGGCATTCCCGACTTCAAGATGGAGAAGGTGCACGTCGAGCGCCGCGTTGCGCAGATGGAAGCCGAGGGTGTCACCTTCCATTACAATTCGCATGTCGGCGTCAATGTGCCGGCCGAAAAGCTCGCGAAAGAATATGACGCCGTGGCGCTGACCGGCGGCTCCGAGAAGCCACGCGACTTGCCGGTGCCCGGCCGCGACCTCAAGGGCATTCATTTCGCGATGGACTTCCTGCCGCAGCAGAATCGCCGCATCAGCGGCGAGTCGCCCGGCGACGCCGCGCCGATTCTTGCCACCGGCAAGAAGGTCATCGTGATCGGCGGCGGCGACACCGGCTCCGACTGCATCGGAACGTCGATCCGTCAGGGCGCGGCTTCGGTCGTCAATCTCGAAGTCATGCCGAAACCGCCGGCGCAAGAGAACAAGGACCTGACCTGGCCGAACTGGCCGCTGAAGTTGCGCACGTCATCGAGTCACGAGGAAGGCGCCGCGCGCGACTTCGCGGTGCTGACGACGAAATTTTCCGGCGTCAACGGGCAGGTCAAGAAACTGCATTGCGCGCGCGCCGACGCGAAATTTCAGCCCATGCCCGGCACCGATTTCGAGATCGAGGCCGATCTGATCCTGCTGGCGATGGGATTTGTCCACCCGGTCCACGAAGGCATGCTCAAGGCGCTGGGTGTGGCGCTCGACCAGCGCGGCAATGTCAGCGCCGACCAGGTCGCGTACCAGACCTCGCTGCCGAAGATTTTTGCGGCGGGCGATATGCGGCGCGGCCAATCGCTCGTGGTGTGGGCGATCCGCGAAGGGCGCCAGTGCGCCCACGCCATCGACAAATTCCTGATGGGATCGACCAGCCTGCCGCGCTGACGCAAGGGCGTCTATCTAAACCAGTCGAACGGGCCAGCCGCGCGTCGCTGCGGCGCTTCCTGGACCTGTTGCGGTGGGCGCGGCGGAGGTCCCAACCGGCGCTGCTCGGGCCGCGGTTTGGCATCCTGCTTCTTGGCGTCGGCCTTGGCGTCGCTTTTGCCCTTGCGGGCATCCTTGCCGGTGTTCTTGGCGCGCTCCGGCAGGCCTTGGGCGGCGGCGGCGGTTGGCGACAGCGGCTCGACCGCGGCGCTGGCTTCGCCGGCGCGCGGCCACGAGAAATCGTCGGCGCGGCCGGGCGGCGGCGCAACCGGCTCGCCCTTGACCAGCACGCGGGTCGCGGTCGGGTCGGAATGGGTCGGCCTCGTCGTATTGCCGCCGAGCAATTCCTCGCCTTCGGCGGCAGGCGCGGAAGTCAACGGCACCACAGGCCCGGCGACCGGACGCACCGTAGCGCCCGGACGGGCGTCCGGACTGAGCGGGCCAGGCGGCGCATCCGACGGCAGCGCCATCGGGGTCGCGCGATTGGAAATGAAACGGCGCAACTCGCGCTCGACGTAATGCGCGATCTTGCGGGCGCCGTATTTGGTGAAATGCACGCCGTCACCCGAGCGCAGGTTGCGCACCTGGCCCTCGAAGTCCGGCCCACGAACGGTGAACCTGCCCTGCTCGTCGGCAAAGCCGTCCCAGACGTCGACAAAGACGATGCCGGCTTTCTCCGCTCGTGCCCGATAGAGGTTGTTGAGATAAACGACGTCCGCCGTCGAGCGCGTGCCCCGGATCGGCGGCAGACCGACCCAGATCACCGGCACACCCTTGCTCTTGAGCGCGGCGATCGTATCGTCGATGCGCTTGGTGTATGTCTCTTCCCAGCGCTCGGTCCGGAAGTCGACCACGCCTCTGGCGCCGCCGGCACTGCGCGGCTCCGGCGCCAGGATCGAAGACTGCTCCTCTTCGTCCGGCTTTTGCTCCGGGGGGGCCTCGCGGGTGGCTGCTTCCTTGGCCGGGTCCGGCTTATCGGCCTCCGGTTTCTTGCCGGCATCCTTCGCGGTCTTGTCTTTCTTCTCGACCAGCGTCTCGCGGAACGGCTGGCGGTCGTTGACGCCGAGCATCATCACGACGATGTCGGTCTTCTCCCGGCCGAGCAAATCCCGTGCGACATGCCACCAGTCGAGTTCGCTGCGCGCGTCGTAACGCAAAAGGCCCGACGCGATCTTCGACTTGCGCACGACGCCGATTTCCGGCGCGTCAGAAAAGGCATCCTCCAGTCCATAGGCCAGCCAGTCGGCCATCGAGTCGCCCAGCACCATGACCGAAACCGTCGGGGTGCCTTCGGGCTTTCTCGGCGGCGGCGCGCGCGAGGACTCGACCTGCGACGGCTGGTAATACCGTTCAACCGGCGGCGGGCCATAGTTCGGCTGATAGCCCGGCCCAAACAGCCGGTCGAAAAAACCGGGAGCGCGCTGGTAGCGCGGCCGCGCGTCGTATTGTCCACCCCACTGCGCCTGCGCCAGCGGAACGAAGCACAACGCTGTCGCGCCCAGCACCACGGCGGACGCGAACGCACGGTAGATGGTCATCGGGGCTGTCATGGGCACAATGGGCACAATGGGCACAATGGGCACAATAACACGGCAATGCCGTCAAAATGAAGATCGCCGGGCGGGCGCGCTCAAGGCTTGCGCAAGCGCTCGAGCACCTCGCCCGAGGCGAATCCGTCCGGAACTTGGCCGATCCGGGCCTGGAATTGACGGATCGCGGCCCGCGTCTTGCCCCCCAGCTGGCCGTCCGGCTCGCCGATATCGAAGCCACGCTGCGCCAACAGCTCTTGCAACTCGCGGCGCTCGCCGCGCGAGAGCACCCGCTCGTAGCGCGGCCAATCCTGCGCAAATGGGCCGCCGCCGCGCAGCCGGTCGGCGAGATGACCGATCGCCAGCGCATAGGCTTCCGCCGGATTGTACTTCATGATGACGCGAAAATTTTCCAGCATCAAAAACCCGGGGCCCTGGACGCCCGCCGGGACGAGAAGATAGGCCTGCTCGTCGGGGCGCGGAAACGCCTCGCCGTTCGGGCGGACGACGCCGTGGCGCATCCATTCGGCGATCGTCGACACCCGGCCGCGGTCGGCCAGCATGAAGTTGAAGGTCGCCGGCACCACGACCTCATAGCCCCAGGGCCGGCCGGTCACCCAGCCATCCTTGCGCAGATTGTTCGCGGTCGAGGCCAGCAAATCTGGAATCGAATCCATCACGTCGCGGCGGCCGTCGCCGTCGAAGTCGACGGCGAATCTCTTGAATGTCGTCGGCATGAATTGGGTCGGGCCGAACGCGCCCGCCCACGATCCGACCAGACGCTCGGGGCGCACGTCGCCGCGCTCGATGATTTCGAGCGCCGAAAGAAACTCCTCACGGAAGTATTTCTGCCGGCGGCCGACGCAAGCCAGCGTGGCGGTCGAGCGCAG
Organism: Hyphomicrobiales bacterium; assembly: GCA_038206695.1. Classification (GTDB taxonomy): domain Bacteria; phylum Pseudomonadota; class Alphaproteobacteria; order Rhizobiales; family Xanthobacteraceae; genus Pseudolabrys. The sequence goes on along the minus strand of JBBRAN010000012.1, from coordinate 61,131 downwards.
CACTGGTCGCTGGCCGGCCAATGTCCCGTAGTTGGTTTCGACACCCCAGATCGCCGCCAGCACATGGCGGTCGACGCCATAGGCCTTCTCGACGGCGTCAAACGTCGTGCGGTAAGTCTCGAGCAGCTCCCTGCCCTTGCTGATGCGCGCGTCCGTCACCAGCACGTCGAGGTAATCCCAGAACGACTTGGTGAACTCCGGCTGGGCGTCGAGCAGGTCCATGATGCGCAGGTCGGGCGTCAGCGACGCCGTCTGCGCGGTGAAAGTCTGGCGCGAGATGCGGCGGCGCGCCGCTGCCGGCCACAAACTTTCGATGCACTGCGGGAAATTCTGGGCCGCCGCGGTGATCTCTTCGGCCGTCATTTGCGGATGGCCCGAAGCGCCCGACTCGCCGCTCCATTCCTTGGGCGGCGCAGGCGTAAACGCGCCGGTGGTCTGCGCGAGTGCGGGCGCGCAAAGGACCGCCACCATCGACAGGGATAAAACCAATCTCGTCACGGATGATCCTGCGGTTCCAATGTGTTGGGCCCTACACCTGAAGTGACAACGTTTCGAGGCCGTTAATGGCTCCGTCCGCCTTTACGGAGCCGCCGCCCCATGCTTTTTGACTCGCGAGAATCGCTCCCTGTTCGGCTAAAATACGACATTCATGACCCAAATTCGCAAAGCCATTTTCCCCGTCGCCGGCCTTGGCACCAGGTTCCTGCCGGCTACCAAGGCGATGCCGAAGGAAATGCTGCCCGTCGTCGATCGGCCCTTGATCCAGCATGTGGTCGATGAGGCGCGCCGGGCCGGCATTGAGCATTTTATCTTTGTGACCGGCCGTAACAAATCGGTGATCGAGGACCACTTCGACCGCCAATTCGAACTCGAACTCACGTTGAACGAGCGGGGTAAGAAGGCCGATCTTCAACTGCTCTCGGAGGATCTCCCGGGACCAGGGACCACCAGCTTCACTCGCCAGCAGTCGCCGCTCGGGCTCGGCCATGCAGTCTGGTGCGCGCGGGAACTCGTGGGCAACGAGCCGTTCGCCCTGCTGCTGCCCGATGTTCTGGTGCAGCACTCACCCGGCTGCCTGACGCAAATGATCGAAGCCGCGAAATCGCTCGACGCCAAAGCCAATGTGATCGCCGTCGAGGAAGTTCCAGCCGATCGCATCGAAGCATACGGCGTGGTCGGCGTCGGCAAGAGCCACGGCAAGGCTTTCGAGATCACCAAGATGGTCGAGAAACCCAAGCGCGCCGAAGCACCCTCGAACCTGATCATCACCGGCCGCTATATCCTGCAACCGGAAATCTTCGACCTGCTCAGCAAGCAGCGCGCCGGCGCCGGCGGCGAGATTCAACTCACCGACGCGATGAAACAGCTCGCCGGCAAGCAGCCCTTCTACGGGCTGAAGTTCGAAGGTCGCAGCTTCGACTGCGGCTCAAAGATCGGTTTCCTCGCCGCCAACCTCGCCTACGCGCTCGAACGCGCCGATCTCGGGCCGCCGCTGCGCGAGGAAATGCGGCGCATGCTCGACCGCAAATAGCAGCGTTTAGTATTGCAGGCGAAGCCCGAGCAGGAAGACGCTCGCCGTATAATCCACGCCGGTGACGTTCGACCGCAGCCAGTCCTGGCGCACTTCACCCTTGATCTGCACCATGCGGTTGAGCTTGTAGGTGAGCGCGGCGCCGAGTGAATAGCGTTTGTCCTGGCGCTCGACTCCGCCGGTGTAGCTATCGAAACCAAACCCGGCCTTCACGGTCCCGATCAGCCAGCGCCGGAACGCGTGGTCGACCTGCACGCCGGCGTCGCGATACAGCACTCCGGAGACTTCCGGCGTCGTGGACTCGCCGACGGTGGAGGCCGCCGTGAACTTCACGGTGGTCAGCGCGTTCGCCGTCCAGATCAAAGACCCGCTTCCGATCACTCCCTTGAGCGGGACCAGCCGGGGGTCGGCGTAGTTGCGCTGGGTGTATCCGACCGCAACCTCGCCGGTGAGGAGCCGCGACAGCTCGATGGTCGAACCGATGCGGGCCAGATAGCCGGTGGAATCGCGCCGGTATCCGGAAAAGTCCGCGGCCAGATCGTGCTTGCGGCTGTCGCCGCCACCCTCGACGAACGGCTTGAAGCCTGGCGAAAGCTCATAGGCCGCGCGCGCCGTCCCGCCATATTGATTGTAATTGCGGTCTTCGTTGCTGGCAGTGCTGCCGTCGACGAGCTGCGCCTCCTGGTACACGGTGCGCTCGGCATCGCCCTTGGCTCCGATTTCCAGCCGGTTGAAGCGATGCGTGTAGCCGGCGTTTCCGCCCACCGTAGTGTAGATCGGGAGCTTGGCGAGGCCGGCTTGCAGGTTCGGGCTGTTGGGATTGTCGGTCGCAACGCGGCCGTGCACCCCGAGCTCGATCCGGTCGTCCCGACTGACGTCAATCCGGCCATCCGCCTTGCCGTTGAAATAAGGCCGGCTCAGCGACGGTACGTCGTCCGGACTGTAGCCGGTGTAGCTGCCGCGCAGGTCCGCCTTGAACTCGTGCCGCGACCAGTTCGACTGCACGCGCAATTCCGGCGCGGCGCTGTAGAACGTCGACGCGCGGCCGTTCGGCGTCTGCGACGGATTGGAATCGCGCCCGACCGAAAGTTCGACGGCGGGATACAGTATAAACGATCCGGCGCGCCCGCCGAGGGCCGCGTACGGATCGTCCGGCTCGGTGTGCGCCTTTCGCCGTTTGGGCGGGGTGTAGATTGAGGTCTGCGCGATCGGCGGCAGGCCCGGCGGGCCCGAAGCTTGCGCACGCCGCGCGGCCGCGGGCACCGCAGGTGTCGGTGTGGTCGCGAGCGGAACGGCGGCGGGCGCTGGCTCGCGCGGAGCAACTGTTTTGGGTGCGGTCGACTTAGCTTTCGGCTTGGCGCGCTTACGCGCGTTGGTCGAGTCGTAACCGGTCGCGCCAGCCCCCGATGGCGGCGGCTGGAACGACGCCGTCGGCGCGATGGGCGCGGTAACCGCTGACGGCTTGAATTTCTGGTAGCGCGGGGGAATTTTTTGATCGCCCTCCGCCGGCGCAGCATACGGGTTTGTGGAAATGATGGTCTGCGCGCTGGCGTGATCGATCGACGCCAGGCCGACGGCGAACATGCCGGCCCAGCAGAGTGATCGAGCGAAGCAAAGGCGCGGCAACGACAGAACCCCTCCGGTGCCCGCAGGCGGGCCAGTGAATTCGCGCCAATCCGGCCGGCGGAACGACGCTCCGCACAAAGCAGAGCGACCCCGCGACGCCGGCAGGCTTTGGTTAACGGAGTAGAAAGGGTTATGGTTAACGAGGCGTTGATTGCGCCCGGGACCCACGTGCCGGGTCGTTCCGCGCTATAATCCATGCCAACTGGCGGCGCCCCACAGCGGCGAAAGCTAATTTCACTCGGGTCCTTATGGCAAAAACGAAGACCTCCGCAGGCCCCAATGCCGACCCCGCCGGCGCCCTCACCTCGGCGTTGCGCACGCTCGGCGTCGAGATCGAGGGCTTGAGCGCGCTCGCGGCGGCGCTGCGCGACGGGCTCGGCGCCGCCTTCCTCCACGCGGTCGATCTGATTCGCGGCTCCAAAGGCCGGGTCATCGTCACCGGCATGGGAAAATCCGGCCATATCGGCCGCAAGATTGCCGCGACCCTGGCGTCAACGGGAACGCCGGCTTTCTTCATCCATGCCGGCGATGCCGGGCACGGCGATCTCGGCATGATTACGGAGAACGACGTCATCATCGCGCTGTCGTGGTCGGGCGAAACCTCCGAGCTCAAGACGCTGATCGAATATTCGCGCCGCTGCAAAATCGCGTTGATTGCAATAACGGCGAGCCTCGACAGCACGCTCGGCAAGGCTGCCGATGTCGCGCTCGCGCTGCCCGAAGCCCGCGAAGCCTGCCCGCACAATCTTGCACCGACGACGTCATCGCTGATGCAGCTCGCGCTCGGTGACGCACTGGCGATCGCGCTGCTCGAAGGCCGCGGCTTCACGGCGACGCAGTTCGGCGTTCTGCATCCGTCGGGCCGACTCGGCGCGATGCTCAAATATGCACGCGACCTCATGCATCCCGGCCCCGCTATGCCGCTCGCCCCGCTTGGCACGCGGATGTCGGATGCCCTGGTCGAGATGACGTCGAAATCCTTCGGTTGCGTCGGCATCGTCGACCCGCATGGCATGCTGGTCGGCATCATCACCGACGGCGATCTGCGCCGTCACATGCGCTCCAACCTGCTCGACGCCAAGGTCGAGGACGTGATGACGCGCAATCCCAAGGCGGTTCGCGGCGACCAGCTCGCCAGCGAGGTGCTGGAATTGCTCACGTCGTCGAAGATCACCGCGGTGTTCGTCGCCGAGGGCAGAAAACCGATTGGGCTGCTGCACTTGCACGATCTGTTGCGCGCCGGCGTCGCTTAAGCGAAGCTACAGCCAGCCTTTGAGCTCGCGCTCGGCCACCGTTCGGATCACTTTCATTCCCAGCACGCTGTCGTTGAGGCACGGGATCGCCGCGAAATTCTCGCCGCCCGCCGCCTTGAATATCCCGGCGTTCTCCATCGCGATTTCCTCGAGCGTCTCCAGACAATCGGCGGCAAAGCCCGGCGTGATGACGGCGACGTTCCGGACACCGCGCTCGGCGAGCGAGCGAACCGTGGCATCGGTATAGGGCTTGAGCCACTCGGCGGTGCCGAACCGCGACTGGAAAGTCAGAAGCAGTTTGCCACCGGCGAGCTTTAGCTTCTCGCGCAACAGCCGGGCGGTCTTGGCGCACTGGCAGTGATAGGGATCGCCTTTCTCAAGATATTCCTCGGGCATGCCATGGAACGAGGCGAGGATGACGTCGGGCTTGAACGGCAGCCGGGCGAGCGACGCCTTCAGCGACGCAGCAAGCGCCCCGATATAGACCGGCTCGTCGAACCAGGACGGGGCGACGCGCAACGCCGGTTGCCAGCGCATCGTCTCGAGCGCCTGAAAGACTTTGTCGCACACCGTCGCCGTGGTCGCTGCGGCATATTGCGGGTAAAGCGGGATGACGAGGATGCGGTCGCAGCCGGCTTTCTGCATGGCCTCGAGACGCGACGCGATCGACGGGTTGCCGTAGCGCATCGCCCAGTCGACCAGCACCGGCTTGGCCTTCAGGGCCTTGCCTAGCTTGGCGGCCTGCGCGCGCGTAATGGTCTTCAGCGGCGATTCATTGAGCTCGCGGTTCCAGATCTTGTCGTAGTCGCGGCCTTTGCGGCCCGGCCGCACCGACAGGATGATGAGATTGAGGATGAGCCACCATTTGAAGCGATTCTCCTCGATGACGCGCCGGTCGGCGAGAAATTCGGCGAGATAGCGGCGCATCGACCAGTAGTCGGTGGCGTCCGGCGTGCCGAGATTAACCAGCAGTACGCCGATGCGGCGAGGCGGGATGCTCTGATGGCCTTTCGGGAGACGCGATCTGGGAGAGCTCATGCGCGCTATCAGCGGTATCGGACGGTGCAGGTCAAGCCGCTATACGACCGGCCGCTCGTCGGCGATTACCTTGCCGTCGTTGGGAAGCGTTCCCGGCGCGACCAGCTTCACGTCGCCCTTGAGCTTGGTGACGGCTTGCAACGTCTCCGCCACCGCACTCTCGAGCCCGGTGGCCTGGGTTTCCGCCATCAACGTCATGGCGTCTTGCTCGCCGGCGCGGCGGACGACCAGGCGCAGGCGTGCCAGTTCGCGGTGGCGCTTGGCGATCTCCGCGACGTGCTCGGGCCGCACGAACAGGCCCTTCACTTTGGCGGATTGGTCGGCACGGCCCATCCAGCCCTTGATCCGGACATTGGTTCGTCCGCATGGCGAAGCACCGGTCATGAACGCGGAAAGATCGCCGGTCGCAAGACGGATCATCGGATAGTCGGCATTGAACGTCGTCACCACGACCTCGCCAACCTCGCCTGGCGCGACCGGATCGCCGGTGCCGGGCCGCACGATCTCGACGATGATGTTCTCGTTGACGATCAGGCCTTCGCGCGCTGCGCTTTCGTACGCAATCACGCCGGTTTCCGCCGCGGCGTAGCACTGCAGGACCGCAACGCCGCGCTTGGTGAATTCCTCGCGCAGCGAAGGCGGCAGCGCAGCGCCGCTGACCAGTCCGCGCTTGAGGGAGGACATATCCTTGCCGGATTTTTCGGCGGTATCGAGCAGCACCTTCAGAAAATCCGGCGTCCCGCTGTAGGCGCTGGGCCGCAATGCGGCGATCGCCTCGGCCTGCTGCTCGGTGTTGCCGACACCGCCCGGAATGACCGCACAGCCGAGCGCCTGCGCCGCGGCGTCGAACATCCAGGCACCCGGCGACAGATGATAAGAAAACGAGTTATGAAGAATGTCGCCCTTACGGATGCCGGCAGCAAACAGCGCCCGGGCGAGGCCGGCAAAGTCGGCGGCGTGGCCCTCGGGCTCGAAGATCGGCCCCGGCGACATCAACAGGCGTTTGGCCTGGGCCGGCTCAGTAACGTTGAAGCCGCCGAACGGCGGCAACGCTTTCTGCCGTTCCGGCAGGGTGGATTTGCGCAACAACGGCAGCTTCGCCAGCGCGGCCGGTGAACCGATCAGTTCCGGGTCGAGGCTCTGGAGCTGTTTCGCCCAGCCCGGCGCGGCCATCGCGCACCCAATCAGGTGCGGCAGCCGGGCGAAAGTCTCGCGCTCGCGAAACTGCGGCTCGCGCGTTTCGAGCGCGTCGTAATGGCCGGTCATTGCCTCACGTCAGCCAGCGCTTGCGGCGACGGTAATGCTTGCCCTCGCGAAACGACTTGCGCTTGCCTTCCGAAATGCCGAGGTAGAATTCCTTGACGTCCTCGTTCTCGGCCAGCGCCTTGGCGTCGCCGTCCATTACCACGCGGCCGTTCTCGAGAATGTAGCCATAGCGCGCGAAGCGCAGCGCCATATGCGTGTTCTGCTCGGCCAGCAGAAAGGACACGCCTTCCTTTTCGTTCAGGTCGTGCACGATCTCGAAAATCTCCTCGACGATCTGCGGCGCCAGTCCCATCGACGGTTCATCAAGCAGGATCATTTTGGGGCGCGACATCAGTGCGCGGCCGATCGCGCACATCTGTTGTTCGCCGCCGGAGGTGTAGCCGGCCATTGACGTGCGCCGCTCGGCGAGCTTGGGGAAGTATCGGTAGACCAAGTCGATATCGTTGCGGATCGCGGCGTTGCCGTCCTTGCGGGTGAAGGCCCCGGTCAGCAGGTTTTCCTCGATCGTCAGATGGCCGAAGCAATGCCGGCCCTCCATCACCTGGATGCAGCCGCGCCGCACCAGTTCGTTGGGCGAGCGGTCCTGCACCTCTTCGCCGTCGAAGATGATCGAGCCCTTAGTGACGTCGCCGCGCTCGGCCTGCAACAGATTGGAAATCGCCTTGAGGGTAGTGGTTTTGCCGGCGCCATTGGCGCCAAGCAGTGCGACGATGCCGCCTTTCGGCACATCAAGCGACACGCCCTTGAGCACGAGGATAACGTGATCGTAGATGACTTCGATATTGTTGACGGAGAGGATGATCTCCGCCGCCGGTGCGCTGGCCGTCGTTGGAGCCGATATCGGTTCGATCGACATGGCGGTCTCACCGCGAAAAGCCTCTCCCCGCCACCGGCGAGGAGAGGCAAACGGCATTAGCTTACGACGACTTGTCGCAAGGCTCGGTACGCTTCGGCCAGCCGGCATTGGCAGCGGCATAGTCTTTGGCGGCGGATTCGATCAGCGGGCGGACCTTGTCCTTAATCGGTTCGATCCAGTCCGAGCCCTTGGTCCACTTGGTGCCGTCCCACTTCGCCATATAAGCGGCGTTGTGGCCGTTGTGGTCCTCGCATGACACCTTCATCGGCGCGGCGAAGCCGTCGGCGCCGATCTCCTTCAATCGGGCCTGCGTGATGTTGAGGGTCTCGAGTCCGCGGCGCATGTCTTCGCCGGTGATCACTTTCTTGCCGGAGATTCTTTGCGCATTGCGGATCGCCTCCGCGATGATGATCGAGTTGAGAACGCCGCGATTGTAGAAGTTCTCGCCGACCTTCTCCTTGGCGATGAGGCTCTTACCCTTGTCAACGACGTGCTTGAGGATGTCCTTGATGATGGGGAAATCGGTCCCGACCTGATTGAAGTCGAGCGACAGGTAACCCTTGCCTTCGGCCCCAGCCGGACGCGCATCGTCGTCGCTGCCAGCCCACCAGTTGCCGATCAGATGATCCATCGGATAGCTGATCTTGACGGCTTCCTTGACGGCGACGGGATTCATCGCACCGAAGCCCTGGATATAGATCCAATCCGGGCGATCGCGGCGGATGTTGAGCCAGATCGACGACTGGTTCTGCGCGTCGGCGGCCGGCACCGGATAGAGCTTGAGCTCGAAGCCGTAATCCTTTGCCAGCGCTTCCAGCAGCGGGATCGGCTCCTTGCCGTACGGAGCGTCGAGATAGACGAGGCCGACCTTCTTGCCCTTGAGCTTTTCGAGGCCGCCTTCCTTGCCCCCGATGTAACGGATGAACATCGAGGCGCCATCCCAATAGGTGGCCGGCGGGTTGAAGACCCACGGGAACACCGTGCCGTCAGCCGAGGCCGAGAGGCCATAGGCCATCGACAGGATCGGAATCTTGTCGACCGCTGCCTTAGGAATGATCTGCAGGGTAATGCCGGTCGAGTACGGGTTGAGCAAGACCGGGTTTTTCGATTTGACCTGCTCGTAACACTCGACGCCTTTCTTGGTGTCGTAACCGGTTTCGCATTCCTCGACGACGATCTTCACGCCATTGATGCCGCCGTCGCGCTCGTTGAGCATGTTGAGGTAGTCGGCCATGCCGCTCATGATCGGCGCACCCGAAACGGCGAAATTGCCGGTGCGGTAAGACAACAGCGGCACATAGATGGTGTCGGCGGCGTTCGACGTCGCCGGAGCGAACGTCAGTCCCGACACGCCTGCCGCCAGAGCAAAGACCCCTCCGAGCAGAACTCGATGCAGTCGCATTTATTTCCTCCCTGTCGTTTCCGGCGGCCGTGCCGCCTGTTGTTCACGGTCATCGGGCATTACCGGACCCCCCGTTTCACGGGGATTGGTTGAGATTGTGCACCGTTAGTACGGGAAAGGCCACACCCTCAATTTCTGCTTGCCGATCTGCCACAACCGAGCCAGCCCGTTGGGCTCTACGATCAGGAACACGATGATCAATGCGCCGATCACCATGAACTGGATGTGTTCGACCATGGAGGCCTGGATCGGCATTCCGAATTTCGGCGGAATGTAACGCAGCACGATCGGCAGAATGAAGATCAGCGCGGCGCCGAAGAAAGATCCCGTCAGGCTGCCCAGCCCGCCGATGATCACCATGAAGAGAATAAAGAAGCTCAGATTGACGTCGAACACCGACGGCTCGGCGCCACCATACCACAGGAACACCAGCAGCGCGCCGGCGACGCCGCAGTAGAAAGAGGATACCGCAAAGGCCAGCAGCTTGGTGGGCAGCAGGCGGATGCCGATCAGCTCGGCGGCCAGGTCCATATCGCGCACCGCCATCCACATGCGCCCGATGCGGCCGTGGACGAGATTGGAAGCCAGCCAGGTCATGGCGACGACGATCGCCAGTACGACGTAGTAGCGTGTCGTGTCGGTCGCCGTGGCGCCGGTGATGGGGATGCCGGCGAGCGTGCGGGTCGGCACCTCGATCGCGCCGGACGCGTTGTAATTGTAGAACCAGGGCAAACGGATGAAGCACCACGAGAGGAAAAACTGCGCGGCGAGCGTCGCCACCGCCAGATAGAAGCCCTTGATGCGCAGCGAGGGAATGCCGAACAGCACGCCGACCGCCGCCGAAAAGAATCCCGAAGCAATCACCCAGATCAGAATGTTGACGCCGGGAAACCAAGTCGTGAGCTTGTAACAGGCATAGGCGCCAACCCCCATGAAGGCCCCGGTGCCGAGCGAGAGCAGGCCGGTGTAACCGGTCAGCAAATTGAGGCCTATGGCAGCAAGCGAAAAGATCAGAAACGGAATCATGACCGCCTGAATCAAGAAGCCGCTGCCGAAATACGGGATGATCACCGCGGCAATGAACAGGATCACCGCGATGCCGACACGATCCTGCAGAATCGGCATCACCGCCATGTCGGCGGAGTAGCTGGTCTTGAACTGGCCGGTTTCGCGGTAGAGCATCTTCAGATCCGCTCGATCAGTCGTTCGCCGAACAGGCCTTGCGGCCTGAACAGCAGGAAGATCAGGGCGATCACATAAGCGAGCCAGCTCTCGATACCGCTGCCGAGCAGCGGTCCCCAGTAAAACTCGCCAAGCTTCTCGCCGACACCGATGATGACGCCGCCGATGATGGCGCCCGGAATCGAGGTAAAGCCGCCGAGGATCAGAACCGGTAGCGCCTTGAGCGCGATGATCTCCAGCGCGAACGACACCTGGGAGCGCGCGCCCCACATGATGCCGGTGGTGAGCGCCACGAGCCCCGCGGCAAACCACACGATCACCCAGATCTGCTCGAGCGAGATGCCGACCGACAGCGCCGCCTTGTGGCTGTCCGCGACCGCCCGCAAAGCGCGCCCGATCCTGGTCTTCTGGAAGAATAATGCGAGCGCCGTCACCATGATGGAGGCGATGATCGCGGCCGCGATGTCGATCTTTTGCAGCGCCACGAAACCGCCGGCCATCTTGATATCGATTGCGCCGCGCGGCAGGCCAAGCTGTTCCGCGATCATGATCTTCGGCTCGCCGCCGAACACCAGTTCGCCGAAGCCGATCAGGAAATAGGTCAGGCCGAACGTCGCCATGAACAGGATGATGTCCGGCTGGTTGACCAAAGGCCGCAGCATCAGCCGCTCGACCGCGACGGCGAGGCCGAACATCACGGCAATCGTCAGTCCAAGCGCGACGTAAGCCGGAACACCGTGTTCATACAGCCCGACCAGGGTCAGCGCCGCGAACACCACCATGATGCCCTGGGCGAAATTGAAAATACCGGAAGCCTTGAAGATCAGCACGAAACCGAGCGCGATCAGCGCATAGAGCACGCCGGCAACCAAACCCTCCCACAAGGTCTGCACCAGCAAATCGGGCGCGGCGCCCATCTGCATGAACGGATCGATGAAAATTTTATAGAGCGTATCCATCGCGACCCTTCAATGCGCCCAGTTCGTCAATGCGCGACTCCGAGATAGGCGTCGATCACGCCCTGATTGTTCTTGACCTCGCTCGGCGTGCCGTCGGCGATCTTGATCCCGTGGTCGAGCACGACGACGCGATCCGACAGATCCATCACCACGCCCATGTCGTGCTCGATCAACGCGATCGTGGTGCCGAAGTGGTCGTTGACGTCGAGCACATAGCGCGACATGTCCTCTTTCTCCTCGAGGTTCATGCCGGCCATCGGCTCGTCGAGCAGCAGCAGGTCGGGCTCCATCGCGAGCGCCCGGCCGAGTTCGACGCGTTTCTGCAGGCCGTAAGCCAGCCGGCCGACCGGAATGCGGCGGATTTCCTGAATTTTCAAAAAGTCGATGATTTCCTCGACCTTGCGGCGGTGCTCGACCTCTTCGGCCATCGCCGGGCCGTAGCGCAGCAGCTGCCAGCCAAATCCGCGGCGCATCTTCAGCGTTCGACCCGTCATGATGTTGTCGAGCGCGGTCATGCCGCGAAACAGCGCGACGTTCTGGAACGTGCGCGCTATGCCGCCTTCCGCCGCCTCGTGCGGGCGCATTTTCGAGCGCGTCTTGCCCTTAAAGGTGATGCGGCCGCGCTGCGGCGAATAAAAGCCATTGATCACGTTGAGCATCGACGTCTTGCCGGCGCCGTTCGGCCCGATGATGGCTCGAATTTCACCTTTGCGGATGTCGAACGAGACGTCGGAAATCGCTCTGACGCCGCCAAACGACAGCGAAACATTTTCGACCGAGAGCAGAGCCTCGCCGGCCGCCGTTGTCTGGCGAGCGTCCATCGCCCTCATTCCGCGGCCTCCATGACCGCGCGCGGCTCTGGATTGACGTCGGCAATGCGAACCCGTGCCTTGAGAAAGCCTTTGCGGCCGTCCTCGAAGGTCACTTCAGTGGCGATATCCGCTGCACTCGCACCCTCGTACAGCGCCTTAACGAGCGGCGCATAGCGCTCGCCGATCAGGCCGCGGCGCACCTTCTGGGTTCGCGTCAGCTCGCCGTCGTCGGCGTCGAGCTCCTTGTGCAGGATGAGGAAGCGCTTGATCTGCGCGCCCGCCATGACTTTTTCCTCGGCGAGCGAGCGGTTCACTTCCTCGACATGCTTCTGCAGCAAGTCATAGACGCGCGGATGGTTGGCGAGCTCCTGATAGGAGCCGTAGATCACGTTATTGCGCTCGGCCCACGAGCTCACGGCCGTCAGGTCGATGTTGAGCATCACGCAGACGAAATCTCGACCGTCGCCGATCGCAACGGCCTCCCGGATGTTGGGATAGAACTTGAGCTTGTTCTCGATGTACTTCGGCGCGAATATCGTTCCGTCCTTGAGTTTGCCGACATCCTTGGCGCGGTCGATGATCTTGAGGTGGCCGGTCTTCGGATCGAAAAAGCCCGCGTCGCCGGTGCGTACGAAACCGTCCGCCGTCTTGGTTTCCGCAGTGCGCTCCGGGTCCTTGTAATAGCCAAGGAACACGCCGGGCGACTTGAACAACACCTCACCGTTGTCCGCGATCTTGACGTCGACGCCGATATTCGGCTTGCCGACCGTGTCGCCGTAAATCTCGCCGTCCGGCTGCGCAGTGATGTAGACCGAGGCTTCGGTCTGGCCGTAGAGCTGCTTGAGATTAAGTCCGAGCGAGCGATAGAAGCGAAAAATTTCAGGGCCGATCGCCTCGCCCGCGGTGTAACCGACGCGGATGCGGGTGAGCCCGAAGCGATTTTTCAGCGGGCCATAGACCAGCAATTCGCCGAGCCAATAGACCAGCCGCGCTGTCAACGGCACGCGTTCCTTGTTGAGGATCTTCTCGCCCCATTTGCGCGCGTGCTCGATGAAAAAATTGAACATCTTGCGCTTGACCGCGCCGGCGTCCTGCATGCGGACCATCGTCAGCGTCAGCAGGTTCTCGTAGATACGCGGCGGTGCGAAGGCGTAGGTCGTGCCGATTTCGCGGCGGTCCTCGACGATGGTCTCGGCGGCTTCCGGACAGTTGACGCAGAAACCGGCCACATAGGATTGCGCGTAAGAGAAGATGTGGTCGCCGACCCAAGCGATCGGCAGATAGGCGATCACGCTGTCGTTCTCGTCGAGGTTGTCGAACTTGTTGCCGTTCTCGGCCGAAATGACGACGTTATCGTTCGTCAGCATTACGCCTTTCGGGCGTCCGGTGGTGCCTGAGGTGTAAAGGATGATGCCGAGGTCGGAGCCCTGGCCCTGGTCGACCTCCGCTTGCCAGCGCGCAAGCATGTCCGGATCGGCCGCCAGCTTGTTGCGGCCGAGCTTCTGGACCTCGTCGATCCATTTCATTTTGACGTGGTCGTAATCGCGAAGGCCGCGCGGCTCGTCATAGATCAAGTATTTGAGATGGGTCAGGCGGTCGGCGATCGAGGCCAGTTTGTCGACCTGCTCCTGATCCTCGGCGATCGCGAAAGTCGCCTCGGCGTGCTCGAGGACGTAGGCCATTTCCTCGGCCACACTGTCGGCATAGAGCGGCACCGGCACGGCGCCAATAGCCTGGGCGGCGCACATCGCCCAATAAAGCCGCGGCTTGTTCTTGCCGATGATGGCGATCTTGTCGCCGCGCTTGAGACCCAACTCCAGCAGGCCGATGGAAAATGCCCGAACCTCTTCGAGCACTTCAGCCCAGGCCCAGGTTTGCCAGATGCCGAGATCTTTATGACGGATGGCGGGGCGCGACGCATAGATCTGCGCATTGCGGATCAGCAATTTCGGAAACGTATTGGTGCTTGCGGCGCGATCGTGATCCGCCACGACGATACCTCCCATGTCGCCCGCGACTTATGCCGCGATGCCCCACGGCCGCCTTTCCAGCGGTCTTGTCTTGATATGAAAACAGCGCGCGCATGCGGTCAAGCCCGAACCGCACGATGGCCGGCTTAAGTTATTCAGCGGCCTTGAGGATCGGGGCGGTGCCGGAGCGGAATTGCTCGCGCAGAACGACTTCCTCGGCCTTCGCCGCTACCAGATGTCGCGCCTTGACGTGGCCATAGCCGCGGATTTTCTCCGGTACACTGGCCAGAGCAACGGCTGTGCGGTGATTGTCGGGGCCGAGCGTCCCAATGATCTCGCCGACCAACGCCTCATAATCGCGAACAAGCTGGCGTTCGGTCCGGCGCTCCTCGCTGTAGCCAAAAATATCCAGCGGCGTGCCGCGCAGGAACCGGAACTTGGAGAGGACGCGAAACGCCGTGAGCATCCTCGGCCCGAACGACATTTTCTGCGGCTCGCCAGTCTGCGGATCGCGCCGCGCCAATAACGGCGGGGCCAGGTGGAATTCGAGCTTGAGATCGCCGTCGAAGCCCGCCTTCACCTGATTGATGAACTTGCTGTCAGTGTAGAGCCGCGCGACTTCGTACTCGTCCTTGTAGGCCATCAGCTTGAACAGATAGCGCGCCACCGCCTCGGTCAGCGCGCACTGGCCGTGAGTTTTCTCCGCCTCGGCGGCTTTCACCTTCTCGACCATGTTCCTGTAACGCCGCGCATAGCGCGCGCTTTGATACTTGGTGAGGAACTCGATGCGCCGCGCGAACATCTCATCGAACGACTGCGACAGCTTGAGGCTGTCGCGCTCGGTTTCCGGCGCCGGCTTGACCAGCGCTTCGACCGCGGCCGGATCGACCGCGGCGCGCCGGCCGTAACGGAACGCCGCGATGTTCATCGCCACCGCCTCACCGTTCATCTCGATCGCCTTTTCGAGCGCCTCGCCCGAGATCGGCAGCCCGCCGATCTGGTAGGCGTAGCCGAGCATGAACATGTTGGCACCGATCGACTGGCCGAGCAGCGCCGTCGCCAGCCGTCCGGCGTCGATGAAATTGGCGCGCCCCTCGCCGGCGGCGTCGCGGATTGCCCGCTTGAGACGCTCGGTCGGCAGCGAAAAATCGGCGTTGCGGGTGAAGTCACCCGGCAGGAATTCCGCGGTATTGATGACGAGCCGCGTGCCGCCGTGCTTGATGGCCGAAAGCACCTTCTTCGTGCCGACAACGACGATGTCGCCGCCCAGCACAAGATCGGCGCCTTGCGCCGCGACGCGGATGGCGTGGATGTCGTCCGGCGTGTTGGCGATGCGGATGTGGCTGTAGACCGCGCCACCCTTCTGGGCGAGGCCGGCCATGTCGATGACGCCGACGCCCTTGCCTTCGAGGTGCGCCGCCATGCCGACGATCGCGCCAATCGTCACGATGCCGGTGCCGCCGACGCCGGTGACGATCACGCTATAGGGATGGTTGCTGAGCGGCAGGCTCGGCTCGGGCAGCGCGCCCCAGCTCGCCGGCATCTCGACGCCTTCGCTCTTCTTGAGCTTGGCGCCGTGCACGGTGACGAAGGACGGGCAGAAGCCCTTGAGGCACGAATAGTCCTTGTTGCAGCTCGACTGATCGATGATGCGCTTGCGGCCCCATTCGGTTTCGAGCGGCTGGACCGAGACGCAGTTCGATTTGACGCCGCAATCGCCGCAGCCTTCGCACACCAGATCATTGATGACGACGCGCTTGAGCGGATCGGGAAACGCGCCGCGCTTGCGGCGGCGGCGCTTCTCGGCGGCACAGGTCTGGTCATAGATGAGGACGCTCACCCCCGGCACTTCGGTCAGCGAGCGCTGGATGGTGTCGAGCTCGTCGCGGTGGTGGATGGTCAGGCCCTTGGGCCACTCGATCTCTTTGGGGTATTTCCACGGCTCGTCACTGACGAGCACGACCTTGCTGGCGCCTTCGGCGGCGACCTGGCGCGCGATCTGATCGACCGTGAGGCCGCCATCGTTGGCCTGGCCGCCGGTCATTGCCACCGCGTCGTTGAACAGGATTTTGTAGGTCATCTTCACGCCGCTCGCGATCGCGGCGCGGATCGCCAGATAGCCGGAGTGGTTGTAGGTGCCGTCGCCTAAATTCTGGAAGACGTGGTCGCGTTTCGAGAACGGCGCCTCACCGATCCAGTTGGCGCCCTCGCCGCCCATCTGGGTGTAGCCGAGCGTCTTGCGGTCCATCCACTGCGACATGTAGTGGCAGCCGATCCCGGCATAAGCGCGGCTGCCTTCCGGAACGCGGGTCGAGGTGTTGTGCGGGCAGCCTGAGCAGAAATACGGCGTGCGGGTCGCGATATCGACGGTTTCGGCAAGCGACTTCTGCGCGCCCTTGAGCCGCGCGACATGCGCGGTGATCTCGCCATTGTCGCCATAGCGCAGGATGCGCTCGCCGATACAGATCGCAACGTCGTTGGGATCGAGCGCGCCCTTGACCGGGAACAGCCAGCGATCCTGCTCGTCCTTCTTGCCAATGCAGACCGGCTGGTTGGCCGAGCCGTAAAGCTCTTCGCGCACCTGAACTTCGATCAGCGAGCGCTTCTCCTCGACCACGATGATGAGATCGAGGCCCTTGGCGAAATCCAGCAGGTCGCTGCGCGGGATCGGCCACGGGCAACCGACCTTGAACAGCCTGATGCCGAGCGCGTTGCATTTGATCTCGTCGATGCCGAGCTCGTCGAACGCCTGGCGCACGTCGAGATAGGCCTTGCCGGTGGTGATGATGCCGATCTTCGGCGCCTGCCCGCCGCTGGTGATGGTGCGGTTGAGTTTGTTGGCGCGCACGAAGGCCAGCATGGCGTCGCGCTTGTAGTCGTGCAGCCGTGCTTCCTGACCAAGGAACGTGTCGGTCAGCCGGATGTTGAGGCCGCCAGGCGGCATCGCGAAATCGGTCGGGGTGACGATCTGCACGCGGTCAAGCGAGCCGTCGACCACGCCGGTCGACTCCACGGTATCGTGCATGCATTTGAGCGCGGCCCACGCGCCGGTGAAGCGCGACATCGCCCAGCCGTACAACGCGTAGTCGATGATCTCCTGGACGCCCGCCGGGTTGAGGATCGGGATCATCACGTCGACGAAGTGGAATTCCGACTGGTGCGCCGTGGTCGAGGATTCCGCGGTGTGGTCGTCGCCCATCAGCGCGACGACGCCGCCGTGCTTCGAGGTGCCTGACAGGTTGGCGTGGCGGAACACGTCGCCGGTGCGATCGACGCCCGGGCCCTTGCCGTACCACATGCCAAATACGCCATCGAATTTGCCTTCGCCGCGCAGCTCGGCCTGCTGCGTGCCCCACAAAGCGGTGGCGGCGAGGTCTTCATTCAGCCCGGTCTGGAACTTGATGTCGGCGGCTGTGAGCTGGCGGGCCACGCGCATGAATTGCTGGTCGAGGCCGCCGAGCGGCGAGCCGCGATAGCCGGTCACATAACCTGCGGTGTTGAGGCCGGCGCGGCGGTCGCGCTCCTTCTGCATCAGGCAGGCGCGGATCAGCGCCTGGTACCCGGTCACGAAGACCCGGTCCTGCGTCAGGTCGTATTTGTCGTCGAGGCTGACCGGTTTAAGCGTCGTCATGAATTACTCGAAACGTGGCCCTGATCCGCTGAGGGCCACCAAGATGCCCGGCGGTTCACACTATATAGGCGTCCATCCCCGACTCGAAACGCCAAACCGCGCAAAAAATCTCGCACCGGGACGCCTTGCGGTCAATTTCGTTGTGGGCGGTTTCGACGTCACGAAATTTCAGCGCCGCGGCGTTACGCGCATTTTGGCGCATCGCAGCATGGGTAACTGCCCTCACGCCCGTGCATTGGTCATCGCCGCCGCGGACTGTAAAAGGGCGTGCCGGGTTTTCACCGCATGCATACGCACCACTCGTCGGTCGAGACGAAACAGTCATGGCTCGTCGCCAGCGTCGCGCTGGCGACGATGCTGATGGCGTTCGGCGGCGCCTGGATCGTCGTGGTGGCGCTCAAGGACGTGGCGGCCGAAGCCGGCGGGGCGCGCTCGGTGCCGGCGTTGGCCGGCTCGCTCACCTGGCTGTGCTCGGGCATCGGCGGCATCCTGATGGGTCGCATCGCCGAGCGCATCGGCACGCGCTGGACCGTGCTGTTCGGCGCCTTGATGATCGCCGTCGGGCTTGCGATCTCGACGCTCGGCCCGCCGTGGCCGCTGTGGATCGGGCACGGTCTGTTCATAGGAATGCTGGGGCTCGGCGGCATCAACGCGCCCCTCTATATCTATGTGACGCATTGGTTCGACAAGCGGCGCGGCTCGGCGCTCGCCCTGATCTCGAGCGGCAGCTATCTGGCCGGCGCGCTGTGGCCGCCGGTGTTCGAGCAGATCATTTCATCGGTCGGCTGGCGCCAGACCATGCTCGGCTGGGCGCTGATCGAGGTCGTGGTGATCGTGCCGCTCGCGCTGATTTTCTTCAAACGCCCGCCGAAAACGCCGGCCGTCGCCGAACCGGCCGGCGGCCGCGGCAGGCCGCGCGTGCTGGGACTGCCGCCCAATCTGGTGTTCGGCCTGATCTGCGTGGCGCCGATCATGTGCTGCATCCCGATGGCGATGCCGCAAGGCCACCTCGTCGCGTTCTGCAGCGATCTCGGTTTTACCCGGACCTTCGGCGCGGCCATGCTGTCGGTCCTGCTCGGCACCGCGTTCGTCAGCCGGCAGATGTGGGGATTGATTTCGGACCGGATCGGCGGACTGCTGACGATCCTGATCGGCTCGGCCTGGCAAGCGGCATCGATGACGGCGTTGCTGTTCACGCAAAGCGAAGTCGGCCTCATCACGGTGTCGGCGGCGTTCGGGCTCGGCTTTGCCGGCATCATCCCGGCCTACGTTCTGGCGGTGCGCGAGCTGTTCCCCGCCAAGGAAGCGTATTGGCGCATACCGACGCTATTGATGTTCACCGCGGTCGGCATGGCGCTCGGCGGCTGGATGGCCGGATTGTTGTACGACCATTTCGGCTATTACGCCCCGGCCTTCGCCACCGGGGTCGGCGCCAATCTAATCAATCTCGTCATCATCGGATTTCTGGTGCTGCGCGGTCGCGGCGAGAAAAGGCGGCGACTCGGGCCGGAGCCGGAAGTTGTGGCGTCCGTCGGCGCATGATCACGCGCGAGGCACCAGCCTGAACATATCAGCGCCGTACATGGCCTGAGCGTCCTTGAGCAATGGCGCAACCGCTGCGACGAAGCCGTCATGTTCTGCCGGCGTCAGCGCATTGAAAACGCAGCCTTCCGCCTCGATCGCTTTCTTCGCGTCCTCGTGCTCCTGCTCGGCCAGCTTGCGCTGCCGCGTCACCGATTCCGTCACGGCGGCCCGCATCGCCTCCTGCAGGTCGCGCGGCCACGCATCGAACGCGGTGCGGTGGAAGAAAATCGGCCGGGAAATATAGAAGTGGCTGGTCAGCGTGTGGAACTTGTGAAATTTGTGCACGCCATAGGTCACCGTGTTGGCCAGCGGGTTTTCTTGGGCATCAAGCGTGCCCGCCTTCACCATCGCGATCGCTTCGGTGAGGTCCATGCGCATCGGCGTCGCGCCGATCAGCTCGAATGTGCGGCGATGAATTTCGCTCGGCAGCACGCGGATTTTCATTCCGGTCATGTCGCGGGGCGCATAAATCGGCCTCAGTTTGTTGGAGATGTGGCGAAAGCCGTTCTCGAACCAGCCGAGAATGCGGTAATCGATGCGCTCCTCGGTTTTGCGCGCGAGGAATTGGCCAAGCGCGCCGTCCATCGCCGCGCGCGCCTGCGCATTGCTCGAGAACAGGAACGGCAGGTCGACGAAGCCGAGCTCGGGCACGCGGTCGGTGAAGTAGCTCGACGACTGGTAGCCCATCGTCAGCTCGCCGCGCTCGACCAGCGTCAATATGTCCTCGGCCTTGTGGCCGTGATCCATGATGTTGAAGACGTAATCGACCTTGATGCGGTCGCGAAACTGCGCCTCGAGCCGGTCGCCGATGAACTTGAGCGACTTGGAGAAGCCCGTTGTCGGCGGGCCGTAGCCGCCCATCTTGATTGCGATCGGAGACGCCATTTTCAGGTCCTGAAACGCGATCAAAACCGCGCGGCGCACCATAGCCGCAGCAGCCGCCGGTTTGCTATGCTGCGGTAAAATTTCGGAGAGCGCCGATGAACAAACCGACCAAGATGGCGGACGTGGTGCCGGCCGACAAAGTGCCGCCCAATATGTCGCCGGCCGAATGGCAGGCGCGCATCGACCTCGCCGCGGTCTATCGCCTGGTCGCGCATTACGGCTGGGACGACGTGATCTACAACCACGCCTCAATGCGGGTGCCCGGCGAGCCGCGCAAATTCCTGATCAAGCAGCATGAGCTGCTCTACACCGAGGTCACCGCCTCGAACCTGGTCAAGGTCTCGATGGACGAGAACCTCGACGAGAAAGCCGGCGTCAACCGCCCCGGCTTCACGCTGCACGGCGGCGTGCTGGCGGCGCGGCCCGACGTCAACTGCGCACTGCACATGCACACCGAAGCCGGCATGGCGATCGCGGCGATGAAGCACGGACTGCGCATGCTGTCGCAGCCGGCGGTGCGCTTCTACAAGCGCATCGGCTATCACGCCTACGAGGGCATCACCGAGGATTTCGGCGAGCGCGCGCGCATCAACGGCGACCTCGGGCAGAACAAGGCGTTGATCATGCACAATCACGGCCTGCTCACCGTGGGCAAGAGCGCGCGCGAAGCCTTCGTGCTGATGGAGCATCTCGCCGAAGCCGCCGAGATCCAGGTCAAGCTCGAGGCGACCGGCAGCGAACTGATCGAGATTCCGCCGGAGATTTGCGAGAAGACCGCCGCGCAGTTCGAAACCCACGACCGCGGCCGCGGTTCGGCCGACTGGCCGGCCTATCTGCGCATTCTCGACAAGGAAGACCCGAGCTACCGGACCTAGCGCGAATTATTGGCGGTCGTTTTTGCGGCCCTCGCCCGGGCCCCACGACCAGAAGTCGCGGCCTTCCTCGCGCATGAAGCGCGCCAGTACCATCATGTGCACCTCGGAGGCGCCGTCGACCAGGCGCGCCGCGCGCGCCGCCCGGTAGATCCATTCGACGACGGTGTCCTTCGAGAAGCCGCGCGCGCCCTGCAACTGGATCGCGACGTCGGCGGCGTTGTGCAGCGTCTGGGCGACCTGGACCTTGGCCATCGACACTTCCTTGCGGGCGCGGCCGCCCTGGTCGAGCATCCAGGCGGCATGCATCGTCAGCAGCCGCGAGATCTGGATCTGCTGCGCGACCTCGCCGAGCTTGATCTGCACGCTCTCGCGGTCGGCCAGCTTGACGCCGAAGCCTTCGCGGTTCTGCACGTAATCCTGCGCGATCTCGAGGCAGCGCTTCGACCAGCCGGTCCAGCGCATGCAGTGGGTGAGCCGCGCCGGGCCGAGCCGGATCTGCATGAGCTTGACGCCGTCGCCTTCGCCCATCAGCACGTTTTCTTCCGGCACTTCGAGGCCGGTGAATTCCAGCTCGCAGTGGCCGCCGTGCTCCTCGGGTCCGAGGATTCCGATGCGGCGCACGATCCGCCAGCCCGGCTGGTCCTTGTGGAACAGGAACGCCGTCAGGCCGCGGCGCTTGTCGTCCGAGGTGCGCGCCAAGACGATGAAATGCGCCGCGCCGTCGGCGCCGGTGATGAACCATTTGCGGCCGGTGATGACGTATTTGCCGCCCTTCTTCTCGGCCTTGGTGCGGATCATGGTGGGGTCCGAGCCGCCGCCCGGCGCCGGCTCGGTCATGGCAAACGAGGAGCGGACCTTGCCTTCGACGATCGGTTTGAGCCATTTGTCCTTCTGCGCCGGCGTGCCGACCAGCTTAAGCACGTTCATGTTGCCGTCGTCCGGCGCCATGCAGTTGATCGCCAGCGGACCGAACAATGAGCGCGCCGCCTCTTCGTAGATCGCCGCCCACGCCACGATCGGCAAATCCATGCCGCCATATTCCTTCGGCGACTGCGGCGCCCACAGGCCGGCCTTTTTCGCCTTGGCGCGCACGACGTCGAGCCGGTCCTGCGGGATGTTCTCGTGCTCGGAGAAATTCGCCGGGTCCTGCTCGAGCGGCAGCACGTGTTCGTCGATGAAAGCGCGGGTCTTGAGCCGCAGTGCCTCGATCTCGGGAGAAAGCGTGAAGTCCATGACTTATCCCTTGATCTGAATGACCTGACCGCCGTCGACCACGATAGTCGCGCCCGCCATGTAGGCGCCGGCGTCGGACACGAGCAGCAGCAGCACGCCGTCGAGATCGCCTTTGTTGCCGAACCGGCCCATCGGAATCTCGCGCTTGATCGCGGCGCCCTTCTCGCTCATCAGGTAATCGTCGTTCATCTCGGTGACGAACCAGCCCGGCGCGATCGCGTTGACGCGGATACCCTTGAACGCCAGCTCGACCGCCAGCGCCTTGGTCAACTGCACGACGCCGGCCTTGGCGGTGGCGTAGGAAACTGCGCCCTTGGCGACGGCAAGCCCCAGCACCGAAGCGATGTTGACGATCGCGCCCGGCACCTTCGCCGCCAGCATCCGGCGCGCCGCTTCCTGCGCCCAGAAAAACACCGCGTCGAGATTGGTCGCCAGCATCCGCCGCCAGTCCTCGGCCGCCATCTCGGTGGCGCGCGCGCCATGCGCGATGCCGGCATTGTTGACCAGGATCGTCACGGTGCCGAACGCCTTCTCGGCGGTGTCGAACGCCTTGATCATCGCGCCGTGGTCGGTGACATCGGCCTCAATGGCGATGGCCTTGGCGCCGGATTTTTCCAGCTCGGCCTTGAAGGCTTCGAGCCGCTCGGCGCGGCGCGCGACCAGAGCGACGGCGGCGCCGTTGTCGGCGAGCGCCCGCGCGAATTGCTGGCCGAGCCCCGACGACGCGCCGGTCACCAGTGCGACGCGGCCTTTGAGGCTGAAGAGATCAGCTGCTTTCATTCGATGCGCGCTCCGACAATATCTTGACTGTCATCGTCCGCGAAGGCGGACGATCCAGCACTTCGAATAGCACCGAAAGACAGGGCATTACACAAGGGCTGGATGCCCCGCGTTCGCGGGGCATGACGTCAACGATAAAGCGCATGGGGCAGCGCGGTTGCAAGCCCCGGCACGAACCACAGCACCACCAGCGCGAATAGCTGGATCAGAACGAACGGCACGACGCCCCAATAGATGTCGGACGTCTTGATCGCCTTGGGCGCCACCCCCCGCAGGAAAAACAGCGTCGGGCCGAGCGGCGGGTGCATGTACGAGGTCTGCAAGTTCATCGCCATCATGATGCCGAGCCAGACCGGATCGACCCCCGGCATCTTCAGCAGCACGGGGGCGACGATCGGCACCACCACGAAAACGATCTCGAAGGCGTCCATCACGAAGCCCAGCAGGAACATCGCGACCATCACCGTGAGAACAGCGCCGGCCGTGCCGCCGGGCAGGTTCGACAGCGCACGCTCGACCATCAGGTCGCCGCCGAGCGCGCGAAAGACGAGGCTGAACATCGTCGCGCCGATCAGGATCAGGAAAATCATCGATGTGATTTGCGCGGTCTTCTGCGCGACCGGGCCGAGTAACGGCACGATGGCGGTCTTGCGCGCGGCCAGCAGGATCGCCCCGACCGCCCCAATCGAGGAGGCTTCCGTTGGCGTGGCGATGCCGCCGAGGATCGAACCGAGCACGGCGAGGATCAGCGCGACGGGCGCGACCAGCACTTCAATAAGCTTGAGCACGAAGGCGGCACCGCGTGGCCCTTTCGGATCGCGCTTGAGGGCGGGTGCGGCTTTCGGGAAGAACACCGCGACCCCCACGACATAGACGAGATACAGCCCGACGAGCGCGAAGGCCGGCACCAGCGCGCCGGCGAACAGATCCGCGACATTGACTGAGCGCGGGGCGAAGTTGCCCTGGGCCAGTTGCGCCGCCTGATAAGCATTGCCGAGCTGGTCGCCGAGCAGAACGAGTACCGTCGCCGGCGGAAAGATCTGCGCCAGCGTCGCGGTGGCCGCGACGATTCCCGCTGCCAGTTTTTTGTCGTAGCCGAACCGCAGCATCGCCGGTAGCACGATCAACCCCATCGTCACGGTGGTGGCTCCGACGACGCCCTTGGCCGCGGCCAGCAGGGTTCCGACCAGCACCACCGCGATGGCCAGCCCGCCGCGCAGGCGGCCGAACGAACGGCCCACCGTCTCCAGCAAATCCTCGGCGATCCGTGAGCGCTCCAGCATCACGCCCATGAAGATGAGCATCGGGATGGCGAGCAGCGTGCCGTTGGTCATGACGCCAAAGATGCGCTGCGGCAGCGCCGCGATAATGGTGAAGCTCATCGCGCCGGCGAAATGGCCGAATACAGCGAAAACAAGCGAGACGCCGCCCAAGGTCAGCGCCACCGGATAGCCGGCGAACAGCGCGGCGCACACCGCGACGACCATCACGATGGCGAACGTTTCAGCGAGCATGGCGCGCCTTGTGGCGGAGAACGGCGACGGCGCGCAGCGTCTGCGCCGCGCCCTGGATCGCCATCAGGAACGCGAACAGCAGGATCAGCGTTTTGAGCAGATAGACGAACGGCAGACCGCTCGTTTCCTGCGAGCGTTCGAGGATGATCCACGAGCGCATGACGAAGCCGCAGCCGAACCATGCCAGCACCAGCATGAAGGGCAAAAGCAGGAGCAGTGCGCCGGCCAGATCGATCATGGCCTTGGTTCGCGCGGGCCTGTCGGCGTAGAACACATCGACCCGCACATGCCCGCCGACCTGCAGCGTCCACGCCGCCGCCAGAAGAAACAGCGCGCCGTGGGCGTACAGCACCGTCTCGGTCAGCCAGATCGAGCCGAGCCCGAACAGATAGCGCGCGACGACCAGTGTGAATTGCAGGACGACGACCAGCAGGCAAAGCCACGCCGCGGCGCGGCCGACCGCCGCGGTCACATCGTCGATCCGGTCCGCGAGCGGCGTGCCGCGGACGGGCGTTTTTCTGCGGGCGACCGGCATCCCGCGATCATGGCATAACGCGGGTTTGCGCTGCTAGGCGCGTTGCATTTCGGCGAGCAGCGTACGCACCAGCTCGGCGGCGGGCATCTTGCGCGAGCGAGTCACGCCGCGCCCGGCCCACAGCGAGAGATAATCGGCGACGCCTTGTTTGCCCGCTTCGTCGCGCATCGGCCGGGTCAGGTCGTTTTGCTGGCGGAACGGCAGGATCCACTCCTCCCGCGCCAGATCGATGAAGGCGTTGCGCAGGCCGCGTGCCTGGCGGCCCGAAAACGCGCGGGTGATGACGGTGGTGTCGGCGCGCGCCGCGAGCAGGACCTGCTTGTGGGTTTCCGGCGTGCCGCATTCCGGGCACGGCAAGAAGGCGGTCCCGAGTTGCGCGGCCGCAGCGCCCAAGGCGAGCACGCGCGCAATGTCGCGGCCGTCCATCAGGCCGCCGCAGGCGACGACCGGGAGTTTCACCGCCGCCACAACTCCGCGCGTGAGCTCCTGGACCGGCACCATCGACGCCTCGAACGATTGCAGGAACGTGCCGCGATGGGCGCCCGCCTCCTCGCCTTGCGCGGCGATGAAATCGACGCCGGCGCGCTCGAGCGCCCGGCCCTCCTCGACCGTGGTCGCGGTGCCGCAGGTGCGGATGCCGGCGCCGCGCAACTGCGCCATAGCGTCGGCCGGCGGAATGCCGAAGGTGAAGCTGAACACCGCCGGTTTTGCCTCGATCAGCGCCGCGAGCTGGCTGTCGAACGGGCTCGACGGATTGGGCGGCAGCACCGGCGGCGGCAGGCCGAGCTTGGCGTGCACCGTGCCCATCATTTCGAGAATCGGCGCCGGGTCGACGCGGCGCTGCGGCTCGTAGCCGCCGGCGAACAGATTGATTCCAAACGGCTTCGATGTCAGCGCCCGAATTTGCTTGGCGGCGTCGAGAATCTGCTGCGGCGTCGAATAGGCACCACCGAACGAGCCGAGCCCGCCGGCGTTCGACACCGCCGCAACCAGCGCCGGCGTGCCGGCGCCGCCTGCCATCGGCCCGAGAATGATGGGATGTTCGATCCCGATCGACCGCAGAAAATCTTCCGCCATCGAGCGAGCCTAGGGGCACGCCCGGCCAAGGCAATGCGTATCTGGTGGGGGTAGCCTTCGCGCGCTGTGTCAGACGCCCATCAGGCGCTCGCTGACCAGATAGCCGGTCAGCAACAACAGGCCGAACACCAGCACGGCGGCGGCGGCAGCCGTCTCGAGCGCCCGCAGCGCCAGCATGCCGGCGCCGGGTTTCGCCTTGGCGAAACGGCCGGCGAGGCCGCGCGCCCCGACCGCCAGCGTCGCAATGGCGGCAACCGTGATGGCGGTGCCGAGCCCCATCACGAATGTAGCGGCGACGCCGGTCCAGAACAGGCCCTGCGCCAGCGCAAAGACCAACACGATGATGGCGCCCGAGCAGGGGCGCAGGCCGACCGCGAGCACTGCGGCAAGGCCGCGCCGCAACCAGCCGCGCCCTTTGAGGTCCGACGGCTCCGGCCCGTGGCCGTGGCTCCACGCCGAGGCGTCGTCGTCGTGATCGTGACCCGCATGGTCATGAGAATGGTTGTGATGATGGCCGTGGCTGTGGTCGTGGTGATGATGATGGCCGTGATGATCGTGCGCATGGTTCGCATGCGCGTGGTCGTGCTTCTCCGCGCGCAGCAGGCGGACCAGCGCGCGGCCCTTGACCCACAACAGCCGCGCGCCGATCAGCGCGATCAGCGCGTAGCTGACGATTTCGATCACGCGCACGGCGTTCTTCATCATCGTCGCCGTGGCGCCGAGCAGCGCGGCGGCGATCCCGACGATCAGGACCGCGACTAAGGCCTGCAACGCCGCCGAGGCGAACGACAGGACGAGGCCGCGCTTCCACGTTTCATCATTGGCCACGAGGTAGGACGAGATCACCGCCTTGCCATGGCCGGGTCCGGCGGCGTGAAAGATTCCGTACAGAAAAGAAATGCCGAGCAGCGTATAGGCCGCGCTGCCGTCGGTCTTGGCGGCGCGAATCGAGCCCGACAGCAGCCGGTAGAATTCGGCCTGCTTGGCGAGAATATAACCACCGAGGCCGCCGGCTTCCGCCGGCCCCGCCGCGCCGAATTGCGCGAAGGCCATGTCTGCCGCCAGCGCACACACGCCGGCGAGGCAGAGCAGCAGGATAATTGCTCGGGAGGGCGCCATCGCGCCCCAACACGCGCCTCGCCGCCACCACGGCCGCATCAAGGGCACGTTACCTTGATCTTGTTGGCGAACTGCGCGCCCCACGCCATCGAGGTGTTGGGCTTATCGGCGGGAATTTCGCTGAGCTTCTTGCTTTCGGCGAAGCTGAGCTCGCGCGGCAACTGGACGTCGAGCTTGCAGCCGGCCGGCGCCCCGGCGAGCTTGACCGGATTGTTCTTGTCGAAAGAGAAGTCGACGAAAATGGTGGGGTCGTAGATATCGACGCTGACGTGACGCGCCTTGATCGGTTGCTTGAGCGGCAGCACGAAATTGAGGATCAGCACCGCGTCCTTGAAGTCCAGCCAGTATTCGCCGGGCACTGGATCGGTCAACTCGATCTTCTTGCCGTCGGCGGTGAGATAAGTGAAGTAGTCGTATTCCTTCAGCGACGAGACGTTGACCTCGGCGAGCGGCGCGAGCTCCTCGCGCGTGAACTCGCCCTTCTTCTTGGCGTCGAGGCCCTGGGTGGCGAACGCGGAAAACATGTCGTCGAACGCCCAGGCATGGCGCACGCCGGTGATGGTACCGTCTGGCGCGTAGACGATCTCGCTCTTCATCGTCACCCAGACATGGGGATGCGCCTGCGCGGCGCCGGCGAGAGCAATCATCAGGATAATAGCGCCGAACAGTTTTGTCATGGCTCGGGGATTCGGGTTTCGTCCCATCCTACCATGGAGTGCGGCACAATTGCGGTGGCGCGGGCTCACACTCCGGCCGCGCCGCCGTCGGCGCGCGGATCGTGGCCGCCTTCGAGCGTGCCGTCCGGATGCAGGATCACCGCGCCGGCGTGCCCCATCGTGTCGGAATAACTTTCCGGTAAAACCTCGACGTCATGACCGAGGGTCATCATTCGGTCGATCAGGTTGCCGTCGAACCGGCTCTCCACCCGCAGGTTGGTGTGCTCCGAGCCCCAGGTGCGCCCCAGCAGCCAGCGCGGCGCGTCGAGCGCGACCTCCAGCGGCTGGCCGAACGTGACATGGCGAGTGAACAGCGCCGCCTGGGTCTGGGGCTGGCCGTCGCCGCCCATCGCGCCGTAGGCGAACACCCGCCCCTCGGTCATGACGGCGAGCGCCGGATTGAGGGTGTGGAACGGCAGCCGGCCGGGCTCGAGCGGATTGGCGGATTTCGCATCGAGCGAGAAGCTCGCGCCGCGGTTTTGCATCAGCACGCCGGTCGCCGGCAGCACGCAGCCGGAGCCAAACTCCCAATAGAGCGACTGGATGTAGGACACGACCACGCCGGACGAATCAGCCGCACCCATCCAGATCGTGTCGCCCTTGCCGTCGCGCGCCGGCCAGGGGGCCGCCTTTTTCGAATCAATCCGGGCGGCCTCGCCGTCGAGAAATGCGCTTTCCAAAAACCGTTTCGGGTCGCCCTCGATCCGTGCCGGGTCGGTGACGAATTTATCTCGCACGCGAAACGCGCGCTTGGTCGCTTCAACCAGGCCATGAATATGCGCGACGCTCTCGGCATCCGTGACGCGCAGGCGGTCGAACACGGCGAGGATCATCAGCGAGGCGAGCCCCTGGGTCGGCAGCGGCGTGTTGTAGAGCGTGCCGGCGCCGATCTTGACGCTCAACGGCTCGCGCAACACCGCGCGATAGTTGCGCAGGTCCTCGCGCGTCACCGGCGAACCGATCCGCTCGAGATCGGCGGCAATCTCGCGGCCGACATCGCCGCGGTAGAAATCGTCGAGCCCGGCATGCGTGAGCTGCTCCAGCGTCGCCGCGAGCGCCGTCTGTCTCAACGTCGCGCCGGCGTCGGGCACCTTGCCGTCGCCGTCGAGAAACGTCGCGCGAAAACCCGGTGCCTTTTCGAGCTCGGGCAACTTGTCCTTGGTCAGGGCGGCCTGGCTGCGCGTGACCTTGTAGCCCTCACGGGCATGCTTGATCGCGGCGGACAGCAGCACATCGAGCGGCATTTTCCCGCGATTGGCCTTGGCCGCTTCGAGCGCCTGCATCCAGCCTCCGATCGCGCCCGGCACGGTGAGCGCGGCGAGCGGCCCGCGCGAGGGGATCTGGTCGCAGCCGTGGTCGCGGTAAACCCGCATGGTGGCGCCGGCGCCGGCCGGCCCTGCCGCCATCACGGCGCGCACCTGGCCGCGCGGCTCGCGGATAAGCCAGAAGCCGTCGCCGCCGATGTGATTCATGTGCGGATAGACGGCGGCGATGCTTGCCGCCATCGCGATCATCGCCTCGACCGCATTGCCGCCCTCGGCGAGGATGGCGCGGCCGTCTTCGACCGCGGCGGCGTGCGGCGCGCAGACGACGCCGCGGCGATGTCCGGCGCTGTGCAGATTCATGGTGGGACCTATGCGGCTTCCGTCAGTCCGCGCTTCTTCAACAGCGCGTCGACCGTGGGCATCCGGCCGCGAAACGCCTTATAGGCCTCGGCCGGGTCGCGCAGGTTGCCGGCGGAATAGATGTAATCGCGCAGCCGCTTCGCCGTCGCCGGATCGAACGGGTCGCCCGTTTCCTTGAAGGCCTCGAACGCGTCGGCGTCGAGCACCTCCGACCACATGTAGGAGTAGTAACCGGCCGCATAGCCGCCGCCGGCGAACAGATGCTGGAATTGCGGGATGCGGTGGCGCATCACGATCTCGGCCGGCATCCGGATGCGCGCCAGGCTGTCGCGCTCGAATTGCGCGACGTCGAGCGTGCCGGGGTCTCTCTGCGAATGGATATCGAGGTCGACCAGCGCGCAGGCGGTATATTCCACGGTGCCGAAGCCTTGGTTGAAGGTCCGCGTCGCCAGCACCTTGTCGCGCAGCGCGTCCGGCATCGGGTCGCCGGTCTTGTAGTGGGTGGCATATTTTTTCAGTATTTCCGGCGTCTCCAGCCAGTGCTCGTAAAGCTGCGACGGCAGCTCGACGAAATCGTTGGCGACCGAGGTGCCGGACAGCAGCGGATAGGTGACGTCCGACAACAGGCCGTGCAGCGCGTGGCCGAACTCGTGGAACAAAGTTCGCGCGTCCTCGAACGACAGCAGCGCCGGCTCGCCGGCGCCGGGCTTGGAGAAATTGCAGACGTTTAGGATGATCGGGCGGATATTGCCGTCGAGCTTCTCCTGGTCGCGCAGCGATGTCATCCAGGCGCCTGAGTGCTTGGAGCTGCGCGCGAAATAATCGCCGATGAACAGGCCGACGTCGCGGCCTTGCGCATCCTTGACCTCCCATGCCCGGGCGTCCGGATGATAGAGCGGCGCGTTGGCCGGCTTGAAGGTCAGGCCGAACAGCCGGCGCGCGGTCTCGAATGCCGCCGCGATCATGTTGTCGAGCGCGAGGTAGGGCTTGATCTGCGCCTCGTCGAGATCGTAGCGCGCCTTGCGAAGCTTCTCGGCGTAATAGCGCCAGTCCCACGGCGCCAGCGCGAAATTGCCGCCCTCCTGCGCCACGATCGCCTGCAGTTCGTCGCGCTCGCGTTGCGCGCGGCCGCGCGCGCGGCCCCAGACGTTGTCGAGCAGTTCGCGGGCATTGGCCGGCGTCTTCGCCATCTGGTCGTCGAGCTTGAAGTCGGCAAAGGTCTTGAAGCCGAGCAGCGTGGCGCGTTCCGCCCGCAGCTTCACGATCTCGGCGACGATGGCGCGATTGTCGGTTGCGCCGCCGTTCTCGCCGCGCGCAATCCAGGCGCTGAATGCCTTCTCGCGCAGGTCGCGGCGCGATGAAAATTGCAGAAAGCTCTCGATCGAAGAGCGCGACAGCGTGATGGCGTATTTGCCGGGATGGCCGCGCTCCTGCGCGGCGGCTTTCGCATCGTCTTTGGCAAAATCCGGCAGGCCGGCAAGATCGCTCTCGTCAAGAACGAGCGCCCACGCCTTCTCGTCGGCCAACAGGTTCTGCCCGAACTGCGTGCCAAGGCTCGCCAGCCGCTCGGAGATCGCCGCGAGCTTGCCCTGCTCCGGCTTGGCGAGCGCGGCACCGGCGCGGGTGAATTCCGTGTGGTAGCGCTCGATGACCCGCCTTTGCTCGGCGTCGAGCTTGAGGGAGTTGCGCCTGTCGTAGAGCGAGGCGATCCGGCGGAACAGGCCGGCATCGAGATGGATCGCGTTCCAGTGCCGGGCCAGCAGCGGCGAGACGTCGCGCTCGACCTCCTCCAGCGCATCCGAGGTGTCGGCTTCGGCCAGCACCCAGAACAGGCTGGAGACCCGCTCGAGGAGCCCGCCCGCCCGCTCCAGCGCCTCGATCGTGTTGGCGAAGTCCGGCGCCGCCTTGTCGGCGGCTATGGCGTCGATCTCGGCGCGGTGGGCGCCGAGCGCGGCGTCGAAGGCCGGCCGGAACTGGTCCGGCGTCACCGCCGCGAAGGAAGGCAGCCCGTAGGGGCCGGTCCAGTCCGTCGTCAAGTGATTCGCCGTCGCGCCAGCCACCATCGGTTCGCCTTTTGCCTTGATCCTGCCCCGCCTTTCGGGGAGATTGCGCCCGTTCAGGGACCGCTTGGGGTTAACCCCCGGTCCGCACGAGCGCAAGAAGGCCGAATCAATGGACGCCATGACCACGACGCCGCCGCGCCAGCGCCGGATTCACTGGCTCAACGTGCTCACGGTGGTCAGCGCGGCCATCCTGATCGGCGCCGAGGTGTTCGGCGCGGCGTTCGCCTCGAGCTGGGCGATCGCAACCCTGTTCGAGCTCGGCTCGACGGTGGCCCGGGTGCTCGATGTCGCGCTGATGCTGCTGGGCGCCGTGATCATGGTGCAGTTCGTGCGCAACGCGCGGCGGGTCGAGCCGTTCGTCGAGTAAGAGGCGGCGACGCGGCGCCGGCCGCCGCGGCAAAGGTTAAGAATAATTTGCCGCTGCCCAACTAAATCGCTTGCACAATGCGAAAAAAATGTTATTTGCACCGTGCCCAAATTCGCACGTGCCTGTGGACGTGTGTCGGTCGGTAGGTAGCGGGACAAGAGGCCCGCCAGCCGCCTGGAGAGGGATCCAAAACTCTCTCCAAGAAATCTGACCGGCAGCCGGAGGCGAAACCGGCAAACCCTGCTCTCAGCAGGGGACGCGTCTTGAAGCAACGACGATCGGGCCTTTCTGGTCTCCACCGGCCTTCCACCGCCGGTCCTGAGTTTCAGAAGAGGCTTGTTCATCTTTGCTGTCGGCCGTGCGGAAGGGGAGTCCCTTTCAATCCAAGGCAGCTTGAGTGGTGACGAATGTCACTTGGTCTGCGCGTTATCCAACGCGCGCGGCCAATTGCATTCCGAGCCCACACAACACAGGGCCCTGCGTGGCCCAAAGCTTGGGGACTTAGCGCCAATGACTGAGCGCATTCGCGAATTTCTGAAATCCCGTAACGACGACGGGCCTTGCCTGGTCGTCGATCTCGAGGTCGTCCGCGACAACTACACCGCCTTTGCGAAGGCTTTGCCCGACACCCGCGTGTTCTACGCGGTCAAGGCAAACCCGGCGCCGGAGGTGCTGTCGCTGCTTGCCAAACTCGGCTCCTGCTTCGACACCGCCTCGGTCTCCGAGATCGAGATGGTGCTCGCCGCGGGCGCGACGCCTGACCGCATCTCCTACGGCAACACGATCAAGAAGGAGCGCGACATCGCGCGGGCCTTCGCGCTCGGCGTCTGCCTCTATGCGGTCGACTGCAAACCCGAAGTCGACAAGATCGGCCGTGCCGCGCCTGGATCGCGCGTGTTCTGCCGAATCCTGTCGGACTGCGCCGGCGCGGAATGGCCGCTGTCACGCAAGTTCGGCTGCGAGCCTGCGATGGCGGTCGACGTGCTCGAGCACGCGCTCAAGCTCGGCCTCGAGCCGCATGGCGTCTCCTTCCATGTCGGTTCCCAGCAACGCAACCAGCATGCCTGGGACCGTGCGCTCGCCTCGGCGGCCGCCGTGTTCCGTGAATGCGGCGAGCGCGGCATGAACCTGTCGATGGTCAACCTCGGCGGCGGCTTCCCGACCAAATACCTGAAGAACGTGCCGACCGTGAAAACCTACGGCAACGCCATCTTCAAGGCGCTGCGCAAGCATTTCGGCAACCGCATCCCGGAAACCATCATCGAGCCGGGCCGCGGCATGGTCGGCAATGCCGGCGTGATTGAAACCGAAGTCGTCCTTGTCTCCAAGAAGAGCGAGGAAGACGACGTGCGCTGGGTCTATCTCGACATCGGCAAGTTCGGCGGTCTCGCCGAGACGATGGACGAGGCGATCCGCTACCCGATCAAGACCCCGCGCGATGGCGCGGACACCTCGCCCTGCGTGATCGCCGGACCGACCTGCGATTCGGCAGACGTGATGTACGAGAAGCAGCCTTATCAGCTGCCGGTGAGCCTCGAGATCGGCGACAAGCTGCTGATCGAAGGCACCGGCGCCTATACGGCGACCTACTCGTCGGTGGCCTTCAACGGCTTCGCGCCGCTCAGGACCTACCACATCTGAACAATCGGGAGGCGGCGACGCCGCCTCCCCCTTTTCTCGCTCCGCTGCTGCGAGCGCGCGCTCGCGCGCGCCGCGTCGGGCGGTCAGGAAGGCACGCGAAGAAATGACTACCATCCGTATCGAACGTCCGGTCGACGCGCCCGCGCGCGAAGCGCTGCTCGATGCCGCGTACGGGCCGGCGCGACACGCCAAGCCGTCGGCACGGCTGCGCACCGGCCGTCTGCCGGCCGACGGGCTTTGCCTTGTCGCGCTCGAGCGCGGCCAAATGATCGGCACGGTGCGGCTCTGGCACGTTCAGGCCGGGCGCGGCCGGCACGCGCTGCTGCTCGGTCCGCTCGCCGTGCATCCCGCCGCCCAAAAGCGTGGCATCGGCGCCGCGCTGATGCGCCGCGCCCTCGATGAGGCCGCCAGGCGCGGGCATCCGGCCGTGCTGCTGGTTGGCGACCTCGACTATTACGGCCGGTTCGGCCTGTCGGCCGCCCAAACCGCCGGGCTTGTCCTGCCGGGCGCCGACCCGGCGCGGCTGCTGGCGATTGAGCTTGTCCCCGGCGCGCTCGAAGGCGCGCAGGGCCGCATCATCGCGGCCGGCCGGCGCGAGCCGAACGCGGCGCTCGTCGCGCTCAGGCGCAAGGTCGGCCGCAAGGCCGCGCCGCGCCTCGTTCCGCAAGCCGCCTGACGCCCCCGCGAAATCCGTGGACGCCGCGCGCCAAAGCGCGCGGCCCCTATTCCGTTGCGCCGTAGCGAACGCTAAGACCACTCGGAACTGGAGGGGATCATGACCGATTGGCCCGTGCATGGCCGCATTACCGGCCCGATCGTGATGATCGGGTTCGGCTCGATCGGCAAAGGCACCTGGCCGCTGATCGAACGCCACTTCAGCTATGACAAGAAGCGCTTTGTCGTGATCGATCCGGAGGACAAGGATCGCGCGATGCTGGACAAAGCGGGCGTTCGCTTCATCCACGACGCCGTGACGAAATCCAACTACCGCCGGCTGCTCAAGCCGCTGCTGACCGCCGGCGGCGGCCAGGGCTTTTGCGTCAACGTGTCGGTCGACACCTCGTCGCTCGACATCATGGAATTGTGCGACGAGATCGGCGCGCTCTACATCGACACGGTGAACGAGCCGTGGGCCGGGTTTTATTTCGACAAGTCGCTGGGGCCGGCCGAGCGCTCGAACTACGCCTTGCGCGAGGCGAGCCTCACCGCCAAACAAAAACGAAAGCCCGGCAGCACCACCGCGGTGAGCTGCTGCGGCGCCAATCCCGGCATGGTGTCGTGGTTCGTCAAGCAGGCTCTGGTCAACATCGCCAAGGACACCGGCCTGAAGGCGAAAGCGCCGAAAACACGTGAGGATTGGGGCAAGCTCGCCAAGCGGCTCGGCGTCAAGGGCATCCATATCGCCGAGCGCGACACCCAGCGCGCCAAGCAGCCGAAGCCGCTCAACACCTTCGTCAACACCTGGTCGGTCGAGGGCTTCGTGTCGGAGGGCCTGCAGCCCGCCGAACTCGGCTGGGGCACCCACGAAAAATGGATGCCGGCCAACGCCCGCAAGCACAAGACCGGCTGCCGCGCCGCGATCTACCTGCTGCAACCCGGCGCCGAGACGCGCGTGCGGTCGTGGACGCCGACCGCGCAGGCGCAATACGGTTTTCTGGTCACGCACAACGAATCCATCTCGATCGCCGACTATTTCACCGTCGGCAACAAGGCCAACCCCGCCTACCGGCCGACCTGCCACTACGCCTATCACCCCTGCAACGACGCGGTGCTGTCGCTGCACGAGATGTTCGGCCAGGCCGGCACCCGGCAGCCGAAGCTGCATATTCTCGACGAGAACGAGATCATCGACGGCATCGACGAGCTCGGCGTGCTGCTCTACGGCCACAAGAAGAACGCCTACTGGTACGGCTCGCAGCTCTCGATCGACGAGACCCGCGACGTCGCGCCCTATCAGAACGCCACCGGCCTGCAGGTGACCTCCGCGGTGCTCGCCGGCATGGTGTGGGCGCTGGAGAACCCCAAGGCCGGTATCGTCGAGGCCGACGAGATGGATTACCGCCGCTGCCTCGACGTGCAGACGCCCTATCTCGGACCCGTGATCGGCAGCTACACCGACTGGACTCCGTTGACCGGCCGGCCGGGGCTGTTTCCCGAACAGATCGACAAGCGCGACCCATGGCAGTTTCGGAATGTGCTGGTGTGAGTCGCGCCAGCGTCCAGCATCGAACTTAAGCCTCCACAAAAAAGTTAACGGCGCGGCCGGCGCTCGTGCGCTGCGATTCGTTTGTGACTCGCGTGACACATTTTTGAAGTTTGTGTGTGCGCGAGTTGAAAAGCGTTTGACTCTCTCCCGCAATCGGCTTTGTTTCGAATTGCCCAAATTCGCACGTGCCTGTGGCCGTGTGTCGGTCGGTAGGTAGCCGGACAAGAGGCCGGCCAGCCGCCTGGAGAGTGAGGAAGCTCTCCAAGAGATCTGACCGGCAGCCGGAGGCGAAACCGGCAAACCTCGCGCTCGGCGGGGGACACGGCTTGAAGCAACGACGGATCGGGCTTTTTTGGTAAGCCGGCGCGTATCGGCCGGATCGCTGAAAAGGCTTGTCCCTCTTGCCGAGGCGCGGTGCGGGGCTTCCCCAATCCAGACCGAAGCAATCGCCGGTGTGATCAAGCGCGTGACCTCCAAGAGTCACGGCTGGTCGCATCATCGCTTAGCTAACGCCGCGGCACGCCGCGGGACGGGGAAGACTCAGACATGACAGAGCGCATTCGCGAATTCCTCAAGAACCGCCGCGCCGACGGCCAAGACAGCGAGCCCTGCCTCGTTCTCGACCTCGACGCGGTGCGCGACAACTTCACCGGCTTCGCCAAGGCGTTGCCCGACACCAAGGTCTTCTATGCGGTGAAGGCCAATCCCCACCCCGAAATCCTCAAGCTCCTGGCCAAACTCGGCTCCTGCTTCGACGTCGCCTCGATCGGCGAGACCGAGGCGGTGCTGGCGGCCGGCGCCACGGCCGACCGCATTTCGTACGGCAACACCATCAAGAAAGAGAAGGACATCGCCACCGCCTTCCGGCTCGGCGTCACGATGTTCGCGGTCGACTGCGAGGCCGAGGTCGAGAAGGTGGCGCGCGCGGCGCCCGGCGCCCGGGTGATCTGCCGCATCCACTGCGACGGCACCGGCGCCGAATGGCCGCTGTCGCGCAAGTTCGGCTGCGAGCCGGAATTTGCCACCGACATCCTCGAACTGGCGCACCGGCTGGGTCTGGTCGCCCACGGCCTGTCGTTCCACGTCGGCTCGCAGCAGCACAATGTCGAAGCCTGGGACCGGGCGCTCGCTTCGGCGGCGGCGGTGTTTCGCGCCTGCGCCGAGCGCGGGATCTCGCTGGCGATGGTCAATCTCGGCGGCGGCTTCCCGGCCAGGTACATCCGCAAGACGCCGAAGCTGGAATCCTACGGCAAGGCAATTTTCCGCTCGCTACGCCGGCATTTCGGCAACCGCATTCCGGAGACCATCATCGAGCCCGGGCGCGGCATGGTCGGCAATGCCGGCATGATCGAGGCCGAAGTGGTGCTGATCGCCAAGCGCAGCCCCGACGACGACACGCGCTGGGTCTATCTCGACATCGGCAAATTCCACGGCCTGGCTGAAACCATCGACGAATCGATCCGCTACCCGATTCGCACCGCCAAGGACCACGGCGACAAGATGCCGTGCGTGATCGCAGGTCCGACCTGCGATTCGGTCGACGTTCTTTATGAGAAGCAGCCTTATCTGCTGCCGGTCTCGCTGGCGATCGGCGACAAGGTGCTGATCGAAGCGACGGGGGCTTACACCTCGACCTATTCCTCGGTCGGCTTCAACGGCTTCCCGCCGCTGAAATCCTATGTGATCTGACCCCGTTTCGTCAGGCGACGTAAAACCCGGGCGGCCGCAAGGCCGCCCGGTTTCGATTCGGCACGCCGGTCGCGGCGCTATTTCTTCTCTTCCGGCTTCTCGGCAGGCAGCACCGGCTTAGCCGGCGGCGGAGGTGCGGGCTTTGCCGCAGGCGGTGCAGGCGGCGGCGGTGGCGCAGCAGGGTGTGGTGGGCGGAGCAGCCGCGGGCGATGGCGGCGGTGGCGCAGGACGCGCTGCCGGCACGCCGGATGGCGCACCCGGAAGCGGACCAGGCCGTGCAGGCACGCCAGACGGCTCGCCCGCGCAGGTACACCCAATGGCTCGCCCGGAGGCGGAGGACCTTGCCGCGCTGCCACGCCGGACGGTCCACCAGGTCGCGGGCCTTGTTGTGCGGGCACCGGACGGTTCACCCGGACGCGGAGCTTGCCGCGCCGGCACGCCGAATGGTCGCCTGGTGGGGGAGCGCGACAGCGGGCGGCGCAACGTTCGAGGCCGGCGGTGGCGGGGCCGCCGGGCTGGCGACGCGCCTTTGACCACGCGGTAGGTCAGTCTCCACAGTCAACGCGAAGCGTGACAGATCGAAGGCTATCAGAGCGTAACGACGCCAGCTTCGCCGTCGTCCGTGCCGAATGCAAGACGCGCCCCTATGGCGTCCCAGCCGAGCGCGGTGACCGGCGAACCGCCCGGACGCCGCGCCAATATCTCGGCGCCGTCGTCGACCCGCACCAGCAGCACCATGCCGTCGCCATAGCCGGTGGCGACGACCGGGGCCTGCGGATGGCAGGCGACGACGGCGACGCGCGCCTGCCCGGGCGCTAGCAGCCGCGGCTGCTTGCCCATCGGGCCATCCTTGCCCTCGAACGGCCAAAGAATGAGCTGGTCGAAGCCCGAGGTGGCGAGGAAAGCCCCGTCATGGGTCCAGTTGAACGACCGTACGCGCGCCGTGTAGCCCGACATGCGCATGTGCTTGGCGTCCGACATGCGCCAGCCGTGCAAGGTCGGTTCCTGCATGGCCGTGACGAGAAAGCGCCCGTCCGGGCTGTAGGCGACCGCGAGGTGGGATCCTTTCCACTCGAGCTTGTCGGGGGTGGCCTGCGAATTCGGAAACCACAGCGACACGCCATTGTAATGCGCGACCGCAAGACGAAAGCCTTTCGACGCAAAAGCCAGGCCCGCAACAGTGGAAGGCGCGTCCCAACTGCGTTGTTCGCCCTTGCCGGTCCTAACATTCGCGCTCTTTCCGGCGGACCAGGCCACCGCGCCGTCGGGACCGAGCGCGATCTGGTCGATCCAGCGCTTGTTCGGATCGCTCGCAAGGACGGCATGCGAGCCGTCGGCGGCGGTGGCGATCACCCGGCCGTCGTCGCCGCCGGTGACGATGCGCCGTCCATCCGATGCGCTGGCGAGAATAGCGCCGCCATGGATCGCGACGCCGTGCTCGCCGCTCTCGGGCGCGAACAGCAGCGCTTCCTCGCCCAGCACAAAAACCGGAGTCTCGCCGAGAAAATGCACGCCGACGACGGTGCCGCCGGCGGCAATCTGGCGAATGCGGTCGGTCAGCGATGGCGTGTCGCGGGCAGCGTCGGTCATTTCGTCTGCCGCACGAGCATCATGCGTCAAGCGACGCTGGCGGCGAAGCCCTGCCGGATCTTCTGCTCGGGCAACTCGCGGCCGATGAAGACGACGCGGCTTTCGCGCTTCTCGCCGTCCTTCCAGTCGCGCTGGTGGTCGCCGTCGAGAATCATGTGGACGCCCTGGAATACGAAGCGCTGCGGGTCGTCCTTGAAGGCGACGATGCCCTTGCAGCGCAGGATGCTCTGTCCGTCCTTGGCGACCAGCTCCTGCAGCCAGGGGAAGAACTTGTTGGGATCGAGCGGCTGGTCGGTCTTGATCGAGACCGATTGCATGTCTTCGTCGTGATAGTGCTTCAAGCCGTGATGGTGGTGTTCGTGGTCATGACCATGATCGTGGTGATGATGGTCATGGTCATGGGCATGGCCGTGATCGTCGGCGTGCAAGAAATTCGGCTCGATCTCGAGGATACGGTCGAGGTCGAAGGCGTTGCGGTCGAGCACCTCCCCGATTGGAATTTGCGCGCGCTGCGTGCGATGCAACTTGGCATACGGATTGATGGCGCGGATGCGCGCCTCGACATCCTCGAGCTCTTCCTTGCTGACAAGATCGGTTTTGTTGACCAGGATCACATCGGCGAACGCGATCTGGTTCTTGGCTTCCGGCGCGTCCTTCAAGCGGTCGCGCAGCCATTTGGCGTCAACGACCGTGACGACGGCATCGAGTTTGGTCCGCGCCCCGACATTCTCGTCCATGAAGAAGGTCTGCGCGACCGGCGCCGGATCGGCGAGCCCCGTGGTTTCGACGATGATGGCGTCGAACTTGCCCTTGCGCCGCATCAGGCCGTCGATGATGCGCACCAGATCGCCGCGCACGGTGCAGCAGATGCAGCCGTTGTTCATCTCGAACACTTCCTCGTCGGCGTTGACGACGAGGTCGTTGTCGATGCCGATCTCGCCGAACTCGTTGACGATCACCGCGTATTTCTTGCCGTGCGGCTCCGACAAAATGCGGTTGAGCAATGTCGTCTTGCCGGCTCCAAGATAGCCGGTGAGCACCGTGACAGGCAGTTTTTGCGAATTGTCGGACATGTTTTCGGGGACCAGAAAGTGCGGATCCCAGATATAGGCAGGGCTCGCCGAAAACGGAAGCGGTTCAGGCCTCGAGATGGCGTCCCGGAAATGCCCGCCAGATCAGGCCGCCGACCGGGCCGGCCACGACCGAAACGAGATAGAGCGCGCCCGCCACCAAAGTCACGGCGGGGCCGGCCGGCACGTGCGCGTGGAACGAAATCAAGAGGCCCGCGACACCCGACACCAGCGCGCCGGCGACCGCCAGCACGATCAGCGTGGTGATGTCGCGCGTCCAGAACCGGCCGATCGCCGCGGGAATGATCATGATGCCGACCCCAAGCAAGGTGCCGAGCGCGTGAAACCCGCTGATGAGGTTAAGCACCAGCAGCACGAGAAAAGCGAGATGCGCCCCCGACCCCGCCGGGCTGACCGAGCGCAGGAACACCGGATCGACGCATTCGATCACCAGCGGCCGGTAGATCATGGCAAAAACCAGCAGGCTGACGGTGGTATTGGCCGCGATCAGCAGCATCTTGGCGGCGTTCATCTTGGCTTCGGCTTCGCCGAACAAAAATTCCATCAGCTTTTCGATGTCCATGCCGTTCGCCGTGACGATGACGACGCCGAGCGCCAGCGAAACCAGCAGGAACACGGCGAGCGAGGCGTCTTCCTGCAACTGGGTGGTGCGGCTGATGACGCCCGACAGGATGGCGATGATCAGGCCGGCTACCAGGCCGCCGAGCGTCATCGCGTAGAGGCTCAGACCGCCGGCCAGAAAGCCGATCGCGACTCCCGGTAGGATGGCGTGCGACATCGCATCGCCGACCAGGCTCATGCGCCGTAACATCAAAAACACGCCGACCGGGCCGGCGCTCAGCGCGAGCGCGAGAACCGCGACCAGCGAATGGCGGACGTCCTCGTCGTGCAACGGCGTCAGGAAGAGATCGGAGAGACTCATGCCGCCCGCCCCGGCACCGCACATTCATTGGCCTGGTCGTCGAACGCTTCGCACATCTGCCGCGCCTTGAGCATGTTGGCGGCGGTGAGCACGTCCGCCGTCGCGCCCCACGCCACCGGCTCGCGGGCCAGCAGCAAGGCTTGCGGGAAATTCGCCTTCACGAGTTCGATGTCGTGCATCGCGGCAAGCACCGTGCGCTTTTCGCTGTGCCAACGCTGAACCAGCGCCAGCAGGTCGGCCACCGCCTTAGCGTCGATCGCATTGAACGGCTCGTCGAGCACGATCAATTTGGCGTCCTGCAACAGAAGCC
This sequence comes from Hyphomicrobiales bacterium, assembly GCA_038206695.1. Classification (GTDB taxonomy): domain Bacteria; phylum Pseudomonadota; class Alphaproteobacteria; order Rhizobiales; family Xanthobacteraceae; genus Pseudolabrys. The sequence goes on along the minus strand of JBBRAN010000012.1, from coordinate 19,783 downwards.
GTGCGAACAACATGCGCTGCATCTGGCCGCCCGACAGGGTGCCGATCGCGCGCCGCTCGAAGCCGGTCAAGCCGACCATCGCGATGGCGTCGGCGACCGCGTGGCGCGCGGCATGATCGAGCCCGCCGAACATCCCGGTGCGCTTCCACAAACCCATGGCGACCAGATCGTAGACACCGATCGGAAAGCTACGGTCGATGTCGGCAATCTGCGGCAGGTAGGCGACGTCATGGCGGGCAATGCCGGGAAAATCGATGCCGCCCGCGAGGGGTTTGATGACTCCGACGATGCCCTTGAACAACGTGGATTTGCCGGCGCCATTGGGGCCGACCACGGCGAGCAGCGCGCCCTGCTCCACCGCGCCATCGAGATGATGCACGGCGGGGTGGCGGTCGTAGCCGAGCGTGACGTTGCGGAAACTGAGCGCGGTCGCTGCCATAGGGGGTCTCAGCTCAGGGCCCAGAACGCCGCCGCCCACAACAACGCGATCGCCAAAGCGGCGATGGCGAGGCGCTGCCACACCGACAGCCGCAACATCGACGCGGCAAGCGCCGCCGGCGGATGGCCGCGGCCCGGATGATGGTGATGGGTGTGAAGCTCGCGCATCAAATGTAACATTATTACATTTAAGCCGGTTCGCCAAGCCTCCTAACGACAACGGCCCCGCCGGAGCGGGGCCGTTTCGTCGGCGCGCGTGCGACAAATTACATCTTGGCGCCCTTTTCGTTGAAATACTTCACGGCGCCGGGGTGCCACGGAATCGGCGAGTTGGCCTTGACCTGGTTCGCCACCGAGAAGGGCGACAAGATCGGCGTTCTTCTCAACTATCAGCCTGACGATGTCGTAGGCTTCCTGATCCGGCATATTGTCGTTGGTGACAAGGATGTTCCACACCGCCGTCACCTTGTTGTCCTTGTCCTGGCCGGGATAGATGCCGGCCTTGATGGTCGCCGCCGAATAAAGGTTGTTGTGCTTCGCGTTCATTTTCTCGAGCACTTCGGTGTGATCGATCAGCCCCGCAGCGCTTCTAACGGAGATTGCCTGACTGCGAAAGCTATTCAAGAACGCTCTGGCAATGCTAGGCTGTGTCTGCGCAAAATCGTAAAAACAACATTGTTTGTTGGAGGAAACGCATGAAACGCATGATCGCCGCGGTCGCGGCCGTGACGCTAGCCGCCATCGCAGGACCCGCGATCGCGCAGGCGCCCATCGTCATCAAGTTCAGCCATGTCGTCGCCGCCGATACGCCCAAGGGCAAAGGCGCGGAAAAATTCAAAGAGCTGGCCGAGAAATACACCAACGGCAAGGTGAAGATCGAAATCTATGCCAACTCAGCTCTGTTCAAGGACAAGGAAGAACTCGAGGCGCTGCAACTCAACTCGGTGCAAATGCTGGCGCCGTCCAATTCCAAATTCGGCCCGGTCGGGATCAAGGAATTCGAGGCCTTCGACCTGCCGTTCCTCGTTCCCGACCTCGCTTCGCTGCGCAAGGTGACCGAAGGTCCGATCGGCAAACGGCTGCTCAAGCTGATGGAGCCCAAGGGCATTGTCGGCCTCGCTTATTGGGACAACGGCTTCAAGCAAATGAGCGCCAACAGGCCGCTACGCGGCGCGGCCGACTACCAGGGCCTAAAATTTCGCATCCAGTCGTCGAAGGTCCTGCAGGCGCAGTTCCGTCAACTCGGCGCGCTTCCGCAGGTGATGGCGTTCTCGGAAGTCTACCAGGCGCTGCAAACCGGTGTCGTCGACGGGCAGGAGAACACCTGGTCGAACATTTACACCCAGAAGATGCACGAGGTGCAGAAGTACATCACGGAAACGAACCACGGCTATATCGGCTACGTCGTCGTGGCGAACAAGCAGTTCTGGGATGGCCTGCCGGCCGACATTCGCGGCCAGCTCGAAAAGGCGATGGCAGAGGCTACAACTTATGCCAACACGATCTCCGCCAAAGAAAATCAGGACGCCAAGGCGGAAGTGATCAAGGCCAAGACCTCGACGATCCTGGCGCCGACCGCTGCCGAAACCGCAGAGTTGCGCAAGGCGATGGAGCCGATTTACGCCGAGATGGCGAGCCGGGTCGGCAAGGACCTGATCGACGAGATCATCAAGACGGTGGGCGGAAGCGCGACGCATTGATCGCGCGACACACATCTGAGGCGAAACGGGCCCCCTCTCGGGGCCCGTTTTTTTGAGCTGCCTAGACCAGTTGCCGCATTAGCAGCAGTCCAGCGAACAATCCGAATAGCGAAAGCGCGACCGACCCCACCACATAGAGCGCCGCCAGGGCCAATTCGCCACGCTCGTAGAGCAGCATCGCGTCGAGCGAGAACGCCGAAAACGTCGTGTAGCCGCCGAGGATGCCGGTGGTGAGAAATAACCGCCAAGACTGCGAAGCGTCGCCTTTGAGCGCGAACCAACCGGCCAGAACCCCCATCAGCAGCGAGCCGGTGACGTTCTCGAAAAATGTGTGCCACGGAAACGCAGTGCCAAGCACCCGGGCGAAATAGACATTAATGCCGTGACGCGCCGCGGCGCCAACCCCACCGCCGAGAAACACCAGCAGCGTATTCAACTCTGCGGCTCCATCGGCCGTAGGCCCAATTTGTCGAGCAGCGCCATGTCGCGGTCGCGGCCGGGATTGGGCGTCGTCAGCAATTTCGGACCGTAAAAAATCGAATTGGCGCCGGCCAGGAAACAGAGCGCCTGCGTCTCCTCGCTCATGTCCTCACGCCCGGCCGACAACCGCACCACCGAAGCCGGCATCGTGACGCGCGCAACCGCGATGGTGCGCACGAAATCGAGCGGATCGAGTTTCGCCGCGCCGGCCAGCGGCGTCCCTTCGACCTGTACCAGCATGTTGATTGGCACGCTTTCGGGGTGGACCGGCAGGCTCGCGAGCGTCGCGATCATGCCCGCGCGATCGGCGACACCCTCGCCCATCCCGACGATGCCGCCACAGCAGACATGAAGACCTGCCTCTCGGACATGATCGAGCGTATCGAGGCGGTCCTGATAGATTCTCGTGGTGATGATCTCGCCATAGAATTCCGGCGAGGTATCGAGGTTATGGTTGTAGTAATCGAGGCCCGAGGCCTTGAGCCGCCGCGCCTGCTCGCCGGTCAGCATGCCGAGCGTGGCGCAGGTCTCTAACCCCAGCGCGCGCACGCCTTCGACCATGGCGCATACCGCCTCGATTTCGCGCTCCTTCGGCGAGCGCCACGCTGCGCCCATGCAGAAGCGCGACGCTCCGCCGGCCTTGGCCGCACGCGCCTCTTCGAGCACAGCGTCGAGCGCCATCAGCTTCTCGGCTTTGACCCCGGTGTCGTAGCGCGCCGCCTGCGGGCAATAGGCGCAATCCTCGGGACAGCCGCCGGTCTTGATCGAGAGCAGGGTGGAGATCTGCACCTCGGTGGGCTCGAAATGCGCGCGATGGGTCGCCTGCGCGCGAAACATTAGGTCCGGGAACGGCAGTGCGAACAGCGCAAGCACATCGTGGCGCGACCAGTCGTGACGGATCATCGGCGCTTCATAAAGCGGGGCGCGCGGCGTCTCGGCGAGCGACATGCTTTCCTCATTCTCCATCCGCTTGAGCATAGCCGCCCGCGTCGGCGGAAACTACCTCATGGCGGCAGCGATATTACCGCCATCCACCGTCAGCACGGCGCCCGTCGTCTTGCGCGCCAGCGCCAGCGCGACGAACGCTTCGGCCACATCCTCGGCCCGGACCTCCCGGCCGAGCAAATTACCGGCCAGATAATCGTGCTCACTCACGCCCCGCGCCTTGGCGCGCGACTTGACGAACGCATCGGTCAGCAGGCCGGAACGGATACGGTCGGCGTTGACGGCGTTGGCCGCGATCCCGTCGCCGCCATAGTCGACCGCGTATTGTCGCATCAACGCCAAGGTCGCCGCCTTCGGCAGGCCGTAGGGTCCGAAATCCGGACCCGGATTGACCGCCTGCTTCGAGACGTTGAACAGCAGCGTCCCGCCCGTCGCCTGGCGCTGAATGATGCGCACCGCTGCCTGCGCCGCATATTGATGAGCGAAAAAATTAAGCTCGAAGCTTTTACGCAAAATGGCGTCGTGGACTTCTCCGATCCTGCCCTGCCACGCCGCTCCGGCGTTCGAGACCAGAATATCGACGCCACCGAACATGGCGACCACCTTCGCGAACGCCTGATTGACCGATCCACGATCGGTGACGTCGCAGCCGATGCCGGCGCCACTCAGTTTTGCCGCGACAGCCTGAGCACGCGCGGCATCGAGATCGAGTAGCGCCACCTCGGCGCCCTGCGCGCGAAACGCGGCACCAATGGCGGCGCCGATCGTGCCCGCCCCGCCGGTGATGACCGCAACCTGGCCCTGCAGCGCCTTATCCTTGCGGCCGGCGAGCTTGGCCTGCTCAAGCGACCAATATTCCATCTCGAACTGCTGGCGTTCCGAAATCGTCTCGAACCTGCCGCCCTGCTCGGCGGCGGCGGTAACCGAGATGCAGGTCTCGGCGATGTCGGCCGCGACCGCCGCGTCCTTGGCGCTGGTGCCGGCGCCGAACAGGCCGACACCCGGCACCAGGATGACGCGCGGCATCGCGTCGAGCGGCTTCTTCTTCGGCCTCGCCTTGGCATTGTGGCGCGCGAAGTAGCGCCTGTAGTCGGCCTGGTACCTGGCGACGGCCTTCGCTGCAGCCTTAGCGAAGCGCTCCAGCCTGTCCGCCTCCGGCGCCGGCAGGATCAGCGGCTTGGGCTTGGTGCGAATGACATGATCCGGCGTCACTGGGCCGCGGCGGGCGTAGCGCGCGAGATCGCGACCGTTGACGTAGGCCAGCACCGCCGCGCCATTGCGATGATCGAGCACGAAGCGCGTGAAGCGGCCCTCGTTGCGCTCGAGCGGAATGGCAAGGAGCCCGCGCAAGATCGGTGTGATCTCGGCCGCGCCGGCAATATGCTTCGGCAATTTCGCCGCCACCGGCGGTTTGCCACGCTCCCTGGCAAGCTGGCGCTCGGCGCGCGACACAAGATCGATCATCCGCTCATAAGCCTCACGTGCCGTATCGCCGAAACTGAAGATGCCGTGCTTGTGCAGCACCAATCCTTCGACATCGGGGTCGGCGTCGAAAACCTCCTTGGCTTTGCGGGCTAGGTCGAAACCCGGCATCACGTAAGGCACCACCGCGACGCGCTTGCCGTACAGCTTGCGGCACAGCTCGATCCCGTTGGGGCGGTCGCACAGCGCGAGGACGGCATTGGCATGGGTGTGGTCGATAAATTTGCGCGGAATGAAGGCGTGCAACAGGGTTTCGACTGACGGCGTCGGTGAATTTGCGTCGATCAGATTGCCGCGCTGGAGCGCTACCATATCCTCATCGCTCAGCGCGGGAAGCGCGGCAAGCTTGAGCAGCGGTGCAAGCCGCACCGCTGGCAGGCCCGGCGGCTCGATCGTCGCCATTTCCCAGCCGGACCCTTTGACGCACAGCACTTCGACCGCGGCACCGCTAGGGTCCCGCACTGTAGTTTTGACCGACGTGTTGCCGCCGCCGTGCTGAACGAGCCGCGGCTCGCCGCCTAGCAGCCGCGTCGTATAAGTGCGCAACGCGACGTCCGCATTGGCACCCTGCGCTGCGTAGCGCTTCACCGCCGCACGGGCGTCGCGGCCAGACCAGAGGTTTCGCATCAGGCCCGCCCTGCCGCGCGCGCCTTGGGCGCCTGCTCGGGAAACAAGGCCGCCAAACCGGCAGCGGAGGCGGCGCAAGCGCCGCGCTCGGTGACGAGCGCGGTCACCAGGTGGGCCGGCGTGACGTCGAAGCCGTAATTCGCCATCGCGCTACCCTGCGGTGCAATCTCGACCTCGACCACCGAGCCGTCAGGGCGGCGCCCGCTGATACGCGACAGTTCGGCGGCGTCGCGTTGTTCGATCGGGATTTCCTTCACGCCGTCCAACAACGTCCAGTCGATGGTCGGCGACGGCAGCGCGACATAGAATGGTACGCCGTTATCCTTGGCGGCCAGCGCTTTGAGATAGGTACCGATCTTGTTGCAAACGTCGCCGCGCGAAGTCGTGCGGTCGGTGCCGACGATGGCGATATCCACCATTCCGTGCTGCATCAGATGGCCGCCGGCATTGTCGGCGATCACGGTGTGCCGGACACCGTGCTGGCCGAGCTCCCAAGCAGTCAAGCTCATGCCTTGATTGCGCGGCCGCGTCTCGTCGACCCAGACATGGATCTGGATGCCGGCGTTGTGGGCCTTGTAGACCGGCGCGAGCGCGGTGCCCCAATCGACGGTGGCCAGCCAGCCGGCATTGCAGTGGGTCAGCACGTTGAGCGGCCCGCCATTTTTCTTTCTGGCAGCGGCCTCGCGAAACAAGGCAAGCCCGTGATCGCCGATCGCATTGTTGATCGCGATATCCTGCTCGCAGATTTCGGCAGCGCGCTGATAGGCAGCCGCGAGCCGTTCGCCACGCGGCCGGTTGCGCAGGTGCGCGCGCATTGCGTCGAGTGCCCAGCGCAAATTGACAGCAGTCGGGCGCGTCGCCAGCAGAGCGTCATAACCGCGGTCTAACGCGTCGTCGGATGAATCCTGCGCCATGGCGAGGCAGATGCCGTAGGCTGCCGCCGCGCCGATCAGCGGCGCGCCGCGCACCTGCATCGTCGCGATTGCGCGAACCGCGTCGTCCAGCATTCGTAGCCGGACCACGGCAAAGCGATGCGGCAAGACGGTCTGGTCGATGATGTCGACGCTGCGGCCGTCGTCCGCGAGCCAGATCGTGCGGTAGTGCTTGCCGTTGACTTGCATGAGCGCGGTTATATGCGGCGGTCAGAAACCGCACCAGAGCGGAAAACGCCCGTCAATGCTGCCAGACTTGGGCTCTGCCGGCTTTGGCCCTAGGCTCGCTGCCGGATCGGAGAAGCGGGATGAAATGGGGCATCTGGGGTCGTGTCATCGCCATCGCGGCCGGCGCCGCGGTGCTGTTCGGTCTGCGGCAGGGCTTGGGCGAGGAGCTTTACGTCGCGATCCCGGCTGGGGTTTTCGTTTATTTCGTGTTGCGGGGGGTGTTCGCTTTTCTCAGCGACCCACCGCCGCCGCCGGCCTAGGCGCCCGGCGGGCGCTAGGACGCTTGCATCAGACGACGTGGCCGGGATCGACTGGCGGCAGCGTGTTGTCGGCGACCTGTCGCACCAGCGGCGCCGCGCCGAGTTGGGGCGCGCCGCGAAGCCCGCCGAGCCGTGCCTGCGCGATGTCGTCTTCGGTCGGGCGGTTGCCGCCGGCAAACAGCGCCGCCGCCGGGTCGGCTTCGCGGCCTGACGCTGCGTTGAGCACCGGAGCGGGCTGCGGCGGCCGCCGCAATAGCCGCACCACCAACGCAATGGCTGCGACCCCGACGACCACGCCCACTGGCCAAAGCCAAAATGTCTGCATGAATTTTACCTGTCCGGGCTAACCGTCCCTGCCGCCACCGGTTCCCGCGGGAACCATTGTTCCCTCGCCACGTTGCCGGAGCGGCCCGCAGGGACGTGGGCGGAGCGTTACGATCGTAAGGAGCACAGTCATGTCTGATGGCAGCGGAGCAAGCGGCGTTCTCGGCGTCCTGGTCGGCGCGATGCTGGTGATTTTCGTCGGCATCGGCGTGCTGATGGCGACCGGCAAGATGGGCAGTCCCGGCGGCGGATCGTCCTTCACCATCAAGATGCCGACCGCGAAATAACCGGCGGGGATTTTGTTTTCAAAGCAAACGGAGACGTTCGATGAACGGCATTATTTATTTGATCGGCCTGATTGTCGTGATCATGGCTGTGCTGTCCCTCCTCGGCCTGCATTAAGCGGGAGGACCACATCATGGCAATTCGCACACGGCGCGCCATCGTCCGCGCCCTCCCCACCGGCTCCTATGTCGAGTGGGGTCCGGTGATCGCCGGCGCCATCGGCGCCGCCGCGATCTCGTTTCTGCTCCTGACCTTCGGCGCGTCGATCGGGCTCACGCTGACGTCGCCATGGCCTAACGCCGGCGTCTCGATTTGGGCCACTGTGATCGCGGTCGCCTGGTGGGCCGTGATGGTCCAGATCGGCAGCTTCTTTGCGGGCGGTTATCTGGCCGGCCGCATGCGCAGTGGCTGGGCCGACGCCGACCTCGACGAGGCGGGCTTCCGCGACGGCACGCATGGCTTCCTGGTCTGGGCGCTCGGCGTCCTGATGGGCGCGCTGTTTCTGGCGCTCACTAGCGGCGCCGCACTCTACACGGCGGCACAAAGCGGCTCGACCGTCGCCGCCGGAGTTGCTGCCGGCAAGGGAAACGCCACGACGCTCTCGACCGGCCCCGCCGATTATGCGGTCGACTTTTTGCTGCGCCCAGTTCCGCGCGCCGCCGGGTCGGTGACGCCGGGATCTCCGGTTGCGGGGACGGCGCAATCGCAGAACGATCCGGCATTGCGTGACGAAGCGCGCCGTATCTTCGTCGGCGCCATCAAAGACAGTTCGATCGGCGCCGCCGACCGCGACTATCTGGTGGAATCGGTGGCGGTACGCACCGGCATGCCCCAGGCGGACGCGCAAAAGCGTGTCGACGACTCGATCGCCCAGGCGCGCGACCGTGAGATCCAGGTCCGCGCCGCGGCGGACAAAGCGCGCAAGACTGCCCTTATCGCCGGCTTCCTGACCGTGGCTTCGCTGCTGATTGGTGCGGCCGCCGCGGTAGCGGGCGCCGGTCTGGGCGGCCGCCATCGCGACGAGGGCACCACCGCGCATCTGCTCGGCACCCGGTTCTGGTGAGGCTAGGGAAAACCGCGCGCGGTCGGTGCCGCGCGCGGTTTGACGTTGCCTTTGACGCGGCAGCGTGCGTAAAAACGCCGCTTAGTCCCGTCAGCCAAAGGCCGTCATGTGGAGTGAAGACCGCGAACGCGATCTCGTTCGAGCCTTCTTCGACCGCCCGTCCGGCTATTTCGTCGAGGTCGGCGCCAACGATCCTCAGGCCGGCTCGCAAACCTGGCATCTCGAGCAGCTAGGCTGGAACGGCATCCTGATCGAGCCGCAGCCGGAGCTCGCTGCAAGACTGCGCCAGGCCCGGCGCGCGCAAGTTTTTGCCGTGGCATGCTCGTCACCGGAAAAATCCGGCAAGCTTGTTTCCTTCTATCTTGCCGGCCCGATGTCGTCGGTCGACCGCGGCGCAATGGCGCCCGGTGCGCAGCCTGACACGGTGATCGAGGTCCCGGCACGCACTTTGGACGATGTTCTCACCGAAGCGAACGCCCCCACGCCGCTCGATTTTGTTTCGGTCGACGTCGAAGGCCATGAGATCGATGTGCTGCGCGGTTTTGCTTTCGGGCGCTGGCAGCCCCGGCTGATTCTGCTCGAGGATCACGTCGGTGACCTCAGGAAACACCGGTTTCTGACGGCGGCGGGCTATCGGCTGGTGCGCCGGACCGGGCATAACGGCTGGTACGTCCCGCGCACCAGCACGGCCGGCTATGGCTGGCGCGACCGCCTCGAAGTGCTGCGCAAATATTATCTGGCGCTGCCGTTTCGCGTTCTGCGTAATATGTCCCGCCGCTTGCGTCAGCCCTTCAAGGATGCGATGCGGGCGCGCCGCGACAAGGCCCATTGAGCGATCACGCCATGACCGACCCCAACTCGCCCGTCCTGCCCGACCGACTGTCAACCAATCCGAAGAGCCCGCACTACAACGCGGCGCTACTGGAACGCGACATCGGCATCCGCTTCGACGACAAGGAGAAAACCAACGTCGAGGAATACTGCGTCAGCGAAAGCTGGATCCGCGTCGCCGCCGGCAAGGCCGTCGATCGCCACGGCAACCCGCTGACCATTATGCTCAAGGGCAAGGTCGAGCCGTATTTCAAGGAGAAGAAATCTTAGGCGGCCTCATGTGGAAAGGCCGCCTACTCCGCTGCCTCGCGCTGCGGACGGATCGCCTCGATCCGGGCCGCACAATACTTGAATTCCGGAATCTTGCCGAACGGATCGAGCGCCGGATTGGTCAAGCGATTGGCCGCCGCCTCGAAGAACGCGAACGGGATGAACACCACGCCGTCGGGTATGCCGTCGTCCTGGCGCGAGTTGAGCTCGATTGTGCCACGCCGCGTCGCGACGCGGATCATATCGCCGGGCTTGATGCCGAGCTTCTCGATCGTGCCGCGCGACACCGAGGCGGTCGCCTCCGGCTCGATGGCGTCCAGCACGCTAGCGCGGCGGGTCATCGCGCCGGTGTGCCAATGCTCGAGCTGGCGCCCGGTCGTTAGGATGAACGGGTAGTCGTGGTCCGGCGTCTCGTCGGGCGGCACAAGCTTCGCCGCCACCAGCTTGCCGAAGCCGCCCGGACGCGGAAAGCCCTTGTCGAACACCACGTCGCGGCCCGGTTTGTCCGGCGCGTCCGCCGGATAGGTCACGGCATCCTCGCGCGCGACGCGCTCCCACGAGATATTGTCGAGCGCCGGCATCAGCGAGGCCATCTCGGTATAGATCTCACTTGGCTCCTGGTAATTCCACTTCAGCCCCATGCGCTTGGCGATCTCTTGCGTGATCCACCAGTCGAGCCGGGTGTCGCCCGGCAGTGGCAGCGCGGCGCGGCCCATCTGCACCTGGCGGTTGGTGTTGGTGACGGTGCCGTCTTTTTCCGGCCAGGCCGACGCCGGCAGCACGACGTCGGCATAGACCGCGGTTTCCGTGAGGAAGAGGTCCTGCACTACCAGGCATTCGAGATGCGCAAGCGCCGCGCGCGCGTGGTTCAGGTCTGGATCCGACATCGCCGGGTTTTCGCCAAGGATGTACATGCCTTTGATCTGGTCGGCGTGCACCGCGTCCATGATCTCGACCACGGTGAGGCCCTTCTTGGGCGGCAGCTTGGTGCCCCACAGGTTCTCGACCTGCGCCCGGTATTCCGGATTTTCCACCGAGCGGTAATCGGGGAAAAACATTGGGATGAGGCCGGCGTCGGAGGCGCCCTGTACGTTGTTCTGGCCGCGCAGGGGATGCAGGCCGGTGCCGGGCCGGCCGATCTGGCCTGTGATCAAGGCGAGCGCGATCAGGCAGCGCGCATTGTCGGTGCCGTGGGTGTGCTGCGACACCCCCATGCCCCAGAAGATGATGGCGTTTTGCGCCCTTGCATAACTGCGCGCCACCTCACGGAGCGTCCCGGCGTCGATGCCGCAGATCGGCTCCATCTCCTCGGGCGTAAACTCCTTGATCGATTCCGCGAACGCCGGGAAGCCTTCGACGTAAGTCTGCACGTATTGCTTGTCGTAGAGGTTCTCCGTGACGATCACGTTGAGCATGGCGTTGAGCATCGCCACGTCGGTGCCGTTCTTGAACTGCATCATCTTCCAGGCGTGGCGCTTAAGCGCCTGACCGCGCGGATCCATCACCACCAGTTTGGCGCCGCGCTTGGCGGCCTGCTTGAAGAAGGTGGCTGCGACCGGATGATTTTCCGTCGGATTGGCGCCGATCACGATCATTAGGTCGGAATTTTTGACCTCGTTGAAAGTGGCCGACACCGCGGCGGAGCCGACGCCTTCGAGCAGCGCCGCGACCGAGGAGGCGTGGCACAGCCGCGTGCAGTGATCGACATTGTTGGTGCCGAATCCGGCGCGCACCAGTTTCTGGAACAGGTAAGCCTCTTCGTTCGAGCATTTCGCTGAGCCGAAGCCGGCCAACGCGTCCGGGCCATCACGGTCGCGAATTTTCTTCAGGCCGGATGCGGCGCGCTCAAGCGCCTCGTCCCAGGTCGCCTCGCGAAAATGCGTCCACGGGTTGGACGGATCGATTTCCTCATGCGGCACTTTCGGCACGTTATCCTTGCGGATCATCGGCTTCAAAAGGCGCTGCGGATTACTGACATAGTCGAAGCCGAACCGGCCTTTGACGCACAGCCGGTTCTCGTTGGCCGGGCCTTCCTTGCCGGTGACGGAAATCAGCTTGTCGTTTTTGATGTTGTAGGTGAGCTGGCAGCCGACGCCGCAATACGGGCAGACGCTGTTGACCTTGCGATCCTCGAATTCGGTGCGGACGTTTTTTGCGTCGAGCAGCGACGACGGCATTAATGCCCCGGTCGGGCACGCCTGCACGCATTCGCCGCAGGCGACGCAGGTCGAATTACCCATCGGATCGTCGAAGTCGAACACGATCTTTTCATTGATGCCGCGTCCGGCCATGCCAATGACGTCATTGACCTGAACTTCGCGGCAGGCGCGAACGCACAGATTGCACTGAATGCAGGCGTCGAGATTGACCGCCATCGCTGGGTGGCTGCGGTCCGGCGATGGCATTTTGGCGCGCTCGGGAAAGCGGCCGACTTCGACGCCCATCGTTTCGGCCCAGGCCCAGAATTTCGACTGCGGATCGTGCGAGGTGGCGCGCTCCGGCTGATCGGACACCAGCAGGTCGAAGATCATTTTGCGCGCGGTTTGAGCACGGTGATTGGAGACGTTGACCTTCATGCCCTCGGCCGGCTTGCGGATGCAGCTTGCCGCCAGCACCCGCTCGCCTTCGATTTCGACCATGCAGGCGCGGCAATTGCCGTCGGCGCGGTAGCCCGGCTCGGGCGTGTAGCAAAGGTGCGGAATTTCGATGCCGAGACGATGGGCGACTTGCCAGATCGTCTCGCCGTGGCCTGCGCTGACCGGCTTGCCGTCCATCAGGAAGCTGACGGTCTTGCCGCCCTTCCCCGCGCCGTCGACGGTATCGACCGGACCGCTATGCACGACGCCTGGCCTGCCGGCGTTCTTGTTATCGCCGCCGGCGGCGCCCTTGTTGGCCTGCTTATTGACTTGCTCGTTGTCTTGGCCGTAACCGGCCGGCTTTTTGATGTCGGTCATGATGTCACCAACTGCCGAGGGGCGTCTTGAGTTCGGCGGGAAAATGCTTCAGTACGCAAGTGAGCGGGTTCGACGCCGCCTGGCCGAGGCCGCAGATCGAGGCGTCGCGCATCGCGGTCGATAGCTCTTCCAGCAGGCTCTCGTTCCACGGCCCGCTCGCCATCAATTTGACGGCCTTCTCGGTGCCGACCCGGCACGGCGTGCACTGGCCGCAGCTCTCGTCCTCGAAGAACTTCATCAAATTGAGCGCGACCGCCTTCATATCGTCCTTGTCGGACAGGATGACGACGGCGTGCGAGCCGACGAAGCAGCCGTATTTCTCCAGCGTGCCGAAGTCGAGCGGCAGGTCCGCCATCGATGCCGGCAGGATGCCGCCGGAGGCGCCGCCGGGCAAATAGGCCTTGAAGGCGTGACCCTTGGCCATGCCGCCGCAGAATTCGTCGATCAGTTCGCGCACCGTGACGCCGGCCGGCGCCAGCTTGACGCCGGGATCGTTGACCCGGCCCGACACCGAGAAGCTGCGGAAGCCCTTGCGCTCGTGGCGGCCCTGCGCTGTCGCCCACTCGGCGCCCTTCTCGACGATGTCGCGGATCCAGTACAGCGTCTCGACGTTCTGCTCCAGCGTCGGCCGGCCGAACAGGCCGACTTGCGCGAGGTAAGGCGGCCGGTGGCGCGGCAGGCCGCGCTTGCCTTCGATCGATTCGATCATGGCGGATTCTTCGCCGCAGATATAAGCGCCTGCGCCGCGGCGCAGGTGGATCCTCGTATGTGGCGACAGCTCGGCTTCCTCAAGCTTTGCGATCTCGTCGAGCAGCATCAGGCGCAGTTCCGGATATTCGTCGCGGATATAGATGTAGGTGTCTGCCGCCTCGACCACCCAGGCGGCGATCAGCATGCCCTCGAGGAAACGATGCGGGTCGCGCTCGAGATAGAAGCGGTCCTTGAAGGTGCCGGGTTCGCCCTCGTCGGCATTGACCGCGAACAGGCGCGGCGCAGGCTCGGCGCGCACCAGCGACCATTTGCGGCCAGTCGGAAACCCGGCGCCGCCCAGCCCGCGCAGACCGGCGTCGCCGACGATCTTGATGAGATCGTCGCGCGTGCGCTTGCCCGCGAGGCATTCGCCGAGCAGCGCGTAGCCGCCGGCCTTGCGGTAGGCGTCGAGACCGATGTGGTCGTGCCAGGGGTGCGCGTGCGGCTTCGCCTTGGCCGCGGCGGCAACGGCCTGCAACGTCGCGTGATGGACCTGAACGTGGCCGACCGCGACGACCGGTGCTCGGTCGCATGCTCCCATGCAGGGCGCGCGGACAACCCGCACCTCGGCGCCGAGCTTGAGGCCTTCTAAGAGCCTGTCGGCGCCCGCCATGGCGCATGACAAAGAATCGCAAACTCTCACAGTAACGGGCGGGGGCGGCGCATCCTTCACCACGTCGAAATGCGCGTAAAACGTCGCAACTTCATAGACTTCGGTAAGCGCGAGCTTCATTTCCTGGGCCAGCGCGGTGAGGTGCGCCGCGGACAGATGGCCGTATTTGTCCTGAATGAGATGCAGATGCTCGATCAGCAAATCGCGCCGCCGCGGCCGGTCGGTCAGCAGCGCGCGCACTTCCTCGAGCGCGTCCGGCTCGACCTGGCGCCCCTTCGGCTTGCGCGGCGGCCGGCGGCGTCCAGTCCGCGCTGGAGAGCCGAGGGCCGGCGGCTGGTCAGTCACACTCATCGATCTCTCGCACTTCGAGCAAAGCCCTTTGAACCGGACAAAACGCGTGGCCGCAAGCCGAGCGCATTTTTACCGACCGCGCTAGAACAGGCCGGTGATCCGTCCGTCCTTCACATCGATTGAATCCGCCGACGGCACCTTCGGCAAGCCAGGCATCGTCATGATCTCGCCGCAGATCGCCACGACGAATTCCGCGCCAGCCGACAGCCGCACTTCGCGCACCGGAATGTTGAAGCCGGTCGGCGCGCCCTTGGCGTCCGGATTGGTCGAGAACGAATACTGCGTCTTGGCGATGCAGACCGGCAGCTTGCCGAAGCCCATGTCTTCCCACTGCTTGAGCTGATCCTTGATCGACTTCTCGGCAGTCGCGTCATCGGCGCGGTAGATTTCCTTGGCGATGGTGCGGATTTTCTCGAACAGCGGCATGTCGTCGGGATAGAGCAGCTTGAGGTTCGCTTTGCCCTCGTCGATGGTTTTGACGACCGCGCGCGCCACATCGGCGGCGCCCTCGCCGCCCATCGCCCAATGGTCGGCCATCAGCGCCTGAACGCCGAGCGCTTTGCACTTCTCCTCGACCAGCTTGATCTCAGCGTCGCTGTCGGCGGAGAAGCGGTTGATCGAGACGACCGCCGGCAGGTTGAATTTCTTGAGGTTCTCGATGTGACGCTGCAGGTTCGACATGCCGGCTTCAAGCGCCTTGAGGTTTTCCTTCTTGAGGTCTTCTTTCTTGACACCGCCGTGCATCTTGAGCGCCCGGATCGTCGCGACCACGACGACGCAATCCGGCTTGAGGCCGGCCTTGCGGCACTTGATGTCGAGGAATTTCTCGGCGCCGAGGTCGGCGCCGAAGCCGGCTTCGGTGACGACGTAGTCGGCGAGCTTGAGCGCCGTCGTGGTCGCCGAGACGGAGTTGCAGCCATGCGCGATATTGGCGAACGGACCGCCGTGAACGAAGGCGGGCGTGCCTTCCAGCGTCTGCACCAGGTTGGGCGCAATCGCGTCCTTCAACAGCGCGGCCATCGCGCCGTGGGCGTGCAATTCCTGGGCACGCACCGGTTTGCGGTCGCGCGTGTAGCCAACAATGATGTTGCCCAGCCGGGTCTTGAGGTCTTCGAGGTCCTTGGCGAGGCAGAAAATTGCCATCACTTCCGAGGCCACCGTGATGTCGAACCCGGCTTCGCGCGGGTAACCGTTGGCGACGCCGCCGAGCGAGCACACGATTTCGCGCAGCGCACGGTCGTTCATGTCCATGACGCGACGCCAAGCGACGCGACGGCTGTCAATGCCGAGCGCATTGCCCCAATAGATATGGTTGTCGATCAGCGCCGAGAGCAGATTGTGCGCCGAGGTAATGGCGTGGAAGTCGCCGGTGAAATGGAGGTTGATGTCCTCCATCGGGATGACCTGGGCATAACCGCCGCCTGCCGCGCCGCCTTTCATGCCAAACGAAGGCCCGAGCGAGGGCTCGCGCAGGCACAGCATCGCTTTCTTACCGATATGATTGAGCGCATCGGTGAGGCCGACCGTGGTGGTGGTCTTGCCCTCGCCCGCCGGCGTCGGCGAAATCGCCGTCACCAGAATGAGCTTGCCGTCCTTTTTGCCCTTGAGCGAATTGATGTACTCCATCGAAACCTTGGCCTTGAAGTGACCGTAGGGATCGAGATTTTCCGCGGCGATGCCGAGCTTTTCCTTGGCGATATCGAGGATCGGCCGCTTCTTGGCGGCCTGCGAGATCTCGATATCGGACTTCGGGTTCTGATGTTGCGAGGCGGGCATGTCGATTCCGTTTCCAAAATTGTTAAATCAGCCGAGAATTTTTCCAGTCGCCAGATTGGCGGACGTCGCCCACTCGCCGGCTTCGATCTTCTTGCCGTCGGCGGGCTGCACGCGGGTGATCTTGAAGCGGCCGTCGGCGCACACCACGGTGACGCCTTCGCCATCGACCGCGACGATCTCGCCGAGCTTGCCGGCGATGCCCTTCGGGTCCTTGGCCGGCAGCGGCTTGGCATCAAAAATTTTCACCGTCTTGCCGTCGAGCGTCGTCCAGGCGCCCGGCGCCGGATTGCAGCCGCGGATCAGCCGGTCGATCTGCTGCCACGGCTTGCCCCAATCGACCCTGGCGTTGCCGGGGCCGCAGCGGCCTTCATAGGTGGCTTTTGATTCGTCTTGTTTGACGCGGGGTGCTTTGCCGGACTTCACCAGATCGACACCCTCCAGCATCGCCTCGACGCCCTTTGGAAACAGCCGATCGAAATAGACGGTGCCAAGGGTGTCAGTGTCCGAAATCGGTGTTTTCTTCTGAACCAGGACGTCGCCGGTATCGAGCCCGTTGTCGGGCCAGAAAATCGACAGTCCGGTTTCCTTTTCGCCCTTGATGATGGGCCAATTGATGGCGCTGGCGCCGCGATAGGCCGGCAACAGCGACGGGTGATATTGGATCGAGCCATGCGTCGGCACGTTGAGGAATTCTTCCGGCACGAACAAAGTGACGAAGGCCATCACCTGGAGATCGGGCTTGAGCGCCTTGAACTGCTCGACCACCTCGGGCTTTTTGTAGCTGTCGGGCTGATAGATCGGCAGCTTGGCGGCAAGCGCGGCCTCTTTCAGCGGGTCGACCTTGGCGCCGGGTTTCTCCGGCGCGACATAGACCGCGACGACGTTCTCGCCGCGCTTAAGCAGCGCCTCGAGCACGGCCTTACCGAAGGCCTGCTGGCCATGAACGACGATACGCATTGAAAACGCTCCCCTTACGCGGCTTTCTCTTCTTTGTTCGGCGCGCTCAAGGCGCCGGAATTTTTAATCTCAGTGATCTCGCCGGCCTTGAAACCGAGCACGTCCTTGAGGATCTCGTCGGTGTGCTCGCCCAGCAGCGGCGAGCGCGTCACTTCCGAAATACTGTCGGACATTTTGATCGGATTGCCGACCGTAAGATATTTGCCGCGTTTCGGGTGATCGACCTCGACCACCGTGCCGGTGTTGCGCAACGATTGATCCTCGGCGATTTCCTTCATCGACAGGATCGGTCCGACCGGGATGTCCTCCGCATTGCAGATTTCCATGACCTCGAACTTGGTCTTGGTCATGGTCCACTGCTCGATACGCGCGAATATCGCCTTGAGCTTAGGCAGACGCGCGGCCGGCTTGGCATATTCCGGATCGGTCTTCCAGGTCGGTTCACCGATGATGTCGCAGATCGCCTCCCAGACCGGAGCTTGGGTAATGAAATAGATATAGGCGTTGGGGTCGGTCTCCCAGCCTTTGCATTTTAGAATCCAGCCCGGCTGGCCGCCGCCGGAATCGTTGCCGGCACGCGGCGTCGCATCGCCGAACGGGAGGCCTTCGCCGAACTGGCTGTATTCGCGCAGCGGTCCGGCTTTCAGACGTTGCTGATCGCGCAACTTGACGCGGCACAAATTGAGTACGCCGTCCTGCATGGCGGCGAGGACTTTCTGGCCGCGGCCGGTGCGGGCGCGCTGGTAGAGCGCCGAAACGATGCCCAGCGCAAGGTGCAGCCCGGTGCCGCTGTCGCCGATCTGCGCGCCGGTGACGAGCGGCGGCCCGTCGCGAAAGCCAGTGGTCGAGGCCGAGCCGCCGGTGCACTGCGCAACGTTCTCATAGACCTTGCAGTCTTCGTACGGTCCCGGGCCGAAGCCCTTCACCGAAGCGACGATCATGCGCGGGTTGAGCTTGTGGATGTGTTCCCAGGTCAGTCCCATGCGGTCCAGCGCGCCAGGCGCGAAATTCTCGACCAGCACGTCACACGATTTGATCAGCGCATCGAGCACGCGCTTGCCCTGCGGGTGCTTGCTGTCGATGGTGATTGAACGCTTGTTGTGGTTGAGCATCGTGAAATACAGCGAATCCGCGCCTTTGACATCGATCAATTGCCCGCGCGTGATGTCGCCGATGCCGGGACGTTCGACCTTGATGACGTCGGCGCCGAGCCATGCCAGCAACTGCGTGCAGGTCGGGCCGGACTGGACATGCGTGAAGTCGAGAATACGCACGCCCGAAAGCGCCTTGCCGTCCTTGCCATAGGGCTTCGACGAAGGTTTTGGCATGTTGCCGCTCGCCGTTGCCTTGGCGGCCGGCTTCTTCGATTTCAGCTTCATGACCCTTTTGGACGCCGACTTGGTTTTCGCTTTTTGCTTTTTGCTTTTTGCCATTGCCGTCTCCCTCACACCCGAATTTTTGCTGTCATCTGACCCTAAATGAGAGTCGGCCGCCCCGGCGGCCGATGTGATCTACTTTTTCTTCGTGAGCTTGCTCTGCGGATTAAGATTGCCGATCCGGCCGCTCTCGCTGCCCGCCGCCGGATCAAGCACCGCGTTGATAAGGGTCGGCTTGCCGGAGTCCATTGCGGCGTTGACCGCGCGCTTTAGGTCGTCGGGGCTCGTGGCATTGACGCCGACGCCGCCGAACGCCTCCATCATCTTGTCGTAGCGCGAGCCCTTGACGAACACGGTCGGCGCCGGGTCCGAACTGACGTTGTTGACGTCGGTGCCGCGATAAATGCCGTCATTGTTGAAGATGACGACGCAGACCGGCAACTTGTAACGGCAGATGGTCTCGACCTCCATGCCGGAGAAGCCGAACGCGCTGTCGCCTTCGATGGCGAGCACCGGCTTGCCGGTCTCGATCGCCGCGGCAATCGAATAACCCATGCCGATGCCCATGATGCCCCAGGTGCCGACGTCGAGGCGCTTGCGCGGCTGGTACATGTCGATGACGCCGCGCGCGAGGTCGAGCGTGTTGGCTCCTTCGTTGACTAGGATGGCGTCCGGTCGCTCCTTGACGATGGTACGCAGCACGCCGAGCGCGCCGTGGTAGTCCATCGGTACGTTGTTGTTCATCAGCCGCGGCGCCATCTTGGCGACGTTCTCCTCGCGCTTCTTGCTGATAGCGACGGTCCAGTCGGCGGGCGGAGCCGGCCACTTGTTGCCCATACCTTCGAGCAGCGCGGAAACGCAGGAACCGATGTCGCCGACAACGGGAGCGACGATCTCGACGTTGCTGTCCATTTCCTTCGGCTCGATGTCGATCTGAACGAACTTCTTCGGCGCCTCGCCCCAGGCCTTGCCCTTGCCGTGCGACAGCAACCAGTTGAGACGCGCGCCGATCAGCATCACGACGTCGCTATCTTTCAGCACCGTCGAACGCGCCGCACCGGCGCACTGCGGATGGGTGTCGGGCAGCAGGCCCTTGGCCATGCTCATCGGCAGGAAAGGAATGCCGCTCCGCTCGACCAGC